>DATGIO010000137.1:0-23720 GCA_035295685.1 Candidatus Angelobacter sp.
CGAGCTTGGCTGAGTCACCAAGCAATCGATTCCCGTCAGAATCGGTCACGGCTTCCAGAGCAGGAATATTTTCAGCCACGTAGGTGCCTGAACCAGAGCGGCCTACGGCAAAGCCCTCGGAGAGCAGCTGATCGAAGGCCATGACGGCAACCGTTCTTGAAACTTTGAGTTGCTCGGCTACGTCACGCGTCGAGGGGAGCTTTTCGCCACTGTGCAGTGCGCCGGAAAGGATCGCCTGGCGCAGGCTGAGATATACCTGACGGAAGAGAGGCTCGTCGGCGCTTTTGTCTTTTTGTTTTAGATCTTTGTGACTTAGAGCTTTGTGACTGTGGTCTTTGCGGGTGGGGCTGCCTTTAGCGGCCGTTTTGCTAATCGTCTTTTTGCCAAAGCTGGTTTTGCTAATTCCGGTTTTGCCAACCCCAATTTTATTAATCCCGGTTTTGTCGGTTTTGTTTTTGCCGGCGCGCTTGCCCGAAAGTGGTATCTCGATTGGCACAGAAAGTGGACCTTCAAAAATACCACATGCTGCCGCATGCTCCTTACAGCAGTTGTCTCCGGGCCCGCAGATCAAAACACCGAGAGCGACACCGGATTCCAAACATTTTTCCCTGGAGGAAATAAAGAGATGCAGAGATGGCGGCGCGTTCCGAGGTTTTTCCCGGCGAGCACTTTTGTTTTCACCCTAGGCGCTCTCATCCTTATTTCATGTTTCCAGATTTCGTGTTTCCAGGCGGCGGCCCAGACGGATACGGGAGCAGCTAAAACCGCGATCCAGAGGCGCGACGGACAACACGACTTCGATTTCGAGGTTGGCAGTTTCAAAATCCACTTGAAGCGGCTGCTGCATCCTCTTACAGGTTCCACATCGTGGGTGGAGTTCGATGGCACTTCCGTGACCCGCAAAGTGTGGGATGGACGGGCGGATCTTGAAGAGTTCGAGGTAGACAGCCCCACGGGCCATATCCAAGGACTCACGCTGCGCCTCTACAACGCACAAACGCACCAGTGGAGCCTCTATTGGGCCAACAGCAAAGACGGCATCATGAGCGGACCGCCCAACGTGGGCGAGTTCAAAAACGGACGCGGCGAGTTCTATTGCCAGGACACCTATGAAGGCAGAATGGTTTTGATTCGATACGTGTGGTCGGACATTACTGCCAACTCAGCCCACTTTGAGCAATCCTACTCCGAGGATGGCGGTAAAACCTGGGAGGTGAACTGGATCACCGACCAGACAAGAGTTCCGGACAAAGCTCACTAATCTCCTTAACCCTAGAGGGCTCGGGCGGGGAAGAGCGGCAACAACGCCGTGATTTCCCGCCCATTTTTATTTCTTGCTCACTTCTTCTATTTCAGAAAGGAGATGCCTTGGAGCACAAATGAGAACAGAAGTTCTCATTTGTGCTCCAAGGCGGAATTTGTTGGGGTGTGCTTGACGTGGCCATAAATGGCCACTCTTCCACAGCTGCGCCAGCTTCATCGCCAGCCTGACAAGAGATTCGCTCCAAAGCGTGTCCTTGGCCTCCATCGAAGAGGTTGTGAAGGGCAGGGCCAAATTGAGGCTGTACGGCGTCCGCCCGCTGGCATCATCTCCGGCATGCGCGACGTGCGCCGTAAGAACAAACAGGAAAGTTGCGTACAACAGTGGTCGAAGGCTATTCATTGTACGAAATTGTCCATCACATTGAGACCTGGACGGATCTTCCGCATTTCCAAAGATATAGGCACTTCGGCGAGCGCACTCGATCATCATAGTGGTCTTCTCCACCCCATTGCAGTCCGCAACGCCAGAGATAGAGGCATTTTGCAGACCGAACCCGAACGCTCACGGGATAGCCGCCCGAGATAAGGGCGGATTGAGCTATCACGGTAACGTCGCTTCCCACTTGTTTCACTTGCACCACATGTTGCTGGCCGCTACCTAGCAAGATCTCAGTTCCTTCAGCAAATCGGAATGTATATGTGAGCGAAAACGGGGTCGTATCTTCCGGACACTCCCGGCATTCAAATCGGGACTGCTGCGCGCTGTCCAGAGCCGCCTGAGCCAACATGGGATGGCCGCTGACTACAACGACGTTCGCAAGGCTGCCATCCTTTCGAACCTGTAGGTTCAGCTTTACGGTACCTATCACATGAGCAATGCGCGCCATCGGCGGATAGACAGGCTGCGAGAGGCTAGTCAAAGCCACTTTGTCATTTTCGTCTTTCGAGACATCGGTGGGCTGGGCAATGACGCTACCCAAGAGTGGGCCGAGGACTACTGCAAAGGTAGCAGACAAAAGAGCATTCATGCCTGGAGAACGAACCAACCTTCGATAGCTTGCGACTCAATGCACTTTTTCATCGGAAGGTTGGTCCGTTTCTTCTCTCTACTTTTTCAGTTTCATGGGAGCCATGGAGAGCGGCTGCGCCTGAGAAAAAGGACTGGCGATCAGGCTGGTCACCGCGACCGCACCCTTGGCGGTTACGCGAATCTCCAAAGAACCCGGCCCGTCGTACGATGACGGATTGAGCAGGCGCTGGTAGACGCCGGGGGCAGTTACGCTCCATTGGGTGGCGCCACCCGCAGGCGCTTTGGGGCCAGGGGGAGCAAACAGATGGGCCATGGCCTGGAAGTTCTGGGCATCGGCCTTTATTTCGTCGCTGTTCTGATGGATCTTGCGGATGGTTTTGCCCACATCGCCGAGTCTATCCAAAGCGTCATCCAGCAGCGGCAGGCCGGAAACTTTGGTGGAAAATCCATCCCAGGTGGCTTTGATTTGCTCGTAGTAGCTGGTTGCCAAACGCGGCTTGAACTCGGGAATGAGCCGGTCAATCACCGTCTGAATGTCATGCGGCATCTCATCGTACTTCATGCCGGATTGCACTGCCCAGGAAGCGGCCTGAACCTGGGGCTGCGTGAGAGGGGCATCCACGGAACGGGCATTCAATGCCCAAATCATGTCGGCGCGTTTGCCGCGCAGCGGAGCGAGGGCAAAGACATCGGCATTGGGACTGGCGCCGGACATCCGCATCGAGTAGGTGCTAACGGGGATCCGGTAGTCCCCTTGGGGAAGCTGCACGGTACCATCCGTGGATTTGGCCATCTGGCGCAGCACGATGCTGCTATCACCGGTTGCGCTGAATGGGGTTCCCGGGAGCTGCCCTAGGGAGGGATATGGCACCGCGTCGTATTGTATGGGAGCTTCTTCCTTCAAAGTGCGTTCCAGAGCAGAGGCGATCGCGCCCTTGATCACTCGATCCGTCTCGGAGGGAACTTTGGGAGTGCTGACCGTACTGGGGACGCTAGGAACACTGGGCACGCTAGGTTTAGGAATTTTAGGGAATTGCGCCCACGCAGGAACTACAGTCAAAACTATCGCAAACAAAAACAGCCTGAATCCGCAAAAGGATTTCATGCGTTGATTCCTCTCATGCTGAACTAGGAAGGCCGACCGCAATTGTATAGTGCAGTCGGCCTTCGTCAACCAGCATTTCACGGACCGGCATCAGCCCGATCACCGCCCGATGAGACGGCCCAGGCCGATTCCCCTATTGTCCCTTGGCTACGGCGATAGTCGCCAAGTTTCCGCCGAGCCCCATGGTCTCCACGGCGGAAGACGGCACGATCACCATGGAGCCGCGTTCTTTGATGGCCTCATAGAGCATGTTCATAGCGCGCAGATGCAACGCCACCGGATTTTGTTCGTAGGCGGCAGCTGCGCGGACAAAGTTATCGGAAATTTCAGTCTCCGCCTGACCAAGAATGATGCGGGCCTGGCGTTCGCGCTCAGCTTGCGCCTGGCGAGACATCGCGTCTTCCAGCGCCTGCGGAATCTTTACATCGCGGATCTCCACGGACTGGACCGTGATGCCCCAGGAGGTAGTTTTAGCATCGAGAATGCGCTGTAGTTCGTGGCCCAACACTTCGCGCTCGGTAATCATCTGGGCCAGTTCATGCCGCCCGATCGATTCACGGAGGGCCGTTTGGGCGCTCCGGGTGATGGCCTCGTTGAAGCTCTCAACTTCCAGGATCGCCTTTTCGGCGTTCCATACCAGCCAGAAAACGATGGCGTCTACGTTCACAGGTACAGTGTCTTTACTCAGGGCAGATTCAGCCGTGACACTTGCGACGCGGATACGCTGATCCACATAGGAGCTGAGCGTCTCAATCACCGGAATAATAAAGAACAATCCAGGACCACGCAGGCCCACGTAGCGGCCCAGCCGCAGAAGCGCAACCTTTTCCCATTGGCGCACTACCTTGATGGCAAGCAGCAGGTAGACACCCACAAGAACACCTGCAATCAAAGCTATCGGATTCCTGGTGAGGGCACTGACGCCAAAACCAACCAAGACACTGATCACACAGGCGGCGATCGCTACACCACTGATCGGTATTGTTTCAACCTTTGTCATATATTTACCTTCCCTCCATTCGCTCGCTCAATCGTTCCAATAATTCTTCCACCCTGAATCCAGCGGCTCCGGCCCGCGCAAGAAACTCATCCACCAGTTGACTCAACTGCCGCTGACGTTCCTCATCGCCTTCACTGCTTTGCACTTTCTTGTGCCTCACAAAAGTCCCTGTGCCTTGCTGTGTCTCAAGCAGGCCGCCAAGCTCCAGCTCCCGATAGGCGCGGAGCACGGTATTGGGATTAATCGCCAGATCCACCGCAAGCTGCCGCACTGTAGGAAGCTGATCTCCCGCCACCAACCTTCCTGACGCCAGGCCGGAACGCACCTGGTCGATCAACTGGCGGTACACCGGCACTCCGCTGTGCAGATCCAGCCGGAACTGAAACGGCGCTTTCGTATTCGACAGGGCTTGTTTCATTGGTTCGTTGATGGTTGCCTTATAAAACTAGTGTACTATAACACTAGTACATTGAGTCAAGGAAAATCTTGTGCGTTGGGAGATTTTTTTCGGGAGAACATGCTGGACGGAGACCCACCCTTTGCCCCGAGCGCAAGAATCAAGTGCACGCCGTTCAAAAAAAGATGGGGAATCCCTCACATTCGTGAGTGATGAAAACAGCCAGCCGTGATTCCGGCTATGTTGAACGGTTGGAAGGATTTCGGGGTGATCGGAGGGAACTCTGGAAGACTTCTTTGGCAGTGGGGTGAGCTATTCGGCAGCCGCGAGTTCATCGTCCTGGGAGTCGAGGAGGTGGTCGGCGAGCTGCAGCCATCTTCTTATCGTTCCCATGCCTTCCGCCTGCAGATAATCGGCTTCCGACTTGTTCTTCTCCACCAGATCTCCGGGACGACAACAACAATCTTTCTTCGTCGTCTTCTTCTTGAGCATGAATCCTCCGGTAAGAGTACGGATCGTGAACATTAAGCAATCTTAACGAAATTTTGACAATGGATTAACAAATATTCGCCCTAGCCCATGCGGGTGAGCCATTCCAAAGGAGCAGACCTTGTGCGTCAGCTTCATCAGGAGAACTGGCCAAATATTCTGGAAAACGATGTTGAGAAAGGAAGGCGAAATCGAAATTGATTCATAAGAAAGAAATAAAGAGGAACGGCGGACTCCGCTGTTTCCAGCCAATGCCAGAAAACGCTAAGTCCGCCGTCTCATTGTTCCCTTGTTCCCTACTTCGCTGTTGTTCCCTGCTGCTTCGGCTTCTTTGCTTCAGATTCTTACCCAGTGCTTCCGTGTTTCTGGTCCCACTTGCGTCTTCCGATGTTGCCTTGCATCGCGTCGTTACGCCTAACCTTCCAAGGAGCTTCCCTGACCAGAGAACGCGGCGCCTGAGATTTCTTGCAAGAAAATTCATGCGCCGCAATCAGTTCCATTTTTTGAGCCTCGGCCACTCCTGCTGGAGCGAACTCTTGAGCCCGGTGCAAAGCAGGATGGGGCCATTTTCTTCACCCATTCCCCAGGCATGGTAGTGGAAGCTCAGCATCTGAACGGAATCGCAAAGGCGAGCCAGGCTTTTGGGATTGTCCCCCAAGACTAAAAGGTTCGATCCTTGCGCACCTTGATCAGGCGGTGGCGGCCCCCAGAAGAAATAGTTCTGATGGGTACTGATGGCTGTAGGCAGGCCCAATTTTGGACCAAACAGGTCAATCGCTCCCGCCTCGCCATAATTGTTAGCAAAGATCGCTGTCTTGGCGCGCACGTCGGGAGGAAGCGTATTGTAGTCGTGGGCCACCTGGTCTACCAATTCTTCCCAACCAAATCGATCGCCAAAATACTGGGGCAAAGATCCGCGGTGCCCAACTTCGGATTTGGGAGGCATCAGATGAATACGCTGCATGTAAGTAAGGAGCCGACCGGGTGGAAGAATCGGCAATCCCAAAGGCACAAGCAGTGCCGCCGTGCTCAGGAGAATCACGAGGGGAGGCCGCAGCCAGTCGCGCTGTTGCGTCCACTGCTCCCAGGCCACAGCTCCAGCCGCAAAGAGCATAGGATAAATCGGATAGAGATAGTAGTCTTTGCCCTTCATGGCAATGAACAGCGCGAGCAAAGCCAGATATATCCAGCCCAAGACGCGAAACCGTCTACCCACTGGGAGGAACAACCACACCAGCGCCGCGCCCCACACCAAGATCGACAGGGGGCTCATGAACAAAACCTGATGTAGGAAGTATTCGCCAGGGCCCAGCACCACGTTTTTGCCGATCTTCTGCACGTTGCGCAGGAGTTCCAGCGTGGCGAAGTTATGGCGGATCTGCCAGACGATGTTCGGAAGAAAAATCAGCACAGCAACCGACACGCCAAGCCATATCCAAGGCCGGGTCAATTCCCGACGCAACGGCGTAAGAACGAGCGCAATCAAAACCGCGAGGCAAAAGAACGCCGTTGAATGCTTGTTTTCCAATCCCAGCCCGGCAAAAAGCCCAAACCACAGCCAGAGGCGAGAGTTCCCGGTGCGCATGATCTTGAGCAACACGAGGATGCAGGCCATCCAGAACAACGGCTCAAAGGCATTCATACTAAGAAATGAGTCGATGAGCAGATAAGCCATGGCCAGGAGCGTGCAAAAACCGGCAAGAAATTGCGCGAACATCTTGCCGCCAAGCTCCCGGGCGATCAGCATCGCTGTGATCACCACGCCGACACCCGCCAGCGTGGGCAAGAAACGAATTGCTTGCAAGGAACCTCCGAAAAGAAGGCCTATCTTGGCGTAGAGCGCTACACCGGGAGCGTGATCGGCGTAGCCCCAATCGAGATGGCGCGCGCAGTCGAGGTAATAAAGCTCGTCGCGAAAATATCCATACTGGCTATTGGTGAGCAGATGAAGAAGGAGCTTGATCGCGCCCATGAGCGCAATGAGCCCAACGTACAGCTTGGGGAGTCGATCCGTCTCTGTGGCTTGAGCCGCCTGTGCCGTGGATGTCATCAGGTAATAATTTACAACCGGAGTTGGAACTGGCGATCTCACCGCGGAGAGATGCGATGAATTTTCCTCTTCCTTACCTAGGAAAGGCGGAAACATCAACAATGAGGTTCTAAATCAGGGGTACGAACCAAGAGCAAAGTTCCCAAAGACGCTTGAAATTAAAAAGGCTGCGCGGCTCAAGCGCAGCCTTTCTTCTTTCAGCATAGAGGATAAACGGAATCGATGAATCACCAACTACATGGGTTTGTGGACAATCACCTCCTTGATTTTGTTTTGACGGCAGCAACAGGAAAATGTTGCGGGGCACCCTGGAAAATTCTTGTCGTTGCCGTCCTCACTTCAAACAGTGAGATCGTGTCCAATTACCCAAAGAACGCCGGGGCTGATTTTTTTTGCGCGAAAATTTCGAAGAAAAAATTCATCGCCGGTTCTGCCGAGTTACCACTGCTTAACAAAACTTGATCAATGTTTTGCCACAGCTAGACACTCGCAGACCGGCGATGTTCCCGCTCTCGTACCTCTGCTGCTATGAACTCTAGCGATACCTTACCTTCGCCACAAGCGGCAAGGCGCGGCATGCAAGCCGCGCCGCTGTTTGCCGTTTCCTCGACTGCAGGGCAATCGCATGAAAATTCTTGATAGTCTCTTTTTCAGGGAGTGTTTCAAGAGACGTTCTCGTTGGTCCAAAGTAGATCGGTGCTACCTTTGCACATCATAGGTAATTTCCCGTAGAAATCGTAGTTTTGGCCTTTGTGTCACCCATACAGGCCGCTTTGATGAAGCCAGGCCAAACGCGTATTTTTACAGACTCTTGGACTGCGGAGAACGAGCAGCTCGTCGTCATGAGAGTGGACCTCTTGCAATTATTGGTTTGAAAGTTCTCACTGTATGAGTTCGAGGGAACAATATGCCAATTCCATCTATCTCTGTTGAGCGTGATCTCATCGCGCCCATGCGAGACGGCATCCGTCTGTCTGCCAACCTGTACAAACCCAAGGAGGAAGGACCGCACCCGGTCATCATGTCCGTAACACCGTACGGAAAGGACAGCGGGCTTCCTGAACGAATCGCAAACTTCTTCATGCGTCTCTCTGGCGTAAAGTTTGGCAAGGTTCACTGCTCTCGACTGACAGGATTCGAATCGCCCGATCCGGTCTATTGGGTTGAGCAAGGCTATGCGGTCCTTCAGGCAGATGTTCGCGGGATGCGCAAATCGGAAGGACATGCGGGTGTCCTTCGACAGCAGGACGCAGAGGACTACTATGACCTTATTGAGTGGGCGGCATCGCAGCCGTGGTGCACGGGACGAGTTGCACTTATGGGAGTCTCCTATCTGTGCATGTCGCAATGGCGGGCCGCGGCGCTCAGGCCTCCTCACTTATGTGCCATTGTCCCGTGGGAGGGGGTGACTGATTTGTACCGCGAACTCGCATTTCACGGCGGGATTCCGGAAACCATGTTTGTATCGTTGTGGGATAAACGGCGGCTTAGGGCTGGACACAATCGTAAATTCCCGATGGCAGAACACTTCCTCAGTGAGCGAGACTCTCATCCTCTCGCGGACGATTACTGGGCGGCTAAACGACCGATCCTCGAAGATATTGACGTGCCGGCATTGGTGTGCGCGAGCTGGTCCGATCACGGACTGCATACGCGGGGGTCACTGGAAGGTTATCAGCAGATTTCATCGAAGCAAAAATGGTTATTCACTCATGGACGGAAAAAGTGGGAGACTTTTTACAGCGAGGAAGCCTTGAGTTATCAGAGACGATTCCTCGATCATTTCTTGAAAGGCGCCAGCAATGGAATGTGCGCCGTGCCCAGGGTGCGGCTGGAACTTCGCATGGGCTTCTACCAACAGGAGGTTCGGGCTGAGGAGGCCTGGCCGCTGCAATCGATACGGCCCACTCCCCTCTATCTTTGCGCCAATACAGGAAGCTTAGAGAAGGAGCCTGTTGCCGCAGAAGGCATGGTGCAATATTTGTCGACGCGTCGCAATCAAAAGGCGATTTTCTCATTGAGGTTTCAAAACCAGACGGAATTAATCGGCGGTATGGGGTTGAAGCTTTGGATCAGTACTTCGGAAGGAGACGATTTGGACCTGTTCGTCGTCATTCGAAAACTCGATTGCACTGGCAAAGAAGTCTTCTTCTCCGGATTTAATGGCTTCGAGCGGGACAGCGTTGCTAAGGGATGGCTCAGAGCATCGCATCGAGAACTGGACACTTCGCGGAGCACGCAGCTGCGTCCATGGCATACTCATCGTCGCATTCAAAAACTTGCTCCCGGCGAGATTGTCCCCGTAGACATCGAAATCTGGCCATCGGCGACGCTCTTCGAATCTGGAAGCAGCTTACTCCTGACAATTCAAGGGCAGGATGCGGCGAGGTACCCGGCCTTTCGGCACACCGACCTCGTGAATCGTGGATGGCACAAAATCTTCACAGGCGGCCTATACGATTCGTGCTTGACGGTGCCGCTCCATAACGCCGAAGCTCCAATCCACTGATTTTTGCGAGTGATCCTCCATGGAATTGCCCGTTTCCCCGATTGAAAGCTCTCGTCCGGAACGATAGAATCCGGACTATCGGGGGCGGCCGCACCTAAAAATAAGGCCAACCCTGCTCTCGAGAACGCTACAAACGATCGTCAGGACGGTCGCCAAAACGCACTTCAAAGAATTTTCATGACTGGCCATGCCCCTGCTCAATTGAGCCCCGCGGACCGACTTGATTCCTGGAAGGAGATCGCCTCCTATCTGCGGCGCGATGTCCGCACTGTCCAACGGTGGGAGAAGAAAGAGGGCCTGCCGGTGTATCGACACCAGCACGACAAGCTAGGCTCGGTCTACTCTTACAAATCAGAGCTGGATACTTGGTTCAATACCCGGCAACAGAGTTCGGAAAATTTGCAGCAAGCTTCGGGAACTCCGGCACCGTCTGAAAAGATCAAGATTGCCGTTCTACCTTTCGGCAACCTGAACGCCGATCCGGAGCAGGATTATTTCAGTGACGGCCTTACCGAAGAGATGATTACGCAGATCACGCGGCTTCAGCCCAAGAGCCTGGCGGTTATCGCGCTTTCAACGGCCATGGACTACAAGTCCAGCAACAAGCCGCTTACGCAGATCAAAGAAGAGTTGGGCATCGATTTCCTGTTACAGGGCCGCGTGCGACGGGCCGAGGACCGCGTGCGCATTACCGCACAGCTTGTTTCCCTGGAAGACCAGACGCAGCTTTGGGCAGAGACTTACGAGCGAAATCTGCGGGACATTTTGGCAGTGCAGGCGGAGATTGCACAGGCAATTGCCCAAGAGATCCAGATTGCGATCAGCCGGCCGGAACAAGCGCGGCTAGACGAACTTGAAGCTGGACGGAGCCGGTTGAGTCCCACCGCCTATGAAAACTATCTGAGGGGCCGATACCATCTGCACGGCATGTCGGCAACGGCGATTCAAAAGAGCATTGGCCATTTTGAGGACGCGGTGGCGGAAGAACCAAACTACGCACCCGCCTATGCGGGATTGGCAAGCGCCTATGCCCTGCTGTCGATTGCTCCCTTTGACTTGCTGCCTCCACGCGAAGCGATGCCCAAGGCCGAAGCGGCGGCGGCAAGGTCTCTGTCCCTCGACGATTCCCTGGCGGAGGCCCACGCGGCGCTGGCGCTGGTACGCCATCACTTTCATTGGGACTGGGAAAACGCCGAGGCCAGCTATCGGCGGTCGATTGAACTCAACCCCGATTCCGCTGATGCTCATCTCTGGTACTCATGGATGCTTCTGGCGCTGGGACGACGGGAGGAGTGCTTCCGAGAAATTGAGCAAACACTCACGATCGTGCAGCAGACCGATCCGCATCGCTTGGTAGCGGTCCATGCCACGCGGGCCATGGCGTACTACTTTGGCCGGGAGTATCAACGCGCCGTGGAAGAGTGCAAAAAAGCACGGGAGCTAGACCCCGGCCATTTCATGCTTCGCTTCATCTTCGGCCGAGCCTACGCACGCCTGGGCATGAAAGCCGAGGCCATTGCGGAGCTGCAACCAAAAGGGACTTCTTTCGGCGACGTTCCGCTTGCAGACGCGGCGCTGGGGTTGGCTTACGGCATGAGCGGCCAAACCGACCTGACCCAGAAAATTGTCGAAGCTTTTAGTAGCTATGTGAAGACGCGTTACATTCCGGCGACCTATTTTGGAATCCTGCATGCAGGACTTGGCAACCCGGAACAAGCGCTGCAATGGCTGGAAAAAGCCTACGAGGAACGCGCTGACGGGCTCACATGGCTCAACGTGGAACCGATGCTCGATCCGCTACGATCCGATCCGCGATTCCAGAAATTGATACGGCAGATTGGGTTGGTGAAATAGCAGTTAGCGCTCAGCAAACGCAAGACCTGCCTGCGGCGCTACCACAGAGGACACAGAGGAAGAACCTGAGGTCACAGAGGGGCCGGCACAGGCGCTATCGCTTGGCACGGGACTTTGTTGGGATTTGTCCAATATGGGATTGAAGGGCCGCAGGGCGGATAGCCATCGGCATTCATCAGCGCTCAGCCAAAAACCAAAAACATGCCCGGCGCAAGCTGATGGTCTGTGGTGACCAACGAGTAAGCGTGTAAATTAGAGACAAGCGGTGTAGCTACGGACATCATCTAAACCCACCCTTTGCTCCGAGCGCAAAAACCAAGAGCGCGCTCTCCACAAAGGATGGGGCACCCACATTTTCGCGGGATTTCAGGAGTTAGTCCGGAAATAGGGTCTAACCCAGCAATATGAGCTATCCCGGCAATCGGGCCAATCCCAGATGCTTAAAATGGGATGAGGGTGCTTTCTAGCCGCGTCTCTGAACCAGGTCCCACAGGTTGCCGCAGAGATCTTTGAAGACGGCAACGGTTCCGTAGGACTCCTCTTTGGGTTCACGCACGAACTCGACTTGATGCGCGAGGAGCGCACGGTAGTCCCGCCAAAAATCGTCGGTTTGAAGAAACAGAAAGACGCGGCCGCCGGTCTGGTTGCCAATGCGGCTGGCTTGCTCGGGATTTGCCGCGCGCGCCAGCAAGATGCTGGTACCGGTTGAGCCAGGAGGCATAACCAGAACCCAGCGTTTGCCTCCACCCATGTCGATATCTTCGATCAACTTGAAACCAAGGATGCGCGTGTAATATTCGATGGCTTCGTCATAATCTCGAACCACGACGGCAATGTGAGCAAGAGTCTGGGGCATTTGGATATTGTCGCATTGCGGGGATGTATTCTGGAATCGGCCAGGCGGTGCTACGACAGTTAGCGGTCAGCGAAGGCAAGACCTGCCTGCGGCGCTACCACAGAGGCACAGAGGAAAACCGGGAGGTCACAGAGGGACCGATTCGCTTGATCTGGCCTACGATTGCGAACAACGACTTTTCAGGGTGCTGTAGAGTTCGGCATACCGTTCCGCCATCTTCCCGCTGCTGAAGTTCTCCTCGGCGTGGCGTCTACAGTCATCGGGGCTGATCTCCCAAATCATAGTTACAGCCACCGCTGCCTCTTCCACATCTTCCACTAGAAACCCGGTCACGCCGTCCTTGACGACTTCCGGAAGCGCGCCCCGGCGAAAGGCAATCACGGGAGTTCCGCTTGCGGCTGCTTCCATGGCGACCAAAGAGCTGGTTTCATCCACCAGGCTGGTGATCAGCAAGGCGGATGCTTCACTTAATAACTTCCGCTTTTGCGCCGCCGAGGGCCTCTCAATAAAGTTAGCCGAGGCGGTGCTTTGAAGATTTTGAAGGCGGGGTGCGACTTCCCTCTCAAAGTATTGCCGGTGATAGGAGAAGGGATAGACCTGGCCAGCCAAAACGATGTGCGAAGAGGCAAGGGAGGCTATCTCAAGAGCAAGATGCGTTCCCTTTTCTTCGCAGATGCGGCCCAGCCAGAGCAGGCCATTGCGGCACGCTCCATTCGGCTGAAAACGATCTAGGGGAATGCCGTTGGGAATCGTTGTAAGCGACGAGCCCAAATCAGAGCGAAGATCGGAAAAACTTCCAGTCTGATGGCTAGAGACGCAATTGAAGGTCACATTCGGCGGGATGCCATGAAAGAGGCTTTGATCATAAAAGTGACGAGGCAGATGGAGAGTCGCCAGCACGGGAAGATCGATTTCCGCAGCACGCATCCAAAAGCTACCGGACTTGTCATGAATCAAATCGAGGGAGCCGCCTTCGCTCCCAATGAAATCTAAAATCCTGGCCTGATGCTCTTTGTTTCTTCTCTCAAGATCGTCAGCCGCAGAGCATGGTTCGCCGGTATCCAGAAGATCGCCGCTCACGCACGATCCTCGAGAGGCGGCAACCGTTGAAGAGACTCCACGGCGAACCATCTCGCGCTCCAAGGTCCACAACACTTGTTCCGCGCCACCGGCACTTTCATCGGAAACCGTGAGCAACGGATATGAGACATAAAGAACCCGCATGAAAGTTCGCCTCCGAGCCAGAGCCGCCTGAAACCTTTTCGCAGCCCGGCATCCCTCCGCAATTCAGCTCTTCCATTCAGATGCGAAAGGCGCATTTGCTGGCAAAGTTAGCGGGCAGTTATACTCCGCAAACGATGCATACGTTGCAGGGGAAAATCGAGCAGTTCTATTCAGCCGAAGCACTCGGCGGCACGGCCGCGGGCGAGGCAAGACAAGTTTTTCAGCAATTCCTCAACGAGCTTACGCGCGGCGAAGTTCGAGCGGCGGAGCGAGTTTTTGGACATTGGCAAGTCAATGCCTGGGTTAAGAAAGGAATCCTGCTGGGATTCCGGCTAGGCGAGTTGGCGGAGTCTTCCGGGGGAGCCTTGTCCTTCGTCGACAAGAGCACTTATCCTCCCCGGCAGTTCAAGGTTGAAAACAAAGTCCGCGTGGTTCCGGGAGGATCCTCGGTGCGATCCGGAGCCTACCTTGCCCCTGGCGTGATCTGTATGCCGCCGATGTATGTGAATGTGGGCGCGTACGTGGACGAAGGCACCATGATCGACTCGCACGCCCTGGTGGGATCGTGCGCGCAGGTAGGAAAGCGGGTACACTTAAGCGCCGCCTCGCAGATTGGCGGCGTTCTGGAGCCGATGAACGCTTCGCCGGTGATTATTGAGGACGACGTACTGATCGGCGGCAACTGCGGCGTTTATGAGAGCACCCAGGTGCGCGCAGGCGCGGTGCTGGGAGCAGGCGTCATTCTTACGAGAGCCACCCCGGTCTACGACGTGGTGCGAGAACAGGTCTACCGGGCCGGTGAAGATGGGCCGTTAATTATCCCTGAAAATGCAGTGGTCGTGCCGGGAGCCAGAGCCATTACGAAGGGCAAAGGCACGGAGTGGGGGCTGTCTCTTTACACGCCGGTGATTGTGAAGTATCGCGACCAAAAGACGGAGACCTCGATTCAACTCGAAGACCTATTACGGTAATGAAGAGTCCCATTGCCCAATCTCGGTTCCTCCTCCTCTTTTTTGCGCTGGCGGGCGTAGCGGCCATTTTATGGTCCCTGGCGCACTACGCCGGGGCCGCTCTCCCCTCGAATTTGCTGCTGGCCGGCCGCTGGCTCGCCATTCTGGTTTTCTGCGGCTACGCCATTACTCGCCGCTCTCTGACGGTGTGGATCACCGCCGGGATTTTCGTGGGAGCGGAGATCGGCCACGACTGGCCGTTGTTCGCGGCCAATCTGCAGGTATTGAGCGGGATTTTTCTGCGCCTGATCAAGAACATCATCGCTCCCCTGGTTTTCTCTACCCTGGTGGTGGGAATCGCCGGCCACTCCAACCTGAAACAGGTGGGGAGAATGGGCGTGAAGGCGCTGTTGTACTTCGAATTGGTGACCACAGTAGCGCTGTTTATCGGATTGGGAGCGATCAATTTCTCGAAGGCCGGAGTGGGGGTCACTCCCACGGCAGTAACCAGCCAACCGGTTCAAGCCGCCAAGCAAACCACCACGGACCTGATTTTGCATGTTTTCCCGGAGAACATCGCCGACTCTATCGCCCGAGGACAGGTGCTACAAGTGGTGGTTTTCGCCATCATTTTCGGCATTGCGCTGGCGCAGGTACAGGAAAAACGAAGGCGCATGGTCCTGGAATTTTTTGAAGGCGTTTCGGAAACGATGTTCAAGTTCACGAACATCGTGATGCTGTTCGCGCCGATCGGCGTGGCCGGAGCCATGGCTTATACCATCGGAACCATGGGCTTCGGCGTATTGACCAACCTGCTGAAGCTGGTCGCCATCCTCTATGCAGCGCTGATTGTGTTCATTCTGTGCGTCTTTGTGCCGGTTGCACTGCTGGCGCGGCTGCCTTTACGGCGCTTCGCCCAGGCTGTCCTGGAGCCGGCTTCCATTGCGTTTGCCACGGCTAGCTCTGAGGCTGCCCTGCCCCGGGCCATGGAGTCCATGGAGGAGTTCGGGGTTCCGCGCCAGATTGTCGCCTTTGTGATGCCGACCGGCTACAGCTTCAATCTGGACGGCAGCACGCTTTATCTCTCTCTGGCCTCGGTTTTTGTGGCGCAGGCGGCCGGAATTCATTTGAGCTTTGGCCAGCAACTCCTGATGGTCTTTACGCTGATGCTTACGAGCAAGGGAGTGGCGGGGGTTCCGAGGGCGACGCTGGTCATCCTGCTAGGGACGGTTGACTCGTTTCATCTGCCGAGTTGGCCGATCTTCATCATCCTGGGAGTTGATCAGTTCATGGATATGGCGCGGACGACCGTCAACGTGGTTGGAAACTGCCTGGCTACAGCGGTGATTGCACGGTGGGAGGGTGAGCTTGGAGCACCTGCGGCCTCGGCAGCGAGCGTGGATGCCATGGCTTTGTAATTCCGCTCCGATGCTTCTATAAGGGGCCTGCCCGTGCGAACCTGCAAGCAAGAGGCATCGCTTTCACCGTCTATTCGCGCCATTTCAGGGACAAAAACATCCACAATCATGAACTGCAACAACACGAAACCTGAGCTTCCGTCTTCATCGTTCCTGTTTCCTGGTTCCCGATTTCCGGTTTTTACGGTGTTCGCAAACGCAAAACCTGTGCTCCGGAAGAGCGGTTTTCATGTGCTCCGAAAAATTGTTCCGGGACAGGAAGAAAGTAAGCGATACTTAATGAAAGCGATACTAATACAATAGTTCTGTTTCGCCAGAATAACCGCTGTTGCTTTTCGACCTTTCATCATCTGGATCTTATGCCTTCGGGAAAACTACATTTGACGCCTCTGGGCGGGCTGGGCGAGTTCGGAATGAACTGCATGGCCGTCCGCTGGGGCAATGACATGATCGTGATCGATGCCGGCCTGATGTTTCCGGAGTCCGAGCTGCTGGGCGTGGATATTGTGGTTCCGGACATCACGTACCTGCTGCAGAACCGGGACAAGGTTCGAGGAATTGTCCTCACCCACGGGCATGAAGACCATATCGGCGGGCTTCCGTGGATTCTCTCAGAGTTGAACGTTCCGGTGTTCGGCACCGAGTTCACACTGGCGCTGGTGGAAAACAAGCTGGAAGAGCACAACCTGCTCGACGACGCCGACCTTCGAGAGATCCGTCCTGGTACACGGTTTATGCTAGGGCCATTCACGATCAATCCGATTCAGGTGACACACAGCCTGGTGGATTGCGTGGCGC
The DNA here is from genome assembly GCA_035295685.1 of Candidatus Angelobacter sp. GTDB lineage: Bacteria > Acidobacteriota > Terriglobia > Terriglobales > Acidobacteriaceae > Angelobacter. The sequence continues at coordinate 16,944 of DATGIO010000137.1, forward strand.
TGGCAATCCACACGCCGCTGGGCGTTGTGATCCATACGGGCGACTTCAAAGTCGACCCAACACCGACCGACAACAGGCTTTTCGACCTGCACACGTTTGCCGAATATGGCAAAGAGGGCGTTCTGGCGCTGCTGCAGGACTCCACCAACGTAGAGCGGCGGGGGTACACGCCGAGCGAACGGGCGGTGCGCGGACGCTTCGACGAGATTTTTGCCCGGCCCGGCCGACGGCTGTTCATTTCCTGTTTTTCATCGTCGATCCATCGCATCAAGCTGGCAATCGATATGGCCCGCGAATATCGGCGCAAGGTTGCGCTGGTCGGGCGTTCTATGACCGAGTCCACAGAGATTGCCATGGACCTGGGATACATCGATGTCCCCGAGGGCCTGATGATTCATCCGGGCCAGATACGGGACTATCCACCGGAACAGGTGTGTGTGCTGATCAGCGGGACGCAGGGAGAACCGATGTCCGCACTATCGCGGGCGGCGGTGGACAACCATAAACACGCCCGCATCGAGCGGGGCGACACCGTGGTGCTTTCATCGCGCATCATTCCGGGTAACGAGAAGACCATTTACCGCATGATCGATCATTTGTTCCGGCGAGAAGCACATGTCATTTACGAAGACGGATCTTCACCGCCGGTCCACGTGAGCGGCCACGCAAGCCAGGAAGAGCTAAAGCTCATCATGAGCCTGGTGAAGCCGCGTTATTTCATTCCGATCCACGGAGAGTACCGGCAGCTTCGGCTGCACGCCGATCTGGCACGGTCGATGCACAGCACCGTGGGGCAGGTCTTGATGATTGAAAGCGGCGACGTGCTGGAGTTCGACGAGTTAGGCGCGCGCAAGGTGGAGAAGATTCCGGTCGGGCGTATCTGCATCGATTCGGGTTCACGCGGCGATATCGTGGAAGACTTGATCATCAAAGATCGCCGCCATTTGAGCGAGGACGGTTTTGTGCTGCCGATCATCGCCATCAACAAGCTTACCGGGACGGTGGAATCGATTCCGGAGATTGTGATGCGGGGCTTTGCGGCGGTGACAGAGAACGGATTCATGGAGGAGGCCCGCAGGGTCATCTCCAATACGCTGGATGAATCGACGACCGAAGAAAAAGCGGACTACGGCGTGATCAAAGAGAAGATTCGGGCCGACCTGAAGAGGTTCATCAGCAAGACGACCTCGCGGCGGCCGCTGATTATGCCCGTGATCTTAGAAATCTAAATCAGGAGATCTAGATCAGGAAATCTAGGTTTGGAAATCTATAGGTTTGGAAATGCCGGAGATTAGGAGTTTGGATGGCCGCGTTCTTTAAGAGCCGGAGATTTGTTCTTCTGGTGGTTCTGTTTTCCGCACTGCTCCTCAGCGGAGCGGCACTGCGAGGACCGACGAACAGCCATTTGCGGGCAATGTCGGTACTGCTGAAGTTTTCCGATCCTCAAGCACAAGGTTTTGGCGTACAGTTCGCGCAGCATCCGATTCGGGAAGAAGCAGGCGTGGCCCAGACCGCGTGGGGGCCGCTCAAATACCGTCTTTATATTCCTACCGATATCAGCCATCCGGGTGGAATCGTGGTGGTGCCGGGCGTCCATCATCTTGGTATTGAACATCCGGGGGCCATCAGTTTTGGCCGCGCGATAGCCGGAGCGGGCGTGGAGGTTATGACCGCCGAGATCCACGACCTGACGGATTACAGAATTACTCCGCAATCGGCCGATTTGATTGGAACCGCCGCAGTTTTACTTAGCGGCCAGATTAAGCAGCCAAGAGTCGGCATCCTTGGACTAAGTTTTGCCGGTGGGCTGGCACTGATGGCCGCCGCCAAGCCGGAGTACTCGGATAAGATCGCATTCGTTTTCGCCATTGGCGCGCACGACGACCTGAGCCGCGTTGCCCGATTCTTCGCCACAAACACCGTTGAGAAGCCCGATGGGACAGTCGTTGCAGCCGACGCCCATGAGTACGGCGCATTTGTGCTCGTGAACTCCCACCTCGAAGACTTCTTTCCCGCCAATGATATCCCCGCGGCTCGCGACACTATGCGCTTCTATTTGTGGGAACAACCCGAAGATGCCGCTGCCGCCAGCCGAAAGCTAAGCCCCGCCGGGCAGGCAATGTTCGACCAGCTTGTGCATCATCGTGATCAGCTTCAGCAGAAACTTCTTGATGGGATCAAGTTGCACCACGAGGAGATGGAGGCCGTTTCTCCTCACGGCCACATTGAGAACCTGACGGTCCCCGTTTTTCTGCTGCACGGCTCCGGCGACAATGTAATCCCGCCTGCCGAAACGATGTGGCTCAGCCGAGACCTTCCAACGCCGGAATTAAAGGCGGCCTTAATCAGCCAGGCCTTGATCCACGTGAAGATGGAAGACACGGTCACGTTGGGCGACAAATGGGCGCTGGTCGATTTCCTCTCGAAGGTGCTGGATGGCGTAGACCGGTTCGGCACATAGAAGTAACCCCTCGGATGGAGTTTTGCGAAACGCCTGAGCAGGGCCCTAGGAAAAGATCGCAAAAAATCCAAAATCTCAAAGATAATAATGTTGGTGTGAAGGTGGAATTGCGCGGGTTCCCGCCTTCTTCGTAGAAATTCAAAGGGCAAGTTGCGGCGGAAGATTGCCGTGGTATCCCGTCGTGTTGTTCGTTGAGAGACCGTTAATTTTGATGGCCGTTCCCTGCAAACCACTTATTTGCAATTCATTTGATATACGATTCACTGGTACACGATCCATTTTAAGAACCTTATGGTGAACCTTAAGAACATTCAGGAAGCCCGCGCTCTCTTGAGCAAAATTGCGGTCAGGACTCCGCTGGTCGCATGCAAGACATCCAACGGCTCACAACTTTTCGTGAAGCCGGAAAACCTGCAACCAATCGGCTCATTCAAGCTGCGGGGCGCATACAACAAGATTTCGTCGCTGAATGCGGAAGAGCGCAGCCGGGGAGTAGTGGCCCACTCCAGCGGGAACCACGCGCAAGGCGTAGCTTTTGCGGCGCGCGCCCTGGGTGTAAAAGCGACCATCGTGATGCCGAGCACCGGCTCCAAAGTCAAACTGGAAGCGACCAAAGCGCTGGGAGCTGAAGTGGTACTGGTTGGCCCATCCAGCGCGGAGCGCATCAAGAGGGCGGAAGAACTGGAGCACGAGCGCAACCTGATTCCGGTACCTCCATACAATGACGAAAAGATCATCGCCGGGCAAGGCACCATTGGCCTGGAAATTCTGGAGGACCTTCCCGATGTGGACGTTGTGCTCGCCCCAGTGGGCGGCGGGGGATTGATCAGCGGGATCGCCACGGCAATTAAAGAATCGAAGCCGAGCGTTAAAGTCATCGGCGTGGAGCCGGAATTTGCAGCCGACGCGCAGGCAAGCTTCCGCACGGGAGCGATTCAGTCGGTGAGCGCCGAAAGCAGCGCCAAAACCCTGGCCGACGGCCTGCGGTCGCAGAGCATCGGCCCGATCAATTTTGAGCATATCCGGAAATACGTAGACGACTTTATTTCGGTGAAAGAGGACGAGATCCAGAAGGCGATGCGGCACCTGCTCTACTCGGCGCGCATTCTGACAGAGCCCAGCGGAGCGGTCACGACCGCTGCCGTGCTCTTTCATGCATCGGAGATTCCGACGGGAAAAATTGTCGCCGTTGTGAGCGGAGGGAACGTGGAACCACAGCTCTTCTCGGATATCCTCACAGGAAAGGCCTAAATTCCCACTATGTCGAGATACCGCTACGTTCTGTCGATCGGCTTTGCCGCCTTGTTCGCCGTGAGCTCTTTGGCAGCCGACAAGGAGCATGCCACCATCGTTCGCGAAGGAAACCTGTATGTGCTTCCCGGCTCCAACTCGGAGAAGCTGGCGCACCTGACACGAGGCCGCGACCTGGTGATTCTAGAGCGCACGAACATCGACAACAATCAGCCCTGGTACAAGGTATTTGCCACGATTGTGGACCGTGAGCGGGAACGGGTACAGGAGATCACAGGATGGCTTCCCGCCAAAGGAATAGTGACCCCTTCCACACCGAACGGCGACGAGATCATCTTCGGCGAGGCCGTGGATTCCGAGCAACAGGCGGAGCAGCGAGGTGGACGCAAGGGAGCCGCCGAAGACGCCCTGCGGCTGTATTTCCGCATCACGGAGCTATTTCCCAACTCTCCCATTACGCCGGAAGCAATGTGGCGATCCGCAGACATCCGCTGGCAGATCGAAAAAGCGGAGGTTATGGGCCGGCCTTCAGCGCGCGATCTCGACCCGGATGCGCGCAATCCGGTAGAAGAACAGTTTCTGAAAGACGTAATCAAGAAGTTTCCGCACACCAAGTGGGCAGACCTGGCGGCCTACAACATGATTGACAATAAGCTCTGCGGAGACTGGAAGGGGCTCGCCAAGTGTCCCGAAAAAGAATCGGAGATTTACGAGAAATATGCCCGCGAGCATCCGCAATCTCCCAAGGTATCCGAAGCCCTCTACAATGCAGCCTGGCGCCAGGCTGTACTCATCGACATCTACAAGAGCAATACCGAGAATGAGAAGAGCGTGAAAGCCAAGCGCAAAGCCCAGGAGCTGGGGCAGCAGGCCGCACAAGGCACTGGCGATTGGAGGGCACGGGCTCTGGACCTGATGTATAAACTGGATCAAAACATTCCTCTGTTTGGAAATGCCGCCGTGGAGTAACGCAGCTAGGGCTTCAGGAATTTGAATTTTTTTGCGTTTTTCAGGATTGTGTAGGGAGAAACATTGAATCACTATTTGCTATCTGTACTGCTCGGCATTGTGGAGGGCCTCACCGAGTTCCTGCCCGTAAGCTCCACCGCTCATCTGCGTATCTCTGAAGCTCTGCTCGGCATCGATCTCTCGAATGGATATTGGAAGATGTACTCCATCGTGATCCAGCTTGGAGCCATCCTATGCCTGCCGATTTACTTTCGCGCACGGATTGCCAAGTTCTTCAGCACCTTCCCCAACGGCGAGCGCGGCAACCGCACGGCTATGACGCATCCGCTGACCCTGGTGCTGATTGCCTTCTTCTTTACCGCAGTCCCCGCATTCCTGCTGACCAAGATCATCGGCAAGCACCTGGAGAGCCTCTACATTATGGGAAGCTCATTGCTGATCGGCGGGATCATCATGTGGATTGTGGACGCCCGCTTCGGCACGCAGCATAAGACGGAGCACATCGAAGAAACTTCCACCTGGCAGGCCATCTGGATCGGGTTGTGCCAGATCTTCTCGGCGTTGTTCCCCGGCACATCGCGGTCAATGTCTACGATCGCCGCCGGACAGGTTTCCGGCATGTCGCGGCCGGCCGCCCTCGAATTTTCGTTTCTACTCTCGATCCCCACGATGGTGGCGGCTACAGGCTATGATCTGCTGAGGACCCTCCATCCCAAGCATGGAACCGAAGCCATCGGCGTGATGCCCAGCAGCACGGAGGAGTGGGTGGTTCTGCTGATTGGCTGCGTGGTTTCGTTTTTTGTGGCGTGGGGCGTGGTGGCGTGGTTTATGAACTGGGTACGCAGCCGGGGATTCGCTCCGTTTGCGATCTACAGAATCGTTGTGGGGATTGCGGTGCTGGCGTGGGCGGCGAAGGGCATTTAAGACGGCCCTTTTTCAATAAGCTGCAATCTAAAGCCAAGGCTCTAAAAGGGTTACAGGATTAGCTAAGAGTTTTGATGTAATCCGACTCGATTTTTGACATAATGAGCCTGCTCTGACGTTTCTCGCGGCCTAATTCGTGGAAGCGTGGCATCTTCTACTCAGGCCTATAATCCAGTGATGTCGTACTTTGTCCGGGCGTTTACGCCCACGAAGAACCATCGGCTCAATGAGCTGATAGGCTTTCTTTTGTTTGTCTCTTCGGTGCTCCTGTTTCTGGCCCTGGCAAGCTATTCGCCACACGACCCTTCACTCAATACAGCAGGATCAAGCACAGCTGTCCACCCCGCGCAAAACTGGATCGGCATCTCGGGGGCTATGGTCAGCGATTTGCTATTGCAGGTGGTTGGGATCACGGTTTTCCTAACTCCGGGAATTCTAGGGCTGCTGGCGGCCCGCTGGTTCAAGTCACGCGCGGTGGCAACGCCCGGAGCCAAGTGCATTGGCGCGAGCATTCTCATTGTTTTTCTTCCGGCCTTGCTCTCGCTGCTTCCGGGCAGCCTACGCTGGAGGCATGCGGTGCCGATCGAAGGCGTTGTGGGACGGGTAGTCGGGGATGTGTTCCTGCACTACTTCAACCTGGTAGGCGCTTATATCGTTTGCATTGCCATAGTGGCGGTTGCGCTCTATCTTTCGACAGCGTTCTCGTTTGGCCACCTACGCACCTGGCTGGAAACCCGCTTCTCTTTTCTGTTTGCCGCATGGCAGCGCCTTCAGGATTGGAACGCCGCACGCGCCAAGAAGAAAGCCAAGAAAGAATTGGAGAAACGCGGTCCAGAGCGGGCGGCAGTCGCCACCCAACTTGTGCCGGCAAAGCGCACGGCGATTCCTTTACCTAGAGCCGAGTCGGTCAAAGCCGAGGCCGTGAAAGCGAATCCGGCAGTTTCGCCAAGGGCCGAAAGCATGGAAGAAGAAGATGATGATGAGCCCTTGTCGGCTCCGCTCACCAAACCGGCACCGCCTCTGGAGGCCGAGCCAACGATTCATGCACGCGCCGATCTGGCGAATCAGGGCAAGACAGTCTTGCCAAGGGCGGCAGGCGGATACAAACTGCCTCCCAGTTCTTTGCTGCAGCGTTCGGAAGGCCAGCAGGCAGTCAATGAAGATGATCTGCG
>DATGIO010000138.1:0-41661 GCA_035295685.1 Candidatus Angelobacter sp.
CCTGGCCATCATCAGAAGAATCAGGTGAACGCCGAAAGACTTCCCGCTTCCGCTCTGACCCATGTAGAGGACATTGGCGTCGCTCAATCCCGGATCGAAGGTGGAGAACGGAATTAGCTGCCTGTAGGGCGTCTCAAACAGCATGAGCGGCGAGTTTCGGGTGCCACCCCAAGGCATCTCCACCGGCACAAGATCGGCGGTATGCAGAGTCAATAGGTCCAGTTCCCGTTTGTTGGTCTCCGCCATTCCCGGAAGACTTGAGAATAGGATTCTCTTTTGCGCCAGGGTCTCGGCTATGCCTCTCGCGCCGTTCATCCGGCCGATTGCATGCAACACTCTTTGCCGCCGGTCCGAAAGTATGCGTTCCGCCTCGCGAGCTTCATCCCGGTCCCTTGCGGGACGGGAGGTCCGTACGGCAATCGTCATGCTCATCTGGCAAGCTTTGAGAGAGCTCGAGATCAGATCCTGGAGGACCTGAACCAGCTGCTTCTCAGCCACCTGCGCGTCCACATTGAGGCGAAAACCTCCTCCCAGCCCCCTCTGCGCAGCGGACATCTTGCGCAGCCGGCTTTTGAACTGCTTTACCGATTTAGTCTGGTCGGGCAGGGTGACGTCCGCAACGATCGTCAGCGGGAAATCCATCACCACCAGTTCACGCAGCACTCCGGGGAAGGTCGCATCGGGCAGATCCTTCAAGCTGATCAACGAATACAGGAGACCGCCCATCTTGATGTATTCGTCCTGCTCATCCTCGATATTGACGGTCGCCATCTGGCCTCTGGCGCTCTCATATACCAAGGTCGAATCCGCTGTTTTGAACCGCCGCGTATCGTTGCCGAGAGGATTGAGCGCCCTCTTGGTCTCCGCAAACAGCTCGTCGTTGTTCAAGCGGTGGATCTTCATGCCGGTCGCCCGCAGCGTCGTCTCGACTCCGGAGAGCAAGCTTCGGAACTCGGCCACGAGATCCATGTGCTCGAGTTGCGACCGCTGGATGCATTTCCTGGCTGTCATGCCGCCGGTATTGGCGCGCGGCTTCTTCTTCCATCGAAACTCCGGCGACTGATGATGGACGGATGGATCCCAGATGAAGAAGATGTGGAGCCGGTGATGGAGAAACTGGCCGCCCTCCTCCTTCGCACGCCACGCATCGATCTGCTGCCGGTCGAGGACTTCAAGCACCGGGCTCGAATGCCTACGCTCCCGGCCATATCTGTCGATAAGATCCTCGGAGCCCTCGCCGATCTCAAATCTCACCTGCATGCGCATCGACCGCTCGGGAAGTGAACGCACCAGGGCTTCAAGCGAGAGCTTCGTGCGATTGCGCTCTTCATCGCTTGCGTAGTAGGAGTTGAGGCCGCTCACTCGGTAGCCGGCGACAAATGCGCCGCTGACCTGCACCATCAGGTCGTCGAGAATGTCCCGAATCTTCAGTTGCTCGCAAAGCGCCGGCTCCGCAAGAGATTTCACAAACTGGTCTTTGGTAAGGGGCATCGCTACTCCTCTGCCTTCAAATAGGGTTCGGTCAGTTGACTGTCGCGCTCGATCGCCGAGTAGACATGGGGCCGGGTGTGAAAGAGGATCAAGTCCAACAAATAACCTCGCTGCTTTCCGTACTTGAAGAGCATGAGCACCGGCACCGAGAGAAGTGGCACGATGTACTGCAGCAGCACATTCATCGGGATTCCGAACATCTCCCGGTTCGTAAACCTCCCGATGATGTTCATCACCACCGCCAGCCCCATCACCGCAAACAGGTCCTCGGCCTCAAGTCCCATAAAGGTCACACGTGTGCGAAGGTTCCGGTAGACGGGAGTCACGTCGAGTTTCGCCATGTTTCTCTACCTCACTCCCGCCGTGCCGTTCGTAATGAAAAACTCGACCAGCCGGAGCAATCCGGAGACGAGCATGCAAAGCGCGGCTGTCGTAAAGTGCCTCAGCCAGCCTGCGGTGGGATTGATCTGCGAGTGAACGGCCAGGCGCATGGCTCCGAGTGCGACGTGGGCTCCCGCGTAGAGCGGAAGGATCACATTGCCGAACCAGTCGACGAGCGTCACGATCGACATCCAGAAGCGGTCCGGGTCATCGAAGGCTCGTTGGGCAGCAAAGGTCTCAATGGCCCGTGTTAACCCGGACACACAAAGGCAGCCAAACACTCCGTAGAGGCTGTGCGAAGAATCCCTGCCCTTTGAAAACTGCAGGATTCCAAGAATCACAAACACCACCGCCATGGTCGGCATCATGACGTTGCCGACCCAGTTCGTAAGATTGAGAATTCCATGATCGAAGGACATCGTTAGGCCACCATCGCTTGGACGAGTTTCCAGATAGCAGTCACCGAGAGCATCCCCAGGGCGACTGCGATCAGGTGAAAAAAGGGTTTCTTGACAGCGAAGTTGTAGATGGCTCCGACGATCGCCAGTGCCGAAGCCGTGGGCAGGATTGTGCCGGCCAGATGGTTCCAAAGGCCGTCGAGCACATCCGCGGTCGCGAATTGTGTCCCGCTGTTGAAGCTCTTCATCAGGGTGAGCGTTGTGCCAATGCTGAGCAGAAACATCGCGGATAAGACGGAGAGGAGCGGGCTTTCTCCGGCGCTTGCATCGAGGATCGCCCTTACTACAAAGAAAGCAGCGAGTGTCGGCACGATGCGATTGACAACAAAGGTCATGACAAAACCCGAAATGCTCGTCTCAATGCCGTTCATCCAGCTTGAATTCACGCTGGCTGCCGTCCCAGCCGGAAGGCTGGTGTTGATGCCGAAGGAAGAAAACCATCCAATCAGAGGTGTTAGAGTCAGGAAAACCGCTCCCCATAACATCCACTTGCCGAACCCTCCGCCCGCTCCGATGCTCCCCAGTCCTTCGCGCCTGAGATTGATCCCCGCCAGAATCAGCGACACAACCGCTGCAGTCGGAGCAAGCAGCAGCAGGATGTTGATCACGTCGGCGAGTATCTGTGGTGTCGGCATTACCTGTTCCCTTCACATTTGCTATTGGGTGTTGATTTCATTGGCGGCTCGCCGCCGGACGGCCTGGGTGAACTTCCCTTCCGGACTGTCCGGTCGCGAGCGCGGAAAAAGCGGCAAAGCGCAATTGCTTACGTCACGCCTGCCGTGCCATTGGTGATAAACGCCTCGATCAGACGGACGGCGCCGGACACCAGCAGCAACGCTGCAGCGGCGATCAACCAGCGCCCTGCGCCGCGTCCGGTAAGCCAGGCGACGATCGCGCCTACAATTGCCCCGCCCGCCGCAATCGGCGCTATAACGTTGCCGATCCAGTTGATGAAGTTTAAGAACGTGCCTTCGGGCTGCGCAGCGCTCTCGCCCTGAACGGCCACGTTGGTTGCCGGTTTTTGACCGAGGTTTTGTGCCCATAGCATGGTTGAGGGCAATGCCGGGCCAAGCGCCGCCACACAGAGCGCACCCCATAAAACAGATTTGCCGAGCCCCTTGCCCAACAACCTGCCGCCTGGAAAATTCATGAACGACTAGCCTCCTTGCATTGAGCGCTTTGCTCGAAAACGAGCTTTTTTCGTCAACGCGCGGGCGAAGATATCCGCAGATGAGGATGAGTGTCAAAACACTGATGTTTATTGGTGATTTTGAGAGGTTTTTACGAAGCGATGAGGTAAGGTTTTGGGGAATACTCGCAAGAGGAGTCTCAGTCCTACGCGGGACCCGACCCCAACCTTAAGGAAAGGAAATTATTGGACGCCCACTACCAAAGCTCTTTTAACCTGGCATAGCATGCTCCCTTTGCCGGAGCGTTACTCTTAATGATCGGAGGCCTTTTCAGAGACCCCCTATGCCCAGAGTTGCAATTCGCCAATCGTCTCGGCACCCGGACTGCAAGCGATATTGAGGCTATGATTTCCTCTTCGTTTGCCAGAAGGTCGGTTGATTCAGATCTTCAAGCTTCCAAAAAATTGCCGTTTTCATCAACTGCGCAGGCGTTGTCAAAACGTATCAGGTAGCTTCTTACAGCAGTCTCCTCAATACCTCGATGCCGCAGATACGCAGCAAATGCAGACTGGGCCTGCGCGCGAGTGATCTGGGTGCTCCAAGTTATGTCAATGGTAGTAAATGCCTTATATCCAATCACCTTCATCATTTTGCGACTGGCAACGAGTCGAATGTGCCCGAACATAATCGGCTGTCCGTAGTTGATAGCCTTGCCTTGTTCGGGATCATCGTGTCCAACAAGTTCTTGTTCCTCCTCATATGTGAGGCTTGAGGGCAAATCGATCCTCAGCGTGATGTCCATATCTTTCTACACTCCCATTGAATGATTACCTTTTTACCGCTTGATGCCATTTCGCAACCTGAGATATGACCAGCCGCATTTTAAACATGGCCTTTCTGGAACCAGTCTCTCACTTTTTTATCACTATATTGAGATTGACTGTTCCCGAGGGGAACCTCTTAAAGTTTGCTGATCGCCTTGGCACCAGCGGGGCAGGACGATTTCGTCGTCGTGCTCATAGTTGCACTCAATCACGTCGCTGCGCCTGAGTCTCCTAACGTATACTTTGGAAACTTCCAGAATCACGAGTTTGATCCGAGTAACAGTATGCTAAAGGTTAGCAATGAAAAAAAGAACCTAAGTCGCCTCGCTGGCGAATTCCTGGTGGCGTCCAGGTTAAGCCAGCGCGGCTACATGGTGGCGTTGCAGTGGGGCACCACAATTGGATATGACATTCTCGTATTTGATAAGGTCGGCCATGTGGCGTTCGTCGAGGTTAAGGCTTCTGCTTCGCATCCTCAGCGATGGCTTTTGCAAAAGAAATTCGCCGCACCTTCGGAGGAGGCGATCTCAAAAGAGAGGCAGTTCGTGTGTTGCGTCGATTTGACTCCAAGAGATCGTGAACCGGATGTCTATGTGTTTCCTGCATCCGTTGTAGCTAATGCTCTTAATTACTTTTACAGCGGTCAATTCTCTCGCAGTCCGAGTTTCGTACTAGCCCTCAATATGAAGCCAAGACATCGCACACGAGAAGAAAACTGCCAAACCGTTGGCGATCACATCGGATGCCACAACTATCTCGAGCGTTTTGAGGCGTTAGGCATCAACTCTGTCGTACGCTGAAAAATCATCCCAACCTGGCGGAGGTGCTTAGCTAGGGATCAAGTATATTGCTTGGCCAAATCCGAATGGGACTCAATCCGCGCTTGATTGTAGAGCGTCGGACTCGCGCGTTCACGATACGAGCGCGCCCCCACAAAAGCAGACTTGCCGACCGCCTTCCTCAACAACCTGCCGTCTGGAAAGTTCATGAATGACTAGCCTCCTTGCATTGATCTCTCTGCTCGAAACGAGCTTTTTCTCGTCAAAGCGCGGGCAAAGATATCCGCAAACGCTGATGGGCGTCAAAATGCCGAACGTTTATTGGAGATTTTGAGGAGTGCTCATCAAGAGACAGACACAAATCAAACTTTATCCAGGATCCGTGGAGAATCTTGATCCTGCACGCGTAAACAGAGAGGCCACAGTCTTGCTCCGTTTTCAGGATCCTCGGCCTCATTGCGCCTAGGCGATCTCTGTCACTCTCTTCTATATTTCGGCTACATTAGGATGCCGTTCGGCAAAAACCAAGTATATTAGTGGTCAGCAATCCGTGGTTCAAAGAGATCTTCTTGTGAAGGCACCCAATGATTGTTCAAGCGCATGCTCCTCTTGCTCCTGGATAAGAGGTTCCTTACGTGCTAATTCGAACATTCCGTTAAGCCAGTCTTTATAATGGTGGTCTCCCGCTGGAATAAATGTCCCCACAGAAAACACGTTGAGCACATCTTCAGCTTTTTCGGCGAATGCCAACACGACGGATTCTGGGTGTGCGCGACAAAACGTCCTACAGGATAAGGCGTCGGCGATAGCTACGTCATAGACTCCTGAGGCAACACCATACATCATTTCTTCAACTCGTTCAGCATCCGACTCTTGAAAGCGGCGATACTTGTTATCCCGCAGATCAAGTGAATCCACCGCAAACTCCCATCCAATCTCTCCTGGGGCTACAATGATTCTGACGTCGGGCCGTTTGAGATCGTCGAATCTAAAAACCTTTCTCTTTTTCTTCGGACAGACCGCCTCAAGACGCGTTCTGTAAAGAAACCCAGTAAAATCACCTGCTTGTCGTCGTCGTGGCGTATCAAAAGTACATGGAATCAAGTCGAGCTTTTGTTCTTTCATGATCGTGGTCAGTTGACTCGACCTGACGGGCCGATAGATCGTCTTGAGTTTTTCGTGTTTAGCAATATGCTCGATGAACCGCACGAAACACCCAGAAGCTACAACCTGGCCCTGATCATCAATCGTGTAATCGATCATCGGTGGATATTTGAAGCACCCGATTCGCAGAGTTCCCCGCCGGCGAATTTCGTCCAAACGGTTGGGACCGCCATCAACCGAAGTGGCGGTATCGTAAGTAACGAACTTTTGCGATTCTCCACCATGTATCTTCACGTCTGAGTTATCAGGATGGCCGTGGGTACCCACATATTCCCAAATAAGCAGGTAGAGGTTTTCAAGACTCCTAACGTGCGCCCCTCCCCTACGCGCGTCCGGTATCTGAAATCGCCAGTTTCTGATGGACTCTGATTGCAAAACATTCTTGGCCAAATCAGAGAAGTACTTCTCAATTCGGTCACGAATATTGGCAATTTCAGTTCTCAACGGGTCCGATGCGCTATCCGGTTCCCGCATTTTGAATTGTTCTCTCAAGCGCCTGGGAGTAATTCCTTGTTCTTCGTTCGAGATGACCTCCAAGATTTGTTTCTGACGCCGTGAGAGGTATCTGCTTTCAGGAACAATCAGCGGCTCCAAGATGGCATCCCGTATTGGCTTATCTGGACGGAGCGGCGGCTTGGGAGGCATAGTCGAACGTTGGCGAACGTTGGCGAACATTGGCGAACGTTAGTGAACGTTAGCACACGTTATCATTTTGAGACAAGTCATTGATAATATTGACAATAGCGATCTACGAAACGTCCGTAAACCTTCCGAAACTTGGCAAGGATGACCAATAATGGGACAACAAGATTGAGAGTACTTTTCGAGGGTAAATATGCTCACAATTCCTGAGTTCTCCATTGAGTCGATCATTCCGATTTTTCTCAGTTTGGCATGGGGAAGTATCAGTGCTTACCAGATTCTGGCCGCTAAGATACGGAGAAAACGATGCGTTATTTGTAGTCGTGGCGTCTTTCATGAGGAACAGGCGCACCATGTCTCTCTCCCCTGCCATCAGACGTGTATTGGTCTTGCTAGTCTTATCTTGGAGGGTGCCAAAAAGAACTGAAAGACTAGCGAGTGGGATCATTAAATCCGGCAAGGGAATTGGAAAAATGGATTCTAGCCTGGGAACAGAAATTGCGATCGTTGGCCTCTTTCCGTGTCAAACTCGGCTACAGGATGGAAAGGGAAATATCTCATAAACGATTTAAGACATTGACCATGGATCTCCTAGAAAATTCACAGGCGCTCAGATCTCACGCTCCGTACAAAATCCCATCTCGGTATCAGAGCAGCAGCGAAAAAAGGACCGAAGAATTTCCTCGGTCCTTCTTTTCGAATTGCGACTGTCGTCTTTTCCTACTGGCCGCCGTTGGAATTGAGCGCCGGTACGGCGGTCGGTTGCTCATTGAACTGGTTAAGCTCCCGCCTCAATTCCATCAACTGCCGCAGTTCTTCAACCGTTGGAATGCGACTGGTTCCTAACGCTGCAGAATTCGAAGCGCGGATCCCTGTTGATGCAACCGGAGGCTCTACGGAACCATGCTGAAGCACTAAGTAGAATCGTGTGCTTCCGGGAACGGTCACCACGATGTTCTGGTTAAAGGTAAGATTGTTCAGCTCCTGCTGACCGGCCTGCCCGATATTGTCCGCCAGCCGCTCTCGTAACAACGAACCTTCAGAGACCGGGGCATCGAGCGTCGAGGCGGAATTCGATCCGGCCAGCAGAGAGGCCATGCTTCCCAGTCCAGTAACCGCGCTTACCAGAAAGCGTGTTCCCCGCTTGCGTCCGCTCACGTTGCCTTTGAGCGGTCCGTAAGAGAAGCTCATCGCCGAGGCTTCGATTTTTTCCATCGTTCCGTCCGGCAGTTCGAGCCGGCTGAACTGGAGATTGACGGTTCCCGATGAGGAGACCTGTTCAAGCTTGCCGATCACCTTGGACCCCGCAGGTACCACGATTTCGCCATCGTGCTCATAGTTGTACTCAATCACGGCGATGGCCGGCGCGTTAATCGCCGAAGAAACCGGCGATTCGAGGCGCGCGACCAGCTTGGTCCCTGGAGGCAAAATTCCGGTGAGGGTATTGCCCGCTTGTTTGATGGAGGCTTGCGCGTCGGGCACTTTGCTTTGCTCAGCCCGAATGAACACGATCGAGGGCTTGTTCAGGGTGAGTTTGGTTGTAGCAAAAGCGGAACCCTCCGATGGAGCCGGCTCCCCTCCAGTGGCGGCCGTGTCGAACGACACGGTCCTAAGGCTATTTGCCTCGGCTTGTGGACTCGATTTGGGTTGCGGCCCTGAGGACTGCGGCTTGTAGCGTGGAATCTCGCTTGACGTATGGTTGACATCCTCCGCCGTTACCTCGCCATTGTTCCCGTCGGCCATAGGTTGTGCTGTCGTGTTCATGATCGGGGTCACGGAGCGGTTCGTTTCCTGACGTTCGTTGCCAGGAGTCTCTTTGGCTCCGAGGTTCGGCTTGCTCCTGTTGGAGCCCGCCGTAGCCGGCTTTCTCGGGTTTGAGAAAACGACCAGGAACGCTATTGCCAGACCGGCAGCCAAGACACCAAGCGCCAGAATCTTTTTGGTCTTGTCGGCGCCGCGGTTGGCCGTTTGCGAATTCGGTTGTGGCCGGGTTCGCGCCATGGCCGCGCTGAAGGCCTTCCTTAGCTGTGCCATGCCGGTCAGTTTTTCAGGCGCCTCTACGTCCGGAGTGGCCTTTTGTACTTCGATCGGAACTGTCTGCTTCTGTTCGGAAACCTTATCGTCTTGCATGGATCGCCTCCTCTCGGCTGCTGCTCACACCGAAACCGATCGGTGCCAGTGCCGGTTTGTCCACGGCTCCCGACTCGGCCATCTGTAGAAACAATGTTTCGTTCGATTGTTTGTAAGGCGGCCTCTCAAAGACGGCCACGCCATCGGCTCGCTCGTGGAGTCCGATGCGCCTTTCGCTAAGCCTGTAGTCGACGATCGGCAGTTGCTCGGCCGTCGACCACTTGTAGTGTCTGAACACGAACCCGGTTCTCGACCTGCCGCCAAGCTGCACCTGCGGCGGCATCAACAGAATCGCGTGCTTGCCGGTGTTGACCACGCTGAAGAGAACGATGACCTGCTGCCCGTGATCGATAACCTCACTGATTCCGGTGCGCAAGCGGTCGCCTTTCTCGTTTTCTCCCTCCACGCGCTGACCAAACAATTCAGGTAAAGCTGCGCGTTGTTGCCTCGCAAGAAGGCGATCAAGAGACAGGTCTTCGGGGGCAGAGTCACCTTTCGCCCCGGATGTTCCCGCTGGAACTGAAACTACGACCGGAGCGACGCCACTGTCGGACGCGGTTTGGACGGGTGGAGGCAAAATCTCCCCGACGCTTGCCGTCTGCGCAATGGATGGAAAGGTAGCGGCGTTGGGCTCGATCAGAAAATGGCCCGCTTGGCTATACCGCACGACGAAATCCACCCCCACGGCATCTGTTGAGGCTGGCTTGCCAGAATGGAGCAATAGGCTGATCTGCTTCCCCCGAAGCGTTGTAATCAAGAGATTCGTTTCGGCCGGGTTCACCGTGAGGGCTTTGACGAATACCAGAGTTGGTTCGCGCTCCGAGTGTTCGGCTTGGAACAAATCCGGATCGCCGACAATCACGGAATTGACGGCCTCCGGCGCCCGAATGGTTGTAACAAAATGGGCCGCAAGCTCGATCCTGGTTACGGCACCTTCATTTGGGACCCTACTGCTGATTTGCGGGTCTATGTTGATCATCTGTGCTCTGGCCGCGAGTCCTGCCAACAACCAGAGCAGCATGTTGAACTTTCTCACGTTCACCTCCAGTGGTTAAACGCTTCCTTTTGGCATTCAAAACTTTCTCCCGATATCTCCTCGCGACTCTCTGGACATACCCATGCACGTCCGCCGAGGAGTAGTCGAGGCCTCTCCTTTGAATGGGCTCCTCTCCCACGTAGTAGGCCGCGGTAACCAGGCGCAAATCCCCGCCGAACTCTCGCAATAGGAAAGCAAGGTATGAAACGCCGCCCCGAATGTTTTCATCGCCTCGATATCGGTCCAGCACGCCAAACCTTCTGGCCGTCGCCGGCATTAACTGCATCACTCCGACCGCTCCCTTCTTCGAGACCGCGTGGGGATTCCACCCCGACTCCTCTTCAATGACTGCCTGAACCAACGCCGATGGGACGCCGTATGTGATCGCATAGCGATTGGCCCACAGCATCAGCGCCTCACGAACTTGTCTGTCTGGACTCTGCTGCGCCGTCGCGCTCGCAGTTAGAAGCAGGCCAATTAGCAGAGGGTGAAGGCCCCTCATGACACTCCCGTGCGTTCTTCCCCGTTTTCCGCCGCCATGATCGAATCGCGGTACCGTTTGGAGTCGAAGATCAAGCTTTCGAATCCAGCCTTCATCAGCAAGCGCCTGCGGTCGCTTTCCGTCTTGGCAAGCAGGGGTAGAAAGAGATCCCTCTGGTCGGCGGCGATTTCTTCCATGCCGAGCAGGTGCAAGGCTTCCTGGAGGTCGAGCATCTCGGCTATTGAAGGCGGTTTTTCCATTTGCCAGCCGCGGAGAGCACTGGCAAGGCCCGCGATCTGCCCTTGCAGTCGGAGGTTGGGGCTCGATGACCGCGCTGCCAGGATCTCCCGCTCCCGTTCGACCGTGGGAAATTCGAGGCGGAGATAAAAGCATCGGCGGCGCAGAGGATCGCCAAGCCGCCTCTCCTCATTTGAGCTGAGAACTACAAATGGAACATGCAAGGGCTTGATCGTTCCCAGTTTTGGGACCGTGACCTGCCACGCACTCAGGATCTCAAGCAGCAGCGCCTCGAATCCGTGATCCACCTTGTCGAGTTCGTCGATCAGTAGGACGCAGGGCCGGTCGGCATGCAAGAGCGCCCGCACCAGGGGGCCTTCAGAAAAGAACCGCAGGGTGTGAATTTCGGCCCTCAACTGGTCCCATTGGCTCTCGATGAGAGACGCATTGGTTTCGAGAAACAATCTTTGCAAAGCCTGGTCAAATCTCCCGATGGCTTTTTCTTCTGTAATCCCTTCGTAGCATTGAAGTCTCTCAACGACTGTTCCGCCCGCCGCGGCAATGGCATAGGCTAATTCGGTCTTGCCGCACCCTGGCGGCCCCTCAAGCAGCACTGGCTTGTTCATCTTTCCAGCCAGATACACGACCTGCAGCATGTTGGGATCTATGACATAGCGTGCCGCCCTGAGTTTTTCCTCCAGTTCCACAATCGATGAAAACACCGCTGCCTCCTGTCAAGCGGCATACTATGACGAAACAGTCCAAATGCCGTTTCCGGATGTGGAAGTTCACGACGTCGCTACGATTGAAAGAAAGGCGGCGCTTTGCAGGTGATCTTGGCCTTGTGGCAAGCGAGTATAAGGCGTCTCCCGAGGCAGCGACACGGCATGCATGCAGGAAATTAAGTCCGTTGCAGAAAGGGTTGCTTCACATCCCTTTGAGGGTGCTTCAATGAGGGGGCCAGGGAGATAAGGATCGGAAAAACAAGAAAAATCTTCACTGTTACAGAAGGTGGTCGTCCATCAAAGGATTTCGGGCCAGGCATTGCCTTTGACGTGCTTGATCCAGCCGCCATGCGACCAGACCCGCCGCAGACAGCATGCTGCGATGCACAAAGGTAGAAACTACAAACATGAAAATCTTGCCGTTACAGAGAGTGGTAATCAATTCACAGGAATTTGGGCCGCCTGCGGTCAAAGGCATTTCCTTTCAACGCGTTTTGATCCGTCCACCTTCCCAGTCAGGATTCACCGAACGGCTGGCTTGACCGCATCGATAAGAATTACAAACAGGAAAATCGAAAATCTTTGCTGTTACAGAATGTGGCGCACGCCAGGTCCGATGGTTTCGACGCAACAAGACTGCGATCGATTTTGGATTCGTCCCGGTGCGGCATTCCTCCAAGAGGCACATTGGCAGGGGAGAATAAAACGTTTACCAAAAAAAAATATGCGCAGCTACCCAAAGTGGTCGCTCGCCAGATTCCATGCATTCAACCGAGGGCATTCTGCGAAATCAAATTGGATCTGTTTTCAACGGGATTGCGGGCTTTAACTTCGATACAAGTAAGTCAGACTTAATAAAGTGATAGTGTTAGATGCGCTTGTCTTGAGATCTTTGGTGCATGTCCCAATTCACTCTCTTTATCATTAGCTGAAATTGTTAATAACTTAGGCTTGTGCGGTGCAACCGCGTATATAATCTTGCTCTCACATGAGAAAGAAGTTGACTAGGTGAGACAACCTCAACTTCGGGCAAGTGCTAGCAGTTCTCCTCTGATCTTCCAATGCCCAGCTCAGTACAAACGCGACAGACGATTGACCGGCTTGTGGGTCAGCAGGCCCGCGAACGTGCCGAGCAGCAATCCCTGCTGACGCCATGGCCTCGCTTTCATGAGGCCCTTCAAGAACAGGTTTGCTGGCAGGAGTTTTTCTTCTGGTTTCGTGCAATTGTCGAACACGCGGGCCGGATCCCCTCCGCCCACGTCCCTGCGGTCGAGAAAAGATGTCCGGACCTTTCACGAACGACGTTACGAACAATTCGGAATATGAATTCGTCAACCAGGCGGGTCTCCGCTCTCGAAACCTGGATTGAAGAAGCTCACACAGGCTCTTCAAGATCAGAGGGTTGGCTTGAATCGTTGAGCTGGTTTTCTGCGCACCAACCCCGCGTGGTCCAGGCGCGCAGCTACTATCTCGATTGTTCGCGGCGCTGGAAATCCGAAGAGACGGTGGCTTATCCGGACTTCGATGGCTGGATTGGGCAGGCTCGGCAATTCAATCCCACGCCCTTTTTATTGAGTGAACATCACGGTGGTTGGGCGGCACACTTTCGCGCGCCACAGGATGATCTTGCCGACGCCATCGATAGGTTTCTGAATCTGGAAGTCTTCGCCTACTGGGCGCGAACCGCCCTCAAGCAGCCCCCAGAAGAGATGCCGCTGCATGTTCTCTCCGAAATTGAGAATCGGCTGCCTGGATTCCCCGATCCACGCGCACAAGATATCGCATCCGCCATCACCAATCCCATGTGGACACAGCTTCTCGCCGCCATCCGCGAGAAGCATTTCAAGGCCGCTTCAACCGACGGCTGGTTTGACGCAATCCTGTTGCACACGGACTCCCATCCACTCCATGTCCGCGTGATGCAATTCTGGCGCCGCTGGGACCGCCTATATTACGCTGCCCCTATGCCCATCTATCCGGCTCTCACTACCTGGAAGACCGAACTCGACTCCTTCACCGGACGGTGACCTCTCCAGCCTGAAAGCGGAATCCGCTCACGGGTTAGTGCTATCTGCTCCCCGGCGGCTTTCAGTTTTCCCCGGCAGGGTTTCAAATGCCTAAAAAACGCATTCCCGCGAATTCGCCGGTTGCATTTGGAGCATTGATGGATTCGCATTACATGCTTGTATTGGGGAACGTCTGGAAGTGACCGCTTCGGCAATCTGGCGCAAATCTCGGCAAATTGCTTCGCCTCCTTCTCAAGAAAATTGGCAATATCCTTTTTTTCCAGCGGCTCCGGCTGCTCGCCCGCCCTGATTTTTCGAGATGCTTTGCCCCCTTGGTTGTTGCCCGCTATCTTCGCAATCCGGACAAACAGGCCTTCGGATGTATCCTTCCCCACCGAAAAAAGCACTTCGATATTCTCCGGCAGAAACGTTGCTCCACGATCGCAGGCGTTCAGTCTCCCCTGAATCTTTGCGATGGAGGCCCTCCATCCATCCCCGGCATAGTCAATCTCCGCCTTGCCCTCTCGAGTCATCAGTTCCCAGTTAAGCGCGGGGTAATTCTCCCGGCAGTATTCTTCGAAGGATTCGGTGTTGACGCGCGAACTGCGGATGCGAAGCATGCCTTGATTCACCCACTTTCTGATGGTTGAAAGCGGCACTCCCACAATGGCGCCAAACTTAATCTGGTCGATCGGCGTTCGGCTTCGCAACAGCCGCGAGGCCATTTCTGCGGTCAGGGCAATTTCTAGCGTCTCGGCGCCGCGCTCCACGAACTCTTTGCGCGACGAAAACAGAATTTTCGATCCAAGCCAAGTCAGCCTTCCTTCTTCGAGCAGACGGTTGACGCGCTTGTAACCGCAGCACAGGATGCGGCAAATATCGCGTCTCGAGTATCCGTCAACCACTCGGCAACGGGCGTGTCCAAAGAGGCGCTTCAGTTTCGCCTTGACCGCCTGCCTTGTTCGCCCGAGCAGCTCTGCGATGACCTTCACCTCGCAGGTGCCGGCCATTTCATTGAGCTGCTTGACCTCGTTCTTTGTCCAGCGCTTCGGGGCAGTTTTTACCTGTCGGTTTTGCGATGCGTTCTCGGATTGAGTCCGCTCGGCATGCGAGGTACGGGATGTTCTCTCGGCCTCCGCATGATGTGCGCCTTCTTCGGCGACTTCTCGGAGAAGCTGTGAATCGTTTTCAGCCGATGGCAGGTCGGAAATGCCTTCGGTTCGTTGTGAGGGCATATCCCCGCCGTCTTGATCGAGGCTTGCGTCGTGTTTTTGCCCAAATTCAGGATACGTGCTGCGTTGACGAGCGCGTACGGTGTCATCCATATTGCAAAAGCCTGGAGGACATAGCTAGAGACACAGGCTGGGCGAGGAGCTGGAGAACCGCTCCCGTTTTGTTCCATGCGGACCGGATAGGCTACCGGTAAAGGCCTAAACGAAGCTCGTGGGCAGCGAGGAACGCCTTGGACGCTTTTTGACAGCTTGTACTGCAAGGCCGCATGGCGCGGCGACCTTCTCAAACCTGGTTTCGAGCGTTGTCCCAAGAACCGTCGAATGCATCGATCTGATCGTATTGCTGGCGCGTTATAGTTGCTTACTGCCCCGAGGGTTCTACTTCCAGAATTCCTCCTTACCCATATAACGCTTTGACATCGAAATTCCTACTACGCGAAAATCACCTTTTCTTGAATTTTATTTTTCTAGTTGTCGGGAATATTTTCCCGGGAGCTATGTTCTCTATTAATAGCCAAGTACGCGTTCTGGCGGTGACCCTGGTGAAGCGGTTGTAAGCAAGGGTCTGCCAGTGGACTGTGATATGGCTACCCTTCCTGAGCATGGTCCAGTCTGGTGGGACCGTGATGTTGACGATAAGGGCGCACCCATTCGCGACGACGTGCGCCAAGCCGCTCACGAAAGCTGGGATTCCTGGTGTGCCCGTGTGAAAGCAGTCTTGGGAGATTGCACCGAGGCGGCAGAGTTAATGGAATCCTCTGTTGCCCATGTCTCGCGCTATCTCACTCGGCATGGCGTCTGCGCTTTTTATCCCCAAGCCAAGTCTCTCCTGAGCCTCCATTGTTGTCAGGAATTGAAGCGCCATGTTGGCCGACGATGCCGCATTCAAGCGGTTGGTCTAACGGCGGAGCTGGACGCTCTAGCACCAACATCCGACAATTGGGTCCAGACATTCGACTTCTGGCATGACTTTCAGAAACTCCATATCCAAGTCGACGACCGTAGCTGGATTATTTTCGCCATGCGACACCTTGGGCACGATTGGCCCGAGATTAGCGAGAAGGTGGGCATCGCAATCTCAACCGCCCAAAACCACTTTCGCAACCATTTCAAGGGAGCATGGGGGAAGTTGAACGGGAACTCACACGTTCCAAAATCCAACGGCAAAGGGCATCGAAAATGACAGCCGACAAATTGAAAAGGCAATTCACGGGAATGGACTACTTCCCTCCCGACATGGAACCCGGCGAGTTCGAACTACTGGTAGCCTTCGATATCTGGATCCACAAGAACCACGCCAATTCGAGAAGGGTGGGCTGCCCTGGTAGGGAGAAGCTGGAGGCCATCGTCCGGGCGAAGACCAAGGTTGAAGACATGGACACGCTCCGTCACGTTGGTCTTTGCGCCGCTTGCCTGGATGAAATGAGGGCCATGAAACAGGAGTTTTCAAAGCCTCCTTCGCAGAAGACATAGGCGAGGATTGGATGCTCCATGCCTGTGCGTCTAAATACACGTGCATGATCCCTCATCGGGAGGATTGCCAGTCACGGAATGCCGCTATCCAGATCGAATGAGTTGCCATTGAAGGATGGTGAGATTTCAGATATGGCTGCGTTTACGAGTCAGGAAATACAGGTGTGGCGGCAGCCGATAGCCAAGGTCATTCCTACGGGGGAGCCCCCAAGGTTAACGCTGGGTAATGGTGCGGAGGTGATTCCTCCTCCGGCTCTCCTACGCCACATGCGCCAAGGGGATGAACTCACGCTTCCAGCCCCCCAGGGACTGTCTCTTCGGCCTCAGTTTCTCGCCAGTTCCCGAACGTCCAATCAATATGGCCGCGAGATCTTTTTAGCGCCGTTATCCTTCGTCGGCGCGCCCAGGAAGAATTCTCGCGGAGAATTCTCTCTGCTGGGAGAGGTTGCCGAGAAATCGCTTGGAATCGACCGGGTCCTTATTCCCCAGAAGGCGGTAACCACTTGGTTCTATCGAGCACCGTCACTACTCAATCAGAACGATTCCTTTTACACGATCCTGCGCATTGCACCTGCTGCGTCCCCCGCAGAATTGCGCATTGCCGCTAAAATTCGACTCCTGGAACTCGAACGGGAGAATGCGAGCAAACTGGCCATCGCCATGCTTGAGCGCGCCTTCAACATCCTCGCACACCCCGATCTTCGCTGGCACTATGACTCATGGCTCCTGAACCCTGAGATGCCGCTCCCATTTCCGTATTCAGGGGCCGGAAGCATCATGGTCAGTGGCAAGCGATCAACCGACGGTCAGACATTCTTTGCCGACCGGATTCTCTCCTTCCGCCCCGATCTCTGTACTCGCACGATCAGCGTTCGCTTGCGAGACTGCAATTTCTTCCATGACTGCGCTCGATATTGGGACGCCGGCCGTAGAATCGAAGTCTGGCTCGACTCATCCTTGCTGCACACACCATGCGGCCCCGAATGGAACCAGTGGAAACACCATCTTGGTGCGAGGGTCGAAATCCAAGCGGATTTCGTCGTTCAAGTCCGTTTCCGACCCAATCGCGGAGAATTTGAGCGATCGGAATGGCAGATCGCCCTGCCCAGCCGAATCCGCGCAATTATTCCTCACAACCTTGACGAGCAGCTGGCGAAAGCCCAGCAACAGCATAGCCAGTTTGGAAAGTATGCGGCGCAGATTGAAGAGATCCGGAAGCTGCTCGAAACACAGGCACTGGAGCGGGCAGAATTGCGGCTCCTGTGCGATCAGTGCGGAATCCCCTCCGGCTTCGACATTACGCAGATCACCTGGTCTGCCGACTATCAAACCGCGTTCTACTCCCATCTTGCCCGCGCGGCTTGCCGACTGTACTTCTTCCGCTCGGAATACATCTTCGAAACACAACGGGCAGTGGTCGTGGAGACGCCCGAGGCGGGACACGCAACCTACGTCTTCCGCAGGCCCACCCAGTTCGAAAGGTTTCTTGCGCTTTATATCTCGGTCACCAAACAAGACATCCGGAAGAATCGGCAGAACGTAGCAAACCATCTCGGCTTCGTCACCCGCCTTCACCACGGCAAGAACATAGACAATTGGTTGGCGGAACTGACCAGATACGTCGGCGAGCCCCTATCGGCCATCGACGCGGAATGACGTGCGTTTACCTCCGTGCGCGTTTCGGGTTAGTATGGGTCAATGGCATTGAGAAAATCGTATATGAAGCAAATTCACGTCCTACGCGGCAGCCTGACGGCCATGGACAGGCTTGCGGCGCTCGACAAGGGAACGGACCCTGAATTCTCCCATCTCATTGGCGACATTCTTGCCAATCACGATCCCCTTCTCGAAGAAGCCGCAACAGACGCGCTGGCCTATTTTGAGAATGAGGAAATTGTACTCAGCAACCACAGCGTAGCCAGGGGCGAAAAAGTTAACTGAACTATTCGTAGGGAACAGGGCCTGCGATTTGATGGTAACTCCACCCTCAAATTTGCAGGCCTTGTTGATCGTTGGGCGCACGTTTGGCCTTCGAAGTCGGTTACTTTTTCTGCGGTCTAAAACAACGCGGCTTCCAGCGAGATTCAGGAGGCAGCCCCATTCCCCACTTCGATTGGTGAAAGCTACCGGGACTCAGATCGCTTCGTCCGGTAATTGCTAGATAACGATTGTGAGAGACATCTACTAACTAATAAACTATGCTGTGAAGCATTAATATCGGTTGCGCCTTTTTGCACCCACTGACAGGCCATGTCATGGTCAATTGGTCCGCAAGATCCGCTGTCTACAAGGCGGGCGAAATTCAACATTGCGTGCTTGTTACCTCCATCCGCGGCCTGTTTGTACCAAGAACATGCTTGGCTGTGGTCAGGCGATACACCCTCACCGAACCAATATATCTCCCCAAGCATCTCTTGAGCCTGCGCAGCATTGTAATCGTTCCCCACCGCTGTCCGAAGGAACCAAGTCCTTGCTTCTTGATAATCTTTCGGCGTGCCTCGTCCAAAGAAATACATCTGTCCAAACCGAAGCGAAGCGCCTGTATCTCCATTCAGGGGACCTGTGGTAATCCATTGCGAAACTGCGGCTATATTCTCAGGCTTGCATGCGCCCCTGATATACAAGTCAAGTAAGTCCTCCATCGCTCGTTGGTAGCCCCTACGCGCGGCTGCCTCGTACCAAAAACAAGCTTCCTTATAGTTTTGGCTAACATAGCGGCCGTTCTGGTGCCACTCACCAAGTGTGTGCATAGCGATCGGATCACCATGGTGTGCGCTTTCTTCGAGCCATTTGAATGCCGTTTGATAATTCGTGCCGTAGTTGTCAGATATCCGCCAAAATAGAGCCTTAGCGTCTTCGTTTCCTGCCGCGGCAGCTTTTCCAAGCCAAACAAACGCCTCATTGGGGTGGCTGTGGATTGCATATAGCCGTCCAACAATAGCCATAGAGGTGACATCACCCGCGGCGGCGGCGCGCTCGTACCAGCGAGTTGCTTCGGTTTCATCATGCAGTTTATCGTTGAGTTGTCCAAGATCGACCATCGCATCCACATCGTTGCGAGTAGCGGCTCTTTCGTACAACTCGCGCGCCCTGCTGTAATCGTGGAACCCCATTGGCATTACTTCCCAGATATTTCCGAGTCTTCTCAGAATCTCCGGGTTGAACGCAGATTGATAGGAGGCCACCAAGATCAGGAGCGAAAGGAGCATGACAGTATTTGCGACGATTTGGAAACGGCGAGTTTCTTTGCTGGCTACGGGTGGAGCTTGCTCTTTCGGTGTGCGCTCTGAAAAGGGTTGTGAACTCGATGTCAGCTCGCCACCATCCGCACGCAATGCTGCAGTTAAGCTCGTCGGAGTTCGACAGGAAATGAAGTACTCCCGGAGCAAGTGATGAGTGAAGATATAGCCGCTTCCGATCCTCCGTAAGAACAGGCGCTCTGTCGCATAGTCCAGGAACCGCACGTAATGGACGGGGGCCAAGCCTCTACGCCAGAGAACGAACCGGACTCCAAAATGGGAAAGGACCGGTAATCCGCCAAAAGCCATTGCCCCGGTAACGGTGCCCAGCAGGACAACAAAGAGGGTCGTATTTGGTCCAGCATCTTGGCTGAATAGCAGCCTGTCACCGGCGACGATTATGGGTCCCCATATGGCCGCAGACAATAGCGCAGCCCGCATACCAAAGGAGATTCCGACGTTGGGCTTAAGGTAGAGACGGAGCAAGCGTGAGGAAAATGCAAGGATTGCCAAAGGAATGAACCCTGCCAGCAAAAGGATGAAGCCTACCTTTGGCAGCAGCAGATAGCTGCTCGGTTCGGGCTTCATAAAGAAGACTATATACGCACCAGCGATAGACAATCCAACCAAGGCAATGCGAAACGCAAAGTTCTGTGCCAATTTAAGAAAGCTGCCTACGCGGACTTGAAGCAAGCCTTGCCTGTTTACTGGGTAAAGAAGTATCTGCGGGCGGACCTCCGCGAGGGTTGTGACCAACATCCAAGCAAATCCAAAAATCAAAGAAAGAGAGCCTAACTCGAGGCGTCGCCACACGTCCCCAGCCACGGCACAACTCGCGGTCAACCCGTAGATCAACCCTGCGGCACAAGCTGGTGCAAGGCGAGCAGACCAGTTTGCCCTAGGGGTTTCCAACCAGTCTGGCCTCAGTTGCTCCAAATAGAAGACAGTTTTTTCATTTCTCTTTAATACTGACGCCAGCCAGTGGAGCCAAGAGATCGATTGTTCGGGAGTGTATAAAGCTTCGGATGGTCGTCGCTTTAACATCGCATCGACGAAACTACCAAAAATCCGGTTGCGGAGCTCTTGGTTGGTATTACCTGGTGGAAGATCTACACCGGCATTTGAATACGCCAGCATGGCTACCCACAACATGAGCGGCGTTTCCAGGAGGTCCCAAAGAAACCCATCTTTTTCCAATGCCGCCCGAAGCGATTGAAATAGCTCGCCGCCGCTGGCTAGATAGTCTACAACCTCCGGGCGCGTGAGCGGTTGGACGACAATGGCGCTGTATAGACGGAGTTTTGCGCCCAAGGTTTCGTAGTCGGCGATACGGCTGCAGACCGCAATGGGCAGAAGTCCGTGATCGCGCCGAAACAGGTTGATGGCTTCAACGCAGGCTTGGCGGCTCTCCAGAGCGACCTCATCCAGGCCATCAAGTAGTGGGATAATCTGCTCATTCTGCAGCCATTGCTTTGCGAACTTCAGGGGGACATCGTTGCGCTCATTCAATTCAGAGATTAGCCAGCGATCAAGAGACGGGCGGTGCGCTGCCCAAGAGGAGAGGTTGAAGACGACAGGGACCGGCTGGTTTTCGTCCTGTTGACAGCGGTCGAGAAGTTGCTCTGCAAGCCGCAACAATAGCGTTGTCTTGCCAGTGCCTGGCAGGCCAAGAATAAGCATTGCACGACCGTGCTCGTCGAAGATCTGACCGATGGTCGTTCCTTTCTTGATGGGTTCAGGGAGACGTCCCGGAAATTGTATTGTGGCTTTGCATTCGACAGCATCGGGTCTGGATTGCAATCCGAGTTCAAGTGGGGCAACGTTGTAGAGTGACTGTTTTAGGAGACCGTTGATCCAAACCAATCGTACCCGCGTTAGCAAATGAGAACGATTCCGATGTTCGAGGCTTGCCGAGGCTTTTCCTTCAATTTGCAATGTCAATGATGCTGGGTAACTTCGAGGCAGAGCGACCGGTAAGGACTTCAGCTTGCCTAAGTCCGGGATGGTGTGTCGCGGTTGGCAAGTGAGGTGCCGGTAAAAGTCCTCGTATCCTTTGTCGGTGTCGATTTGGTAACGAGTTGAGCCACGAAGAGGAAGAGGAATCGAAGATTCCGTGGCTTCGTTTAGAAAAACTGGTATGAATCGTTGAATTGTTACGGTTTCCGTGTAAAGAAGATTATAGATCAGTGTAGCTTCCCATAAAACTCCTCGGCCCTTACCAGGTTCGTCGCGGTTCTCGACACGCCTCAGATACGTCGGAGTACAGATCAATGCTACATAGGCAGCCTTTCGCATCTGCCCTTCCATCCACATTGGCCAGCCTTCGGGTGGCGTGGGATGGTACTGATCGAGGATTGCGTCGATACCATCTTCACGAAGGCGGTTCGCCAACGCCAAGACGCGGTCTTCATGATCTGGCGAGTCATGACTGTAACTGATGAACAGCAGAGGCGCTGTATGTGCGGATGCCGACGTGGCCATTTTTCGTTCCGGATACAAGTATAAAATAGGGTGGTATGGTTCGCTTGCGGGTGGACTCAGGGCAATTGCATGAAAAGATCTAAGCCGGACCAAGAAGTTCGACCCTGTATTGATCGCTTGTGGAAGCGATGAGCCGTCTGACTTTGATGCCACCTTTGCGTTTAACAGGATCCAAGCGGATCCGGCTCAGGGTGATGTGTCTGAAGGTGACTAGATTGTGCGCGGCACGGCCAACTCGGGCCTGCATTTGATCGTCCTGAATGATGACAGCCATACACCAATGCAAGACAGTTTTCAATCTACCAGTGTACCGGATGGCTTGACCGATGCGCTGGGCGTTACCAGCTAAACAGCCGATGTAGAGTTGCCGTTCGCGTGGTTTTTGCCTCGAATCGAACGTTCCTAGTCCAAGTAAGACAGACGATTTCACGCGACAGCTTTTGCGCAGTTCGATCATGTGGTAAAAGACACCGTGAAGTCGCTGCCCGGAAATTGCTCCGGGAATTGAACGTGGGTGCAAATCGTTGAGGGATCTGTTTCTCATTCGGAACAACTCTGGTGGCTTCTGTTGTCTCGAAGTCGACTTCGAGCACTCGGAACCCGTTACGGGCCAACTTCCCGGACAGCTGGAAATCGGGACGATAAGCCCGTGCATTTGATATCAAACGATGGTTTTTCATGTCGGCTATACCGTTTAATACCTTTTGATATCAATAAATTACATTAAGCTATTGCCCTGTCACAACAAGGAGCGCCGGGGTCGAGTCCGTCGCTCTGACATCTTGATTCGACAACTTGGCCACATACGATTCTCGTCGTTTTCTTATAGCATCGAGGTACACGTGGTTTGACTCCAAAATATATTGGAAGCAGCTCGAAAGTCAGAGTTTTGGTTGCTCGCTCCAAAACTGGCGCGATCCTGCTTAAGATTTAAAAACGGTGGTGGGAAACTATTATGGTCCGTTTTGTGTGCTTGATGATTTGCGTTCTTATAGGCAACGGATTGGCACCGGGACAGGGCTCGCACGCGCGAGCGACCGCAAAGGTCTCCATCGTAAGCTGGACTCCCTCGCGCCTGATGAATGGCTCACCATGCCTTTTTCAAGTGGGTCCTGGAGTGGAACTCAAGTCTCTAACTGGTTATTGGCTCGGACATACCCTTTCCTTCGAGCCGAATACTTCCCACGCCTCCTGGACGGCATTGGCAGGAATCGGGCTCGAGACCAAACCTGGAATCTATTTTCTCCAACTCCAAGGTGAAACGGTGCAAGCCCAGTCGTTTACCGCAAGGCGGGTTGTTCGCATTGGTCACGCCCTCTATCCCAGCATTACTTTGCAAGTACCAAGCGAGTTCACGGCTCCGCCTCCGGAAATCGAGAAGCGCATCGAGGAAGAGCGTGATTTTAAGAACAGGATTTTTGAGACCATTTCGCCGACACGCCTGTGGTCCGGCAGCTTCACTGCGCCGGTCGAGACTGCCATCACCGACAGGTTTGGTACGCAGCGCAATCTTAACGGCGTGCTCAAGAGCGTGCATCAGGGCCTCGATTTCCGTGCGCGCACTGGAACTCCGGTGGCCGCCGCCAACAGCGGCAAAGTAGTCGTCTCGCGCAGTCTGTTTGGCGAAGGCAGCTGTGTGATGATCGACCACGGCCAGGGCCTGCTCACCATCTATATGCATCTCTCGGAGTTCAAGGTGCACGAGGGTGACACCGTGACTAGCGGACAAATCGTAGGACTCAGCGGCGGTACCGGTCGCGCCACTGCGCCGCATTTGCACATGGGAGTCCGATGGCAGGGCGTGTACCTTGACCCGGCGTCGTTATTCCGGTTGAGGCTGCCCGCGGCATGACGCACATCGAGCCGTACAGCACGTTGTTTTGTGGGCAAACCTTCTCCGGTTCTCGGACCGAGCAGGGTATCCACGGGCACCAGGTGTGATTGGCGTGTCGGGAGCGAGAAAGCAACGATTTTTTACCGTTGCGGCGTCTAAAATCGTCCCAGGAGCTAAGAGCCCAAGAAGGGCTTCGATAGGCACACCCTGGGCTACATCTAACACCAACAGCCGCGGCTCCTATCTCACGCAAATCTGTCTCAACCGAATGAATTCACCCATCCAATCCTCAACAGTCTATGCTTATTTATTTCGGTTGAAATCACAAACCCTATCAAAGCCCCATTAAAAATCAGCGTTTTGACACCCGGCCCAACTTGCGGATATCTTGCCGCTCGAAAGTTTGAAAGCGGCCATGCATAGTGGGGCAAACAGATCCGAGACTAGTACGCAGCCAACCGCCATCGCACAGGGGAACTGAAACGAAAGCTTCGAGTCACGTGGTCGGATTGCCGAGCGATTGAGTGGTCTCAGTCCACGGAATTTCCTAACTTACGACTGATGACGAGGACTAGCACAACAGTCTTTTCGAGCATAGCGGCGAAAGAATTTGAGGTGATAAATGTACAAAAGGTCTTTTGGAAGCCCAGGGGGGATGCGGCCGGAAGCACCACACGCAGCTTCCTTAATTCACGATGGGCACCGGGTTCCAGAATCACTTGTGACTGCGCAAGAGGCCGCAAATTTTCTTGCAGTTACAAAACGCAGAATTCTGGAATTGGCGCGTCAAGGCCAGATTCCGGCTCATCCTATCGGCAACGGCCAGCGTAAGACTTGGAGGTTTCGGCTCTCGGAAATCATAGACCGTCTTGAATCGAAACGAAAGGGGACGAATAGCACAGACAGTGAATTTATCTGAAACGAATGTTCAGGGAATGTCGAATTTGGCGTTCTCCCTAGCGCACGAATCTTGCTTCCGGTACCCAGAACACGATAATCTCGTGATTGGGCAGCCCTTCTGAGCCGAGGAGGAATATATGCCGAGGCATCAGACGGGAACGTTAAGAAAGGAACGTCGCCGTAGCGGAGACGAAACTTGGGTGTTGCGATTCAGAGTCACCAAACCGGATGGACAACGCGCTGAGAATACGCATGTGATTGGTCTCGTGCGCGATTTTCCTAGCAGCTCATCTGCGTGGGACGAGATTGAACGCCGCCACCTGAATCAACAAATAAACCAGCCTTCCTTCAGAGGAAAAATCACATTCGCGGATCTTGCGGATTCATATGAGCAACATGAACTGAAGGATCAATCAGATGTGTGCAGGCCCAAGAGTCACACCACGGTTACAAGATATAAATGCATTTTGCGTAAGTACTTGGTGCCTCGCTGGGGAAGGGATGTTGCACTGAGCATTGAACCCTTGGAAGTGGAAAAGTGGTTGAGTGCATTGAAGAGGAAATCTTTAGCTAGCACAACGCTTTACAAGGTGCGTCAAGTAATGGCTCTGGTTTTTAAGCACGGTCAAAGATTCGGGCTGTTGCCGCGGAAAGAGGATGCGAACCCTATCCGATTTGTGCGGTGTCAGAGCACCAGCGAATATGAATCGATGACCATCACGCCAGAGCAGGCATTGGCGATCACTCGGGAGCTTCCTGAACTGGAAAAGGCGCTAGTAGTGCTTACCGCCGCAACAGGCCTACGAATTTCCGAGGCACTGGGCTTGAAATGGGAAGATCTGGACTTCGATCGGAACAAAATCCAAGTTCGTCGTTCTTGGACGGCGGGTGAATTTGGCAAACCGAAGAACAGGGCCAGCAAATCTGCCGTGCCGATGCATGACATCCTCGCGGGTTTCATGCAGAACTGGAAGGAGCAAACGCCCTATTTCAAAGAAACGGATTGGGTGTTTCCTTCTTTCAAGCTGGATGGCAAGCAGCCGAGGGGCCAGGGAATGCTCGTTACCGATCATCTTCGTCCAGCGGCCGCAAGAATTGGAATTCTGTCCTCGCGAGTGGAAACCGTAGATGGTACAGAAACCTTGATGATCACGGACGAACGGACTTTTGGCTTTCACGCCTTGCGACATTCATTGGCAACTTTCCTTGTGTCGAATGATGTCGACCCGAAGACGGTCCAAGGACTGCTCCGGCACGCAAATGTCACCACCACGCTTCAGTTGTATGCAAAAGCCGTGGATGGCAAACGGCTGAAGGCCCAAGAGCAGGTGTTGACTGCGATGCTCAGACCGGCAATTGGCGGGCCTGCGAACGCGTAAATTCCGTGCCTGAGTCTTCTCAAAAGCGTTGATCAGGTGATTGTGGGTGATATTGTGGGTGATGCAGTTTTGAAACAGAACCAACGACATAGCCGTATAGCCTTTGGAATGTGTTAAATTGGAAGTGTGTGGGCGCGTAGCTCAGTTGGTAGAGCAACGCCCTTTTAAGGCGTGGGTCGCTGGTTCGAATCCAGCCGCGCTCACCAACCCGCCAATTTTGCTGCATTACCGGAGCTAACCTCTCCAATTCCCGCATCTTAGATGGAGTTCGAAATCCGGGGCGTGAGCGGGTTCCCTTCAAATCTCGTTCCTTTACGTCTCATTTTTCCTCAGGCAGTACACCCGCAAGTTCCCCTTGCCATGGGTGGCTGAGAGGAGGGCAGACGGATGCAACGGCTTTTACACGGAGTCCAGAACCCCAGCCCGCTCACTCCATCACCGAGTGAGTTGCACGAAGCCCGCCCCTCTATCCTTTGAAAATGAAATTCGCGGATAGCCTAACGAATCTACCGCATGAAACTTTGGGATTTAGTGTCTCTTAAGTATAAACTAGTAGTATCAATTTCCCAGACTGCATGGACTATACAATAAGCTCCTGGTCGACATCAAATTTTAGTTCTGTATGTAGGGAAAGCAGGTCGATATGATCGTGTCCGACCTCCGTTACTACAAGAAGTCGGTTCTGCACAGAAGGTGAAGACGAGCCGGAAAGAAGTGGTTTTTGAAAAGGGGACGGCTGGCTGCACTTTTGGGGCATGGAGAGAGCGGGCAGCGGCTGAGGCCAATAGGAGAGGCTGGCCGGATGCTACTGGACCATCTGTAGGCATCCTGAACTATTGCCGGACCAAGATGTGCCTAAGGGCCATGGAAGCCTTTAACGGTAATATAAAAGCCCTGCTGCGTTATGGCCGAGGTTACAGCGACCTCCGACCTCCGTGATTTCCCTGCTGAAAGTCCAGCGCCAGGCCGCTGCGAACACACAATTCAACACGATCCAAAAGCCGTCCAATCCTGTATATTTTTTCAGATTTCGGATTCTCGCCTAGAGCCAAAGGACAATGCTCTAAATATTTTTAGGCCAAGTTGATGCTCAACTTAACTTTCAACGCTTCGGTGCAAGATCCATTTCTGATTTGATAAAGACTTGTACAAGGATCACAAGCTTAGCTCCAAACGCGATCACAACTTAATTTTCAAATATCTTAATTTACCAAGATGTGCCGGGAGCGATGGCAAAGCCTGCATTGATGGGAAATACTAATGAAATTCATATGAAATCTGCTCTGAATAACCATTCACTCTTCGCTGTAGGTAGGGTCGAACAGACAGTCGAGTTCATGTGCGGATAGGTGCTAGCTCGATGCAAAATATAAACCCATTTCGTATATCAAAACAGCAACCTCTCGACTCTATCAATACAGAGAGTTGACTTTGATTCGGCTGCTCGGAATCTTCAATTCTCAAAATCCCGCAAGGGGCTCAATGCCTCGATTTCGTTTGCCGCGCTTTTCAGGTATCCCGGCCTGAACGAAATTCGGCGAATGCTTCTTTTCAATTGAAATAAACCCGATTAGGAAGCAGAAATTTGCTCGAACGAGATCTGTTGGAGACGTTTCAACAGATTTTTTGCAGTTCGATTTTGCGGTCTACAGAATCACGCCCGGTCCAACCTAGATGTACCGCTTTGGGCGGCGGACAACAAAGATCATCAGAATAAAGATCAAGCTGAAGGAGACGTAGGAATGGGAAAGAAGAGTGGAAGAGACGATACATTCTGGCTGCGTGAAGATTCGGACCGGGCACGGATTCGAGACGCCGAAAATGCCCGCCGGAATCGAGCCGAGATTACCGCGGATTTGTCTCACAACAAGATCAAGCGGCGCGATCTGGTGAAATGGGGCCTGTTTACCGCTGGTGGCCTCATGTTGCCCATCGGCGGACTCAACCCATTTGTACCGGCGTTGCGCGCGGATGGGGGCAGAGGGGGCGGAGGAGGCCGAGGGGGTCCTGGCCCTGGTGGTGGAGGGGGCGGAGGGGGCTGCGTTGCAATTCCGACAGGCTTGCCGGCCAGCCCCACTTTTGGGGTGTCACCCTTCAGCGCGCCCATGCCACGCTTTGACGTGTTGCCACGCAATGCGGTTTCAACGCTGACCCCAACTCCCACGGCGCAGGCCAATACGACGCAACAACCTGTCGATCCCAATCTAGTGGGCGGGCAAACCGGACTCACAGGCCCAATCGAAGGGCGTCCACCGGGACCAGCGTGGGCACACCAACGGTTCGCGCAGCTACCACCGCAGGTCGCCATTGAGGTGACCACCAAGCCGGCGACCACGAATAATGTCTACAATCCTGGTGTTGCTTCGAACCTCAACTCAGGAATCAGCGCGAGTGCGCCGCTTCCCGTCACGTTCCATCCAAAATTCCCAGTCCAGAACTCGAATCGGGTTTGGACTTTCAACGGCACCTTTCCTCCCAAGCTGATCCAGAGCCGATATGGCGAGCCTATTCTGTTCCGGCATCACAACGCCCTGCCGACCGATATCACGAATAACGGAGGCTTTGGCCGGTTCACGCTCAGCACGCACGAACACAATGGGCACCACGGGGCTGAGAACGACGGCTTTACCGGCGCATTCTTCTGGCCAAACCAGTTCTACGACTATCACTGGCCTTGGGTACTGGCAGGCTTCACGAGCATTAACACCGGTGCAACCGATCCGCGCGCAGGCTCACCCAACGGAAACGGCGGCATTAACAATGTGCCGGGCGACTGGCGCGAAACGATGAGCACCCACTGGTTCCACGATCACATGTTCAGCTTCACCGACCAGAACGTGTACAAAGGCGAGGCGGGGATGAACAACATCTACAGCTCGCTTGATCGTGGAAACGAGGCGTTGAACGACGGCGTGAACTTCCGCCTGCCCAGCGGCTCGGCCAAGGATTGGGGCAACTTGGACTACGACGTCAACCTGCTCGTGTCCGATAAAGCCTGGGATTCGAATGGCCAGCTCACGATGGATACCATGCAGTTCAACGGTTTCCTAGCCGACCAGATGACGGTCAACTTCGCCTGGAAGCCGTTCTTCAACGTGCAGGCCCGCAGGTATCGTTTCCGCATCCTGAACGCCAGCGTTTCACGCTTCTTCGCTTTCGCGTTGAGCGATGGCTCGAACATTGTCCAGATCGCCAATGACGGCAACCTGTTGCCGCGGACGGTCAACCTCTCGCAAACCGATCAGCTCGGTATTGCCGAGAGATATGACATCGTGATCGACTTCTCCCGCTACAGGCCGGGCCAAACCGTCGATCTGGTGAACCTGCAGCAGATGGCCAGCGGACAGATGCCTGGACCGGTTCTTCCCGTTTCTCAGGCAACCAGTGGAACCTCTTGCGACCCGTGCGTGGGCTCCTTCCTGCGCTTTGTGGTTACAGGAGCGCCACCGGTGCCGGATCAAAGCGTCGATCCCTCCGGCAATGGAAACGGCATCGCACTGATCCCGAATCCAATTCTGCCCACGGCTGTTCGCCAACGCGTGTTCCGCTTCAGGGACAACGGCAACGTCAGCACGAACGATCCGATCACTACCTATACGGGCGGCGGACCATGGGGAATCAAGACCAGTAACAACGGGGAAGACCAGGAAACGCTCAAAGCCGACTATGGGCGCGTGTCTTCACAGCCTGGATTTGCCACCTCGGAGATCTGGATGCTGGAAGGCGATTCGGGATGGGATCATCCGATTCACATCCATTTCGAGGAAGGGCAGATTCTCTCCAGGAATGGCTCTGCACCTTCACCAGCCGAAAGCGGCCGTAAGGACGTTTATCGCCTCCACCCGGGTGGAACCGTCGTTTTACAAATGCAGTTCCGCGATTGGGGCGGCATGTACATGGAACACTGCCACAACACCATGCACGAAGACAATGCCATGCTGCTACGGTGGGACATCAACGGCGCAGGACAGCCTTTCCTGAATCCGTTGCCAACCCCCATCTCCAAGCCGACCGGAGTCACCTTCCAGAGTCCGGACGAAATCCTTCCTAACGCCTGATTGCCTTCGGGCGCGCGTCCAACAAGGACGCGCGCCCGAAGTTTACCGTTTACGATCTAAGCTTCGAGGTCTCACGCCGTGTTATCGAAGAATCTGAAAAATCTGACCTTCCTCCTCTTCGTTGCCACCTCAGTTCTGTTATCGACTCTTCTAGCAGCCGCATCTTCAAGTTCGGCCTCCATGAGTTCGGAGACCAAAAATTCGGATGCCAGCCATTTTCCCAACATTGAACTTATTACGCACGAAGGCAAGAAGGTTCATTTTTACGACGATCTCATTAAAGGCAAGATTGTCGCCATCGACCTGATCTACACAACCTGCGGGTATGCGTGCCCGCTGGAGACGGCGCGTCTCGCTCAAGTGCAAAAGAAACTTGGCAATCGCGTCGGGACCGATATCTTCTTCTATTCCATCAGCATCGACCCGGAGCACGATACACCGGAGGTGCTGCGAGCCTACATGGAGAAATACCATATAGGTCCAGGATGGACTTTTCTTACCGGCAAGAAAAAGGACATCGATTTCCTAAGTCAGAAGATTGGCTTATATTCCGATCCTTCCATCAATAAAGACGGCCATCTCCCCCACTTGCTGATGGGGAACGAGACCACCGGGCAGTGGATGCGCGGTTCCGCCCTCGACAATCCCTCTTTTCAGGCGAGGATCATTGGCGAATTCCTGGACAACTTCAAGCACTCAAACCTTGCTGACCAGAAGCCCCCAAGCGAGACAGCAGGCCAGCCGCTGAAGGAGTTCGATAAGGGCAAATACCTTTTCGGGAGGCAATGCGTTGCGTGCCATACTATCGGGCATGGAGATGCCATTGGCCCGGATCTGCTAGGAGTGACCCGCTCTCGCGACCGGAAGTGGCTTTTACGGATGATCCAGCAACCCAACGACGTGCTGGACGAGAAGGACCCAATCGCCACAGTCCTTTTGAAGAAATACAAAGGAGTGCGCATGCCCAATACCTTTGTAGGCGACCTGGATGTGCAATTCATCCTCGCGTATATTGAAGCCCAAACTGCGGCACATGACGCGCAGGCACCATCGGCTGGGGCCGCCAACTCCGGGAAGCCCGGAAACTAGTTCGCTGTCCCAATCCTTTGGCTCGTTCTCATGCGGCTTTCTTTGGCGGGGAAGCCGCGTTGCAATCCCGATTTCCCAATCTACACCCCACACTGAAAGCTCCTAGGCGATCAAGGCAGGGGCTTAGAAATCAATCTTTTCTGGACGTCCTGACGTGTCCCCGAAAGAGCCTCTCTTCCAATATTTAGCTAAGCACTTTTCGCCAAGACATTTGGGCGGCCGTTTTCTATTGATACTTGTTGCGAATCTTCACAGTGCGGTCCAGTTCATCGGAGACCTCGAGAATCTTGAGCTGGAGGTCTTTATCCGCAGATGCGCTTTTCAGAAACTCGCGAACTTCAGTCTGGGCAGCAGCGGACTGCTGGCCCCCAATGAAAGAGTTCAGCCATGCAAGAACAAAGAAGATCTTGCGCTCCTTCTTCATTTGGGGCAATGCTTCAAGAGCCGGATGAAGGAATGGCAGAGTTAGCTCGGATTGGTTCCAGGAATTGAAGCTGCCAAGGCTCTGCTCTACCCAATCTTCAGGCCGCGATGGATCGTGCAGATAATCGTTGAAGTAGCGGCTCTTTACAGCCACCTCCGGCATAGCAGCTTCAGCCACGTAGGCATACTTTAAGCCATCGCCCGAATTGTCGCGCTGCTGTTCGGCCTTGAAGACAGCCTTGGCATCGGGATCGTTCAAAGCGATCAGCTCAGCCACGATCGACCAGCGGTCCAAGGGACGAAGCTCCACTCCCGGCACAACCAGCTTGCCGGAGAGAATATCCTTCAACTGCGCACGGCCTTGAGCGCTCTCCGCCAGCGCACGCAATCCTCGAAACCAGACGATACGGAAATCCAGTTCCGGAGAATGCAGCATCTTGTCGGAAGCCACGGTCTCGGCTTGCGGCGTAAGCTCCGCACGGGTCTTCGCTCCGATATAGCGATGCATAGAAGTGGTCACGTAACCAATCAATGTTTGCGCCAGGGATTCATCCGACTCCTCGGGAAGCGAGTGCAAGGCCAAGTCCACAAAGTCGCGAGGCGCAAGCTCGGCTTCGCGCAGGCTTTCCCAGAGCGAGCCCCAAAGCAGCGTGCGATCAAAGACGTCGGAAATACCTTGAATTTGCGACATGACCGCGCTTTGGCTGCGCGCATCGAGAAGGAACCTGCCGTAGCCATAGTCCCGATCATTGGCAAAAACGAATTGTGGACAAGGCTTCCCTTCCGCCTCGCGCAGCGGCGCGGACGGCGTGGCAAAGTTTGCGGCAAGCCGAATCGGAGCTTTGCCCGAATAAACAAGAAGCACCTGGGTGGCAATCGGCCAAACGCCACCTTCGCCGAGAACGTCATGCTGCCGTAGCGTGAAGCGGTCGATCTTCTTTTCGTTATTTTGGCTCTCGTTATTCTGGCTTCCGTTACCCTGGCCCCGGCTATCGCACGTCCAATCCACATCGACCTGGGGCATACCGCGATGGCGAATCCACATCGCCGCCCAATCCCGCAACGACCTTCCCGAAACCCTCTCAAACGAAGCAACCAGATCTCCCCACTCGGCATTGGAGTAGGCATGCTCCTTCAGGTAGACGCGCAGTCCTTCGCGGAAATTGGCTTCGCCGAGCACAAACGCAAGCTGCTTGAGCACGCCGGGAGCTTTGGAATAGACGATTGCGCCATAGGCGGACTTGGCGTCTTTGAGGTTGGCAATATCCTGATAGATTGGGGTCGTGCCTTTGGTGGAATCAATCCCATAGGCCGCCGGTTTGATGGCCTGATAAAAGCGCTTCCAGATATTTTCGTTGGGTTTGATGGCGGCGAGAGCCTCGTACGCCATATATTGGGCGAAGCCCTCCTTCAACCACAAGTCATCGAACCAGCGCATGGTGGTGAAGTCGCCAAACCACTGGTGCGTTAACTCATGCAACAGCAAGATATCGCGGTTGAGCCGATCGCTGTGCGTGGGCGCCGAACGGAACAGAATCGATTCCTCACGAAGAAACGTAGCGCCCGCGTGCTCCATGCCGCCGTACGCAAAGCCCGGCAGCATCACCATGTCATATTTCGGAAAAGGAAACGGCTGGGCAAAAAAACCGGCGAGGTTCTGGATGCCTTGCGCTGTGATCTGCTGCACTTCAGCCGCTTCTTCTTCCGCCTTCTTCAGTTTCGACTGGCGAACATAGAGGCCGGGCATACCGGGCACATCATGCACCTTGCGAAAGGGACCAGCGGCGAAGGCAAACAGATAGGTACTGATAGGATGCGTCTCGCCAAAACTGGTTCGGCTTTGGCCTGGACCAGAGGGCGTGGTGCTTTCGGTTGCCGTGTTGGAAATTGCCGTCCATGCATCGGGTGTGGTCAGTTCCAAACGAAATTTTCCCTTCATGTCCGGCTGATCGAAACACGGGAAGGCCATATCGGCATCCATGGGAACGAACAAGGTATAGAAATACTCGCTGCCGTCGTCCTTATCTTCAAAGCGGGTGATCGCTTTTCCAGCAGGCGCTACGGGCGCGTAAAAATCCATGCTCACGGTGTTCTCACCGATCACAAGCGCCGCTTCAGGAAACACGATATGACCTTCTTCGATGGCCGCGGGTACTGCCTTACCGTTGATCTTCAAGTTCGTTGCGGCACCCTCGCGAAAGTCCAACAGGACTTCACCGGCGCCGGTCAACTTGAAACGCAGGTCTTCATGCCCCGCAGCAGTAGAGGCATGAGGAGTCAAGGCGAACTGGAGCCGATAGCGGACATCTGAGATTCGCTCGGCACGCTGCCGGGCCAGGTCGCGAGGAATCCCCACGGGAGCGGAGGCCATCAGGTTGCCCACCGCAAGGAGAGTAAACAAAGCCAGTTTGACGCGCATGACACACGAATGTACACGAATTGGAATGTTTTTAGTACGGGCGGGTAAGACAACATCGGCAGGCAAATATAGAGATGAGAAGGTAGTCCTGCGGATGAAAAAACCCCGGTCACATTGATGTGGCCGGGGTTTCTTTTCGAGCTGGTTTTTTCCTAAGCACCTTTGGGGATCACCAATCGCAACGACGGAATCGCGTTAGCGATCGTCGCGGCCATCGTGACCGTGGTCATCGTCACGGTCATCATCGTCGCGGCCCTGGGGAGCGAATGCAATACCACGCAATACCTCTCCAGATTTCGCCGAACGGATGGTTGTGAAATGGCCAAGCCGGTCATCGCGATCATGATCGCCGTCCCCAGTGGGCAGAGTGGTGGCCCGCACGAGATCGGTGACCTTCACTAGTTTGTTAGGATCTGCGCCCTGGTCGCCACTGGCGCTCACTGTCGAGGTAATCGCGTAGATATCGACAGTGCCATCGCGATGAACCTTACCCGTGATGTTGCGGCAGCCGCCGGTCGCCGGATTGAGCGCGGCCGGATAGTTGGGAACGCTATAAGGAACGCCGATATTCAGGCCGTTCTGCAGGACATAGAGGAGATGCCAGGAGCCATTGGAAAAGCTCCACTTCTGCACGCCCGCGGTGGCTTGCGAGGCAGCATCGGCAACGTTGCCGTTAACCGCCGGGGTAACCAGAACGCCATCGCCCTCGTCGCAAACGTACAGCGTATTTGCATCTGCAAAGAAGAGACCGAAAGGAAACGCTACAGGAGCGGGATTATTGTTCTGATCCACGCCGCTGGCGAGGGATGTTGGGAAACCAGGCAGGATGGTAATCGGCTCCTGTCCAAGTTGAGCGGTGGTTCCGGAAGGTAGCACACCGGCATTGCCTACCTGGTACACCGTATTGATGCCGTTTCCGCCGCTTCCCTTGGAGACGAACATGGTGTTGTTGAAGATGGTGAGGCCGCGGAAGTTGTTATCCTTGCCGGGCTTGTCCGCGGTCTTGAAGCCTACCTGAGTCACTTCGAAATCGCCGATGTGATTGATATTCGGAGGAAGAGGAGCAACCTCGCCGGGAACCAACAACTCCGCGCCGGTCGAAGCTACGAGATTGATCCCAATCTGCGTGGTGGTGAGCTGAGTTTTGGACAGCCCTCCGTTGTTATTGTTGCCGGTCAGGTAGTACAGGCCGTTCGCCTTGAAAGCGGCGCGGCCGTTATTGCCGCTATACGCGTTGCCGTTGGTGAACCTGATTCTGCCTTCTTCGTCCACTTCGGCCACGGCGCGGAAATACTGCGAGACAACAGGGTTTGTGGGGTCAACCACGCCAGGAGTATTGGAATTGGATACGTCTAGCTGATTGGGGCCGGTTACAAATCCGGGGCCGCCGCGATAGCCGACAAAGGTGATGGAGCGGCCATCTTGCGAACGGTTCAACGACAGTTCGGATTTTGAGCTGAAACTGGTGACGATCAGACTGCTCGGAACCGCCAACGTTCCGATCTGCTCTCCGTTGGTCTTGATGTTATCGATAAAGATGGGCGATGTGATACCGAAGCTGCCATCCGCCTTGTTGTTGTTGAAAACGGTAGGATAGGTTCCATCGGCAACCGCAACCGCGCAAGCGACTTTCACAGGGGCCGTTCCACCGGCCAGCAGCGGGACGTTGACCGTACCCGCGACGCAGCCTGGGGGCAGCGTCTGGCCTACTGTTACGGTAGCGGCAGTTCCCGCATACACGCTACGGCTGAGCACCAGAGTCCCGGGCTTGAAACGAGCGTGATCGCGATCGTCTCCATCCGATGCATGAGCCTTGGTTACAAACGTTCCTGTAAGAAACAGGGACGCCAATACAGTCGCAAAAGCGACTGCGCGAAACGAAGTTTTCATTGTTGGATTGTCCTCCACAGACGTTGAAATGGTTTCACAATCGGTGGAATCAATTGTTGATAGATTGTTAAAAATTCATTAATCTGCGCGCTACTGGCGCACAGCCTGAACACCTTGCGATACCAACCCTTGCGAAAGGGCATTTGACTTGCGAACCTTCGTTTTGTTTTAATTTACGCTTTATAAATGTTATCCATCGTTCAGTTCCCGACCATGGCTTGTTGTTGCCCCTGCATGTGCATGTGTATGCACACAGGAGAGTGGCCGGACTGAGCAATCTTCACTTAAGTTCAATGAAGTTTTGACGACCGGGCCGCTCCAGCGAGCGGCCCTAGTCTTTTAAGGCTGCCTCGCAAGAAGCCGGTCCCAAGAAATGAGGACTTCCATGGCAAGGCTGAAGCAGCCCATCGCAATCTATTATGAGCATCCCCACTGGTTTCTTCCGCTCTTTGCGGAGTTGGAGCGCCGGGGAACTCCTTTCGTCCGCGTTAACGCGGCACAGCACCACTTCGATCCCGCACATTTGAATGGCGAGGGCGGATATTCGCTCCTGTTCAACCGCATGAGCCCTTCGGCCTACCGGCGCGGACATGGCCAGGGCATCTTTTATACGCTCTACTATCTTGCGCATCTGGAGCAGCGAGGCAAGCGGATCGTGAACGGGCAGAAGGCGTTTCGCTATGAAACTTCCAAGGCCCTGCAGCTATCGCTGCTTGAATCGTTGTGCCTTCCCTATCCAAAAGCACGAGTCATCAACCACCCAGGCGATGCCGTAGCGGCCTCTGAAGGCCTACGCTTCCCTATCGTGGTGAAGCCCAACATCGGTGGAAGCGGAGCGGGCGTGGCGCGCTTCGACTCGGTCGAGCAGTTGGAGCACTCGGCCAACAACAACGGTTTGGATCTGGGCCTCGACAATACCGCGCTGGTGCAAGAGTTCATTCCGGCGCGAGGCGGGCACATTGTGCGCGTGGAAGTAGTCGGCTGCAAGTATCTCTACGGAATCAAAGTTCATTTGACGGGCGAAACCTTCGACCTGTGCCCAGCCGATATCTGCCGGACTACAGGCGGACAGGAGCTGCAGCGCTCGGCCTGCGCCGTCGACGCGCCCAAGACCGGAATCA
This sequence comes from Candidatus Angelobacter sp., assembly GCA_035295685.1. GTDB lineage: Bacteria > Acidobacteriota > Terriglobia > Terriglobales > Acidobacteriaceae > Angelobacter. The sequence goes on from DATGIO010000138.1 coordinate 37,023, forward strand.
AGGTGGAAGGCTATACGCCGCCCGATGAAATCATCCGGTCGGTAGAGCGGATCATGCAAGAAGCCAACATCGAGGTTGGCGGCGTTGAATACATCATCGACGACCGCGACGGGCAGATCTACTACTACGACATCAACGCGCTCTCGAATTTCGTGGCTGACGGCCCCAAGGTAGTTGGGTTCAACCCTTTCGTCCGTCTGGTCGACTACCTGGAACAGGAGGCTCAGTAATGCGTTACGGATATTGGCTTCCGGTATTTGGCGGGTGGCTGCGGAACGTCGCCAACGAGGGAATGGAAACGAGCTGGAACTATGTGAGCCGCCTCGCGCGCCGCAGCGAGGAGATCGGCTTTGATTTGACGCTGATTGCCGAACTGAACCTCAACGACATCAAAGGTCCCGAAGCGCCCTCCCTCGATGCGTGGTCAACCGCCGCAGCACTTGCGGCAGTTACCAAAAAGCTGGAGCTGATGGTGGCCGTTCGCCCCACGTTCCATAATCCTGCCCTGCTGGCAAAGCAAGCGGCAAACATCGACCACATCAGCGGTGGGCGCGTTGCGCTGAATGTGGTCTCATCATGGTGGGCGGAGGAAGCGCGCAAGTACGGCGTTCACTTCGACCAGCACGACGACCGCTATGCGCGGACATCGGAGTGGCTGGATGTAGTGGACCAGGCGTGGAAGCGCGATCACGTCTCCTACCACGGTAACTACTATCGCGTTGACGATCTTGTCCTGCAACCGAAGCCGGTTTCGCGGCCCCGTCCGGTGATCTATGCAGGAGGAGAATCAGAAGCGGCAAAGAATCTCATCTCGCAGAAATGCGACGCTTATGTGATGCACGGCGATCCACCGGAGAAGATCGCGCCGAAAATTCAGGATTTATCGGCGCGACGCGCAAAATGGGGCCTGCCCCGGATGCAGTTTGGCGTAGCCGGCTATGCGGTCGTCCGTGAAACCGAAAAAGAAGCGCAAGATGAGGTTCGGCGGATTACCGACGTCAAACAAAACGCAGCCGGTTATGAAAACTATCAGCAATGGCTGGCGAATACGCAGTTGGAGCAGCGCGTCTCTTTAGAAGACTACTCCGTTTCAAACCGTGGACTTCGTTCGGGACTGGTGGGCACGGCTGAGCAGGTTGCGGAACGCATTGCGGAATTTGAAAAGGCAGGAGTCGATCTGCTGCTGCTGCAGTTCAGTCCTCAACTTGAGGAGATGGAGAACTTCGCCAATCTCGTGATCAACGCCGGCAGCAAAGCGCTGGCGCACGCTGTATAAGATTTGCGATTAGAAAAGTCAGAACAGAGTGGGGCGAAAGAGGTCGGATAAAGAGAGGGTGAAATTGCGCTCCCCGAAAATCTTCGCCTCGCTCAGTTCGTCTGGCGACTTAACTTGCGATATCCCATCGGCGCGGTGAACCTCGACCAAATGCAGGGTCGGATAGACAATCCAAACCACTGCTGTGCCAGCTTCCAAGTATTGACTTACCTTCTTCGCAATATCTTGAGCAAGATTACTCGGAGAAATTACTTCGACTGCCAATGCCGGAGCGCCCTCAACCGGTGAGCGGTCCACGTCGATCTTACGGAGGTGCTCACTCGTGACAAAAGCCACGCCCGGATTGCGCACGGTATCGGGGCCAAGGCGAAAATCCATCTCCACGGTGATCTCCCCAAGATGATGGGCCTCTACAAAATCATTCAAGCGCCTGGCCAGTCGATCTCGAATCCGATTGTGGAGGAAGCTTGGCGATGGCTCCATCAATAAGTGGCCCTCATCCAACTCATAGTACACACCCTCCCGGTCGGGAAGCTTCTCAAATTCGTCGAACGTTAGCCGATTGCTTGTACTCATGAATCCCTCTAGCGAACATGATCCTCATGATTGGTACTTGGGTCTTCAAAACTACCGAGCTAGTGATTGGATTTCGTTTTTCCGTACACAGCATTGGCTTCGTCAAAGCGGCGGGCCATGGCTGCTCCATCGCAAGGATGCTCCATCAGGGTTTCGGGGTCCCACTCGCTACGAGGCACTCCGAAGAAATCTCCACCATAGACATGAAGCGCGCCGGTCAAGCGTGGAATCGGATTGGTGACGGAGTGAATCACGTCCCGGCCCAGAGGCTCGGCATCCTTTTCTCGCAACGCCCTTGCGCCCGCCGCTTCCACGTTGCCGCCGGGCAAACGGCGCCAGAAGATATTGTCTTCACGCCCGGTATAGATACCGATGATCGCCCACATTTGATGGTTGTGGGGAAGGAGCGTCATGCCGGGAGCCCAGATCACGTTGAGGATAGTGAGATCGTCGGAGCGATAGAGCTTCTGCATCTCGGCCCGCTGCGGTTCGCCTAGCGCTTGGAGAATCGCCGATGGTTCCGAGACGGCTCGCGCCACAACTTCGCGGATGGCCGCTTGGGAAGACTTTTCTTTCAGGGCAATACGACAATCGGCAACAAGCTGATCCAGATCAAACATTGCGAATGGCCTCCTTCTTGCCGGAGCCGACAATCGTCCGGCAGCCGCGATTGCACTATCTTAGGTGCATAAGAGTGATTTTGGATGCCAAGATGGAAACATGCAAAATAGTGAACTGTAATGACGGATTATCATCAGCACGTTTTTCGAATTTTTGAACCGTCGTACTGCCAAACTTCAGTTCAGCGAACGTCAGTTTCAGAGCGCAAGTATCAGGGCCTGCATCAGCGATATCGCATCAGTTCCCGAATTCGGCCAACGGGCGTCGCGTAGTTGAGTGGTGATTTCGAAAACAGCAACGAAAGAACCATCGATGAAGCAGGGCTTGCGATGAAGCAACGCATGCCAACCCGTTCCGCTTTCTGTTCGCCCTTCTATTTTACTTCCCGTCTTTACTTCCCATCAACCGAGAAAGCGAGCAATACATTTCCCGGGAGTCCACCCCAGATGCCGTAGCCCGATCCGGCGAAGAGCATTCCACCAGCAACGGTTGGGCCCGGGCCATCCATCGCGCCTCCTTTGCCGGCAACACCGTTGATGCCGGCAAATTCCTGCGCGGTATCGAAATCCCAGATGACCTTTCCATCGACCGTGGAATAGGCGCGCAGGTGACCGTCAACCGCTCCTGAAAACACCACACCAGGAATTACGGTTACCGCAGCCGATTGCGCCGGGCTGCACGAAGGCCGCTCGCCACAAACCGCAGGAGGTGCCGCCCAAACCTTCGCGCCAGTCTGCGCATTTAAGGCGAAAAGGCCTCCTCCCGCTTTGGGATCGGCGACCATTTTGCCAATCCCGGACGACGCAAGGTGGCCGATATCGGAGACAGCCACGTACATGTTTTTCCCGTCAAAGGCCGATCCCCACTGGATGCCGCCCAAACGCCCGCCTTTTCCAACTCGGGTCTCCCAAAGAATCTGGCCATTGTTATCCGGGTCGATAGCGTGGGCGACACCGGATTTCTGGCTGATCAGGAGCGCGCGCTTTCCTTCACCAAGCGAGATGAGGATCGGCGAGGCTCCTATGTCCACGTCGGGGCCAAGATGCTCTCCACAGCCTCCGCCGGCACAGACAATATTGAAGACATCATTCTCTGTGATCTGTTTCGACCACAGCAGCTTGCCTGTATCCAAGCTAAAAGCCAAAACCGCATCGCTGGTTTTAGTGGAGGGCTCAGAAAAATTGTCGCCGGTTCCCGCGTAAATTACTCTCTTCTTCACATCAATGGTGGGAGCTGACCAGATGCTGGCGCCTGAAGGCCCCATGTTCTGCACTCCGGCGGCCGTCTTGCTTGTGGGATGGGGTTCCTCGGCAACGGTGTAGGTCTTCCATACTTGTTTTCCCGTCGCGGCATCGAGCGCTACCAGCGCACCGCGCGACGAACAGCATTCGTACTTGTCGCCCAAACCGACTTCTTCCCCGCCGGTCACCGGGACAAAAACGCGCCCTTCGAAATATTCGAACGATCCAACAATTTTCGCTTTCGGATGGTTATCCACCCGCACTTTCCACAAAAGCTCTCCCGTAGCGGCATCGACGGCATAAGCGGTTGCGCGAGAGTCTCCGAAGAAAGCCACCTGCCGTTTCGCATCACCGGGAAGCGCGCCGATCACAACCGCCGTTCTGGCGGGCACTTCGGTCTCAAACGACCAGTATTGGCATCCGCTCTTCGCATCCAGAGAATAGACATTGCGGTTGGCGCTCGGCACAAAGATGCGCCCGCCGACAACGGTAGGCTGGCCCCATGAAAGAGGCGCGCCCGGAAAGGCAAAAGCCCATTTCACCTTCAGCCTGGGTATATCGGAGGCCGCGAGACCTGCCTGCTCTGCCGGTTGGAAGCGCGCGTTGGATGGATCGGCGCCCCATGCATTCCAATCAGCGCCGGATGGAGCGAAAGGAGCCTTTAAATCGGCGCATGTTCCCGGCTTTGTGGCTTCGGCCTGCTGGCCAAACGCTTTTCCCGTCAGATATTCGGTCACCGTGCGGCGCTGCTCGGGCGTAAGCAGCGATCCTTGCGCCTTCATCACGCCAGACTCAAGGGCGCGCAGAAGATTCTCGGGAGTCATCATCTTTAGAGCGGCCGGCGAAGGAGCGCGGGTCTGCAAAGAGTTTTCGTGACACTTCGCGCACTGCTGCTTGTAAATGGTTGCTCCATCGTGTTCCTGGG
>DATGIO010000139.1:0-31792 GCA_035295685.1 Candidatus Angelobacter sp.
AAACCATTGTGTGTTTTGGCTCAAGTGCTACCTCGCCGGCCATGCCTTATAGGCTCACCAGCGGGGGCAGGGAACTGATTGGCCGCAATGCTCTGCCGTCCGATTTTCCCTCGGCGCAGTTGGTGGAGCCGCAACAAGTGGTTTTCCGCAGTGAAGACGGCCTGGAGATCCACGGACAGCTCTTCGTTCCGCGCAACCGGGGCGCGAATGCGCGCGGGCCGGCGCTTATTTTCGCGCATGGCGGGCCGATCCGGCAGATGCTTCTCGGCTTCCACTATGCGTACTACTACCACAATGCTTATGCGGAGAATCAATACCTGGCCAGCCTGGGCTATGTAGTTTTGTCGGTCAACTACCGGTTGGGCATCATGTATGGACGCGCTTTCCGCGAGGCCCCGGACTCTTCCTGGCGCGGAGCTTCCGAATATAAGGATGTGCTGGCCGGAGCCAAATACCTGCAGGGCCTTTCGTATGTCGATCCGAAACGTATTGGAATTTGGGGTGGTTCCTACGGAGGCTTCCTGACTGCCATGGGATTGGCGCGCAATTCCGATGTGTTTGCGGCTGGCGTCGATTTCCACGGCGTGCATGATTGGTCGATGCTGTTGGGACGATTTGAAAACGGGGCAGACTCGGCGCCCGATCACCAGGATGCGATCAAACTGGCCTATAGCTCCTCCCCGGTCGCTTCAGTATCGCAGTGGAAGTCGCCGGTCCTTCTTTTGCACGGCGACGACGACCGGAACGTCGCCTTTGTCCAATCCGTCGACCTGGCCCAAAGGCTGAGGGAGCAGCACGTGGATTTCGAGCAGATTGTCTTCCCCGATGAGATCCACGATTTCTTGCGCTGGAGCACCTGGGTGCGGGGATACCAGGCCGCAGCGGATTTCTTTGGGAAGAAACTGGGAAAGAGCAATCGGTAGTTAGCGTTCGTCAAGTCAGCGAATTTAAGTGCCAAATTAAGTGACAAACCAAAATCTCTACCACTGAGGACACAGAGGAAAAGCCGGAGGTCGCAGAGAAAAGGAACCAGTAGTTAGCAATCGGCAATTGGTGGCGAGTGGTCGGCAAAAGAAAGTTACAACTAGCATTTACTATCAGCACTCAGCAAAACAAAGCAAAGCAAATGCCAAAATCTTTATCACGGCTTTACCTCTGTGACCTCCGGTTTTTTTCTCTGTGTCTTCTGTGGTAAAGATTTTCTTTTGCCTTTGCCTTTGACCTGCTTTTGCTGATTGCTGAAGACTGATCGCTGAAGGCTTTTTACCTCTGTGACCCCCGGTTTTTTTTCTCCGTGACCTCTGTGGTAAAGATTTTCTTTTGCCTTTGCCTTTGACCTGCTTTTGCTGATTGCTGAAGACTGATCGCCGACTGCTTTCTTACCTCTGTGACCTCCGGTTTTTTCTCTGTGACCTCTGTGGTAAAGATTTTCTTTTGACTTTGCTTTTGCACCTGCTTTTGCTGATTGCTGAAGACTGATTGCCGACTGCTTTCTTACCTCTGTGACCTCCGGGTTTTTTCTCTGTGTCCTCTGTGGTAAAGATTCTCTTTTGACTTTGTCTTAGAAGAGGCAATGGAAAAGTGCCCTTGCAATGCCGCGTAAAACCACCCGATAGGCGTCATTACAGTTGATTAATTTGCATGATTCAAAACGACCCCAAAAATCAACTGGAATGCCGGGTTCAGGTGATGCGCCAACCTGCGCTTGCGGCCCAAAGCCGCATTCTGAGTGTGGCTGAGCCTCAATATCTTATAAAAACAGGCTTGTAATAACCGGCAAATACTAGCGGAATATTGAAAGGCAAAATCAGGAAATAGCCTCATTTCTTAAATCGATGTCTTCGGAATAAAATCAGGAAGAATTTGGTCCTGCTGGCACATTCGGCTGACCGCTGGCGACTGATTGCGGAACGCTTTTTGTACGGGCAGTGTACCTTCGTAATGGCCGGGTGGCCAAGCTTACTACTGTTCGATAAGCCAACACCGATTATGATGGGCTTTTCCTCCCCGCCTAGCCGATTTCCGTGCCGGTGTTTAACGAATGCAGGATACTTCAACAGGTAGTGCAGCCCCTCGGACCGATCGCCTCGTGCTCATTCAGCAGCTGAGCGGAGGAAGCGTTGGTATTGTTTACAAGGCCAAGAACCCCAAGTCGGAAACCATTGTCGCTATGCGGCAGTTTCAGGTTCCGGAGTGGCTCGATGATGTCGATGGTTTGCTGAAAAGGATTCTGGCCGAGGCGCGCTCCGCGAATGCCCTCGATCATCCCAACATCGCCCGTCTTTCGACCGGAGGGTACAAGGGCCACACGGTCTTTTTTACCGCCGAATTTGTGGAAGGGCCGACGCTCAGAGAATATCTGGCGAACCAGAAGCCGGGGATGGCTGAGCTGTTGCCTCTGGCAAAGCAACTCTGCGATGCGCTCGACTACGCCCATCAAAAGGGCGTGATCCATCATTCGCTCACGCTTTCCAACCTGAAGATCGTCGATGGAAAATTAAAGGTTCTTGACTTTGGCCTGATTCGGGACAAAGAAATCTACGCGCCTACCCCGGCGAAGCGCTTGGAAAATGAGCATTACCTCTCCCCGGAGCAGGTGCGGCATAAGCCCCCCGACCGGGCTTCCAACCTGTTTACGGCGGCCGGCATTTTTTACGAAATGTTCACCACGCGCCACCCGTTTGCCGGGAAGCATCTGGGCGAGGTGGACAAAAATATTACCGATTCCGAACCCCACCCGCTGAATGTCGCTCATCCGCGCGTTTCAGACGCGATCTCTAGAGTCGTCCTCAAAGGACTCAGCAAGCAGCCGCACGAGCGATTTCAAAGTGGCAGGGACATGGCTGCGGCTTTAGAAGAGGCATTCAATGGGGCGACCGTCAGAACCGGCTCAAATCCGGCGGCTACCTCCACCGGCACTAGAATTCCCGCTGCCCCGGCGCCCCAGGCTGCGCCAGTTAAGCCTGTTTTGAAACCGGTTCCTCCAGCCCCCGCTATGCAGCCGGCGGTTCCTCAGGTATCGAATCCCGCCGCTTCGCTGTCCGCTCAGGTTTCAACTGGCTCTTCGTGGCCCGCTGCGCAGCCCTCGGCTGTCTCTTCGTCAACGTCCATGCAAGCGGCTGCCGCAATGCCGGCGATGGCGCCGTCAAACGCACCCGCTGAGGCATCCGCCACAGGTACCGCGAGCAGAAAGGCAGCGTCTGCGCCGGCGAAGGTTTCGCAAACTCCGGTGAAGCTGCTAATGCAATGGAAGCTGGCTGCCGCAGTTGTCGTGGGGCTCTTTGTTGTTGTGGTGTTGGCTATGGCGCTTGGGCGGCGGACGACAGTCCCGCCTCCGGTCGCGGCTGATCCCACTCCGTCTCCCGTAGCACCGTCGGTTGCTGTTGCCACGCCAGAGCCTCAGCCCGTCGAGACGGCAACTGCTTCAGATCCGGCCTCGGTGCCCGTCGCGGAGTCGCATTCTTCAGCTTCAGGCAGAAAAAAGCCGGTGAAGGTGCAGCCTACACCGTCCGGTCCCGTTGGACCGGTGGCCAGCGCGACCTTAACTGTTAATTCAACACCTTCCGGCGCTCTCATTGAAATTGCGGGGAGAAGTGGGGAATCGTGGACGACTCCACAGACGCTCGCCTCACTCGTTCCCGGCGTCTACAAAGTAACCATTAGCAAGTCCGGCTACGGGGCGGAGACTCGAAGCATCGAGATTGGCAATGGATTCCACGCAACTCTCGACGTGACCTTGGCTGCAACGAGGGGAGCGCTAAACATCGCGGGCTCACCCGCTGGAGCCAGCATTCTGATTGATGGAAAAGATACCGGGAAGTTGTCGCCCGCCGAATTTACGCTCGATCCCGCGGTTCACAGCGTTACGCTGAAAAAGGACGGCTACTTTGACTCGAGCGCCGACATCAAAGTGCTTGCCGGGCAGGCCGTGAGCTATTCACCAAGCATGAAGTCCGCCGGCAGGACCGACAATATCAAAGTGGTGGGCGGCGGAATTAAAAAGATCTTTGGCAACAACTCCGGGCAGGGCATGTGCCGTGTCGAGTTTAAGACAGAGCCAAAGGGCGCGCAGATCGTCATCAATGGAAGCGTCTTCTCCAAAGTGACCCCGGTTGAAATACAGGTTGAACCGGGAAATTACGAGATCATCTTGCAGAAAGACGGCTACAAGCCTGTGCATCGCTCGATCACCGCCCAAGCCAACGACAAGGTCAAGGTTGAAGAACAGATGACCAAATAAGTCCTCCGCGGCCATGGGGCTTAGAAAGCTCCTCGAAATTCTTTGTTTCCCAGGGTGATTCAAGGCATAGTCGCCATGCTGTGAAGCGCCGCCCCCGCCGGGATTTCCTTTACAGGCGATTCTCCACTCCCATAGAATTGTTCGTGGAAGAACAATCAATTGTCGTCCTTGATTTCGGCTCGCAGTATACCCAACTGATTGCGCGCCGCATCCGTGAGCTGAAAGTCTTCTCCGTTGTGCTGCCTTGCACGGCGTCTCTCGAAGAGATCCAATCTTACAAGCCGGTCGGGATCATCCTGAGCGGCGGCCCTTCCTCGGTATACGATGCCGACGCTCCTCCTGCCGACGAGCGGGTGCTCGGCCTGGGCTTGCCTGTTCTGGGCGTCTGCTACGGTCTGCATTTCATCGTGCACAAGCTGGGCGGAAAGGTGCGGCCAGGGCCGAAGCGTGAATATGGCCACGCTGAGGTCTCGGTTTCCGGCAAGTCGCGCTTGTTGGAGGGCCTGCCTTCCACAATGAATGTCTGGATGTCGCACGGCGATGAGGCGGGTGAGCTTCCCCAAGGATTCTCCGTAGTGGCGCGGACCAGTAACGCGCTGGCGGCGATTCAGGATGAATCGCGCAGGATTTGGGCGGTTCAGTTCCACCCGGAAGTTCATCACACGAAATTCGGCGTCGATCTTCTCCGCAACTTTGTGTATGGAATCTCCGAAGCCCGCTTTGAGTGGACGCCCCAGCACTTCATCGGTGAAACAGTGCGCCAGGTCAAGGAGACGGTCGGCGAACGGGGCAGGGCGATCTGCGCGCTCTCCGGTGGCGTCGATTCATCGGTGGCCGCAGCTCTCGTGTCCAGCGCCATCGGCGATCGCCTCACCTGCGTCTTCGTGAACAATGGCGTTTTACGCAAGAATGAATTTCAAAAGGTTCAGCGAAACTTACGGGAGAAACTTGGGTTGAATCTCGTTGCCGCCGAGGCAAGCGAGCGTTTTCTCGCCAAATTGGCTGGCGTTACCGATCCGGAGCGGAAACGCAAGATTATCGGTAACGAGTTCATCGAGGTCTTTGATGAGGAAGCCCAGCGTATCGAAACCCAAGTGGGCAGGGTCGAATGGCTGGTGCAAGGGACGCTTTATCCCGATGTAATCGAATCGCGCAGCGTCCGGGGACCCTCGCAGACGATCAAGACCCATCACAACGTCGGCGGTTTGCCCGAGAAGATGAAGCTCAAGCTCATCGAGCCGTTGAAAGATCTGTTTAAGGATGAAGTAAGGCGCATTGGACGCGAGCTTGGCCTGCCGGAGGAACTGCTTCAACGCCAGCCGTTTCCCGGACCGGGTTTAGCCGTAAGGATTCTTGGAGAGGTAACGCCGGACCGTGTTGCTCTTCTCCAGGAAGCGGATGACATTGTAGTTACAGAAATCAGGGAGGCGGGTCTTTACACACAGATATGGCAATCCTTTGCCGTTCTGCTGCCGGTCAAGTCCGTAGGTGTGATGGGCGACCAGCGCACCTATGCGTATACGTGTGCGATTCGCGCTGTCCATTCCGAAGATGGAATGACTGCCGATTGGGTTCCACTGCCCTATGAGGTACTCAAGAAAATCTCCAACCGGATCGTAAATGAGGTTCGCGGGATCAACCGGGTAGTTTATGATGTCACATCCAAACCGCCGGGGACGATCGAGTGGGAATAAGTTAAGGTCGCCCTTGGGAATGCCCCTGCGGGTGGAGACATATCATGCCCCGTGGATTCCCGATCGTCCCCATTGCTGTGGCCATTCTGTCCATAGTCTTTTCGCAACAAACTCCTCAGCAACAAAGCCCTCAGCAACTAAGTCCTCAAAACGATCGGTCCAAAGAGAAGCAGCCCGAGCAAGTGACCCACTTGAACTGGACTGCCTCGGCCCATTCCGTTTATCTCAAGAAAACTGGCGGGAGCGACATTCCCTACGACGTAATCAGCTCCGATATCGAAGGCTGGGGAAGGTTTGTGCTGGTGTCCTCGCAGGAGAAGGCCGATATCGTTTTGGAGATCTTGTCGACCGATTCCGGCGGCGTGACCACCTCTGTTTCTACCAAGACTTCTGGGCAGACAGGCCAGAATGAACCATCCGAAACGTCTAGGCGGGATATCTCTCCCAGCGAGCTTCGCTTGGTTGCATATATTGCCGTTGACAAGAACAGAATGAGTCTTTGGCAGGGCAGCGAGCATGTAAAGTTTGCCATGAAGCAGGTGGCTCGGGAGAACAACCTTGTGGATGCTGCACAACGTTTATTCGCCAAGTTTCATGAACGGATTGAGCCGCGGCCCCAAAGGCAGGAGGTTCAGTAGAGTAGTCCTCGAAGTCAGATTTGCCGGGAGTAAGAAAGAGGAAAGTAAATGACTACCTTCGAAGACATGAAGAAAGAGCTGCTAGAAATCAGAAGTAGGACTGCGCAATTGACCCGGGATCTCACTCCGGAACAACTGACGCGGCGCCCCGATGTCGGCAAGTGGTCCATTGCTGAATGTCTTCTTCATCTGAACCTGACCGGAGCGGGCTATCAAAAGCTCATGATCGAGGCCATCCGGCACGGAAAAGAGAGGGGGATATTTGGTGAGGGCCCTTTCAGCATCGGATTCTTCGGTGGCCTTTTGCGGTCGATAGCCGAGCCACCTCCCAAATTCAGCATTAAGGCGCCCAGCAATATCGCTCCTCCCGCCGCCATCGAGAATCCGGAAAAGGTGGTTGCTGACTTTACAAATCTTCAGGATGAATGGGAGCGTCTCATGAAAGAATGCCACGGGCTTCATTTGGGAAAGATCAAGGTTGCTCGTGCGTTTCGTGGCTTGCCTCGCCTGCGCCTGGGAGCATCGTTTCTCTGGATGTTTGCTCATCAGCGCCGTCATCTCTGGCAAGCGGAAAATGTGAAGCGGCAACTGGAGGCTGCCGCGGCAGCCGCTGCCTAAAAGAAGTTCTTAGCGTTGGTGTAGAGACTAAGACCAACGCTCAAAAGCGGCGCTCCTCCTCCCCCCTTATAAGAGACGCCGAATAGATGCACCCAGACAGAGGCGATAGCATAGCGACCCTGGAAAGCTACGAGCTGGCTTTCGGTTTTCCCCATTCCGCACGGCTCCTGAACGCTACGCGCAAGGGCGGCGGCCGCTTTGCGTGGAGCAAAGCGAACGGATTCGGGCAGCGCCGTGATACTTCGATGGGCGATAGGAAAACGGACTATGTTTGAGTGGGCGGTAGCACGTCAAAGGGTCGCATCATCTCATTGTCTTCATGCTCGAGAATATGGCAGTGCCAAACGTATCGTCCTGGATAGCCCTCAAAACGGGCAATGATGCGAGTGACCATCCCCGCATCGGCGCGCACTGTATCTTTCCATCCCATCTCATTTGCGTCCGGAGGTGCTGTGGGACCGACGAATCGGAATACCCCTTCCGATTGATAGGCAAACGTTTCGAATGGGCGGCGATCCAGGATTTGAAAGCGAACCAAATGTAGATGAATCGGATGCGAATCGTCGCTCAGATTGATAAGGTTCCATATCTCAGTTGAGTTCAGAGTAGGGTTCTCGGTCACGGGCATGCTCCAGTGCGCGTCGTTGAGGAGCATTCGGACAGGTCGGGCCACAGTATCGTCTACTTCCACCAGCGTGAGCATTCGTGTCTTCGTCGCTTCGGATTCTGAAATCCTGGCCACCGGGTGCAGCTTCGACGGCAGTGAACTGGTGTCGTGAACTCCCGTCCGGCCGACCCTGAACTGCATAATCTCGCGCACCTCGTTGTTGAAGGTAATTCGTTCTCCTCGGCATCCCGAGAAGTCCACAACCAGGTCGACGCGCTCCCCCGGAGCGAGTTGCAGATCTTTTGAGGTCGTAGGGGCCGCCAACAACCCTTGGTCGCTTCCAATCTGGTGAAAGACCAGTCCATTCGAGAACGACAGATGAAAAAATCTCGCATTGGCTGCGTTGAGCACGCGAAGACGGTACTTGCGTGGCTCAACGTCGAGATACGGAAAGAGCTTTCCATTCACGAGGGTGGCGTCACCGGTGAATTCCGGGATCCAAACAGAGTTGGGCTTTTCGGAAACAGGATAGTAAAGCTGTCCCTGGAGATCAAACATCCGGTCATAGAGCATGAGTGGAATTTCGTATTTGCCGCTGGGCAAAGCCAGGGAATCCTCAACCTCGTCACGAATCACATACGCGCCCAGAAGCCCCGCATACACATTGAGCCGGTTGATCCCTAGAGTGTGGTCGTGATACCAGAGCAGGGCAGCATCCTGCATGTTTGGATAGTAGCAAGTCGCGGATTTTCCCGGCACATACCAGGCTTCGGGATAACCGTCGCTCTCCGGAGGAACCCGGCCTCCATGAAGATGGACTACCGCCCGGATCTCGGGCTTCTCTCTCTCGGAGCCATGCAGGCTGTAATCCATGGGTAGAAAGTGCTTGCCGGGAGGCAGTTCATTGGCCCATTCCACGAAAAGCCCCTGGTTGCGGCGGGCTTCAATGGTCGGTCCTGGCGAGCTACCGGCAAAGCCCCACATCCGTGTGGGCTTCAGGTCGCGGTGGGCCTGAACCATCACTTGCTGCAAGGGTAGCCGGTAAAAAGGAACATGGGCGCCGTGGCGGTCCGGCGAGGGCCTTTTGCCGGCCGGCCGGGCAATGGGAGGAATGGGAAGCGGATCGACGAATGGCGTGATCTTGTCGATATCGAGCACCGCCTGCGTCAACAGAGGGCGCTGCTGATGCATGTTTTGGCGAAGAAGATAAGCCGCTGCCATTTGACCGCTTTGTTGAAGAAAGAGCCTTCTGCTGATAGGCACCGGTTTTTTCACCTCGACGAAACTGCGGAGAATAGACGATCAAACAAAGCGGGCATGCCAGAGATGAATCTTGCATGCCCGTTTTCGTGCTGGGTTACTGTGCTTTTCGAGTCTCAAGAACCGAAACCGAAAGCTTAGTGTACGCGCTCCCCGGTGCTCGGGTCGAGGAACAGGACGTGATCGCGCAGGTCGTCACGATCCCGGTTGAAATCGAACATTTGGTTAATAGGACCGGCGAACGCGTCAAAGGAACCCGCGATGCGCTGCCCGTTGAGCCAATTGTCCTCCACGAAGCGGAGGATCGAGGTCTGATCGGTGATTGTGTGGTCCACAAAATTGGTGCGGCTCCACGGAGAGACGATCAGGAAAGGCAGACGCGGCCCGTAGCCGCAGCGGCCCTGAGCGTGCGCGTTGGTGCCGTTGACTCCAGGAAGAGACAGGGCTCCGTTGCCGCAGGCGCCAGGTCCCGTGAGAGCATCGGCCGCCGAGGTCGAAGGATTGACGAGAGGGCCCATCTGGTGGTCGTACCATCCGTCCGAGTCGTCCCACATGATCGCTACGGCGGTCTCTTTCCACTCATCGGTCCTTTGCAGGGCATTCAGCGTGTTGACGATGAACGTCTGCTCGTCCAGGGGATCCGAATAACCGGGATGGCCATCCTGGAATCCGGGAGCCTTCAGGAACGAAACTGCGGGAAAGTTTCCGTGGTTGACCGCGTCAAAAAAGTCGTGGAGGTCGTATTGATGGTTGGCCGGGCCATTGTGTCCAACTTCAGCGACGGAAGCAGGCCGAACGTGGGTGGGATTTGCCGTCGAAGCATAGTACTGGAACGGCTGGTGGTGAGGAATATAGTCGCCCTTCGTGACTCCGGTGACTGCGGACGTGGTGCTTCTCTTGCACTTGGTGGTCCCGTTCGCATTGGTGATCGTCAAGTCAAACCCAGTCTCGAAGAATCCCCAGGTAATGCCTGCGGCGTTCAACAGGTCGCCGATGTTTTTTCCGGTCATGGAAAATACTTCGCCGGTCGCGGTGGAGCATATATCGCCTGCTGGATCGGCGTCGTTAATGTTGGTGAGGCCGCCGTTGCCGTCAGCCACTACGGCTCCGGTGCCACGGACGTTGTTGATCGCGCCGTTGGTCTGGCCGGAGATCAGATTGATCGCACCGGGTGTTGAAGGACCGAACTCAGTGTCGAAGGAGTTGTCGCTCATGGCGAAGTGCTGAGCGTAATTCCACATCGCGGTTACTGTGTTGCCGTCGAAGTAGCCCATCACCTGTCCGGTCGTGCTCACAATAGCCGGTGGGGGAGCGGGCCGATTACCGCCTGTTCCGCTAAATTTTGGGAACATATCCAGCAAACCGCCATCGAACGATTCCTGCTCCGGAGTGTAGTCGTGGTCCATATCCTCGGTAGCCGCCTGCGAGGGGCTCATCCGGAATGGGTTGGCCGCACCGGAGCCGTTCGCGGGATTCTGGTTGGGATTGGCGAACAACAAGACGCCGAGGAGACCGTTAACCGTCGGTGTGTTTGGTTTCGCGTGAAATTGCGGCTCTCCCGGAAGATTCATCGAGAACGGATACGTTCCGAAATAATGATCGAAAGAAGCGTTTTCTTGGAAAATGACGACAAGGTGCTTAATCGGAGTGGCGGTTCGGGCATCGTCTTTATCCCGATCGTGGGTCGCTCCGAAAGCGGGGGCGGTTGTTCCCAGGGTCGTTGCGGCGAGTGCAAGCATCGCAACAGCTTTCCGGGAGAAAGTCACGAACATAGACATCGGATACTCCTTTAGGGGGATTGAGTTTGAACCTGTAGAGAAACAGGAGATCTGCTGAGCGGAAGGTAATAGTAAAGGTGCAGCGTTAGAAAATAATGGGGCCCATATTAAAAATTGGTGAAATTGCAGATCGAGAGGTCGGTGGCTACAAGAATCACGAATCAGTGACCGGCCAGTTTTAGTTGTGGAAGCCTGAACCCGTGGAAGCTTGAGGACGCGCAATCGATTGCTCAAGAATTTTCACTTCGAGGTTAGAGTCCGGCAGACGTGCTCAAGGGCCGGATTCATTCCTTATTGTTTCTTTATTTCCTTTTGAGTTGTGAACTCGCTACCGCCACAATCTCCCTGGGGCTGCCATAACCCCTGGTTCGATCGCGATAGCGAATCGAATATCGTTGGAGCTTCCCGGAATCCCAATGGCTGACTGTCAGTGGACTGGCGCATGTGCAATACAGGAAGATTACTTCCATCAAGCTCGTGTATTCCCACCTCAGATACGACCCGTTGCCGTAGGGGCTTAACCCAACCACATATCGAGTGCGGCAAATCGGACATTCGACGCAATGGCGAATCCGGTAATACATTCCGAAACGTGCATCTCCCTCTCGGCGTATTTCATCCGGCGAACTCCCAGATGTGTGGGCAATAGAAGCATGTGGTGTTCCATCTTCGTGAACGATTCCGTGACGCAACAACAACAACGTTTCAGAGTTCGAAAATGAATGGCGAACTAACAATCTCTTGGGAAGAGCCTAATTGGGCTCAGAGCGATTGTTTCTCCGGCTTTTCATACACAAGCTGGCGAGAGGTTACGAAATTCGAGAGCATCGGTAGTCGAAGCGTCAATGATCCATGATGATTGACTTTCAAATAGCTAACATACATACTGGTTCGTATGTTAGGCGGCCGTGAAAAAGAGCCAAGGCGCCGTGATCCGGAGCGTACACGGAAACGATTGCTGGAAGCGGGTTTTCGCGAGGTTTATAGATCCGGATTCCGGAGCGCCAGCATCGATACGATTTTGGCTGCCACCAATGTCACCAAGGGCGCGCTCTACTACCATTTCGAAAACAAGGAAGATCTCGGATATGCCATCGTTGAAGAGATCATCGCAAAGCTCCCCCGCGATAAGTGGCTGCGTCCTCTGCAGCAAGGCAAGAACCCTATCGATACTTTGATCGGTATCGTCCAGGCGACATCGGTTCGGCCGGCGGATGTAAAAGGTGGTTGTCCCCTTATCAACTTGGCGCAGGAGATGTCTCGTTTGGACGAACAATTCCGCAAGCGGCTGGAGGCTATCTTCAATGCCTGGCAAGAAGGAATCGCTACAGCGTTGCGGAGGGGACAGTCTCAGGGAACAGTCCGCCGCGATTTGGTTCCGGAAGAGACTGCCGGTTTTTTGATCGCGATGTACGAGGGCTACGCCTTGTTGGCCAAGAATGCTCAGGATGCGAAGGTGTGGAATGCGGGAATCAGAAATATCGTGGGATGGCTGAAGTCTCTTCGCGCTCCTCGTCAAACCCTGGGAGGAGCGCGGCGTTTGAAATCGAAGGGGGCTGTTGTTAGGCAACGGCGGTGATTCTGATACAGGCGAAGTCGACGAGCCGTGCGTGATTGACAGGGCCGGCTTCTCCGAATTCGCTCTCGCACCTCTAAATTTCGCTCTCGTACTTGGGGGATTGGGAATGAAGCAAGGGCAAGCACAAGGGTCAAGGATCGCAATCAAAGCAAAGGGCAGCATCCTGTTCTTGGATGTAGCGAACATCCTGGCGGTGCAAGCCGAGGGCAATTACGTTTCGTTGCGGCACCGGCCCGATCCCTATTTGGTGCATGAGTCACTCTCGTCCATGGCGGAGAAGCTCAAACCCTACGGATTTATTCGTATCCACCGCTCAGTCGTCGTGAATATTTCGGCCGTGGAGGAAATCCAACCTTTGCCGACGGGAGAGTATAGGCTGCGCGTAAAGGGCGGAAAGGAATACTTGGTAACACGTACTTACAAGCACAACCTCAAAGATCTTGCCCAACTGTGGGTGGGTTCAGAGCGATTTTGTGGCTGATAGGCGGTAAAGGATTCTATTCAAGCTGTCCGTACTTCGAGCCGAGCCATCAGGAGTTCTCGCGTCGGACCATCTGATCGGAATATGTGGGTTGATCGGAGTAGTGCTGAAACAAAAACGCCGTCGATGGAGACGGCGCTTTTGCTGAACGCTGCAAAATCCTAGCTGAGGATGCGTAGGCTATGCATTGACCAATACAGGTCCTTGGCTTACGCCATAGAGATTGAACCACGAGGTCGCCGCCTTCAGGCTGTCATTGACGTTACTGATGTTCTTGACGCCTTCAGTTTGCAGCCATTGCTCGAAAGCCTTGGCGCCTTGTTTCGCGTAGACGGGAATGCCGTCTTTCCAGGTGGCGCGGCCGCAGAGAACGCCATTGAATTTCACACCGGCTTCGGCGGCTAGTGCCAACGCTTCATTAAACTCCGCATTGCTCACGCCTGCCGAGAGATAAATAAATGGCTTGGTTGCCACGGTTGCCGCCTTGCGGAAAAGCTCCATAGCTTCCTGCTGCGAGTAGGCTTTTTGGCCGCCAAAGCTCTTTGCGCCTTCCACGTACTTCATATTGACCGGCACCTCGACCTTCAGCACGTCCACCCCGTAGATGTCCTTGGAAAATTCCTCCATGGACTGGATCACGATCTCGGGCTTCTTCCGGGCATACTCCAGCCCTTTCTCATCCAGGCCTTCGTCGTATCCCACAAACTCAAGGAAGAAAGGAATATCGTTGGCGCGGCATTCGTCGCCAATGCGCTCCACCCAGGCATGCTTCTTGTCGTTGATGGCGGTACCGTCGGTGGGCGTGTAATACAGCAGCACCTTGATGCAATCTGCTCCGGCTTTTTTCAACCGGTGCACCGACCAATTGTCGAGCAGGTCCGGCAGGCGTCCGGGGCCTGTCTTGTCGTAGCCTGTCTTTTCATAGGCCAGCAGCAAGCCCGATCCATGCGCGCGGCGCTTGGAGGCGGGCAGGCCCCATTCCGGATCGAGGAGGATTGCGCTGGCGTGGGCAGTGAGGACCTCGGTCACGATGGATTTAAATTCTTCCATCATGGAATCGGTGATCTCCGCGCCTTTTTCTTTGGCCAAGGCTTTCTGTAGCGATCCTCTCTGGTCCATTGCTGCTGCCGCGATCACGCCTCGTTTGTCCGAGACGGCTTTCATTCCTGCAATTTTTCCTGGGCCAAGACTCACGATGACACTCCTCCTGAAGAATCAATAAATTAGATGAATTCTAACGTTGCGCGTTGCCGTCAGTCTGCTTCGAGCGCTCTTGCGTCGACTTCGCGCTATTTTATCGTAACTGTTTTTAGCGTCCGGCTTGCGATCAAAAGATTGGATAGCGCCGATTCAAATTTATTGTCGAAGCGGCAAGCGCTGCAGAATGCTCTGCTGCCGAGCGACGAGAGCATTCACACCCTT
Source organism: Candidatus Angelobacter sp. (assembly GCA_035295685.1). Lineage (GTDB taxonomy): Bacteria > Acidobacteriota > Terriglobia > Terriglobales > Acidobacteriaceae > Angelobacter. Next base: position 14,318 of record DATGIO010000139.1, read on the forward strand.
GGCCGCCATCTCCATCATCGTCCTTAGCTGAGCGTCGTCAAAGGGCTGTTGCTCTGCGGTGGCCTGTAGCTCAACGATTTTTCCCGCGCCGGTCATCACAAAGTTCATGTCCACTTCCGCCCGTGAGTCTTCTTCGTAGCAAAGGTCGAGAAGCAGTTCGCCGTCCACAATGCCGATGCTGATGGCTGCCACAAAATCCCGGATGGGAGCCGCTGAAAGTGTTCCGGCTTCAATCAGTTTTTCCAGGGCCAGTCCCATGGCGACAAAAGCGCCGGTGATGGAGGCTGTTCGGGTCCCGCCGTCCGCCTGAATCACGTCGCAGTCCATGGTGATGGTGCGCTCGCCAAGTTGCGAGAGATCGACCACAGCGCGCAGGGCGCGTCCGATCAGGCGTTGGATTTCGTGGGTGCGTCCGCCGATTCTTCCTCGGGCCGATTCCCGAGGCGTACGCTTCAGCGTGGATCGCGGCAACATGCTGTATTCCGCGGTGATCCAGCCTTTGCCCGCTCCCTTAAGGAAGCCAGGTACCGATTCTTCCACGGACGCCGTGCAAATCACCCGCGTGTTTCCAATCTCGATTAAGGCCGACCCTTCCGCCGTGGAGATGTAGCCGGGAATGATATTCACTGGGCGCATTTGCTCGGCCGCCCGGTTGTCAGGACGAAAGATCATAGATTTAGGTTTCAATGTCGATCAGCTCAACGTGTTCCAGCGGCCGCCCCAGGAAACGCTCCCCAAGGTGCCGGAATTTTTCTACCGAGTCTGTGGCAAAGCAACTGAGTCTGCCGGATTGCGGCGAGGTGCACCGCTGTTTGCATGGTTGGACCAGGGCCGCTACCTGATTGGCTGTGGATTCAGCCGAGTCCACAATCTGGATCTCCGGTGGAGATACCCTCCGCAATACCGTGCGAAGGAGCGGATAGTGGGTGCACGCCAGCATCAGCACGTCGGCCCCATGTGCCTCTTTCTGGAAAATTTCGTCCAGGTAGATGTGTGCGACCTGCTCGGTTACAGGGTGCTCCACCCAGCCCTCCTCCACCAGCGGTACAAATAGGGGGCACGCTTTTTCGATGGCGGTAATGCCTCTCGCGGTGAGCGCTTTTTGGTAGGCATGGCTGGCTACCGTGGCTTCGGTGGCAATCACGGCGGCTCTCTTGGCTCTCGAAATTTCCGCAACTCGTTCCGCACCGGGTTCAATCACGCCGGTGACTGGAATCGAGCTGCCGGCGCGAATTTCGTCCAGCGCTAACGCCGTGGCGGTGTTGCAGGCGATCACCAGCATCTCGGCTCCACGCTCTTCCAGAAAGCGCGTGCTCGAAAGAGCGTACTTGGCTACGGTGTGGGCGGACTTGGCTCCGTACGGCAGATGGGCCGTGTCGCCAAAATAAAGGTAATCTGCTTCCGGTAGGACTCGCAGTAATTCATGCAAGACCGTAAGGCCGCCAAAGCCGGAGTCGAAGACTCCGATGACCGGGGGCATATCTTATTCATACTCCTTTGCCAGTTCGTGCACGGCGGAACTCTCGTAAAACGAAGTCAAATCGGCGTGCCCTGCCAAGGTCTCCCGCTCTTTTCCGTTCACCAGGAACTTGACCCGGACGATCCCCGGCATGTTGGCGCTCAAGGTTTCGATCAGCGAAGCCAGGGTTAGTTCTTCCAGAAGAATCCCGGAAGGGTGTCCATCGGCGAATTGGGCGGTGGTGTCGATGACTGCGGTGCTGTTATTGATAAGGTAAACCTCCTTGATATCGCTGCCTTTCGCGAGCGGATGTGGCGAAGGGGTTTGCAGATATTGAATGAGCAGTGTCCGCAGAATCTGCTTGGCGCGCAGGCTGGAATCCTGTGGAAGCACGGCTTGCGCGTTGCGCCAGCGCATTGCATGGTCGTCGTCGTAGGCAATCAGTAGTGGGATGAGCTCCGGTTTGCCTTCGACGGGCGGTGTGAGTGGAGATTCTTCACCCTGTGGCTGCGTTCTGGCTTTCTCCCTATGTGTAAGGCTGATGATAAAAGTACCGCTGATCAGAACGCAGAGCAGCAACAACATGCTCGTAATCTGCAGGTGCCGGGGAATCATAGCCGTGGACCTGTCTGGGCCTTCACATGGGCGATCCCCAAGGCGAGTCCAGCCGCCACATTGGCCTGAAATGTATGGCTGGCAATTCCATCGGCACTCGTTGGATCGGGGCCTAACTCAACCGCAATGGCGGGCGCCGCAATGCTATTTAAAGGACGCAGGGCCGCTTTCAACTTTGCGGTCGGCACTGCTTTTTTATCCAGCTCTTCCATGACGGCTTGGGCCAAAGCCGCACTTTGGTTGAGGTACGTGGATTGAGCGGCATCCCAGGGCACAAAATCGCCAGCGGCGGGAGGCGCTCCTGCCGCAAGGATTGGAGTATAGATGCGAACTCCCGCGCTGGGCGGTCCGGCGTGCAAGGCAATATAAGCCCCAGCATGCAAGGCGTTGGCGGTTTCGGCTCGCAGTTCTGTACTCACATTAATGTCGCCGTCTCGGGTCAGGCGCGCCGCAATGCCACGCTCCTGAAGTTCAGCTTTCAACCGCCTCGCCACTGCCAGGGTTATGTCCTTTTCTACAAGTTGGTGGCCGAGCGTGGCTCCCGGATCGTCGCCGCCATGGCTCGGATCGATCATCACAAAAAATTCAGGGCCCTGGTGAGTCGGTTTTGGTTCGTCTGTAGAGACACCAGGATTGGCAAGCGTAGACGGCGCTGCAACCGCGGGAGCCTCGGGCGTCGCTGGAATGGAGGTGGCCGCTCCAGGAGTCGTCGAGGCTGTTGCTGGGCCGCTGCCCTGAGTGCCCGGAGGCTGGATAGTCACGCTCCTGCCATCGGCGCTCATAGAAACGCTCATCGGCGAAGAGGTAGTCACCGTGATAAGCGCCGTGCCGTTGTCTTCGGCGAAATTCAAAGATTGAATGCTGGCGTCGGCAAGCGTCTGGCTGGCAAGAGAAGAGACCACTGGTTCGCGCCGGAAGAGCAGCTTGATGCGGTTGCCTTCCTGAACCACCTCCGGATTCACCGGCTGAGAAAACGCTAGAAGCAGCGAGGTTCTGTCGCCCTTTTTCAATTCCGCGGTAAACCGGGTTGCGGCGTTGTTGACGAAAATCCGGCGAGCGGTTGGATGATACTCCACCAGCTTGTTGAAAAGGGAACTCAGAATCGCAAACGAAGAGCCGAGAGGAACCAAGGCGCGGCCGTCCTCTACCAGAACTTTGCCGCCGAGGTCGATGTTATTGCCCCGAATCAGCGCTTTTTCCTCTCCTTCGGTGAATTGAAATTCAGCCTGGTTGATTCTGGTCTTCCATTGTTTTCCGTTCACAACAGCCTTGGTAGCGCCCAGCGGCTGAATCAGCTCCATAATTCCAATATAGGATTGCCCGCCACGATCCATCACCGGCACGGAATAACCGCTTTGCTGGGTGTAGACCGTGAGCCGCTTTTCGGGCTCTGCGACGGATGCAAGCAGGGCACAGCAGAGCAGTACGCCGGTACATACAATCGCTCTGCCGTTTCGTCTACTCAAGAGCATAGATGGTAAGGCCGCTGAGAAGCTTGGGATAAAAATCGGTCGATTTCTGGGGCAGGACCTCCCCGGCAAAAGCAAGATCGCGAACCTGGTCGATGCGGGCGGCATTCATCAGGAAGGCAACATTGGCTCCTTGCCGTACGCAGGAGATTGCCTCAAAGGCGTCGCGCTCGTATTTCAGGTATTCCTGGTTACGGATGGCCTCTTCGGAAATTCCCAGAACCCGTTCCAGCATGATTTTGTGGAGTTGAACCACGTCGAGGTCCCGCTGGCCCGCGGGAAGGGCTGTCAGTGCGTCTTCCACTGCCCTCTTTTTCGCTCGCATTAAATACGGCCCTTGTCTCGTAATAGCGACGAAAGCGGTGCCTCCCTGGCCCGCTTCTTCGAGTAGCGTGGTTGCGCTTCGGCTCTCGGTGCGCAAGTCGATGCGATCGATCTCGAAAAAACGCTTCGCTCCGTCAAGCATCCTCTCGCGGTCGAAGTCGGCCAATCCGTGGACGATGCGATGGGTCGGCAAAATAACCAGCCCTCGGCTCTCCATGCGGATAAATGTCATCATGGCATATTCGTAAGGAGCATTCGGGTTGTCGGCGCCGGCTTCGTCCCGCCGCTCATTTCGATAAACGAGGGCTGTTTCGTAGCGATTGTGGCCGTCGGCAATCAGGAGCTTCTTGTCGCGCATGAGCTGCTGGGCAGTCTGGATAATTCCTGCATCGTGAACGCGCCATACGCGGTGCAGCACTTCGTATTCGTCGAGCACGGCGATGTCCGGCTCGTCGTTGGTTTCCATCAGGCGCTCGACTTCCGCCTCAGGATCGCTGTAGAGCATGAAAATCTGGCCGAAGTGCGTTTTGGTATGCCGTAATAAGTTCAGGCGGTCGGCCGTGGGCTTGCTCAAGGTCTGTTCATGCCGGAAAACCACGCCCTCGTTATAGTTGTGCAGCCTCCCGATTGCGATCAGTCCGCGACGTTCGGCGAGGTCGCGTGTTCCCGGTACGGTGAACGTCTGGATATAGAAATAAATCGAAGGTTCGTGATCTTCCTTCAGGATTCCGCCTGCCCGCCAATCGTGCAGATACTCTGCCGCGCGCGTATAGATGTTGAACGCCGCGTTGTCGGTTTCACCGGTTTTGCCGAGGATGATTCGGACAAGATTATGGCGGCTCAGGCTGTAGTAGCGCGCCTGCATCTCCTCGTTGATCTTGTCGTATGGCTGGGTAACCACATCTTCCAGACGTACCTGGTGCGGATCGTAGCGAAGTGCTTTAAAAGGAAGAATTTCTGCCATCGTTAGGGAAACCTGACTTGGCAATTCTATCAAGCCCAAAACAGAAAACCTGCTGCACAGACCGCAACATCTTATAATTACGGTGAGCTTACGGAAGACGAAAGGGAATGAGTGACCTAAAGATAAATTCCCACCCTTCATAAGCCAGTGTTAAGTGGCGCGTCACTGTGGTAACATTCGGCGAAAAATGAGGTTCGGTATGCTGCGCTTTGGAAGACGCGGTTGTGGTTCCCTGGAGATTCAAGCTCGGACCCTGTTTTTCTGTCTGCTCGCCCTTGCGGCATTCTCCTTCGCCTTCACGGCTACAGCCGGGGCGCAGGACGAAAACGTCCACATTCAGCCTCCGCCAAAAGATAAGTCGCCTGCGGCAACTCCCGATGTGAAGGAGGTTGGCGATAAGGCTGCCACGGACAAGACTTTGGCCGATAAAGGTGGCGACACTTCTTTGAAGCAGCACCAGAAGCCCTACCTTGTGGATGTCGATCTCGTGTTGGTCAATGTTACGGTCACCGACGACTGGAACCGCATTGTCACCGGGCTTGAAAAAGAGAATTTCACCATCCAGGAAGGAAATCAGCTTCAGGAAGTAAGGCATTTTTCCAGTGAAGATGCCCCGATTTCCCTGGGCGTGATCTTCGACATGAGCGGGAGCATGTCGGACAAAATCGAGAAGGCGCGCGAGGCCGTCATAGAGTTTTTTAAGACCGCCAATCCCCAGGATGAGTTTTTCATGGTCACCTTCTCCGACCGTCCCCAGGTGGTGGCCGATTTCACCAAATCCGTGGAGGACGTACAGGGCAAGCTGGTCTATACCGTTCCCCAAGGACGCACCGCGTTGCTGGATGCCATTTATCTGGGCGTGAGCAAGATGAAGGACGCTCACAACAGCAAGAAGGCCCTCCTGGTAATCTCTGATGGTGGCGATAACCACAGCCGTTATACCGAAAATGAGCTCAAATCCGTGATTAAAGAGGCCGATGTGCAGCTTTATGCCATTGGCATCTTCAGCTTGGCGCCCACCCAGCCGGAAGAGGCCGCTGGCCCCACGCTCCTGAACGAGATTGCCGAAGTGACCGGGGGGCGCATGTTCACCCTCAACAATCCCAATGAACTAGCGGACGTGGCCACAAAGATAGGTATCGAGCTGCGCAACCAATATGTGCTCGGCTACCGTCCAAAAAACAGGACCAGGGACGGCCATTGGCGCAAAATTAAGGTAAAGCTGCTTCCTCCCAAGGGGCTGCCGCATCTGAATGTTTTTGCCAAGACGGGATACTATGCACCTTCGCAATAAACCGGATCCGTGGGCCATTTTTATCGTCCTCCTATGCGTTGTGGCTTTTTCTGCCGCGCAAACGCAGCAGAACCGTCCCGATCAGAAGCCAGATCAAAAAAACGATCAGAAAGACGGCCAAAAGAACGATCCAAAGCGCGCCCAGACATCCGCGCAGTCGCCTGATATAGATCCCTCGGATCCCGCCGTTCCGGTGTGGATGCGCCCCGCCGTGACCGCCGCGTCCGGGAAAGGTGCTGGAACCCCGGCAGGCGAGGGAGGAGCCAACGTTCCCCAAGGTCAGAAAACTCCGCCCCCTGGAGAAGTGACTTCGGAGAAGGGCGGATTCCGCTTTCGTAAGGATGTTGAGGAAGTGACTCTTCCGGTTACGGTGGTTGACCAGAAGCAGCATCTTGTAACCAGCCTCAACCGCGCCAACTTCGTGATTTATGAGGACAACGCTCCACAGGAGATCACATCGTTCCGGCGTGAGGATATCCCGGTTTCCATTGGCATCGTCGTGGATAACTCCGGCTCCATGCGGCAAAAACGGGCAGCAGTTACCAAGGCCGTCGTGAATCTGGTGCAGGCCAGCAATCCTCAGGACGAGGCCTTTATCGTCAACTTCAACGATGAGCCATATCTGGACCAAGACTTCACCAGCGATATCGGCCTGATGCGGGAAGCCCTGGATCGTGTCGACTCCAGGGGAGGAACTGCGCTCTATGACGCCGTGATCGCCGCCGCCGACCACTTGGCGAAGCTCTCCAAGCACGAAAAGAAAGTGCTGCTCGTGGTAACGGATGGCGAAGACAACGAGAGCCGCGAGCCTCTGGAACAGTCGATCCGTACCGTGCAAAACGAGAGTGGGCCAACCATCTACACGATCGGGATTCTTGGGAGCGAGGGCAGGCAGCGCAGCGCCCGGCGCGCCCTGGAGGCTCTCTCAGTTCAGACAGGTGGCGTAGCGTTCTTCCCGAAGAACCTTGCGGAAGTAGACGAGATAAGCCAAGCGGTTGCGCACGATATCCGCAACCAATACAGCATTACCTATAAACCTTCCAATCCTCAAAATAACGGCGGCTACCGCAAGGTGAAAGTTGTGGCCCATGCCCCCGGGTATAAAGACCTGCAGGTCCGCACCCGAAGCGGTTATTTCGCCGGTCAGCAGCGCGCGGCCAAGTAAAATTGCACGGTCTCTCCTCCGTCATGTTTTCGCAAGCCGTTTGACCATCGGGCCGATGCTCCCGTACTCTTTAAAGTTTCCTTATGAGTCGTGCCCGCATCGCTGAAAACATCACTGAATTGGTTGGGGATACTCCCATGTTGCATCTCCGCCGCGTGTCTCCCGCCGGCGGCGGTGACGTTTATGCCAAGCTCGAGTATCTGAATCCGGGCGGCAGCGTCAAAGATAGGGCTGCCATCGGCATTATCCAGCGTGCGGAGCAAGAGGGCCGTCTTAAACCCGGTTCAACCATTATTGAGGCGACGGCGGGCAATACCGGCATTGGCTTGGCTTTGATCGGCGTAAATCGCGGCTACCGCGTTATTTTCTGCGTGCCGGAGCGTTTTTCAGAAGAAAAAGTGAAGATCATGCGGGCGCTGGGCGCGGAAGTTTTGCGCACGCCCGACGCGGATGGCATGCTGGGCGCAATCAAAAAGGCCAAAGAACTCTCTGCCTCGATCCCCGGCTCATTTACGGCCCTGCAATTTGAAAATCAGGCCAATCCCGACTTTCATCACGACACCACCGGCCGCGAAATCTTTGACCAGATGGAAGGCAAGCTGGATGCTGTGGTGATCGGCGTCGGCACCGGCGGCACCTTTTCCGGCGTGGCGCGGTTTATGAAAGAGAATCTTGCCAAAGTGCTCTGCGTGGCGGTGGAAACGCAGGGATCGGTGCTGGGGGGCGGACCGGCGGGTCCACATAAGGTGGAAGGCATAGGAGCCAGCTTTATCCCTAAGACGTTTGATTCCAGCGTGACCGACGAAATCTTGAAAGTATGTGATGAGGATGCGTTTTCCATGGTTGCGCAATTGGCGCGTGAGGAAGGCGTCCTTGGTGGCTCCAGCGCGGGTGCAAACGTATATGCCGCGGTCCAGGTGGCGAAGCGGTTGGGAAAAGGGGCGCGGGTCGTAACCGTGATTCCCGATCTTGCCGAACGGTACATGTCGAAAAATATCTTTGAAGGCGGGCCTTGTTAACTGTATGAAAGCCGATTCCACGAATACCCACCCCACGAAAACGAACGAACCGGGATTTGCCACAAAGGCCATTCACGTTGGGCAGGAGCCCGATCCTTCCACCGGCGCGGTAGCGGTTCCTATTTTTCCAACCTCCACCTATGCTCAGGAGGAGATTGGCAAGCACAAGGGCTATGAATATGCCCGCGTCTCCAATCCCACGCGCACCCGTCTCGAACAGAATCTGGCGGCTCTGGAGGGAGGAGCAACCTCCCATGTGTTTGCCAGCGGCATGGCGGCGGTAACGGCCGTGACCCAGTGCTTCTTGAAGCAGGGCGATCACCTGATCTGCGGGCACAACGTTTATGGAGGCGTGCCGCGTTTTTTCAATCAGGTGCTAACGAACTACGGCATTGAGTTCAGCTACGTCGATACTTCGGACTTGGCGGCGGTCAAGGCCGCCATGCGCCCCAACACGCGCATCTTGTGGATTGAGACCCCCACCAACCCGCTGATGGTTTTGACGGACATTCACGCGGTCGCGCAGATTGCCCATGCCGGCGGCGCGCAGCTAGTGGTCGATAACACCTTCATGTCACCTTACTTTCAGCAGCCCATCCCTTTGGGGGCTGACATGGTGATGCACTCCACCACCAAGTTTCTGAATGGCCATAGCGATGGCCTGGGCGGCGTAATTGTGGCTACCACGCCCGAGCAGGCGGAGAAAATGGCGTTCATTCAAAAGACCAGTGGTGCGATTCTCTCGCCGTTTGAGTGCTGGCTTGTGCTGCGTGGTGTGAAAAGCCTTGCGGTGCGCATGGAAGAGCACAACCGCAACGGCCAGGCGGTTGCGAACTTCTTGCGCGGGCATAAGAAAGTCCAGAAGGTTCTCTATCCTGGTTTCTCCGATCATCCGCAGCATGATCTTGCCAAGCAGCAGATGACCGGCTTTGGCTCCATGCTGACGCTGGAAACAGGATCTTTCGATAATGCTCAGAAAATGCTCCGCAAAGTGCGTGTGTGTACGTTGGGTGAGTCTTTGGGCGGCGTTGAAACCCTGATCTCGCATCCGGCCACCATGACCCATGCCGCGTTGGGTGAAGAAGGCAGGAAAAAGATTGGCCTTACCGATGGCATGGTGCGTATCTCCGTCGGCATCGAAAATGTGGATGATCTGATTGCCGATCTGGATCAGGCGTTGGCGCCAATCTAAAGCTTAGCCGATCTGCGGGATAGAACGGATGCGTAAATAGGCGCCTTCTAGTGTCGATTTACGCCAGGGTCACATTGTCCCTGATCCATTGAAGATCCATTGGAGATAGGCGTCGCTGCCGTTCACGATTTCGAGCTGAATACACTCCGGCAGTTCATAGGAATGCAGTTCCTTGATAGCCGCGCGCACTTGTTCGAAGGCCGCGATTTGCGTCTTGATAATGAGTAGCCATTCGGCGGAGGATTCCACCTTGCCTTGCCATCGGTAGACGGACTCCACCTGCGGCACAATATTCACGCAAGCTGCCAGCTTTCTCTCGACCAGCGCGCCGGCAATGCGCCGCGCTTCTTCTTGTGTTCCAGCGGTGGTGAGCACAACGCACGCTTGATTCATTGGATTCTCTTTTGAGTTAATCTAGAGCTTTGATGCAGGTGATACAAACTTTTTTCCGCGATTGGAGATTCTGATTCCTCATGGCCGCTCAAATCAAGTTCGGCACGTCAGGGTGGCGGGCCATCGTCGCCGGAGATTTCACCATTGCCAACATCCGTCGCGCGGTTACCGGCATTGCGCGCTACGTCACATCCGTAAATCCCTCAAGCCCCAGGATCCTTGTCGGGCGCGATCCTCGTTACATGGGAGAGCGTTTTGTGGAGGTTGCGGCGGAGGTCTTGTCGTCGTTTCACGTGACCCCTCTCATCATTTCCGAACCGGCTCCCACGCCCGCGATTGCTTTTGAAGTCACCCGTTGCCGCGCCGATGGGGCAATCAACTTCACGGCTTCGCACAATCCGCCTGAGTATAACGGAATCAAATTCTCCACTCCCGATGGCGCTCCCGCGCTGCCCGAGGTCACAAGTCGCATCGAAGCTCTAGTGCCGGCAGAATTGAATCCCGCTGCTTCGTCGAACGGTGCTGCCAGATCTGCTGCCGACCAGGTTGATCCCCGGCCGGCCTACCTCACCCGCCTGAAAGAAATTGTCGATTTCCCGCTCCTTCGAAAATCGGGCCTTAAGGTGGCCTACGATCCGTTTTGGGGTGCGGGATGCGGCTATCCCGAGCGTCTTTTGAGCGAAGAAGGCATCGGCGTCGCCGCGATTCATAATTTGCGCGATGTGCTGTTTGGCGGCCATGCTCCCGAACCGGAGGGGCAGCTACTCGACGATCTTCGCCGCAAGGTGAAAGAGTTTGGGGCGGGCCTCGGCATCGCCACCGATGGCGACGCGGATCGTTTCGGCATCGTCGATCGCGATGGATCTTTCATTCAGCCGAACTATGTGATTGCGCTGCTCTTCGACTATCTGGTGGAAACTCGCGGATGGAAGAACGGTGTAGCAAAATCAGTTACTACTACGAACCTCATCAACGCGCTGGCGGAGCATCATAGTGTGCAGTTGTATGAGACTCCCGTGGGCTTCAAGTACATCGGTGAATTGATTAAAGCCGACAAAATCGCCATCGGCGGCGAGGAGAGTGCTGGTCTCTCCATTCGGCATCACGTCCCCGAAAAAGATGGCATCCTCGCCTGCCTGCTCTGCTGTGAGGCTGTGGCTCGCCGCGGAAAGCCCCTGATGGCGCAAATTCAAGATATATTTGGCAAAGTTGGTTCCTTTTACCCCCAGCGTGAGAACTTCCACTTGACTCCCGAAGACAAAGAGAAGTTCACTATTAAGTTGAAGTCTGAGCCGGATTCTCTTGCTGGGAAGAAAGTAAAGCAGGTTGTTCGTCTCGACGGACTGAAAATGGTCTTCGACGACGGCTCCTGGGTGTGCTACCGGATTTCGGGCACCGAGCCGGTAGTAAGGGTGTACTCGGAAGCGAGGTCGGAAGAAGGTCTCAGGAGTCTTTCTCAGTCCGCGCGCGAGTGGGTATTTAACTGAAGGGATGGAGATTGCAGGAGCTATTTCAGAACGGACGTAACTGGCTGATTCAATCGCGGCGCAAGGTTGCTACCTGTGGCGTTGGTATCCTCGTATGCCTGATGGCTGGGCATGTTGTTTTCGGGGCAAATGGGCTGCTCGTGTACCACCAGAAGCGCCAGGAGTACCGCCAGTTGCAAGAGCAGATCGAATCGTTCAAGCGCCAGAATCAGGCCTTGGAGCAGCAGATCAAAGGCCTGAAAACCGACCCCAAGACCATTGAGAAAGAGGCGCGCGAACAGCTCCGTTATGCCCGCCCTGGTGAGGTCATCTATACACTCCCCGCTCCCAAAGCGGCGGCTCCCGTTGCGCCTTCTACGGCGCAGAAATAGCTCTTCGGCTAGGCCTTTTACTCCACGCGAAATCTCTTCACGGCGACAGCGGTCAACGCCACAAAAATCGCAAGTACGGTGATCTGTGCAATCGCAAATGGTGGCTCTTTCTGTGTTGGGGCAAGGGCTTTTAAAGCCGGCACTTTCTCAAAAGACTGCACTACGAGCACGAAAACATTGAAGTACAGCGCTGCGCATGACGAAATCACGTATGTCTTACGCCACGTGAGATGGAGCGGATAGCGCGCCACAATCGCAATCGCCAAGACCACAAGTGAAATGATGCCTAGTTTGATAGCAGGGGTCACTCCGTTGAACGGAAAGAGGAAGCCCGTGATGCTGGTCAATGCCGTCGTCGCCAGAAAGAACGCTGTCCACCCATCCAAACGTTTGCTGGTGAGAAACCCGTACACCACAACCAAGCCCGCTCCAATTCCTAAGAGGCTAATGACCACGTGAATCAGGGTGAAGGTATGTAAGCTGATACCGAGGAACATGGCAACTCCGTTTCTTAGTGAATTTGTAAGGCAGCAATACCAGTTGCGAGACTCACTTCTTATGTCCTGACTCTGGATCGTCGCCAGGATTGAAATAACGAGTGTCGGTGGGGCCGTATCCGCTGATCTGAACAACAACGGGTGTATCGGTCGTGCGGGCGAAGTGATTCACTCCTCCCGGTTCGGAATACACGCTTCCGGCTGGAAGAGGCTTAAGGCCATTCTCCTCAAAATGCGAGCCGTACCCAAATTGCCAGTTGCCGGAAACTACCGTGGCCATACGGTCGTCGCGATGAGAGTGCGCTTGAATCGTCGTGTGGGCGGGTACAAACAACAAGATTGAATAGAAGCCTGCTGCCGCCGGATTGCCTGCTAGGACTTTCGTATGCACCCCGGCAAGCTTGGAGCTGCCGATCTGGCTATTGCCTTGGTCTCCGCTCAAGATTTCTGCCGGAGTCATGCGCATTTCAGGAATGGCCGGCGCGGCCGCGCTGGAGCTGACGGCAAGAACCGCCAGCCCCAGAACTACTAATCTGAAGAACAGTATCTTTTTCATGGACTTCTCTCTTGTAAGTGAAAGCAGGACTACAAGGGCGATCCGGCTCGTTTCATGTCAGAGAAACGCGACAAGCGCGTCCATCGTTTCTTTAGGTCGCTCTTCCATGAGCCAATGGCCTGCGCCCGTTAGATCGATCACTTTCACGTCAGTTGCGACGCGTTTCATTTGAGGATCGAGGATTGCGGCGCTCGCCTTCTCCCCCGCAATGGACAAGACGGGCATCTTTAGCTGCTTCTCAGCCATGTGGGCGAAGTCTTTTGCGGTGTCAGGCCACGATGCAAAGTACGCCCATCCGGCCCGCATCCTTCCCGGACGAGAGTAAGCAGCAACGTAGGAAACGCGGTCCGGTTCCGGGAGTGAGTGATTTTTATCGGCAGCCAAATCATTCCAGAAATAGGCGAAATAGATTTTTTCCCGGCCCTGCACCAGGGCCTCGGGAGTCGGACCGTTAAAGCGGAAGTGCCAGAAATTTGGATTGTTATAAGCAAGTTCCCATCCCGGCACTCCCGGCAGGAACGCATCCATCACAACAAGCTTCTCGACTTCGTCCGGGAACTGAGCGGCATATGCGTAGGCGACCATCAGCCCGATGTCGTGCCCGACCACTCGCGCCTTGGCAACCCCTAACGACTTGGCGAATGCATGCATGCGTATCGCGGCCGTCTTCATATCGAGCCCATCCTTTGGAACGTCAGACTCGCCTATGCCGGGCAGATCGGGAGCAATCACGGTGAACTTGTCGGTGAGTCGGGGAATCAAAGGCCGCCACATCCGAGAGGTCTGCGTGTAGCCATGCAGAAGAACGACCGTCGGGCCGTGCCCTGCGATGAGGTAATGGATCTTAATGCCGTCGACAGTCGCGAACTTCGATTCGATAGAGCCGCTTCCGGACTGTGTCTGCGATGCTGCTGGAAAGACCGCGGCCGTGAGGATGGTGAAAACAATGGCTGCTGTCCGTTGAAGTCTTGTCCGCATAGGGATGCCTCCGTAAAAGGAATGGTGATTGACGCCTGGCGTCGACCATGCAATTCTAGACTGTACAGTCCAGAATCTGGTTTGTCAATCGCGTCTGGTTATAGACTGTAGAGTCCAATATGGCGCGATCCAAGGAATTCAACCCCAAGCGCGCATTAGACAAGGCGATGCATCTCTTCTGGCGCCTTGGGTACGAGAACGCCTCGCTGGAAGACTTGATGCGGGAAATGGGCATCTCCAAGCAAAGCCTCTATGACACTTTTGGGGACAAGCGCAGCTTGTATCTGAAAGCGCTCGCGCACTACCGCGACCAAACCAACGGCGAAATGCAGAAGATGCTGCGTGAAATTCCTTCCGTTAAGGAGGGCTTTGCCAAGCTCCTGTACGGTTTGGCCGGCGAAACGCGCGAACAGCACGAACGCGGCTGTCTTTTGCTCAGCGCCAACCTGCAACGGGACACAAAAGATGCTGTCATGCGGGATTTCCTTCAGGATAACCAGGCCCGAGTGGAAGATATCTTTGTGGAAGCTCTCAAGCGCGCCCAAAAGGAGGGAGAATTGCCGGCGAAGAAGAACCCGTGCGCTCTCGCCCGTTTTTTCGTGGTCAACATCCAAGGTATGAGAGCCATGGCGCGGCTCAAATCGGACCGTGCGGCTCTTGAGCAAGTTGCCCGAGTAGCGTTAGCTGTATTCGACTAGCCATCGGGCTTCTAAGCCCCGGAGGGAACTTGAACGATCTTTATTTATCCGATCACCCTTAGCAACACATTCTCTTGAGGGCTTTCACGAACGAAAAATTCATTGCTTGCGCCCTGTTCGAGAAATTCCCGCACAAAATCGGTTTGAGGCCGCGTAAAAACTTCATGTGCCGCTCCCACTTGCTCGATACGGCCTCGGTTCATCACCACCACCACATCGGCGATCTCTCGTGCCTCCTCTTGATCGTGCGTTACAAACAGCGTCGTGATGCCCATTTCGTCGTGGAAGGTGCGGAGCCAACGGCGCAGCTCTTTTCGAACTTTGGTGTCCAGCGCGCCGAACGGCTCATCCAGAAGCAGGACCTTGGGTTCAATCGCCAGTGCTCTTGCCAGTGCCACCCGCTGCCGCTGTCCGCCTGAAAGTTGGTTGGGATAGCGATCTTGCAGACCGCCCAATTGCACAACCTCAAGAAGGCGCAGGGCGCGTTCTCGAATTTCTTTCTTGCTCAGGCGCGGGCGTCGACGGCGTACGGTCAAGCCAAAGCTGATGTTTTCCAGCACCGTCATGTGGCGAAACAACGCATAATGCTGGAAAACGAAGCCCACATTCCGGTCGCGAGGATTAGTGTGTGTCATGTCTTCGAGATCGAAGTGCACCGATCCCGCATCATGGCTCTCAAGTCCGGCGACAATGCGGAGCAGGGTCGTCTTACCCGATCCCGACGGCCCCAATAGTGCAACCAACTGGCCTGGCCGGACTTCGAGTGTCACGCCGTCAAGCGCCGCGAAGCGTCCAAATTGTTTGGAAATGTGGCACAAGAGGATGGAAGTTGCGTCTCTCATTCGTTGCTCCTGAAGTCGGAATCGGTCTGGCGCTTTCCGGAAATATGGTGTTCGGCCCACGTCTTGAGTCCAAGCGTGAAGAGCGCGAACAGCGCCAGCAAGGCGGCTGTGCCGAAAGCGGCCGTGCTGGCGTATTCGTTGTAAAGAACTTCAACGTGCAGGGGGAGGGTATTGGTGCGTCCTCGAATGTGCCCGGACACCACGGAGACTGCTCCGAACTCGCCCATGGCGCGGGCATTGCAAAGAATCAGTGCGTAGGCCAGGCCCCAGCGGATATTGGGAAACGTGACCCGCCAGAAAATCTGCCATCCGCTTGCGCCCAGCGTAAGCGCCGCTTGTTCCTCATCGCTTCCTTGCGCTTGCATCAACGGAATAAGTTCGCGCGCGACAAAAGGCGAGGTCACGAAGATGGTTGCCAGCAAAATGCCCGGCCAGGCAAAGATGATCTTGAAATGGTGCTCCCGCAGCCACGGACCGAACCACCCTTGAGCGCCGAATAAGAGCACAAAGATCAACCCGGAAACCACCGGCGACACCGAAAAGGGAAGATCGATCAGCGTGATGATCAGGCTCTTGCCGCGAAACTCGAACTTCGTGATCGCCCAGGCAGCCATGAGCCCAAAAGCCAGATTCACCAATACGGCTGAAATCGATATGAAAAGCGTGAGCCGAATCGCATCGAGCGCGGCGGGATCGGAAATTGCGGCTCCGAAGGCGTGAACTCCTCGCTCGAGGGCTTTGATGAAAACCAGCGCAAGAGGCAGCAGAACAAGAGCAAGCAGGAAGAGAAGCGTGGCGCCGATCAACCCGATCCGCATCCACAGGGGATCGCGTTGCACCACGCGGCCAAAGCTCTCGGTGAGGGCCCGGTTGGTGGCCCTGGCCGGAATGGCGGCACTGAATGCCGGGGTGGGTGATGTTGGGCTAGACAGCATTGGCGCGCCTCCTCCAATGTTGCGAGAGGTTGATGCCTAGCAGCACCGTAAACGAGAGGACCAGCATAATCGTAGCTATGACTGTGGCCCCTGCGTAGTCGTACTGATCTAGCTTGGTGATAATCAGCAGCGGAGCGATCTCCGTGCGCATCGGAAGATTGCCGGAGATAAATACGACCGAGCCGTATTCGCCCACCGCTCTCGCCATCGAGAGCGCGAAGCCGGTCAGGATGGCCGGAAGCAACTCAGGGAGGATGACGCGCCGAAACGTCTCGCCGCGTCCAGCGCCCAGCACGGTTGCCGCTTCTTCCAACTCCGGATCAAACTCTTGCAACACTGGCTGGATGGAGCGCACCACCAGCGGCAATCCCACAAAACATAAGGCTACGACGATTCCTAGAGGGGTATAGGCAATCCGCACTCCGAATGGAGCGAGCCACTTTCCGATCCAACCGTGACTTGAATAGAGCGCCGTAAGGGCGATTCCCGCAACTGCGGTAGGCAGGGCAAAGGGAATGTCGACGAGCGCGTCCAGGATCTTTCGACCGGCAAATTTGTACCGAACCAGCACCCAGGCAACGATGGCGCCAAAGAAGATGTTGATGATCGAAGCCACCAGAGAAGCGCCGAAGCTGATGCGGAGCGAAGCAAGAACTCTTGCTCCGGAGGCAATCGCTCCGAACTGCCGCCAGCCGAGTGCCGAAGCCCTAATGCCCACTCCGGCAAGCGGAACAAGGACCATCAAGATCAGGTAAGCCAAGGTCAGGCCCATGGTGATCCTGAAGCCAGGCAGCACCCGTTTCGCCCTTCCGCGCGTCGCCTTTACCGGCGTTCTCTGATCCAGCGTCAATGTTCCTGTGTCCTTCATCTGCTCTTCACCGCGATGGAGAATAAATTTGGTCGAAGACTCCGCCATCGGCGAAGTGCTTTGCTTGTGCCTGCCGCCAGTCGCCAAACAGCGCTTGCAATGTAAATAGCTTGACTGGACGGAACTGCGCAGCGTACTTGGCCGCTGCCTTCGGCGAGATTGGGCGATAGAAGTTCTTTCCGATGATGTCCTGGCCTTCTTCGGAGTACAAGAATTCCAGATAAGCTTTCGCCGCATCGCGCGTGCCATGTTGCTGCACAACCTTGTCCACTACAGCTATGGGAGGCTCGGCAAGGATGCTTTGGGGCGGAACTACGATTTCCACTCGGTTGGCGCCAAACTCCCGAAC
>DATGIO010000140.1:0-25671 GCA_035295685.1 Candidatus Angelobacter sp.
GGAAATGGTGATGCCCGGCGACAACGTGGCCTTGGCGATTGAGCTGATCACGCCTGTAGCCATGGACAAAGGATTACGCTTCGCCATCCGCGAAGGTGGACGCACTGTAGGTGCGGGCACTATCTCGGAAATTATTCAGTAGCGCCCCGCCCAATGAGGGTGGGCGTACAGGCATTTGGCTGGAATCAAAATATCGGCCACGGAATATAGGCCGTAAGGATTTGTTATGAGAGAAATTGTGACACTGCAGTGCGGCGATTGCAAAGAGCGGAACTATTCGACGACCAAGAATAAGAAGACAACCACTGGTCGTCTGGAATTCAAGAAATTTTGCAAGAGTTGTCGTAAGCATACGCCGCATAAAGAAGTGAAATAAGAATTGAGTGGCCGGAAATTGCGTAATTGGGGAATTCAGCGGAAAATAGAAGTAGCCTGAATAATTTCTTCAAATTACAAAAACATTCAAATTTCTTTGTTTCTTCAGGGGCGTAAGCTCAACGGTTAAACTGCCGGTCTCCAAAACCGGACTTGGGGGTTCGAATCCCTCCGCCCCTGCCAGATTTTGTCAGGATTTGGAATGACGCAGGCTGTGAGCGGCGAGGAAGCGTAGCCGGTGGAAATAGAGAAAGCAGGATTTTTACAATGGCGAAGGCAGTAGCTATGACGCGCGACGAACAGAGCCTTGGTGGAAAGCTGAAAGCGTGGCCCGCCCGCACGAAGGGCTTTTTCTCTGACGTTCGCAATGAAATGCGGAAGGTCACCTTCCCCAGCAGAAAAGAAGTTCGGGCGACGACCATCGTGGTTATCGTGACGGTTTTCTTGTTTGCCCTTTATTTTTGGCTTATCGATTTGCTGATCGGTAATGGAATCAATTGGGTGTTAAACCGCCTTGCGAAATAAGAAAGCAATTAAAAGGGACGAGACAGATCACACATCACTGGAAAGTTGCTTAGAAGTTATGGACGAGCAGAACACACCGGCTCAACCCGTTGAAGAATCAAACCCGAATATGCGGTGGTATATCATCCACACCTATTCTGGGTTTGAGAAAAAAGTCAAAGAGTCGTTGGAGTCACGTGTCCAGGCGTTCGGCCTGGAGGAGAAAATCGGAAAGGTGCTTATTCCCACCGAGCCGGTTACGGAAATTCGCGGCGGCAAAAAGTACACTGTCGAGCGGATGTTCTATCCCGGCTATGTCCTGGTGCAGATGGACATGGATGACCATGTATGGCATGTGGTCAAATCGACTCCCCGTGTGACCGGATTCGTGGGTACCGGCCAGCAGCCGACTCCTCTTTCTCCGGATGAAGTAAATCAGATTGTCTACCGGGTTGATACCGGCAGGGATAAGCCGAAGATTCGAGTCAAGTTCGAAAGAAGTGAAACCGTCCGGATTATCGACGGGCCTTTTGCCAACTTCAACGGCACCGTGGATGAGGTGAATGAAGATCGTGAAACCTTGAAAGTGATGGTCACGATTTTTGGTCGTGCGACGCCGGTCGAGCTTGAATTTGGGCAAGTGGAAAAAGTCGCCTGATGAACGCATAAACCAAAGTCATTGCGGCACAGGCAATTGTTTGAAGAATTCTTGCAGGAGCAAAAAGAAAGTAACGTCAAAGAGATATGGCGCCGAAAAAAGTTCAAACTCAGGTAAAGTTGCAGATTGAAGCGGGGAAAGCGACGCCCGCTCCTCCGGTTGGTCCTGCCCTCGGTCAGGCTCAGATCAACATCATGGAATTTTGCAAGCAGTTCAATGCTCGCACGGCGGATAAAGAGATGGCGGGCCTCATTATTCCAGCCGTCATCACCGTCTACAATGACCGGTCCTTCACGTTCATTACCAAGACCCCGCCGGCCTCCATTCTGCTGAAGCGGGCCGCCGGCATTGCCAAGGGCTCCGGCGCTCCGAATAAGGACAAGGTCGGCAAGGTCACTGAAAAGCAGGTTCAGGATATCGCCAAGCAGAAAATGCCCGATCTGAACGCCGCTTCGCTGGACGCCGCGATCAAGAGTGTAAAAGGAACAGCCCGCAGCATGGGAATCGAGATCGTCGCCTAGATTTTGTTCGTGTTTTAAGTCAGTGTTTGAAAACACCACGGCCCGGCGATGTATGCCGAAAGCGGTGGGAGACAAGGAAGTAATCATGAGTCGAAAAACGGGAAAGAATATTGCCAAGGCGCGGACTGCGATTGAAAAGCGCCAATATGAGCTCAACGAAGCAGTACCCCTCCTTCAAAAAGTAAAGTATGCGAAGTTCGACGAGACGGTGGAAGTGACTTTACGTCTCGGTGTCGATCCCAAACATGCCGATCAGATGGTGCGTGGAACCGTTGTTCTGCCCCACGGTCTGGGTAAATCCAAAAAGGTTCTGGTCATCGCGACCGGCGAGAAGCTCCGCGAAGCGGAGGGCGCCGGTGCCGACATTTTCGGCGGCGAGGAAATGGTCGAGAAGATCCAGAAAGAAAACTGGACCGATTTTGATGCGGTAATCTCGACCCCGGACATGATGAAGTCCGTCGGTAAGCTTGGTAAGGTTCTCGGACCCCGGGGCCTCATGCCCAATCCGAAGACCGGTACGGTGACCTTCGATGTCGCCGCCGCGGTAAAAGAAATTAAAGCCGGTAAAGTCGAATTTCGTACCGATAAAACCGCCTTGGTGCACGTTCCTGTCGGCAAAATATCCTTCACGCCCGACAAGCTTGTGGAGAATGCTTCGGCGGTAATCACTAGTGTCATCAGAGCCAAGCCCGCGGCCGCCAAGGGTAAATATGTAAAGGCGGCGTATATCTCATCCACAATGGGACCGGGAATTGCGGTCGATACCAGCGCCGTTGAGACGGCAGCCAAGGTTTAAGCCGAAGGCGAAAAAAATTAGCGGAAAAGGATCGCAAAATGGCGGTTACAAAAGAGAGAAAAAACGAGCAGGTTCAGAAACTCAAGATTGAGTTGGAAAAAGCCAGTAGTCTGATTGTGGGAACGTTTTCTAAGCTCACCGTGGCCAAGGACTACGAGTTGCGTAAGACGGTTCGTTCGGCTGGAGCGCACTATCAGGTGGTCAAGAATACTCTTGCGCGGTTGGCGTCCGAAGGTACCAGTGTCGCAGAGGCCCTCAAGGCACTGGAGGGCGTAAGCTCAATCGCCTATACGAGCGGTGATCCGGTGGCGTTGGCCAAGGCTCTGAGCAAGTATGTCGAGGATAACCCGGAGTTCTCTCTTAAATCGGGTGTTCTCGAAGGCAGAGTGATCACGAAGCAGGAGATCAAGGCCCTCGCAACCATGCCGGCCAAGGAAGAGATTCTGTCCAAGCTGCTCTTCCTCATCAACGCTCCGGCGCAGCGATTGGTTACAGTGATGAACGCTGCGGGCAGAGATCTCGCCGTGGTGATCAATCAGGGCGTCGAAAAGAAAAAATTTCAGGAGTCGGGCGACGCTGCTTCCAGCTAGCCTGTCTCGACCTGTGGCGCTTCGTGCGGCGCTGCCGGGAAAGAATTTCTCGCTGTCAAAATACTTTACGTGGCGCGGTCTGGGCGCAATGGAACGCGATGAAGGGAACGGGCGGCGGATCAGCACAAAAACCGATTCGAAACGTGGAGAAACACAATGGCAGATTTGCAGCAATTAGAAGATCAGATCGTTGGCTTGAGCCTGCTCGATGCGGCTCAACTCGTCAAGAAGCTTGAAGAGCGTCTCGGGGTCTCCGCAGCGGCGGCTGCTCCAGTGGTGGTTGCTGGTGGCGGCGCAGCGGCAGCGGGTGCTGCTCCGGTGGAAGAGAAGACTGAGTTTACCGTTATCCTGACCGGCGCCGGCGCAAACAAGATCAACGTCATTAAGGCCGTTCGCGAAGTCACCAGCCTTGGTCTTAAGGAAGCAAAAGATCTGGTTGACGGCGCTCCCAAGCCGGTCAAAGAAAATGTCTCTAAGGAAGAGGCGGAGACCATCAAGAAGAAATTTACGGAAGCCGGGGCTACCGTCGAGATTAAGTAACGGTATCCATTGGACTTACACTCAGGAGCCAGGCCTTTCCGGGGGGTTGAGAGGCTTGGTTCTTGGGTCGTCTTTGCCCCAAAATCATTAAGAAAGCCTGGGGCGAAGCCGATTTGAATCGTGAAGGGTGCTTCTGTTATCTAATTAGTAGCTACCCACAACTTTATTTGCGGTGCAGGTTTGGTGCGACGTCCCAGTCGGAGTAAGATAGTGAAAGCAGGGGCTTCGGCCTTGGCCTGTCGTTTTGTCTTTATAAACAGGTCTGCCGCTTAAGGCGGATCAAGAACGGTCTATCAGACGGGGCGGACAAACACAATTCATTTATCGCAGTTAGCGCCTTTTGCGCCAACGGGGATCTTTGTCCTCGTTGGCTGTCTGTTTTTCGTCGCTGTCTGAAGGCCTCAAGCGCAGCCCGAAGCTGCATTAGTTAACAGGTTTGCGGTTCGAATGCAAGGACTTTCGAAAGCACTCGGCCTTACTCGCCCCGCGAGCGCAAACCCGAACAAAACAAGATTCAGGAGTGTCTCATGGCCAATAAGAATGGCGCCGCCCGCCATCGTCTCGACTTCTCAAAAATTCCGGCAACGCTGCAAATTCCTAATTTGATCGAAGTGCAGAAGCGTTCGTATGACCGTTTCCTGCAAATGGATAAGCTGCCGAGCGAGCGCGACGATAGCGGTCTCCAGTCCGTATTCCAATCCGTCTTTCCGATTAACGATTTTCGTAACGTCTCCGAGTTGGCGTTTGTGGACTTCTCGATCGGTAACTGGGAATGTAAGTGCGGTCACCTGAAGGGACTCCACCACCTGCGCACCACCTGCCGTAATTGCGGCAACACCGTCATCACCGATCCGTTCCACCCAGGGGATGTTCTCTGCGGCAAGTGCGGCACGTACAACGCCAACACCCCGGATTTCTGTAACAAGTGCGGCGACCCTGTCGGCCTGCAATTGAAATATGACGTTGCCGAGTGCGAAGAGCGTGGTATGTCCTACTCCGCCCCGCTGAAGGTGACAATCCGCCTTACCATTTACGACAAAGACGCTGAAACCGGCAACAAGAGCATTCGCGACATCAAAGAACAGGAAGTCTTCTTCGGCGACATTCCGCTGATGACGCAGAACGGCACGTTCATCATCAACGGCACCGAGCGCGTGATCGTGAGCCAGCTTCACCGGTCCCCAGGTGTCTTCTTTGAGACGGCCAACAATCGCACCTATTTCCTGGGCAAGATCATTCCTTATCGTGGATCGTGGGTCGAGTTCGAGTACGACCAGAAGAATATTTTGTATGTCCGCATCGACCGCAAGCGCAAATTCCTCGGAACCATCTTCCTGCGCGCGCTCGGTCTGCGCGCGGATGAAGATATCCTCCGGACGTTCTACACCGTCGACAAAATTAGCTTGAAAGACAAAACGATCCGCTGGATTCTGGACCCGACCGGCGAACAGCCCACGAATCTCGTGGGACTTAAGCTTGCCCACAGCATCAAGGACAAGAGTGGCCATGAAGTCGCGCACTCGGGTCGCAAGATCAGCCCGGCTGTCCTGAAGGAAATCCAGAAAGCCAAGATTACTGAAATCGACATCGATACCACCGACCTCGAAGGCGCCTTTAGCGCCGCCGATGTGGTGGATACCAGCAGCGGCGAAGTTCTGCTGGAGGCCAACGGAGAGATCACTGCCGACAAGCTCGCCAAATTCATGGATGCCGGAGTAGAAGAGATTCACGTCTTCTTCCCCGAGCGCGACGACGTGAGCAATGTGATCAGCGCCACCCTGCGCCGCGATTCCGTCAAAACGCCGCAGGAAGCGTTGATCGAGATCTACCGTAAGCTCCGTCCCGGTGACCCGCCGACCTTGGATACGGCTACCGCCTTGTTCCATGGCATGTTCTTCGATCCGAGGAAATACGATTTCAGCCGCGTAGGCCGCTTGAAGTTCAATATCAAGCTCTATGAGAAAAATGACGCAACGAGCCTGGACAAGAGAACTCTCGATCCCGAAGATTTCTACGCCACCATCCGCTATTCGCTGAAGTTGCGTAAAAACATCGGCTCCGTCGACGACATCGATCACCTTGGCAACCGCCGCGTTCGAGCTGTTGGCGAACTGATGGAAAATCAGTTCCGCATCGGCTTGGTCCGCATGGAGCGCGCCATCAAGGAAAAGATGAGCGTCTACCAGGAGATGTCGACGGCCATGCCGCACGATCTCGTAAATGCCAAGCCGGTCATGGCGGCCATCCGCGAGTTCTTCGGCTCCTCGCAGCTTTCGCAGTTCATGGACCAGACCAACCCGCTCTCCGAGATCACGCACAAGCGGCGACTCTCCGCCCTTGGGCCGGGCGGTCTCTCCCGTGAGCGCGCTGGTTTCGAGGTTCGCGACGTGCATCCGACGCACTACGGGCGTATCTGCCCCATTGAGACGCCGGAAGGTCCGAACATCGGTCTCATCAGCTCTCTGAGTTGCTATGCGCGCATCAATGACTACGGTTTCATTGAATCGCCCTACCGTCGCATTAAGGACTCCCGCATTATCGATTTTGTCACCATCGTGAATGCCGGAGACAGTGGCCATCGCGTCGGCGATCACATCGAACTCAAAGAAGCTGAGAAGCAAAATGCGGACTTGAAGGAGCGCCGCAAGAAGCCGATCGAATACGAGCCCTTCTCGTTTTATCTTTCCGCATGGGAGGAAGACCGGCACGTTATCGCTCAAGCCAATATCGAGTTGGATGAAAAAGGGCGCATTGTCTCCGAACTTGTAAATGCGCGCAAATCCGGCAACTTCGTTCTCGTTCCTCGCGACGAAGTCGACTACATCGACGTGAGTCCGAAGCAGTTGGTATCCGTTGCCGCATCCCTCGTGCCCTTCCTGGAGCATGACGACGCCAACCGCGCTCTCATGGGTGCGAACATGCAACGGCAATCCGTGCCCCTGCTTCGCGCCGCCGCGCCAATCGTTGGAACCGGTATGGAGGGCGTGACCGCTCGTGACTCCGGTGCGGTTGTGCTGGCCCGACGCAATGGCATCGTGGACTCGGTCGACTCCGAGCGCATCATCATTCGCGTAGAAGGCGAGCATCACCCCACACAGCTTTCGCGCGAAGTTGGTAGCGACATCTACCAGTTGACCAAGTTCAAGCGCTCCAACCAGAACACCTGTATCAATCAGAAGCCCATCGTAAAGAAGGGCGATCGCGTAGCGAAGGGCGCGGTCATCGCCGATGGTCCCTGCACCGACAAAGGCGAACTGGCTCTCGGCCGTAACGTGCTGGTGGCCTTCATGCCCTGGCGCGGTTACAACTTTGAGGACGCCATCCTGGTTTCCGAAAAGATGGTGAAAGAGGATTACTACACCTCCGTCCACATTGAGGAGTTTGAAATCGAGTCCCGCGACACGAAGCTCGGGCCGGAAGAAATCACCAGGGATATTCCCAACGTGAGCGAGTCCGCGTTGCGCGATCTGGACGAAAGTGGTGTCATCCGCATCGGCGCCACCATCAAGCAGGGCGACATCCTGGTAGGCAAGGTTACGCCGAAGGGTGAAACCCAGCTCACGCCGGAAGAAAAGCTGCTGCGCGCCATCTTCGGTGAAAAAGCCGGAGATGTCCGCGACGCCTCTCTGACGTGTCCTCCGGGAATTGAAGGTACCGTAGTCGATGTCAAGATCTTCTCCCGCAAGGGACAGGAGAAGGACGAGCGGGCGAAGGCGATTGAAGTCGCTCAGATCGAGCGGTTGGAAAAGAACCTCGCCGACGAAATCCGAATCCTGACTGATGAACGCCTGAAGCGCTTGGAAGCAATCTTAGGCAGCAAGGAAGTTCAGGCCGACCTGCATGACGAGCGCACGAACAAGCGTCTGTTGACCAAGGGAGCACTGCTGGATCGCGAGACCATCGAGCGCATCTCGACTCGAAACCTCAAGCGCATCAAGTATGCGGACAAGGATCCCCGCGTCAACGAGCAGATCGACGAAATTGAAGAGATGACCTCGCGCCAGATTGACGTACTGCGCAAGATCACCAACGAAAAAATAGCCAAACTGCAGAAAGGCGACGAACTGCCACCGGGCGTCATCAAGCTGGTCAAGGTTTACATCGCCATGAAGCGCAAGCTCAGCGTTGGCGACAAGATGGCCGGACGGCACGGTAACAAAGGCGTTATTGCCCGCATTCTGCCGGAAGAAGACATGCCCTACTTGGCGGACGGCACGCCGGTTGAAATCGTGCTGAACCCGCTGGGTGTGCCGAGTCGTATGAACGTGGGACAGATTCTCGAAACCCACCTCGGCTGGGCTGGCTATCAGCTTGGTACCCGTATTACCGAATTTCTCCAGGAGAATTCACGCTCCGAGGTGATTCGCCGCGAACTCAAGGCGATCTTCAAGGACACGCCTTTCGGCGACAAGATCAATGCACTTGACGACGATGAGTTGGTAAATGTGGCACAGAGCATGACCAAGGGTGTTTATTTCGCTTCCCCCGTGTTTGATGGTTCTCGCGAAGTGGAAATCAAGGCCATGCTCAGCGAAGCGGGATTGCCGACTTCCGGCAAGACCGAGCTTTATGACGGAATGACTGGCGACAAATTCGAACAGCCGGTAACCGTGGGCTATATCTACATGCTGAAGCTGTCCCACCTGGTGGACGACAAGATCCACGCCCGGTCCATCGGGCCCTACTCGCTGATCACCCAGCAACCTCTGGGCGGAAAGGCGCAGTTCGGCGGACAGCGATTCGGAGAAATGGAAGTCTGGGCGCTCGAAGCTTATGGCGCAGCTTACATCCTGCAAGAGTTGCTGACCGCGAAATCGGACGACGTATTTGGCCGCACTAAGATTTACGAGGCCATCGTGAAGGGTGAGGCCGCCATTGAACCTGGCGTTCCCGAGTCTTTCAACGTTCTAATTCGCGAATTGCAGTCGCTCTGTCTCGATGTCGAGCTCGTGAAGCTACTCGACCCCCGCAAGCAGGTTGCAGCGGCGGCTGACTAGGCAGTAGCGCCGGTTTTGCCGTCCGAAATCTTTGAACGGACGGCAAAACAAGCAGCGCGCAGACCAGTCAAGCCGCTCGTCTCAGCTCCCACCGCCTCCCAGGGAGTTGAGACTTGGGAAGAAAATCGTTCCTAAGAAATCGGAGGCCGCCCGCGGCTGGCGTAAAAAGGCGCAGGAGGGCACTTTGTACCGTTCAAGTCCGTTTGACCAGAGCGCTGCTATCAACGATTTTGATTCCATTCGCATTAGCCTGGCATCACCGGAAAAAATCCGCAGTTGGTCGCATGGAGAAGTGACCAAGCCGGAAACCATCAACTACCGCACCTTTAAGCCGGAGCGCGACGGTCTTTTCTGCGCGCGCATCTTCGGTCCTGTCACCGATTGGGAGTGTTTGTGCGGTAAGTACAAGCGCATGAAGCACCGCGGCGTCATCTGCGACAAATGCGGTGTTGAGGTTACTTTGTCCAAAGTTCGCCGCGAGCGCCTTGGGCATATTGAACTGGCTTCTCCCTGTTCCCATGTGTGGTTCTTCAAGGGCTTGCCTTCGCGTATCGGCCACCTCCTCGATATCTCTTTGCGTGACCTTGAGTCCGTGCTCTACTTCGAGTCCTATGTAGTCGTTGAGCCGGGTGAGGCTCCAGTCAAAGAGCGTGAGGTCATCAAGGAAGAGACCCGATTCCGTGAACTCGATCAGCAATACCGTGCCGCCGGTTTCAAAGCCATGATGGGCGCGGAAGCCATCAAGGAATTGCTGAAGCGCGCCGATGTAAATGAGCTGTCCGTCGAACTTCGCGAGAAGATGAAGAACGAGACATCTCTTCAAAAGAGGCTCAAGTATGCCAAGCGTCTGAAGGTCGTAGAGGCGTTCCGCAAGAGCGGCAACAAGCCCCAGTGGATGATTCTCGATGTAATCCCGGTCATTCCGCCGGAGCTGCGTCCCCTGGTTCCTCTGGATGGCGGCCGCTTCGCCACATCCGATCTCAACGACCTGTATCGCCGTGTCATCAACCGGAACAACCGTCTCAAGAAGCTCATGGACCTTCATGCGCCTGAGGTGATCGTCCGGAACGAAAAGCGCATGTTGCAGGAAGCCGTCGACGCCTTGTTCGACAACGGCCGCCGTGGACGCGTTCTGCGTGGCGCCAACAATCGTCCGCTGAAGTCGCTCTCCGATACGTTGAAAGGAAAGCAGGGCCGTTTCCGTCAGAACCTGCTCGGTAAGCGCGTCGATTATTCAGGCCGTTCCGTGATCGTTGTAGGTCCGGAACTCAAGCTGCACCAATGCGGTCTGCCGAAGAAGATGGCCCTGGAATTGTTCAAGCCATTTATCTATCACCGGCTGGAGCAGACGGGACACTGCACCACCATCAAGCAAGCCAAGGAAATGGTGGAGCAGCAGGAATCGATCGTTTGGGACATCCTGGAAGAGGTGATTAAAGACCACCCGGTGCTGCTCAACCGCGCCCCAACGCTACATCGCCTCGGCATTCAGGCGTTTGAGCCGGTGCTGGTGGAAGGTAAAGCCATCAAGATTCACCCGCTGGTCTGCACCGCATTCAACGCAGATTTCGACGGCGATCAGATGGCCGTCCACATTCCGCTCTCCCCGGAAGCCCAGGTGGAAGCCAGCGTTTTAATGCTCGCCTCCCACAATATTCTTTCACCGGCATCCGGCCAACCGATCACCGTGCCCACACAGGACATGGTTCTGGGACTCTACTATCTGACCAAAGGCAAGCCGGGAGCCAAGGGCGAAGGCCGAGCCTTTGCCAATATTGAGGAGGTCCTTTTAGCGCTCGATGCTGGAGAGGTCGAAACGCTCTCTCCCATCCGCCTTCGTCATAGCGGAGAGGTCATCGATCTGACTCAGGCCTATGACGACCAGGACATCGTTCACACCGACCCAGTTCAGTTTGAGCGCCAGTTCATCAATACCACGGTGGGCCGCGCCATCTTGAACGATCACCTGCCTGAAGGCATGCCGTTTATCAACGGTCTGCTCAAGAAGAAGGGCATTGGGCAATTGGTAAACTACACCTACCTGCGTTTTGGCCTTGAAACCACGGTCAAAATGTTGGATGAGGTCAAAGCTCTCGGATTTCGCTTTGCCACCAGAGCCG
Source organism: Candidatus Angelobacter sp. (assembly GCA_035295685.1). Lineage (GTDB taxonomy): Bacteria > Acidobacteriota > Terriglobia > Terriglobales > Acidobacteriaceae > Angelobacter. Next base: position 11,102 of record DATGIO010000140.1, read on the forward strand.
GTCTTTCCATCGGTATCGACGACATGGTCATTCCCGACCACAAGAAGAGCCTGGTGAAAGAAGCTGAAAAGCAGCAAAGCAACGTCCAGCAGCAATATCTGGATGGAGCCATCACCAACGGTGAACGGTACAACAAGGTCATCGAAATCTGGTCGAACGTAACCGAAAAAGTAGCCGACGAAATGTTCGCGAACATGCAAGAGCTTGATAAGGCCGGTCAGTTAAACCCGATCTACGTCATGGCCGACTCCGGCGCTCGCGGCTCGAAGCAGCAGATTCGTCAGCTCTCCGGTATGCGCGGCTTGATGGCTAAGCCATCCGGCGAAATCATCGAGACGCCCATCACGGCCAATTTCCGCGAAGGTCTTACCGTGTTGGAATACTTCATCTCCACCCACGGTGCTCGTAAAGGTTTGGCGGATACCGCGCTCAAGACCGCCGATTCCGGTTACCTGACCCGCCGCCTCGTTGACGTGGCTCAGGATGTAATCGTCAGCGAACAGGATTGCGGAACCGTCGACGGCATCTATGTAGGCTCCATCGTTGAGGCTGGAGACATCATCGAGCCTCTGCGTGACCGTATCGTGGGACGCGTTTCGCTGGAAAAGATCAAAGACTACGAAGGCAACGTGATCGTTGATGTCAACCAGGACATTTCAGAAGAGTTGGCAAGCTCCATCCAGGCTGCCGGTATCGAGCGGGTAAAAATCCGTTCGGTATTGACCTGCGAGTCCAAGCGCGGCGTTTGTGTGATGTGCTACGGCCGCAACCTCGCTTCTGGCCGCTTGGTCGAGTTGGGTGAGGCTGTGGGTGTGATTGCCGCGCAGTCCATCGGTGAACCGGGAACGCAGCTCACCATGCGTACCTTCCACATCGGTGGTACTGCGTCGCGAGTCTCTGAACAGTCCCGCCTGGAGGCAAGGAACAACGGTACGGTTCGCTTCCTTAACTTGCAGACCGTTCGCTCGAAAACCGGCGATCTGGTGGTGATGAATCGCGCCGGCTCAATCGCGATCGTGGACGACAAAGGCCGCGAAAAAGAGCGCTACTCTGTGGTTTACGGCGCCAAACTGAAGGTTGCGGAGGGACAGCAGGCAACTCTTGGCTTGGTGCTCGTTGAGTGGGATCCGTACACCTTCGCAATCCTTACCGAAATCGGCGGAACCGTCCAATTCAAAGATCTGCAGGAAGGCATGACGCTGCACGAGGAAGTGGACGAAGTTACTGGATTGTCGCGGCACGTCGTTGGAGAGTCTTCCGACGAAAAGCGCCAACCGGCGATCGTCATCAAGGGCAAATCGACGCGGCGCTACCTCATGCCATCGCGTTCGCACCTTATGGTGCAGGACGGAGATGAGGTTCACCCCGGCGATGTCCTGGCGAAGATTCCGCGCGAAACCACCAAGACCAAGGACATTACTGGAGGTCTGCCGCGCGTGGTCGAGTTGTTCGAGGCGCGCAAGCCCCGCGAGACCGCCATCATCAGCGAAATCGATGGTGTGGTGAAGTTTGGCGAGGTCACCAAAGGTCAGCGTAAGGTCTACGTCGTTGCCGATAACGGCACGGAGAAAGAATACTCTGTGCCGAAGGGCGTGCATGTGAACGTCCAGGAAGGCGAGCGGCTTCGTGCTGGCGAGCCTCTCATGGATGGTCCACTCAATCCGCATGACATTCTGGCCGTCCTAGGAGAGAAAGAGCTACAGGCTTACCTGGTCAATGAAATTCAGGAAGTCTATCGTCTCCAGGGCGTAACCATCAGTGACAAGCACATCGAAGTAATCGTTCGTCAGATGATGCGCTGGGTGAAAGTCGAAGATGTCGGCGATACCACGTTCCTTCTGGAGCAGCAGATCGATAAGTTCCGCTTCCGTGAAGAAAATGAGAGGGTCATCAGCGAAGGTGGTCGTCCCGCTACCGGACGCCCGCTCATGCTGGGTATCACCAAGGCTTCGCTCTCAACCGAATCGTTCATCTCGGCGGCGTCCTTCCAGGAGACCACGCGTGTGCTTACCGAAGCTTCTATCCAGGGCATGGTCGACCACCTGCGGGGCTTGAAAGAGAATGTGATTGTCGGAAGGCTCATCCCTGCCGGTACCGGTATGGAGTACTACCGCAGCGTGCGTCTGTCACCGGAGCTCGAGCAGGCGGCTGCCAAAGTGCAGGAAGAGGTCTCTCAGGCTTACGCTGAAGCGGAGCGCGCTCTGGAACTTCTCCGGCAGGAAGGCGAAGCGGAGGAGATGGCAGCGGAGTAACACCAACAATCCTTTTGCATCTCAAATTGCGGACTGCGCTGTCAGTCCGCAATTTTTTTTTGGGCGCGTCATCATTTAAAAAATCCTTCAAGTATGGCCTTGGAAGGGTAAAATCGAGACGTTTTCTGCACAAACGCAGGAGCGCCACCCATGCCCCCGACCAGCCCGAATATGAGAGGAAAACTATGTTTCCCCATGTCGGGTGTACGGGTTTTGTACCATCTCACGTCAAAAAGAGGAGAACCATCCCGTGTTTTTACGGGTCGTACTTTTTCCAGGCAGAGCATTAAGCCTGTATTAAATCGATTCTCCACGGGTTGCGCCCTCCGGCAACTCGCTTTACCCTAGTCTTTACATGTATTTTATGGGGCGGCTGCGCCGCGCCTTTTGGCAGGCGTTTCAACACGGGCAGTATTCCATTGCCAAAGGAGCGGCCTATTCGTCTATCTTGACGCTTTTTCCTGGGTTCCTTGTGATCACCTCCATCTTGGAGGCTTCCAATGAAACCGAGGGCTTTGTTCGTCAAATCGCGTCAGTCGTTGGATGGGCTCTTCCACCAGGATCGAACTCCGTGGCCTTGTCTTTTTTTCAAACCCGGCAGCATCATCCGGTCAGGGTGCTTGTGTCCGCCTCTAGTGTTACGCTGCTGGCTGCCACCGGCGTAATGGTCAGCTGGATGGAGGGCTTCCGCAAGGCCTATGGCATGCCGGATACCTGGGGTTTCATCAAAGAGCGGGTAGTGGCCTTTTATCTCGTTTTTCTCGCCCTGATTCCCCTGGCCTTTGCCACAATGCTGGTGGTATTCGGCAACCAGATTGAAGCTTGGGTGCAGCAGGAGATATTTCATATCTTCCGACCGCTCGTCTTGCTTCTGTGGAAGCTGGTTCGTTTGGGGATCGCGATTGGCACCAGCATCGCGTTTATCGCCCTCATTTATCACCATGGCATGCCCAAAACCCAGTCTTGGCGAAGGGTTCTGCCTGGGTCCGTGCTGGCCACCGCGCTCTGGTTTCCCTCAACCATGCTTTTCGGCTGGTACGTAACCAACTATGCGACTTATAGCGTTGTCTACGGATCGATGGGGGCGGCTATCGCTCTCCTGGTATGGCTTTATATTGTTTCGGTGATCGTCCTACTGGGCTCGGAGTTGAATGCCCAGTACTATCCAAAAATCGAGGCGTGAAGCGTCGGCACCTGCCAAATCGTTCTGAGAATAATCTCAGTCCACGAACTGGCAGGCCCGATACAGGCGCGCCCAAAGGCAAAAGGTATATGGAACTGAACGAAGAGCAGTTCACCGGTGAAGCCAAGGGACTCGAAGCACGAGTTTCAGCTTCGCCTCGCAAAGCGAAGATCGTCTGTACCATTGGCCCGTCCAGCAATTCTGAACCTGTGCTGCGTGATCTTATGCGGCTCGGTATGGATGTGGCACGCCTCAATTTCTCCCATGGCACGCATGAAGACCATGCACGCGTCATTGAACGCCTCCGCAAGGTAGCGGAGCGAGAGGGACGGACGATCTGCATTCTGCAGGATCTCCAGGGCCCCAAGATCCGCACTGGGCGCCTTAAGTTTCGTACCCCTGTTGCCCTTAAGGCCGGCTCCATGGTGACCATCACCTCCAGGGACATTCCAGGAACCTCAACCCTGATATCGACCACCTTCAAAACCTTGGCTCAGGAAGTGGAGCCTGGCGCGCGCATTTTATTGTCTGACGGCCTGATTGAGCTGCGGGTACGCAACATTCGAGGCGAAGATGTTGAATGCGAAATCATCAACGGCGGCATGCTGGGAGAGCACAAAGGGATCAATCTTCCTGGCACCGTAGTGCGCGTTCCCTCCCTTACGGAGAAGGACGAAAAGGATTTGGAGTTCGGCCTCCAGCATGGCGTCGATATGATTGCCGTTTCATTTATTCGTACGGCTGACGATGTGCGCGCCGTGAAGCGGCTTATCACCGCTCATGGTTCCGATGCTTGGGTCGTGGCCAAGCTGGAAAAACCCCAGGCCATCGAACATCTCGAAGAAATTCTGGACGTTGCCGATAGCGTGATGGTTGCGCGTGGCGACTTGGGCGTGGAGATGCCGCCGGAGAAAGTGCCGATTATTCAGAAGCACATTATCCGCCGTGCCTATGAATGGCGGAAGCCCGTCATCACCGCTACCCAGATGCTGGAATCCATGATCGAAAATCCCCGGCCTACTCGCGCCGAGGCCAGTGACGTTGCCAACGCCATCTTCGACGGCACCGATGCCGTGATGCTCTCTGCCGAGACCGCGAACGGGAAATATCCCCGGGAAGCAGTCAGCTTTATGGCGCGGATAACACTGGAGGCCGAGTCCCACATGCAGGATTCGGTGCTGCATCGGCGCCGGCAGTCGCGCCAGCTTTCTATCTCTGAGACGATCTGCGAATCGGTGGCCCATGCCGCACAAGACCTGGACATGCGTGCCATCGCGGTTTACACGGAGACCGGCACAACCGCAAGACTAATTTCCAAGTATCGGCCGCAATGCGGCACGTATGGCTTTTCGTCCAGCCCCTCTGTCTGTGCCCGTCTCAATTTGCTCTGGGGCGTGCAGCCGGTATCATGCGGTGCCGACCATGAAACGGAAGCGATGGTCCTTCAGGCTGAAAGAATGCTCTTGGGCCGGCAAGTGGTGCGGGAAGGCGACGTTGTGGCCATTGTTGCCGGAACCCGTACAACGACCGGTTCTACCAACTTCATGCGCCTGCATGTGATCGGCTCCGGGAATGGGGTTCGTCCCGCGGATTCAGAAGAGCGCCGCAAGGCGCCTCGCATGAAACCTATGGCCCGGCTTGAACGTCCCAGGAAGCGAGCTACCCTGGGTCGCCGCTAACTTTGTTTCGGCTCAACTCAAGATGCCTCCGGGAAGTTCGAATCGCCGCGCGGCTTTAGGCCAAGTCTTGCCAGTCTAGTCTTCGCAGGCTTGGTCCCTAGCCCCAAAGGCAAGCTGCGCCCAAAGACAAGCCGCACGGGAAACCCAGGCACCGAGCTTTCGGAAAATCGGTAGCGCCCTAGGCCCTGCACCGGGAGTCGCGAGAGATGTTTGCTGCATCCCAACCTAAGGCCATGCTAGGCTGCCTGGGCTTTAGGGGTGGATTGGGGAGAACTTCCGATCCAGCTCTCGCGGTAAGGAGGACCGATGACGGGAATGCCGCCTTTTGGGCGCAACCGGAAGCTGCTGCTCCCCGTCCTGGTCGGTACCCTTGTCTTTGTGCTGCTCGCTATTATCTATTGGCTTTCCATCGAGTTCGGGCTTTCCGAGCGACAGCGCATTGTTGACGACCTTCTTGGCGGAGTTGTTGCGGGCCTTCTTGTCTATTGGGCGGAGCGGCGCTGGGCCGCGTATCTTTCAGAGCGCCTGCGCATGATCCGGCTCGTCAATCATCATGTGCGCAACGCCCTACAGACGATCAAATACGCGCATTACATTGAGGACAGCAAGCAGCAGATTGAGATTATTGAACAATCGGTAGCGCGCATCGAATGGACTTTGCGCGAGATACTTCCTTCAGACAACGCTTCTGGAGAGAGTGGCGAGACGGGGTTGGAAGGGCCTAAGTCGGCCTAAATTCCTAACTGAGACAGAAGCGTATCAACCTTACGGTCAATAAAACTCACGGGGCGATCTAATTCACCCAGCCGCCGCGGCCCTTCTTATCGTCTTCATCCGGCGGACGGAAGTTGCCGTATTCGTCGAAATACTGTTTGGGATCGTGTTGGTGCATGCTCATGTAGACTTTGAATTTTCGTGCTGCCCGACGGCGCTTCCAACGGTAGTAAGCGTTTCGTATCGCGGCGATGCGGCTCTCGATCGCTCCCGAAGTCTTGGCTCTTCGCCAGGCGAACTTATACCATGCATATCCCGCCCCTAGGCCTAACAATTGCACCATAAAGAACAGCGAAAACTGGCTCAGGAGCAGATAAGCGCCTTCAACCGCCGCAGTGAAAATAACAATGTATTTCACCGGGATGGGAATTGGGATGGGAAACACCATAATCGGCGCATCCCGAAATAACAGGAAAAACATCATCAGGATCGCATTTGCCGCCGGGCCCGATCCATAGACCGCCCCTTGTGCGAACTGAGGAGTTATATGGATAAACGACAGCAGAAACCCCGCGAGCCCTGCTCCGATCAGCGCAAATAAATAAAATTCGAGGAAGAGCTTCTTGCCGATTCTTGACTCTACGGCCGAGCCGAGAAAAAAAAGTGCCAGCATCGAGAAGAGGAAATTTAAGGGATCTACGTGAATGAACCCGTAAGTCAGAAACTGCCAGATCCAACCCGCCTGCTTGACCGCTTCGGGATTGAATATACCTCTGCTAAAAATCCAATCGCTGACGTGGCCTTGTCCGAACGCTCTGGCAAGCAACAAAACGACAAATACGGCCGTATTTGCCAGAATGAGGTTGCGCACATTTCCGGTAAATCTTGGAAAACCGAATTGAACCGACGAATCCCTGCGCATCGACTATCTCTCTAGATTATCTCTCTAGGTCGCGTGCTCCAAGTTGCTCCGGTTCTGGAACCACCAACAGGCTTCTGTGCCCCTTGGCATCGACTGACCGGACCGCAAAGACCACGTTGTCTTTGGATTGATCGAGATCAATCTTGGTTTCAGTCGTTCTCGTGGCATTCTCTTCTGGAAATTCTCCATCGGTCGTCTTGCGCCACAGCACCTCGTAGGCAACCGCGCCCGGAACCGGCTCCCACTCTATTTTAGAGTCATTTTCGAGCTGACGGGTGCCAAGATGGACCTTTCCTGGCGCACCGGGAGCGGAGGCCAAGGAGCCCAGAGTCGCTGCGTTCAGCCGGGCAACATTGCCCACATAGTTGAAATCGACGAATTTCGGCAAATCACCATATTCGATGCCGTTTTCAGTCCTCACGTTCTGGTGCTGGTGGTGATAATCCTCACGGTATTCGGTGAATCGCACGGCCGCAAACCCCTGCTCATTGAATGACCTATGGTCTCCGCCCCGCAAATAGCGGTCCTGGCGAAAGATCAATTTCGGCGTAAACTGCCCAAAATCATAGATTCCCGAGACCTCATGGATGTAGCGGGCAAGTTGCCGTGAGGTCGAATCGTTTTCTCCGCCAGTCAGCCGCAGGCGTCGCAACTGGTCCTCGGTGGCCGCCGCCGGGATTCCCTCCGAAAATACCCTCACCCAATTGTTGTTTTGCTGCGTATCTCCGGGAGTCAGGTTGCCGCCTACAATGTCGTTGTTCAGAACCGCTTCCAGTTGCCAGCCCTCGGCTTTGGCCATCTTGGCGAAGTGTCCGCTGCCCCTAAGTCCCTGCTCCTCTCCAGCCACCGCAAGGAAAACGATGGTTGCTGGAAACTTGCGTTTGCTCAACACGCGCGCGCACTCCAGAGAAACGGCCGTTCCGCTCGCATCGTCGTTTGCGCCCGGAGCTTGGTCCGTTGCATTGGCGGGCACGCTGTTGCGGGAGTCATAATGCCCCGTCACCAGGTAGATCCGTTTCGCCTGGGCTGGATCTGTACCTCGCAAGATCGCATATACGTTTTGCAGCTCTGTGGCGGCGGGTATCCTTGCTCTAGGCTCCTCCACGAACGTGTCCGTCTTCACTTCCAGGCATCCGCCACAATCGGCGGAATATCGCTCGTATTCCGATTTGATCCAATTCCGTGCGGCCACAGCGCCTTTCTCCGAAGTCGCTGCATCCGGGTTATTGACGGAAAGTGTGCTGCGTGTGTAAAAACTTACCAGCTTCTCGATGGTTTGCTGAACGCGCTGTGGCGAAACATCCCGGATTACCTGCGTAATCTCAGGATCACGCTCCAGCTTCGGCTGTACGATATTCTTTTCATCGGCGGCTGAATTGTGGGCGTGGGGCTTTTTTATTTGCTGCTGCGCCGCTGCCACGAGGGGCTGGATCGCAAGGACGGCGATCAAAAATTTCGGGAATCTCTTCAGCGCAAACCGGTTTAAGTTCATTGAAACCTCGGTTGAGAAACTTGACTGCTGCACCGGGAGATTCTAAATATAGTCAAAGGCATCTGCCAGTACAGGCGGCCCTTATTGTTAGGAGGAATAGATGGCGCAATGCCCCGAATGTGAAACAGATCTGGATCTGGACAGCGAAGAGCTTGAAGAAGGCGACGTTGTCTCCTGTCCGGAATGTGGTACTGACTTTGAAGTCGTTACCACTCATCCCTTGGAGTTAAACCCGGTTGAAGAACTCGACGAAGACGAAGACGAAGATGAAGATGAGGACGAAGAAGAGGAAGGTGAGTAGGGCCAATCCCTGTTCCGGCCCCCTGCTCTCCTGCTCCTCTTTCGTCTAAGTCGGTTGCGTTTTTTTGTTACCGGAGATAAAGGATTTTTCTAGAAGCATCTAGGAGAAAGAGATGGCGTATTGCCCTGAATGTGAAACCGCTATGGATTTGGACGTCGAAGAGCTTGAAGAAGGTGAAATCGTCTCCTGTCCGGAATGTGGTACTGATTTTGAAATCGTGACCACGCATCCCTTGGAGTTAAACCTGGTTGAAGACCCCGATGAAGACGAAGAGGAAGCCGCCGAAGACGAGGAAGAAGAGGAAAGTGACTACTAGCTCCAGCCTGTTCCGGGCTGCTGTTCTCCTGCTCCTATTACAGCTTACCTGTTCACATTTTTTATTCGCCGGAGATGATAAAGATCTCCGGAAGCATTACGGACTCATCTTTGGCACCGCTTACGGTCCAGGAGATCTCACAGTCTATGGAGCTAAAGTGGAAATTCACCCTGCTGGCAAGAATCGCCCCAAGTGGGAGCTTTTCTCTGACCGGCAGGGTGAGTTTGCCCTTCGTGTCCCACCCGGGCCTGCCGATTATGTTGTGACCGGAGAATTTGAGATTGTGAATGCCGAAAAGACCTCCGAACACCCGAATAAGAGTAAAAAAAAGAAACTTAGAGCCGAAGCCAAGGTTCATATAAATGGCGAGGAACGGCAGGATATAAGCCTGCATTTCATCGAGTGAAGCTTCTGCAAAAAGTGCGGAGCCGAGGTGTCGACATGGAAAAAAAGCCAAACAAGCTGAGGAATCTGATTGCGATCTCCGTCACACTGCTCTCCTGTGCCATCCTCAATCCGACGCCAGTTGTACAAGCTCGTAGCGTTTCGTTTGAACCTGCTTGGTTCGGGGGAGTAAGCGAGCCCAGGGTTCTTACCGGCCACGTCCGTACCGGCAATGACGAGCCGTTGCCCAAGGCAGTGGTGTACCTGAAGAATACGAAGACACTTGTTATCAAAACGTACATTACGGATGCCGATGGAAGCTATCGCTTTCCGGCGTTGTCTTCCAACGACGATTATGAAGTCTACGCTGAATTTCAGGGTACTCGCAGCGATACCAAGACTCTTAGCGCCTTCGACAACCGCAAGCAGTTGACGGTCACGCTCAGAATACGCTTAGCCAAATAAGCCAAAGTCCGCTATCACCCTGCCTTCTCCAGGCAGTTCGCGCACTCCCTGGCACCCCCAGAGCAAATAAAAATGGCCATCTTTCGATGGCCATTTTGAGCATTTCTGCAGGAAGGCTCTTGAAACTTAGTCTTGATCGTTTCCTGCGCGTTTCCAGTTGATGATGTCTCCAAGAGTTGTCGTGGCGCTTGAAGCGGGATGCTTATAGGCTTCCACATCCGCCCTGCTGGCCTCTTCGCCCACAGCGCGCAGGCTGAGCCCAACCTTCTTTTCCTCTGCATTCATCTTGATGATCTTGAAGTCGTGCTCCTGGCCCCCTTCTAACTTAACGGGAGTGCCATCGCTCTCGGCGGCTTCCGAATTGTGGCAAAGCCCCTCGACTCCTTCCGCAATCTCAACAAATGCACCGAACTGGGCCAACCGCAGCACCTTTCCATGCACCACGTCTCCGATGCGATGGGTATTGAAGAAGGTCTCCCAGGCATCCGGTTCAAGCTGCTTTACGCCCAGGGAGAGGCGGCGTTGTTCAGGCTCGATTCCGAGCACGATAGCCTTCACCTTTTCGCCCTTCTTCAGGACTTCCGAAGGATGCTTCACGCGCTTCGTCCAGCTCAGGTTGCTCACATGCACCAGACCGTCGATGCCATCTTCGATCTCGATGAATGCTCCAAAGTCGGTCAGGTTTCTTACCCTGCCTTCAACCGAAGAGCCGATCGGATACTTCTCGTGCAGGCGCTCCCAAGGGTTTGATTCAAGCTGTTTCAGGCCGAGCGAAATCCGGCGCTCGGTAGGGTTCACATTGAGCACTACGCACTCGATCTCGTCTCCAATGTTCACCAGCTTCGAGGGATGCTTCATCCGCTTGGACCACGACATCTCGCTTACGTGTACCAAGCCTTCAATGCCCTGCTCCAACTCGACGAACGCGCCGTAGTCGGTCACGCTCAGGATTCGTCCACGTACTCTTGCTCCGATAGGATAGCGCTCGGCGGCGTCCAGCCACGGATCGGGGGTAAGCTGCTTGAATCCTAGCGAAACGCGCAGTTTATCCGGATCGAACTTCAACACCTTGACCTGGATCTGATCGCCCACGTGCACCAGATCGCGAGGATGCGTCAGGCGACCCCAGGACATGTCCGTAATATGAAGCAGGCCGTCAATGCCTCCCAGATCGACAAACGCGCCGTAGTCGGTCAGGTTTTTGACAGTTCCCGTCAGGGACGACCCTTCCTGCAAGGTCTCAAGCGTCTTGCCCCGCTTGCTGGTAATTTCTTCTTCCAAAATCGCCTTACGGGAGACGACAATGTTGCCGCGCTTCTTGTTCAGCTTAATGACGCGGACTTCGACTTCCTGTCCCTTCAGCGTCTCAAGGTTGCGCACCGGATGAACGTCCACCTGAGAGCCGGGCATGAATGCCTTCACGCCGATATCCACGGAGACTCCGCCCTTCACGCGCTCGACGATGCGTCCTTTTACCGACTCTTTCGAATGGAACGCTTTGTCGATGTCTTCCCACACACGCACCCGTTGAGCCCGCTCATGGGAAAGCAGGACAGCGCCTTCCTCATTCTCACCGCGCTGCACCATGACCTCGATCTCGTCCCCTGGCTGGAACTTGACCTGGCCGTTGGCATCCACGACTTCGGCGATCGGCACCAAGCCTTCCGACTTAAAGCCGATGTCTACGACGACATGGGTTGCGGTGATCTTAACGACGGAGCCCTTAAAAACGTTGTCTTCACTGGGCGCCGGTTCGGTTTCAAGAGTGTAGGACTCAAGCGCGGCTGCAAAATCTTCCATGTGATTGTCTTCTTTTTGAGCGATGCCCGCGTTGGGCTGCTCAGTGGATTTGATTTCGGGATTCTTGCCAGGCATAGTTACCAAATTTTCACGAGGCTGTGCGCTTTCGCTTGCGTTGCCACGGTCGTCTTCGGACGCATTTTCAAGGATACGGGCTGTGTTTTCTTCTAGCATTTCCTGTTTCATATATGGAGCTTCAAGCACCCTCATCATCCCAAAGGGAACCGAGGTGGTCTCAAAAGCGTGACTCGTGACTGGGAGTCTGACTGGTGTGATTGGCCCCTGCTTTGCTTAAGCAAAAGGCTGGAAAAACCAGTGGCAGATCTTAAGGTTGGCCGATTCTTAGCCACCATAAGACTCTTCCGACTATAGCAACCGCCCATGTCACTGTCAAACGCTCTTGCCCGTCAAAAATTTCCAAAAATAGGACAATGGCGCGGCCTGTCCTAAGGTACTCCATCTGGTATTGTTCTCGGCATGGACCACCTTTTTACCCCTTGGCGCTATGCCTATATCACCGGCATGGACAAGATTCCGGGATGCCTTTTCTGCAATTTGCTGGCGATGCAGGACGATGCCAGGGCCCTGATTGTCCACCGGGCGGAGCATTGTTTTGTGGTCCTGAATGCCTTCCCGTACACATCCGGCCACGTAATGATTGTGCCCTACCAGCATACCGACCAACTGCGTCAGCTACCCGCGCCCGCCGCGGCGGAAATGATCGCCTTGACTCAAAGATGTGAAGGAATCCTGCGCGAGCTCTATAGTCCCGACGGCCTCAATCTCGGAATGAATCTAGGCAGGGCCGCCGGAGCCGGTGTGGCTTCACACATTCACATGCACATTCTGCCGCGCTGGGTCGGGGACACCAATTTCATGAGTGCGATCGGGGAGGCTCGCATCCTGCCCGAGGATCTAGAATCAACCCGCGACCGCATCCAGCAGAAGTTTACAGCCAGTTCCGGCGCCTGAACCCACCTGCTTCGTTCAATGCTTGTTCTAAGGAGTTGCACGCTTGGAAGTTGCTCATTCGCTGCCGGACTGAATCAGCGCTTCCATCTCTTTCTCATCAATCACGCGCAGCTTAAGCTCGCGCGCCTTCTCCAGCTTGGAGCCGGCATCTTCGCCCGCCACCACGTAGTCGGTTTTCTTGCTCACCGATCCGGAAACCTTGCCCCCTGCGTCCTCGATCATCTGCTTGGCTTTGTCGCGGGAGTAGTTCTGCAGGGTTCCCGTGAGCACAAAGGTCTTTCCCGCGAGAGTGGTTCCACGTTTCTTCTTTTCGCCGGTAAAGTTCAGGTAAGGGCGCAGGCGCTCCACTAACTCGAGATTGCCGGGTTCGTCAAAGAACTCCCGAATTGCAGTAGCCACTCGCGGTCCTACCTCATTTACTTCCTGCAGTTGTTCGATTGAGGCCGTCATCAGGTCGTCAAGGTTGCCAAAATGCTCCGCCAGGAATTGTGCCGTTCGCTCCCCCACAAACCGAATGCCGAGTCCGAAAATGACCCGCTCCAGAGGGAGCTTCCGCGACTGCTCGATCTCTGCCAGCAGGTTCTCCGCCGATTTATCGGCGAATCTATCCAGAGAAAGCAAATCGTCCTTCTTGAGCTTGTAAATGTCCGCAACGTCCTTCACCAGCCCGCGCTCACATAACTGGTTCACCAGTGATTCGCCCATCCCTTCGATGTTCATCACCGAGCGCGCCGCAAAGTGCAGGATGCTCTCGCGCAGCTTCGCCGGACAGTTCACGTTCACACATCGATGGTCCGCCTCGCCCTCCTCCCGCACGATATGCCCTCCGCACTCCGGGCAATGTTCTGGCATGTGGAATGTCGTTTCCCCGCGCGAGTGCTCGGCATCGGAAATCACCTTCACCACCTTGGGAATCACGTCCCCACCGCGCTCCACCAGCACCCAATCGCCGATCTTCACCTCCAGACGGTCGATCTCATCCTGGTTGTGAAGCGTAGCCCGGGTTACCGTAGTGCCGCCGATAGCCACCGGCTTGAGCGCAGCTACGGGCGTTAGCTTCCCTGTGCGGCCCACCTGCACCAGGATGTCTTCAATCCTGGTGAGGCCGGAACGCGCGGCATACTTATAGGCAATGGCCCATCGAGGTGCTTTTCCAGTAAATCCCAGCCTGTCCTGCAATCGGGTCGAATTGACCTTGATGACGATTCCGTCGATCTCATAAGGCAGCTTCTCCCGCATCTTCTCGCCCTTAGCGATAAATTCCAGAATCTGTTCGACGTTGTGGGCCACAGTATGGTTCGGATTTACCTTGAATCCCGCCCGGACGAGCGCTTGCAGGGTTTCCGAATGTTTCTCAAAGTGGGTTTGTCCGTTTACCAGGAGGAAATACGCATAAAAATCCAGGCGGCGTTGCGCTACTATGTTTGGCTCCAGCACGCGAATCGTGCCTGCAGCTGCATTTCTGGGATTGGCAAACTTGCTCAGCCCCTGCTGCTCCCGGTCTTCGTTCATCCGTTCAAAACCGGCCAGAGGCATAATGACCTCGCCCCGGACCTCAAAATCGGCGGGCATACCCGCCTCCTGAAGCACTTTGGCAGGAACCGAAAGTGGCACCGAGCGCATGGTTCGTACGTTCGAAGTTACATCCTCACCGACCGATCCATCGCCGCGGGTTACGCCTTTGCGAAGACTGCCCTCGGCGTAGACCAGCGCCATCGACATTCCATCCAGCTTGAACTCGCACACGTACTCAATCTTGTCGGAACCGGCTAATTCCTGCACGCGGCGCTCCCAGTCGCGTAGCTCCTGTTCGTTATAAGCATTGTCGAGCGACAGCATCTGGCGCGAATGCGGCACTTTGACAAAGCCCGCGCGGGGCTTGCCGCCCACGCGCTGGCTGGGAGAATCGGGCGTGATCCACTCCGGATGCTTCGCCTCCACCTGCTTCAGCTGTTGCATGAGGCCATCGAACTCGGCGTCCTCGATTTCCGGTGCATCCAGCACGTAGTAGAGATGTTCGTGCCGGCGAATTTGCTCGCGAAGCTCCTCTAGCTGGCCCCGTAAATCAGTAGGACGATTAGACATGAGCA
>DATGIO010000141.1:0-56364 GCA_035295685.1 Candidatus Angelobacter sp.
GCCGCTCATTCCCTTCCAAACTTAGATCGGATCAAACTCGCCGGTGCTGATCATCGACTCAGCAATCTTACGGGCTTGCTGGAACTTATTGGTCTCAGGTGTGTCGCCTCCCGAGGGCGGCGCTTTCAACAGCTTGTCCAGCTCTTCATCGAAAAGTTGCGAGACAAATTCGGGCGTATGCGCCACCGGTTTGCCATCATCACCGAGAACCGTGACCTGCTGCCTGTGCTTGATGCGCTGGGCGATCATCAGGCGATAAATACGATCTGTGGCGAGATCTTCCATGTAGCCATCCAGGAGGCTGGCCCCGCGGTCATTCAATACACCGTTGCGATAGCGAATCACGGTGCGAATGGCCGCGCGGGTTCCGGTGAGCGTCTTCTGCCCAACTCCCTCTGGGATAGGGCGAAGATCGGGGTAACGTTCCGCATCCACATGCCAACGGCCTAGTTGATTGGGGTTGGGGAACTGGTCCACAGCAATCTGATTCTGGTCCGGATGACCGGTCCAGGCTCCGTCCATACCGCAGTTGGCTTCGTTCTTTTTATCTTTCTCCAGAACCGCAAGGGCGCGCGCATTCAACTCGGCATCTTCACGATTGGGGAAAAGAGCGGTCATGCCGCCGATGGATAGGCAGCCGCGCTTGTGGCAAATCTCCGGCATCAGTTCGCGCAAATTCTGGAAGAACTTCACATCGTGCGGGATGGTGTTCCGGTCAGGCAACACCCAAGCAGCGTCGTTCAGGTTGAAGTGAATCAGGCTGGCCATGTAATCCCAGCGGCCAAGGTTTAATCCAAGAATGTGATCGCGCAGGTTATAGAGGAACTCTTCCATCTGGTAAGCCATCGGATGAGCTTCCACCAGAGCCATGCACTTGATGGTATCCGGAGCCCAGCCCTTCCATTTGGCCACTGCCTTGAAAACGTCGTTCCACCAAAAGGCCTCTTCCGCCGACTCCGATTTCGGAATGTAGATAGTAAGCGGATGCTTCAGTTCTTCTGCTTTAATGTCGAAGATTAGGCGGCAAAGGTCGTAGAGAGAAGCCGATGTGAGTTCCTGGGGGCTGCCCGGCACAATGCCGCGCTGGCTAAGATGCAGTCCCCGCACGCGAATCAAAATTACCGTCTTACTGGCCTGAATTTCGACCTGCCGATTGCGCTTCTTGTCGAAGTAGCTCAGTTTCCCGTGCAGGGCGCTCAGGCTGTTGGCAATGCCGCGCTCCAGAACGTGCCAATGATTGGCCATGGAATCTTCCAGGTCGATCATCACGCCGGGTGCGCCAGAGTTGAGCATCTTCACGACCAACTCACCGTCATCAGCGGGGCCAGTCATCTGATTGCGCTGGTCCTGGCACCAGGCAGGAAGAGTGGTTTTCCAATCGCTCTGGGTCGCCGGAGAAGGTGGCAGGTGATTCGGCTTGTTTCCCTTGAGAGAGGCCTCCAAGACCTGGGCACGCTTGCGAATCAATTCCTGCTGCCGGGGCGTAAACTGCTTATGGAGCGGCAGGTAAAATTCGAGGAAGCCCTTGGGCAGATGTTCCTCCGGGCGAAAATCGGCAGGCGGTGTGTTGATGTCGAATCCGCGCACGTGGCCCTTGGCCTCGGCAATATCGGTGGGCATGGGAGGATCTCCTGTCTGTTTTGAGGTATTAACAGCGGGTGAACTCAAAATGCTAAGTAGGCGGTTGCGTTGCTGTCAAATCATGGCCTTGGATCTGGGCGATTCGAGAATCTTCTTTACAAAATCGCCTGTTCCCGCGGTTGCCGATGATATTTTCTTAAGAAGATCCCGAGTATCCCAATGAGTACCCCTCCTCAAACCAAGGCTGAATGTCCTATTTGCGACGGCACCGGTTGGAAAATCGTGGAGGTTCCAGGCAAAGCCAGCCGTTCCTCGCGGTGCGATTGCCGCGTAGAGAATCGAAACCTACGGCTGCTGCGCCAGGCCCGCATTCCAGCACGCTACGAACATTGCACGCTCGCAGATTTTAATGACGCCTTTGACGGAGCGCATCGCTCGCTGGCAAGCGCACGTCTGGCGGCCGGAAGGTTTGTAGAAGAGTATCCCCTTGAAAAAACCGGGATTCTTTTTACCGGCCGGATTGGAGTGGGAAAGACCCATCTGGCAGTTGGGGTTATCCGGGAGCTGATTCTAGGCAAGGGCGTGCCATGCCTTTTCTACGATTACCGCGAACTGCTGAAAGAGATTCAGAATTCCTACAACCCGAGCGTGCAGACCACCGAGCTTGAGATTTTACGGCCTGTGTTTGAGGCCGAAGTGCTGGTGCTCGATGAGCTAGGAGCCGTGCGGCCCACGGAATGGGTATGGGACACGGTGAGCTACGTTGTGAATTACCGCTATAACGAAAAGAAAACAACCATCATTACCACCAATCTGGCAGACCTGTCCTCGCGCAGCGCCCAACCGGAAGAAGCACCCAGTCACAGGACTTCGCGTCCCAGAGAATTAGCGGCTGGCGCTCACCGGGAGGACACCCTTGGCGACCGGATCACCGACAGGATGCGTTCGCGTCTCCATGAGATGTGCCGGGTGATTGCCATGGATGGCATCGACTTCAGGCTTGGACCTAAGCGCATCCACAAGTGAGCTCTTTCTGCGTGCGCTGCTTCAATGCTCTATTGGTTCGGAAATAGCTCTTCTAAGAGTCTTTATCAATCTATTAATTGATAGCAGTAGTAGCAGATGCCTGTGCAAATGTAGGAAAAGAAGGCCAAAGCTCTGATCTGTCAGCCTTTTCAACGATTCCAGAGTTGTGAACAAAAGTACTCATGCCGCGTGGACGCTCTGGAAGACATGTCCAAGGACCGATCTGAGAGCCGGGTTTTCAAAGAGATTCACATCCCGTTCACAATGGCGAATGTGGATGATGCGGAAATCTAAGCATTATCTGCAGAAGAGCATGATTTACCTAAGCGAAAGCACAAACGACAATATGCACAAGGCGGGTGTTCATAGGTGGAAAAAGTGACGTTAGCCGTTGCCGCCTCAAGAAAAGGCGATTTCAGCCCTATGCAATAATTGGAATCGAGTCACTTCCTGATGCTTCACCGGTGAGGCTGTGCTGGCAAATTCCATTCCGTTCAGTGCTGAGCATGGGCCCGATTTCTTCGCTCAATTTCCGGCAGCTCCCGCGGTATTCCTCCTTCGAGGAGCGGAGAAAAACGCAGAGCCTTATGTGGGCAAAACTACAAGCCTCAAACGCCGGCTCCAGCGGTTGCTATCTCCGCCAGAATCGCAATCCAAACGTCTGAATCTTCGGGAGCGCGCAGCGCAGATCGAATACACGCTGACCGGCTCCGATTTTGAGTCGGTGCTGCTGCTTTATAAGATTCTGCGGCGTGAGTTTCCTAAAACCTATTCAAAGCGTTTGCGGCTCTCTCCTTCGCCACTGGTTAGGTTGAATCTTGAGAATAGCTATCCACGCGCTTATGTCACCACTCGTCTCGGTCGCCTAAGCAGCCAATCGTTGTATTACGGGCCCTTTCGATCAAGAGCCGTAGCGGAACGCTTTTTGAACGACTCGCTCGACCTCTTCAAGATGCGCCGCTGCAGTTTTGAATTGAATCCGGATCCGGCCTATCCAGGCTGCGTTTACTCAGAGATGAAGATGTGCCTGGCGCCCTGCTTCAAAGGCTGCTCGGATGAGGAATACGCAGCCGAGGTCAAGAGAGTACAAGACTACTTTGATTCAGGTGGCGATTCGCTCATCCATGAACTTGAGGAAGAGCGAAATCGTTTTTCTGAGAGCCTGGATTTTGAAGCGGCCGCGCAACGGCACACCAAGATAACGAAGATCAAAGGCATCCTGGCCGCCATCGACGACATTTGTCGGCGACTGGAGATCCTGGACGCCTTGATTGTCCAGCCTTGCGCGGAGGAAAAGTCGGTTGCCTTATTTCGATTCTTTCAAGGCCAGTTGGCTGGTCCGGTGCATTTCCAGGTGGAATTGGAAGGCGACCAAGGACCGATGGACTCCCGCCTGCGCGAAGCAGCGGAGAGGCTCGGTTCTGAGGGAGGAACACGGTCGGCAACACAATTCAGTGAAGAGCTTTCGCTATTGAAACGCTGGTACTACCGGAGCCACAAAAAAGGGGAGATATTTCCGGGGAAGAAGCAGGGCGAGCTGCCGTTCAGGAAGATCGCCAATGGAATAGAAAGGGTCTATCGAGGAGAGCAGCTGCCTACTCCGCAGCCGTTGCCTGAAAACTCTGAAAGTGTCCCGAACTAACTGGAGTTTTCCGAAAGATTACACGCAGCTCCTCGCGCCAGCGCTCATCCATGCCAATCAGTTGCCATTCAATCGTAGGTGAAAAATAACGAATCACCGTTTCCGCCGCTGGGTGAATGCGTAAGGCGGGAGCCACCATCAGCAACAGAGGAGCCTGCTTGGAGAGCCGCATTTTTGGAAAGTAACCGTGCTGCTGAAACTCTTCCCGTTGATGATGCCATGCAACTCGCGCCCAATAATCGATGCCTTGCACCGGCAGGTGAATATCCTCGTCGGCTTTCAATTCAACCACGGCAAGCCTGCCTTTGGCGGTGCAGGCGAGCACATCGATCAGGGAGCGGTCGGCTACGGAAAACGCCGGAACCTGGGAGTACACCGGAGCAGGAACGAGCGAAGGATCCAACACCGGGATATTGGCCATTACAAGGGATTCAAGCCACCGCTCGGGATACATGCGCCAGAATGGATCGTTCCTGTCCCCCGCCGCGTTTCGAGCGGTAGAGATGCGATGCACAAGGCTCGCAAACTGAGCCTGATTCTCATCGGTCAGCTGGGTTTCCGCTCCCGACGTTCCGAAGAAAAGCGCTGGGCTCGATTTGAAAGAACCTTCCTCAGATACGAAACGAAGCGAGGCAAAATCAAGGCCGTGCAAACGGAAGGAAATCTCCAATGGCGAACGGACGGCGATTTCGGCTGCTGGAATCAGCGCACGAATTTTTGAAACGGCAGAAGAGAACTGTTCTGCGATCGCGGCCGTGTCGGCTCTTGGCGCCAGATAAGAGTCCGCCGGAGCGACGAGACGGCATTCCTTTCCAGTGAGAGTCCGGTCTTGTTCCTCGACTTCGGTAAGGTGGAATTTTGCCATCTCACGATTGAGATGGGCCATCCTGAGCTGCAATGTGGCGGAACGGCCATCCGGTACGAACAGGTGAAGGCCCTCAACCACGGAGCGGCCCGCTTCTCGTTGCCGGCAGTCGTCAAGCCAGATCAGCCCAAATGTCAGGATTGCGTCCACCGATGCCTGAGTCTCTTCCCGATTCACTCCCAGAACAGCCATGGAGCTGTTCCCTTTGCGAAGCAGTCCGCGCGTGTACACAGGCGAGAGGCTTCGTTTCAGATCCATGCTGCTGGAGAGCTTTCCAATGGTCCATCCGGGAAACTCCCGTTCCAGCAGACGTTCCAAAAGCTTTAAATACTGAGTTCGCGCGTTTTTTCTGGCTGTGGGTGTTCGCTGATCGCGGTCGCGGCAGATCAGTAGTTTGTTGGGCCGCATTTGTGCGAACTTTCGCACCGCCAAGTGCAGGGTGCCGTGTTTCAGCTCCGCATTCAATACTTGGCGGACGATATTTCGCTCCTGCGACCAGAAATGCAGCAGGCAACGGCCTTGCTCGGAGGAGATGGAATAGTGGGCAGATGCCAGGTCGAAGACGATCTGGCCCTCTTCGAGGACCACGCCGAGGCTGGATTCAGCAAGGAATTTTTCCAGAAAGCTCGCGAGCAAGTCGGGAGTCATAAAATAGACGAGAAAAAAAGGCTATCAACCACGCCCAGCAACAACCCAAAACCAAGGACGACCTAAAACAATAATGATCGATTCGGTTGATGCGAGATTATAAATGCAGCATTCTGTTGAGCTTCCAGCCACATCCGGAATCTTCCCAATAGGTTAAGTAGAGCTACGCCAGCCTTAGATGCCTCCCTTGGCAAGGGGTCCGAAGGCTCGCCAAGACCGGGAAAAGGTAATTTGCCCCTGGGTCGCCAGTCTGCGACAATTGATGCTTACGGCAAGTCGCTTCTTTCCCGAAATCACGCGCATCTAATCGGAATACAGTCATGACCGAAAACCAAACCCTATTCTTCCAAAAGTTCGGTATCACACATCAGGATCTGCAGCGCTATCTGTCAGAAGCGCTATCCGCCGGCGGCGACTACGCCGATGTTTATTTTGAATACCTTACCTCGACCGGTATTAGTGTCGACGAGTCGATTGTTAAGTCGGCCTCGCAGAGTGTTTCGGCTGGCTGCGGAATTCGCGTTCTGGCGGGTGAGCGAACGGGATACGCCTATACCGACGACTTAGCTCCGGAAAAGATCATGCGGGCCGCCCGCACGGCAGCGCTAATTGCTCGTGGGCCGGCACAGCAACCGGTGCAGGGATTTAAAGAGAGCAACGGGCACACGCTGTACCAGGTCTCATCGCACTCGGTGGATGCGGACATCGCTTCAAAGCTCGAGCTTGTGATTCGGGCGGACCGAGCGGCTCGCGCCTTTGATCCAAAAATTGTTCAGGTGCGTGGATCGTATGCCGATGAGTTACGGCAGATTCTGGTGGTTGGTTCCGACGGCACTTTCGCCACCGACACACAGCCTTTGGCGCGATTCAGCGTGGTGTGCATCGCGAAATCGGAGGAAAGCTCTGGAAAAGGCACCGCCGGAGGCGGCGGCCGAGTGGGCATGGACTACTTCCTAACGGAGAAGACGCCGGAAGCTTTTGCGAAAGAAGCGGCGAGGCAGGCGATCATCCAGCTTGATGCACGCGAGGCTCCCGCCGGTGAGATGGAGGTTGTTCTGGGGCCGGGATGGCCGGGCATCTTGCTGCACGAGGCTATCGGGCATGGCCTGGAAGCCGATTTCAACCGTAAAGGGACCTCCGCCTTTAGCGGATTGATTGGCAAAAGAGTGGCTTCTGAGAAATGCACCATCGTCGATAACGGCACCCTGCCTTCACGCCGTGGCTCGATCAATGTGGACGATGAGGGGTCTCCAACGAAAAACACCGTCTTGATCGAGAATGGAATCCTGAAGGGCTACCTGAGCGATAAGCTCTCTTCCAAGCTGATGGGACTTCCGGATACCGGCAACGGACGCCGTGAAAGCTACGAGCACATTCCAATGCCACGCATGACCAACACCTATATGCTCTCCGGAAACGATGCGCCCGAAGATATCATCAGGTCAGTGAAACGCGGTGTCTACGCGGTTAATTTTGGTGGAGGCCAGGTGGATATCACGAACGGTAAGTTCGTGTTTTCCGCTTCTGAGGCGTATCTGGTGGAAAATGGCCAGATCACCGCGCCACTCAAGAATTGCAGCCTGGTTGGCAACGGTCCCGATGCACTCACCAAGGTATCCATGGTTGGCAACGACCTGCAATTGGATGAGGGCGTGGGCACGTGCGGTAAAGACGGACAATCCGTTCCTGTAGGCGTTGGCATTCCAACCATCAAGCTCGATAGCATGACCGTCGGCGGTACGGCGCGATAATCCATGGCTGTTCATACACGAGTCTTAACTGAAAACGAAATCGATCTGAAGGAAATCGTAGCCGGAGTTGTGGCCCGAGCCTTGAAGGCCGGAGCGACGGCTGCCGAAGCAGCAGCCCACGAAAGCTCGGAGTTTTCCACTGTGGTGCGCATGGGCGAAGTGGAAACTTTGAAAGAAGCCGGGTCGCGCGGTCTCGGACTGCGTGTGTTGTCAGGTAACAGCGCGGCTAGCACTTATTCCAGCGATTTCAGCGACGAAGGTATTGAGCGCCTGGTGAAGGGCGCATTAGAACTGGCGAGAATTACCTCGGCAGATCCATTCGCGGGATTACCCGATCCCTCCGAGTTAGGTATCGTGCCGGGTGACCTGCAAATCTACTCCGCGGACGTGTATGCTCTGCCGCCGGAAGAACGGATTGATCATGCGCGCCGGGCGGAGAGCGCGTCTCTATCTTCTGATCCGCGTTTTAAGAACTCCGATGGAGGATCTTTCGAGGCGTCCTCCGGCCGCAAGGTGTTTGCCAACTCCTTGGGTTTTCTAGGGGAGCGCCGGACTTCCCGTTGCTCCATCTATGCCGCGCCGATCGCGCAGGCCGAAAATGGCTTGATGCAGAGAGATTATTGGTACTCTGCCGCCCGCAGTTTTGCCAGACTGGATACGCCCGAAGCCATCGGCAGGGAAGCCGCACGAAGGACTTTACGCCGCCTGGGCGCCCGGAAAATTGCTTCTACGAAGGTTCCGGTCGTTCTCGATCCAATGGTTTCAGGCTCCATTCTCGATAATGTGTCGGACGCCGTGAATGGCGATGCCGTCTATCGCCAATCGTCGTTTCTGGCCGGGAAGCTGGGTCAAAGAATTGCTGGAGAGAACGTGACTGTAATTGACGACGGCACCCTGCCGGCGGGCTTCGGCACGACTCCATTTGACGGTGAGGGAGTACCCACCCGGCGAACCGTAGTGATCGAGAAGGGCATTCTCATGTCTTATCTCCTGAACTGCTATACGGCGCGCAAATTGGGTATGCAAACCACAGGAAATGCCGCGCGCGGACTGGCCGGCAACCCTGGCATTGGCAGCGGAAACTTCTTTCTGCAAAAAGGCGACAAAGCACCGGAACAGATTATCGCGGGCATTAAGCAGGGGCTATACATCACCGACTTTCTCGGCTTTGGCGTAAACCTTGTGACCGGCGATTTTTCCCGAGGCGCCACCGGCCTGTGGATTGAGAATGGGGAGCTTACCTATCCGGTCGAAGAGATTACTGTTGCTGGGAACCTTCGGGAGATGTTGAGCAATATCTCTGAAATCGGTAATGATCTGGAGTTCCGTGGGGCCACGGCGGCACCAACGATCCGTATCGACGGCATGACGATTGCCGGGGAATAACCTACCGATTTTTCGTACCCCTCAATCAAAATTCGACCTAGCGTCCAAGTCTCAGAGCGCGCTGTGATCACCACACAAACCAAGAGCGCCGCTCTCCTTTCAGGATGGGCGGCGCTCTTGGCTACTATTCGTGGTTTCCGAGCTTTAGGTTAAAGCAGTCCGAACACAACTAAGCTACTTTTTGTTCCGACATATACCTTGCCATTGATGATCGTTGGCACGGTAAATTTCTCGCCAGTGCCTAACGAGTCTCGCGTTCCCGCCTGGGTTGAGTTATAAAGTTCAACCGCTACGTTGGTCGCATCGTAGGCGTGCAATGTTGCTGGGCTGCGATGGTCGATGGTCCATACGATCCCGCTGGTTGCGCCATTCGAGGAGACGACGGGTTGCGCTCCCGGAAATGGGTAGAAAAAGTTTCCCTGAGAAGTTGGCGATGTTGAAAGCAGGCCGGTTGAGGGATCGAGATGAAAGGCCTTAATGGTGTCACGATTACCTACGAAGTAGACATTCTGCTCCCAAAATGCCGGCGTCATCCAGCAGTGATCGTTCGCGTTTTGGCCATTTGGGGCGGCGGGCACGGAGCCTACGACATTCGATAGCGATTGAATAATCTGGCTATTGCTGCCCGCCTGGAAGTGGCCCATGTTATCGCGGTCAATCACATAGAGATTGGCTCCCTTTCCGCAGCCGATCAGCTCGTGAGGATGGGCACCCGCCTGATCCGGAACGACGAGCGGGCCACCTGAACCTACGTCCCTGTCGCCTGTGTTGTCGGCTGCCTGATCGAAAGGCGTAAAGAAGTCGACGGCAGAAAGGCTGGGACTTAGTTTGACGATGCTGTCGCCGAAATCTCCCGAACCAGGAGTGAAAGTGCCGTTTCCGGTCATGACATAAAGATTGCCGCTGGCGTCTGCCGATGGGGCTGCACCCGCCATCCAGATACCCGCGCGGATCCCTGTTGGTACCACATTGAATACGGCGCTGCGTCCTAGCGTTGAAGGATCATAGGCAAAGACATATCCCTGCCAAAGGCCATTGTCTCCCTGAGAAGCAAAGGAGATGTAAATCAGTCCGTTGAGCAAAACCAATCCGCTTCGTTGCAGCTCCGGCTTTGAAAGAAAGACATCGCCCGATATCACTACCGGACTGCCGGGCCTCTCCGCTCCATTGTGGATGTCAAGAGCGTGCAGGCGATGAACGTAGGTTCCGCCGTTCTCCAAGGTCTCTGCAACTACATATATCGTCTCGGTGTCCGGATCAATGACTGGGGTGGAGGAAATTCCGATCTCTGGAAAGATCGTGCTGCCCACATTCCCTTGCGGCACGGTCGTTACGCCGGACGACAAGAAACTTACACGCCACAGCGCCGGGCCGCTTTTATCGGCGTCAAACGCGTAAACACTATCGTGCTCCGTAGCGACGAAAACTACGTTGTGGGTGGCGCTATTGACCGTAAGGTTGGCCACATAGAGCGGTTGAGCAAATACTCCACCGTCAACGCTTACACTGAATTTCTTGCCGAAGGAGCTTGAATGAACGTTCGCGGGAGTAAGAATTGTCTCGTTGCGCTGCTGTCCGGTCCGGCCGATGTCGTTCTTCCAACTTAGATAACCGGAGACAGCCGTGGCGGGAACTACAGTCACGGTTGCCATCCCGCTATGGCCTACATCATCCATGGCCGTAATCGTGCAGGAGCCGGTGGCATTCGGAGCTGTGTAGAGTCCAGCCGCGGTGATTGTGCCACAGGAGGCTGACCACGTAACGGCAACATTGGCAGTGAACTGCTGGGTCCCATTTTCCGGCACCGTAACGGAATTCGGCGAAACGACTACGCCGGTCACAACAGTGACCGCCGCATTTCCGCTATTCGCGCCGCTGGTAGCCGTTACCGTGCAAGGGCCGGATGCGCCTGGAGCAGTATATAGTCCGCCAGTAGTAATCGTGCCGCAGGTTGCCGACCAGGTAACGGCAACGTTTGCCGAGAATTGCTGCGTTGCGCCTTCGACCAGAGTGGCTGCGCTGGGAGTTACCACGACATTGGGTGCTCCTCCAACGGTGACGCTCTCGACAGTCTTGAACACGGTGCCGGCGGAATCCTGGGCCTGAACTACGAACCGATGGGTTCCTGTAGTCATATTGATCGTGGTATCGATGAAGTTAACGTTATTGATTGCGAATACTTTCACCGTATCCACGTAGATCCACATGGTGGTGATCGGATGGGTATCGGTCGTGCCGGCATTCACGTGAACTGGATTTACGAGTCCGGTTGCTCCGTTCGCAGGCGTGCAGATGGTAACTGTTTGATTCTGAGGGTTCAACGGACAGGAAGCCCCCGCCCATGCAGCCGCCGAAAAACCGGCGCAGAAGACTAGAGACAAAAGTAGCTTGGTCATGGCCAGCAAGACCCACCTTTCTTTGCTCGAAAGATGCCGGTACTCTGGGCAGAGTTGCTACTGCATGCTGCTGGCAGTAAAGAGGTACAGATGTACTGGATGCGCGGCGCTCTCCAATCCAGTGGAAGCGCTTGATACACCTACGCCAGATACGATCAACCTTGAAATTGTCCGGTTGAAAAAATACTAACCAACGCGTCCGGAAGCATTTTCGATGAGGCGTTGGTCCGCGCGATTCAGGCGAGGCTTGGCCCCAGGAGAGGTTTTTTGACTACAACCTTTGTGTACGCGACTCGGAATCCGGCTCGCTCCACATTCCGCTGCGAGGTTGTTCCGGGCATGGTTAAGGTGACTGCAAGTTCACAGCCCGCGCGTTGAGCGATCCTGAGTCGCTCCTGCATAAAAGCCGATTGAATTCCTCGCCCGCGAAATTCAGCGAGCGTACCTGCGCCGAAAAATGCGGCAAGATTATGCTCGGGGATGATAAGGCCGCTTGCGCCGGCGACCATCTTGCCGTTAAAGACGGCGACCAGAGATAGCGAATTGCTGAATGTGGCCCAGGGAGAGAAGAACGTTGAGAACTGCTGCCACTGATCGGCAAAAAAGATGCGAGCCAGCAATGCCGACCATTCCTGCACTTCTTCAGGCTTCACGGCGCGTATCTGAATGCCGCCGACCCTGGCCCCAAGAGTCTCCTCTGGCATGATCCAGCGGGCCAAAGTCTGATTGAATTCCGCAACACGGAAGTTGCGCCGGTCCAGCGCTTCAAGCAAGGAGGGGTCGGCGTAAGGACATACATCTACTTGCGCCGCCGTCCCGCGCTCAAAGTAGAACTCCTCGACATGCTCTATGTCTTCCGCCGAAACCTTTCCGGAGAAGCCAAGCGCATGGGCACGGCCGACCGGAGCGCCCTTCGCTACAAAGGTGAGATGACCGCCCCCGAATTTCTCCCATGCGCTGTTCCACTGTGGGCGCTGCAGCTTCATCGCTTCGGCGTAGCGCAGGGATCCAAATTCTTCCGCCGCTTCGATGCGGCGGGCATCGTCGGCGGTCAGATAAAGTGGTTCAATCGATTTTCGTGCTTCGGTGAATTGCATCATGCAGTTTCCTGCACCTCTCCAAGAGTGACTTTGATGTCCATACGCTTCTTTTGGCGGTAGATGGTGATTTTCACGGCGTCGCCGGCGCGATGGTTCTGCATGATATGCGATAACTCCTGCTGGTCCGTGACGGGCTGGTCATCAACAGCGACGATCAAGTCTCCACCGAGCAGGATCACGCTGTTTCCGAGGTAAGCGCGTTCATTGCCTCCCCGCAGGCCCGCTCGCTCCGCAGCGCTTCCGCGAACCACCTGAATGATAAGCAGCCCTGAATCCGCGGCCAGGCCCATCTGGTCTGCCAGCTCCGGTCCAATTGGAAGTGTGTTGACGCCTAATGTAGGCCGCCGCACCTTACCCAGCGTTACCAGATCGTTGAGAACCGCTTTGGCGGTATTGATGGGAATGGCGAATCCGATACCGGCGCTCTGCTCCGCACCTCCGGTCAGGATCATGGAGTTGATGCCAATCACCTCGGCGCGGGAGTTCAACAGCGGCCCGCCGGAATTTCCGGGGTTGATGGCCGCGTCGGTCTGGATGGCTTCATCGATAAAACCGCGGGCTCCGCGCACCGAGCGTATGGAGCTGATGATGCCTCGCGTCATGGTTCCGCTCAGGCCAAACGGATTGCCAATGGCAAAGACTTTCTGCCCGACGACCAGGCCCTTGGAGTCACCGAGCGTAGCGGGAGGCAACGAACGGCCAGACACCTGAATGACGGCCAGATCATGCTGTGGATCGGTGCCGACAATCCGCGCGGGATATTTCTTCTTGTCGCTGGTGGTGACTTCAACCTGCCGCGCATTTTCCACTACATGGAAATTCGTCAGAATTCGTCCTTCTTTGTCGATCACAAAACCCGACCCTTGGCCTTGCTGTGGCACGGGCCCGTAAAAAAAGTCGTAGGCTACGGCAGTCGAGGTAATGTTGACGATACTCGGCAGTGCTTTCTTGTAGGCAGAAATATTCTCTTGCTCTTCGGAATCGAAGGAGGGCGGGCCTGCCGCTTCAGTCAGCTCGATGTGGTCGGGCCGGTCGATCTTCGGCTGAAAAACCGGATGAGAGGTGAAGTAGTAGAAAGCGCCAATGAGGAGAATGACGAGCAGTAACGGCCGTAAAGATTTCATTGTGTTCAACCAAAATGTGGATCTTAAAGAATCTCAAACAAGAATCGTAACCTTTAGGATCTATTGATTAAAGATCTATCGATCGGAGCAGGCTCGCCCGATGGCATGTCATCGCGCCGCCATGGCCTGCGCCCGCAACTCCGAGTAAATGCCTTCCACCTGCCGGCGCGCCTGATCCAGCGAGCCTGAATTGTCGATCACATAGTGCGCCGACCGGACTTTCTCATCGTCGGGAAGCTGCGCCTTGCTGCGTCGTTCTACTTCGGTTTTAGCCGAAGCTGCATTGAGTCCCGCCCGCTGGGCATAGCGGCTGACCTTTTGTTCCGGCTGGCAGGTAACCACGATCAGCTTGGCAAACTTGTCCTTTAGACCAGCTTCCAGGATCAGGGCCGCCTCTACCATTATCACTGCATTTGGCTCTCTCGAAATGATTTGTTCGATCATCTGCTCCTGGCGGCGGATGACCGCCGGATGAACGATTCCGTTCAGCTCTTCCACGCGTCCGCCCTCGAAAGCGGCCTTTGCCAGCAGGGCACGATCAATCTCGCCGTCTCTACCCACAATGCCCTGGCCGAAGCGCCGCACCAGCTCGTCGTAAACCGGCTCGCCTTTTCGATAAAGCTCGTGTGCGACTTTGTCCGCCAGGATTACATGCACGCCCAGGTTGGAGAACATCTCCGCAATCGTGGACTTACCACAGGCGATTCCACCCGTAAGGCCGACGCGCAGCATAGACTACCTCAGTTTGCGCCGCAGCTTGCACGCCTCAACGGTGTTTGCCATGAGCATCGCGATGGTCAACGGACCCACGCCGCCAGGCACCGGTGTAATTGCTCCTGCAACCTCCGCCACTCTGGGATCCACATCTCCCACGAGTGTGGAACCTTTTTCAGAGAACGATTTTTCACGGGCAGCATTACCGGCAAAGAACTTTTCGAACTCCGCCCGCTGCGTAATCTTGTTGGTTCCTACGTCAATCACCGCCGCGCCGGGCTTCACAAAGTCTTTGGTTACCAGCCCCGCCTTGCCGATTGCGGCGATCAGGATATCCGCTTGACGGCACACGTCCGCGAGATTACGGGTCTTTGAGTGGCAAACGGTGACTGTGGCGTTGGAGTTAAGCAGCAGCATGGCTACGGGTTTGCCCACCAGGTCGCTGCGTCCAACCACCACGGCGTTGCGGCCCTCGATAGGAATGTTGCTGCGCTTCAAGATCTCGATGACGCCGACTGGCGTGCATGGCGCCAACCCCGGTCTCTGGGTGGATAAGTTGCCTACGTTCACCGGATGAAGGCCATCGACATCTTTTTCCGGCGAAACGGCAAGCAGTACCTTGCGGCTATCCACATGCTTGGGGAGTGGAAGCTGAACCAGAATGCCGTCGATATCGTCCCGCTGGTTCAGCACCTGCACCATATGCAGAAGCTCATCGGTGGTTACCGATTCCGCAGGAGTCAACTTCTCGCTGTGGATACCAAGCTGCTCACAGGTTTTCACCTTGTTGCGAACATAAATTTCCGAAGCCGGATCGTTGCCTGCGAGAATTACCGCCAAGCCGGGCTGATGGCCGGCTGCAGCGAGGTTCCGGACGTTTTCCGCTACTTCGGCCCTGATTTGAGCCGCTATTTTGTTGCCGTCAATGATGTTGGCTGCCATAAACTGAGACTTCGTTATCTTAATCTTTCCGCCGAGAAATCAGGAAATCTTTGATCTTTGGAAGTTCTCATTGGCATGGATGAGCTTGCCAGAAGGAACTCTGGTCCAAGGCGGTCCCAAGCGCGAATAACGAAGATCGAAAAAGCGAAGACCAGAAGATCCTGGGCTCGAGGTCCGTTGATTCCGTGGAAAGAGCCTGTTCATCAGCGACGTGTACAATTTAAGGGATGATGCTGAAACAGATGCTGGACATCTTGGCCTGTCCGGTTCCCGAATGCCGAAAACCATTGATGCTGGCCGCTGATGAGAGCTCCTTGCAGTGCACCGGCTGCGGACGGATCTACCCCGTGCGCGATGGCATTCCAATTTTGCTGATCGATCAGGCAAAATTGCCCAAGTAACGGTTGGCCCTCCACCAAATCAAAGCTCAATACCCCAAAACAGGCAATATTTTGAAAAGAAGCTCCAGAATTCACCTGGGCAACATTAGAAATACCTAGAAAAAGTTTCCTGTGAGCGGTTCCTTCGTTTTGGAGTAAACTTTGGGGCGCTCCCCGATATCCCATAGGTGGGAGCCTTCAGCAAGAATGCAAGGAACGTCCAGGAGCGAGCGGGTCTTTCATCCGGGTGAGGCAGTCCCGGAATCTGGTGTTTATACGGTCGCCCACAGCCACCATCGCCAGAATCACACTGCTACCATTTTTAAAGGCGAGTATTTCCCCGAGTGTGGACGCTGCGGGCGCAACGTGCGTTTCTCGCTGGAACGGGTTGCCGCTCAGATTGGCGATGATATTGATTTCCGGCAGTCGTGCAGCGAGGGCGCCCCGAGCGACGGAAAGCCTTAGCATCGACTCGGTGGCTGCAGCATCTCAGGCTGCATCACCCTTGGCGTGGGCCTCAAGGTCGAGCGTTCGAAGATAATCGGCGAAGGCCTTTCCCAGGTCGTGCCTCTTCAGAGCGAACTCCACAGTCGCCTTCAGGAATCCAAGTTTGTCTCCAGCGTCGTGCCGCTTGCCTTCAAAGTTGTAGCCGCAGATTCGCTCGCCGCCATGAAGCAAGTTGCGCAAACCATCGGTAAGCTGCAGTTCGCCGCCAGTACCGAGCGGTGTGTGGTCGAGGGTTTCAAAGATGCGAGGGGTAAGAACATAGCGCCCAATAATGGCGAGGTTTGAGGGGGCCTCTTCCAAGCGAGGCTTTTCCACCAGATTGGTCACATCGTGCAGCCTTCCCTGAAACTTGTCTTCCACACGCTTCGCATCCAGTACGCCGTAGGAGGAGATCGCAGGCCCGTTCACCTCTTGCGTGGCAATTACCGAGCACTGGGTCTCTTCAAACACGTCGATCATCTGCTTCAGGCAGGGGATTTTCGCGTCGATCACGTCGTCGGCCAGCAGAACTGCAAAGGGCTCGTTGCCCACCAGTTCGCGCGCCATCAGCACCGCGTGCCCAAGGCCCATGGCTTCTTTCTGGCGCACATAGGCTACGTGAATCATGTCGGAGATCTGGCGGACAATCGCCAGCAATTCTTTTTTGCCGCGCTCCTCCAGCATTTTTTCCAGCTCGTAACTCACATCGAAGTGATCTTCAATGGCGGTCTTGCCACGGCCGGTAATGATGATGATCTGATCACAGCCGGCCGCCAGGGCTTCTTCCACGCCGTATTGAATGATTGGTTTGTCGACCAGCGGCAGCATCTCTTTGGGCTGCGCCTTGGTAGCAGGTAAGAAGCGGGTGCCTAGTCCGGCGGCGGGAAAAACAGCCTTACGAACCCTCATTTTCATGTCGTGTTCATCATAGCACCGCATTGGTACAGGACTGGTGCGCAGACTCGTAAGGTTCGGGGGAATGAGAGCCAAGAAACGACAAGGGAGGGCGTGAAGCCCTCCCCGAAGGTTTGGATTTCTTAACTTATCTTCATTTACATTTACATTGATGACCTGTTGAACTGTAAAGCACGAATCTTATCTATTTCTCTTATGCCCCCACCTACAGCACGGGAGAATCGTCGCCCATCAGCGCTTTTCTCACCAGCTTCACCGGTGGAAAGCCTTGCTGCAGGAATCCATTGTGGAAGTCCTCAAGGGAAAACTTATCGCCCAATTTCTTCTTGTAGTCTTCCCGCAGCTTCAGGATCTCCAGCTTTCCGAGCGTATAAACAAGATAAGTTGGATCGGAGGTTCCGCGCTTGGTTTCGCGGACCGAATTTACGTGCGACTGATAGCCCTCTTTCTCGAAGAACTCGATTCCCTGCTCGTAAGTCATCTTTCCCGTGTGCATCTGAATGCCTACGATGAACCGGGCGTTGCGCAGCAAGGCATCCTGTAACTGGCCGAGGCGCAGCTTGAGAAATGCCGGATCGTGATCGGCGTCCGTTCCAGAGGTTCGTCCATAACCTTCATCAAGCATCATCTGCTCGGTATAGTGAGCCCAGCCCTCGGCATTGGAGCTGCAGCCAAGCAGTTTGCGGACCTTGGACGGCGCGTATGGCACCCATAAGAATTGCGTGTAGTGTCCGGGGTAAACTTCGTGGACCGCCGTGGAGATCACGGTGCCGCGATTAAAGCCCGCCATATGTTCTTCAACTTCCTTTTGGCTCCAGCTAGGCTCCGGAAGCGTAACGTTGAAAAAGGCTTCTTTGGCTACCTTCTCAAAGGGGCCGGGAGTATCCATCGAAGCAAAAGTCAGTGCCCGCATAAAGGGTGGTGTTTCTTCAACGATTGGAAGCACCTGCGAGGGAATGCGCGCGATGTGATGCTGCTCGATGTAGTCTTTCAATCCCCCAAGCGTGTCGCGGAAGGTTTGCAGAAGCTTGTCGGGAGCGGGGTGATCTTTTTCCAGCTCAGCCAGAATCTGTTGGGCTGTTTTGCTCGAATCGATCTTTGCGGAGACATCTTTGAACGCCTGTTGGTTCTTACGAAGGTTGGCCATGCCGATTTCCAGGAGCCTGTCGAGCGGCAGGTCCACCATCTCGTCATATAACAGCTTCTTACGGTAGCTTTCGGCGCCGATGCGGAAATCTCCATGGGCCTTCGGCTTTACTTCTTTCTCGAGAAAGTCCTGGTATTGCTTGAGCGCATCCATCACTTTCTGGTTGACCGCTTGAAATTCTCTCCGTAGAGCCTCGTCCTTCACGTCTTTAAAGGCGTCCGGAACGTCCTTTTGAAAGAAGGCGATAAGTCCGGGTACCTGCTCGTGCGCCACATCCACATAAATGGGTGGTGGATTCTTAAGATTTTTGCGCGCCTCGCCAAACACCGCCGGGATTTGCTTTTCGCGCGCGATTACCGAACGCAGGCGCTGATCTGCGGGAGCAAAATTGCGCGCCATGATGACGAAAATCGAGGACGTGATTCCGGACGAGTATGCGTCGGGATTCTTTTCCCAGGGACGGATGTGTTCCAGGGTTAGCAGGCGGCTGTTGATGTCTCCCAATACCAACTCGCGGTCGGCGGCCACGCCGGGGGATAGCTTACCCGCGTTTACCGTTTCAAATTGCGGCTTGAACTTCTTGAGTGCCGCAATCTGCTGGTCAACAGCAGCCTTTGAATAGTCTTCCAGCTTGTCGTCGTACTCATGGAAGCCTGCCGCCGTTGCCGACGAGGGATTGAACTTGAAATAGAACTCGCCGAAATAGCGCTCGGCAAGCTGGTTAAAGGCAGCATCGTCGCTGTTCGATTCCTGGGCTCGCGTTTGCGGCTGGAATGCAACAAGAAACACAGAGAGAAACATACCCACAAGGGGAATCAGTCTCACAGATAACTCCTGGAATAGATGATCCGTCTATTAAATCACGGTAAGTCGGCAAACTACGGCAAACCTGCGTTCGAGGCACTTACCCTATTTTGACTGTCTCTACGCCGAGATCGCGCAAGAGCCCGCCTACCTGCTCGATCACCGCGTCGGGCTGCGTGGACTTCAGCACGAACTTAAGCACTCCACCGGGGGTGAACTGCGCACCCTTGGTCTTGGCCACAAAGCGGGCCAGCCGCTCCGGATCAATCGTCGCGTTTTCTGTAAACTTCACGGTCACGCTATCGCGCTTGCGATCCACATTGGTTACGCCGGCGCGTTCGCAAAGCAGCTTGAGCGCCGAGGCGGCCAACAGATAGCGTACTGGCGGAGGCGCGGGGCCGTAGCGGTCCTCAAGCTCCTGGCGAACATCTTCCAGTTGGCCTTCGTTCTCAACTCCAGCGGCACGCTTATACATGCGCAAGCGCTGGTTCTCTTCGCCAATATATTGCGTGGGAATGCGGAGGTCGATGCCCAGATTCAGATGAGTGCTGATGGTTTCCACCAGATCTTCACCCTTTAGCTCGCGAATCGTCCGCTCCATCATGCTCGTATACATCTCAAAACCCACGGCATCGATGTGCCCGCTCTGCTCGCCGCCGAGCAAGTTGCCGGCGCCGCGCAACTCCAAATCAAGGGCAGCGATTTTGAAGCCCGCTCCCAGGTCGGAAAATTCTTTGAGGGCGGCTAGCCTGCGGCGGGCAATCGGGGTCAATTCCTGTTCGGCAGGAACCAGGAGATAGGCATAGGCGCGGCGGTTGGAGCGTCCCACGCGGCCACGCAACTGGTACAGCTCCGAAAGACCATGGCGGTCCGCCCGATTGATGATGATGGTATTGCACAGTGGAATATCGAGGCCATTTTCAATGATCGTGGTAGCAACCAGGACATCTGCCTCGTGCCGCACGAAGGCCATCATCACCTTTTCCAGTTCACCCTCGGACATCTGCCCGTGGCCCACCAGGACCCGGCGATTGGGGAGCATCTCCTGAATCTTGGCCGCAATTTCATAAATGGTTTCCACGCGGTTGTGGACAAAATAGGCCTGGCCGCCGCGCTCCAACTCGTATCCCATCGCCGACTTGATCAGCTTCTCATCGAACGCGGCCACCACCGTCTGGATCGACATGCGGTCTTTGGGAGGTGTCTCGATGACGCTCATGTCGCGCAGGCCCACCATCGACATGTGCAGCGTTCGAGGAATGGGCGTAGCCGACATCGCCAGCACATCGACCTCTTTTTTCAGGTGCTTGAGGCGCTCTTTATGCCGCACGCCAAAGCGCTGCTCTTCATCGACGATCACCAGGCCAAGATCCTGAAATTTCATATCCTGCGAGAGGATGCGATGGGTGCCGATGACGATATCCACTTTCCCCTGTTCTACTCTTTCGGCGATTTCTTTCAGTTGCTTGGCAGAACGGAAGCGGCTCATCATCTCGATGGTGATGGGGAAGCTTGCAAAGCGCCGCTTGAAATTCTCAAAGTGCTGAAAGACCAGTACCGTAGTTGGGGCCAGCACCGCCACCTGCTTGTTGTCCTGCACCGCCTTGAAGGCGGCGCGCATGGCCACCTCGGTCTTGCCGTAACCTACGTCGCCGCAGAGCAGGCGGTCCATGGGGCGAGAGGCCTCCATGTCTTTCTTGATGTCGCTGATCGCCTGGAGCTGATCGTCGGTTTCGTTGTACTCAAAGGCGTCTTCAAACTCGCGCTGCCATTGTGTATCCACTGGAAAGGGGTGGCCGGACGAAGCCTTGCGCTGAGCATAGAGCTTCAGCAACTCGTCCGCCATGTCCTTCATGGCCTTCTTGACGCGCGCCTTGGTCTTAGCCCAGGCCGTCCCGCCCAGACGGCTCAACGCCGGCCGAACTCCCTCGCTGGAACGGAATTTCTGGATAAGGTCAAGGCGGGTCAGCGGGACGTAAAGCTTGGCGCCTTCGGCGAACTCGAGCACCATATACTCGCCTACCACTTCGCCCTGCTCGATCTCCTTCAGGCCCTGGTACATGCCGATACCGTGCTCTACGTGAACCACGTAGTCGCCCACCGCCAGATCGCGAAAATCGGACATGAAAGCCGCAGTCTTCGATTTCTGTCGCAGAGGACGCGGCACCACGACTTCCGAGTCGTCAAACAGGTCGCGGGCGCCAAAGAGAACAAGGCGGGAGTCCGGCAAGGCCACTCCATCGGGTACAGCGGCGCGAACAATGGTGGTGGTCGTCAGGTCGTTGGCAAAATAGGAGGTTTCGTCCAGATAGGTTTCGCTACCGGGTGCCGGGGTTCGGCTGCCCAGACGAAAAGGGACCTGGTATTCCGTAAAGATGTCCGCCAGCCTCTCCATTTCTCCGGTATTGGCGGCGGCAAACATCACCCGCCAGCTCTCGGCGGAGAGTTTCTTGACCTCTTCGATCATTCCGGGAACCGAGCCGTGGAAACGCATGGTTGGCTGGGAACGAAATTCGACCGATGGTCTTTCCGGCAAAGTCTCTGAAGCCTCGGCTGCCTCGGAAGTTGGTAGCGCCTCCGAAGTTGATGGTGTCTCCAAAGATGGAGCGTCAGGCTGAGACAATCCCGGCAATCCTTCAAGAGCAAGGTGCATCAGGTCGCCGCCCGGAAGGCCTGCAAGCAAAATGTCCCACTCTTCCGGAGCCAGATAGAGTTCCTCTGGAGTTGCAAGCTTGCCCACGCCGCTGGTTTCATGCCGCCTCAAGAGCTTTTCCCACCAGTCGTCGCGCCTTTCGAGGACTTCAGAAGGCTCGTTGACTAGCACGAGGGCTTGAGGGAGAAGGTCAAAGAGAGTGTTGCGTGATCCGGCGTTGGCATAGAACTCCCACCCAGGGAAGACCGTTACGCCAGTGGATTCCAACGCTTCCCGTACGCTTTCCTGTTCCCCTGCAACCCTCGCGCCCGAGAGCCGCGCATGTACTTCAGTAAGAACTTCTTCCCGCACCGGGGTCTCCGCCAGCGGTAGCAGGATAACTTCATCAACCGGCGCGGCCGAGCGCTGCGTCCCCGGATCGAATTTTCGGATCGATTCGATCTCGTCGCCAAACAACTCAATACGCAAGGGCCGGTCGGCTTCCGGAGGGTAAGCATCCAGCAAGCCTCCGCGTAGGGCGTACTGGCCGGGCATCTCCACCACATCCACCGCTGAGTAGCCAATCGTGTTCAGGTGCTGGATAAGCTCTTCCACATCGAGCAACTCCGCGCGGCGGACAACTCGCGCCAACCCCGCGTAATGCTCTGCAGGCCGCAGGCGCATTGCGGCCGCCTCCAGCGGCGTAATCACGATGGCAGCCGCACCGGTCGCAATCTTCCATAGGGCGGTAGCCCGCTCTTCCTGGATTTCAGGGTGTGGGGAGAGGTTCTCAAACGGCAGAACGTCATAGGCCGGCAGCTTTACGACAGCGTTCGGATTACAAGCGCCGGTTAGGTCGCAGAAGGCTTGAACCACCGGAAAGATCGAGTCCGCCGCCTGATTGTCGGAGACAACCAGGATGAGCGGCGATCCGGTCCGGCGATGCAAAAAAGGAACCAGGAGAGCTTTGGCCGCCGGAATGAGGCCAGATAGACGAATCCTCTCCGTCGAGGGGACCTTGTCCCCCCTACGTTGCTTGAGATATGAGGCCGCCTGTTGGAATGCCGCGCTTTTCTCAGCGTCCGCCAGGACTTCGCGGACGAACGGCAGGATCACTCGACTATTTTAAAACAACCGGAGCTCAATGTAAGGGCTGGGCAAAATCGTCGTCTTCCCGCCGGACGTGACACCGGGCGATCTTTCGCGGCAATTTTCCTAACGACAAAAACTCAAAGAATCTGCGCAACCTTTGGGGCAACAGTTTGCGGACTCGTCGTAGCCGTTGGAGCAGCCGGTGGTGTGGCGCGCATCACCTTCATTTTGTGGATGATCTCATCTGCGATAAGGCCGTGGACCGTTCCGGCCAAGGAATCCACCGTACCGGCGAGAGCAATGGTTTCTGTCAAGCGGTCGGTTACGGTATAGGTGAAATGATTGGTGAAGGGAATGCGCCGGACTCTCACCAGCAAGTCTGCCTGCTGCATCTTGTTCGTAATCTGGAGATCCCAGTCCTTAAATTCCTTCCTGCCGAGTAGAGAGCTCTCCAACTCCTCCCGCTTCATGAAAAAGGTGTCGGAGTGGACATAAAAACTCTTGGCCCGCAGCATCAGCTCGCGGTTATCTGGAATCGGCGATTGATTCGCGGTGGGCTGAATGTTTCGGGCGGATTGAGCGTGTGCGAGTGCGGTTCCAACCACAGCGAATAGTAGGATGACTCTGATTTTCTTGAGCATGAATGCCTCCGTTTGGTCTTGCAATGGCTGAATCTTGCCACGCTGGACTCGGAGGGAGTGAGCGACATTGCGCGGCATACTGCGGCAATGCAAGCTCGCCGCAGAACGCTGCACATCCACGGGTGATTTTGAGAGGGCATCGAGTGGAGGCGGTAATGGTTGGGAGGATTGGTAGCTTGGAGCTTGAAACATCGAAATTCGAATGTGACTTCGGTCTTAAGCCCTTCATTTCGCATGGTCTGCCAGCTTGACTGCTGCGGTATATTTATTAGCCAAATGCCAGTTACAACAGCCAAGAGCAAGGATCTTCATATCCGAGCGTCGCGAGTCATTCCCGGCGGAGTGAACTCGCCCGTCCGTGCCTTCAAGGCGGTAGAGTGCGATCCCCGCTACATTACCCACGGAAGCGGCTCCCGCATCTGGGATGTCGATGGAAATGAGTACATCGATTATGTTGGCTCCTGGGGACCGCTGATCCTGGGCCATACCCACCCTGAAGTGGTGGAAGCCGTGGAACGGGCCAATCGGGATGGCGCGAGCTTTGGCGCAAGTACCCCGGCGGAAGCCGAGTTGGCCGAGGCCGTGATTGACGCTTTCCCCTCGATCCAGAAGGTCCGCTTCGTCAGCTCGGGAACCGAAGCCACCATGTCGGCAATCCGGCTGGCGCGCGCCTATACCAAGCGTAAATACATTGTAAAGTTTGAGGGGTGCTACCACGGCCACGCGGACTCCCTGCTGGTGAAAGCTGGCTCGGGCATTGCCACGCTGGGCATTCCAGGTTCGGCGGGCGTGCTTGAAGAGCTTGTTCAGTTCACCCTGGCGCTGCCATTCAACCGGCCCGGCGCGGTGGAACAAGCTTTCCAGAAATTTCGCCACCAGATTGCGTGCGTGATTGTAGAGCCCGTGGTTGGTAACATGGGCTGTGTTCCTCCAGATCAGGGATATTTGCAATTTCTCCGTAAAATCACGGCGGAAAACGGCTCGATGCTGATTTTCGATGAGGTGATGACCGGTTTTCGGCTTGCCTTCGGCGGAGCGCAGGAGCTTTATCGCATTAAGCCCGACCTGACTACTCTCGGAAAAATCATCGGCGGTGGGCTTCCGGTGGGTGCCTATGGCGGCAGTGCCGAGATTATGAACATGGTTGCGCCTGTGGGTCCCATGTATCAGGCTGGCACGCTTTCGGGAAATCCCTTGGCCATGGCTGCCGGCTTGGCGACCTTGCGGCATCTGAAGAGTCATCCGGAAATCTACCCGCGGCTTGAGAAAACCGCAGCCACTCTGGTGAGCAAGGTTGTGGAAGCCGCCACCGCTAAAGGAGCGGTAGTCACCGCAAACCGCGTTGGATCAATGTTTACCTGGTTCTTCCAGCCGGGTCAGGTTCACGATTGGGACTCGGCAGCCAAGTCGGATACGGCCCGTTTTGGGGCTTTCTATCGCTCGATGCTCGAAAAAGGCATCTACCTGCCGCCCTCGCAGTTTGAAGCGATCTTCCTGAGCGCCGCCCATACCGACGATGACATTCAGCAGACGGTGGAAGCCGCAACGGAATCTCTTTACACCGAGGCCGTGTGCAATTGGTGAAATCGCGGCCCGCATCGAGTAGCAGGGGATTAGATTTAATTCAGAAGAGCTTAGATCCCGACAGCCCCGTAATCGGTTCCAGTTTCGGTATCGCGCACCTCGTCCTTTTCATAGGCGCGGTATGGATTCCGGCGCAGGCCCAGGCGTCGCTTACGAAGCTCA
The DNA here is from genome assembly GCA_035295685.1 of Candidatus Angelobacter sp. Classification (GTDB taxonomy): domain Bacteria; phylum Acidobacteriota; class Terriglobia; order Terriglobales; family Acidobacteriaceae; genus Angelobacter. The sequence goes on from DATGIO010000141.1 coordinate 25,019, forward strand.
AATCCCGCGTATAGGCCGCCCGCTAGGACGGCGGCCGTGAGCGCGCCGATTGCGATGACCCGTCCAGGATGCTCGATCAGCGGTACACGCCTCGCGTCCTCGGCCTCTTCTTCCACATCCTTTGGCCGGTGCCTGCGCGCCATGCCGACAGCTTCGCGAAAATCGTCGAGTGCCTGCCTGCCTCCGCGCTCCAAAGCTCGAAAGGAGTAGACGGCTGCATACGAGAGCGGCATCGCGAGGTCTTGGCCTCCATGCACGATCTTGTGTGAATCACCGTGCTCGTGCTGATGTTGCAATAATTCTTCGAGGGCCTCGCGCAGAACATACGGCTTCGCCCATTTGCCGCGAAACGCAACACTGCCGGACTTGTCGATCAGGAAAGCCGGATTCGGCAGCTTGGAATACTTGCGATGAATCGAGCCGCGCAGGTCGTCCACAATCACCGGCATCGCAATTTCCTCATCTTCGTACAGGAGATGCGCCGCCCTGGATTTCTCGTCTTCTGAGAGGTGGGCGCCGATTCTTTCTCCCGGATGCGCCTCCCGCACATAGACGAAAAGAAACTCCACGTCATCGCCTTGAAACATCCCATAGAGATGATTGAGGCCTTTGATCGATCCCGCGGTCATGGGGCAGGTGGCCGATCCGAATACCAGCAATACGTTTTTCCGGCCCGCATAGTCGCTCAACCTCACGCTTTCGCCTTGCAGCGTCGTGGCCTTGAAGTCTGGCGCTCGCTCTCCCGGCTCGGGACCGAGGAAGGGCGCACCGTCCTCTGATTCCCGCAGGATGTCGCAGGTGAAACGTCCGTAGTTGTAGCTTCCGAATCCGAGCATGACGACTCCTTACGTTCTTATCTTAAAGCGTACCCCGAAGCGCACTCTTAATCTTGTCCAGAAATACATTCCCTCGAATGCATTTCTTCGATCGCGATTCCCCATTGGCTTCGATGCCGCTGAGGCATCACAGGTTCGAGGTTGTCCAGTTGTACACATTTAAAACGGTGAACTCCTGCGGAATGCACCGCAATTTGCCCGCCCTGTTCTAACGACGATACAATGAAAACGTTCACCTCACAGCTACTCTTTCGTCATACGTCGCTAGCATCTTTTCATACTGAGAATATCTTAAGCGGAGGTCTTTAGGATGGCGGCCTTAAAAGTTGGGGAAACAGCCCCGGACTTTGAGCTTCCGGCGGTAACGGGAAAGCAACGACATAAATTCCGGCTGAGCGATTATCGCGGCAAAAAGAACGTCGTTTTGGCCTTTTATCCGCTTGACTGGAGCCCCACTTGCACCAGTCAGATGACCGGATACAAAACATTCTGGGGCCAGTTTTCGGAGCAGAACACCGAAGTTGTAGGTATCAGCACGGATTCGATTTATAGCCACCTTGCCTGGCAGGAAAAATCGATCGGATGGCAGGATTTCCCTCTGGCCAGCGATTACTGGCCACATGGTGCAATCGCTGAGAAATACGGAATTCTGCGGGAGGGGGAACCCATCCCGGGAATCAATGAACGGGCCGTATTTATTGTGGACCGGGAAGGAAAAATCGCTTTTTCCAAGGTTTACGAGCTTGGGCAAGAACCGGACAACAAGGAGTGCCTGGAAGTTCTCCGCAAGTTGGGCTGAGCGCGGCGGGCCACTCGACAAATTGGATCGCCATCGAGCCTCTCAGGCCGTCGCAAGATACGGCCTGGAAGGCTTGATTGCTTTTACTGGTTCTGGGCTACTTGTTTCTTCTTCTTCGCGGGAGCGGCTGAAGGTTTCGAAGGAGCGGCTGCCTCCGCCTTCTTCTGCATGTCTTCGATAATTTGCGACAACTGCGCACGATCCACCACCTCGACAAAAGGCGCGGCTGCCCCCGCATTGCTCACCACAAAGATTGTGGGAGTATGCTCCAATCCCACTTTCTGACCTAACGCGTAGTCGGCATCAACCTTGGCAGTCAGTTTTCCGTCTGGATCTGGAACGAAAGGCACGGGAACCTTGTTGTCGTCGGCAAACTTCTTGATGTATTGATCGAGGTTGTCTCGCGTGATCTGCTGTTGGTTCTTAAAGGTGAATCCCCGGAAGTCGTCGCCCAGTTTCTTTGACTTGGTGTCAAAGAACCGTGCCCACACGGCGGCCTTATGGGACCATGCATGCTTCGGGAGCGGAAAGTCGTAGAGCATGACCGGAATATGATGGGCATCTGCCGCTTCGTGGACAACAGGGAAGGCCCTGGCGCAATCCGGGCATTCCAAATCTTCAAACATCACGATGGCCACCTTTTCGCCCGGAGGCGGCTTAAGCGACGAGGCATCAGCCGCGAAGGCGCTTCCCGCCAAAGCTGAAAGTGAGAAGAACAAAGCCAGCAACTTAAGAAATGGTTTCATGATTCAACCCTCAAAATTTAGGGATGCTGCCCTGAAGGCTCACCCTTGCATCATTCCAAAACCAGCCTACCCGCTCTTGCATCTAGAGGATGCTCTCGAACATGCGAGCAAGATCTGATCTTCTGATCGCAATCTCATCGTTTGTTCTAAAGCGCCTGTTCTAAAAGCGTCTGTTCTAAAGGAAAGACAGGCCCTCCCAAAATTTTACCCTAACTGTAAAGATATTGGGCCTCCCGGCTTTAGATAACCACGACGATCCCGCACGAACCTGCGATGCAAACACAACCGAAACGCAACGCCAAAACGCAATCCGGCTCGTCTATAGAATCGAACCCGGGATTCCTATTTTTTATTCCGATTTTGATCGTAATTCGAATCGATTCGAGCCTCCGGCTTTCCGGCGGATGGAACCATCTTCCAATTTGCTTGGGGTCGAGGGATCTCAGGTAAAATCAGGCCCTTGGCATCGGTTTCCTGTTTCTTTAAGAGGAAAAAACAGTCATGAAGAACTGGTCGGTGATTACATTTCTACTGGTCGCATTGAGCTTGGCAGCGGTGGCACGAGCGCAGAGTCCGGAAGGTGCGCTCACCGGCGTGGTTTCAGACGCACAAGGTGCGCGGGTAACTGGCGCCAAGGTCACGGTTTCCGCGATCGGCCTCAGTCAGACCCGCCATGCGCAGACCAACACCGTCGGCGAGTACCGAATCGAATCTCTGCCGCCGGGAGAATACGAGGTCCGGGTTGAGGCCAAAGGCTTTGCCGCGAGAACCGGGAGGATCACCGTTGCCGTTACCTCGGCGGCCACCCTGAATGTGAAGCTCCAGCCCGCCAAAGTCAATCAGACGATCGATGTCCGGGGCTCCGCCAACTCCCTCGCCACGCAGCCCATCGAATCGAGCAACAGCGTGGTCAAAACCGTGGTAGGCGTGCGCGATCTGGAAGATATGCCTTTGGCGCATCGAAGCTTTGCCAATATCGCTTACCTGTCTCCCATGACCGAGCCAGTCGAGCCTTCCGATCCCACCAAGGCCCGCATTACGGCGGTCTCCTTCGGAGGCAGTTCCGGCCTGAATGTCGATCTCTCGGTAGATGGTGGCGATAACAACGATGACTACATTGGCGGCTTCCTGCAGAATTTCTCCCCGGACGCCATGCAGGAGTTCGCCGTGCGGACAGCCCAGTTTGACGCCGATACGTCCCGCACCAACGGAGGCTCGGTGATCGTCAGCAGCCGCCGAGGAACCGATAACTGGCATGGCGGGCTTGCCGCTTACTACCGCAACCAATCGTTGAATGCCCGCAACCCGCTTGATAATCCCGTGGGTGAGCCGAAGCAGCCATTTTCCAGGGAAAACGGCATTGCCACGCTGGGCGGTCCGATTATCAAGAGCAAGCTCTGGTTCTTCTCTTCTTTTGAGTATGTGAATGAAGACGCCAGCATCGGATACAGCGCGCTGAGCCTCGATCAATTCAAGTCGTTGGCGCAACTGGCGTCTTTGGGGCAGATTCCCGGTGTCAACGCCATCAGTGTGCCAGGCTCTGTGTCTTCGCCTTTCCGCGATAGCCTGTTCTCGACTCGTGTCGATTTCGCGCAATCGGAGCGCTCGCACTGGTTCCTGCGGGGCGCTTTCGACCTCAATCAGACCGACAACGACCTGCTCCACCAGGGGGCGCTTCCCTCAACGGGCTTCACCACCACCTCGGATTACTACAGCATTCTCCTCAGCAATCAACTGCAATTTTCACCGGCCTGGGTCGGCAGCTTTACCTTCCAGGCCAACAGCTTCCATCACGAGAAGGCGCGCAACTCCGACTTTGGTTTTGCCCTGGCATTCCCGTTTAGCGCCAACTTCCATACGACTTCGGGATTTGAAACTTTCGGCGACAATCAGTTTGTTACGCCCATTACGGCATTTCCGATCAATCGCGACCAGCAGAAGTATCAATTTCGCTATGATGTGGCGCACCAGCAAGGCACGCACTCTCCTAAGTTTGGCGTGAATTTCATCCATGAGCCGGTGTTAAGTGGAAGATTGTCCGACAATCCGGAGCGGCTGATCCAGTTCACCTCACAGAACCCGACAGACCTGGTAGCCGCCGGACAGAGCCTGTCTCCCTTCTTTACCTGCAATCCGTCGGCTGCGGCTGGCGATCCCGCCGCCTGTCCTGTGGATGCCAACGGAAATCCCTTGGCGAATATCACGGATGTCGCGGGGGGCGGTGGACGCTTTGCGCAAAACGTTCAGCGGCTCGGATTCTATGGGCAAGATTCATGGCGCATCCGCTCCAATTTCACTGTGAATTACGGATTGCGCTACGACACAACTTTCGGACTCTTCAACTCCAATGGCGGCAACCAGAATCAGAACCCAGCAGTCGCTACCGTGATCGCCGAGAATCTGGCGCTCCCACATGGCGTTCCTCACGACTATCGCCTGGCTTTTGCTCCCCGGCTGGGCATTGCGTATTCGCCCGGAGGAGGAGAGAACACCGTGATTCGCGCCGGTGTGGGCATGTACTACAACGATCTCGCGCAAAACGGGTGGGTGGATGCTTTCCGGGCAGTGGTTCCTGGAACATCGAATCCGGGCATCTTAGGTGCGGGTGCGCAGGGAGCGTTGATTGACCCTAACTACCACTCGCCTTACGCGCTGCAGGCCAGCGCTGGTGTGGAGCACGCTTTCACAAGAACCTGGCGGCTGAATATCAATTATGAGCATGAGCAGGGTGTCCACCAATACAGGCGCTATGAATATACGGCCAACGATCCTGTGCTTGCGCCCAACGGCACTCTGCCTGCGTCAGCGCCAAACCTGTCGGTGTTTCGCACGGACAATCGTTCCCGTTACGACGGGGTTTCATTCGCCGTCAACCACAGCTTCTCCAACCTGTTTGAGTTGACAGCCCACTACACTCTGGCCAGCGCCGCCACCTGGGGAGCGACCGTTGGAGAGCTCTTCGACTATGTGAATGGCGTCTCCAATGTGAATCGACCCTTTGGTCCTGGCGATTACGGTCCTTCCGGCGAAGATGTTCGGCATCGCTTCGTGCTGGCCGGCACTCTGCATCTGCCCTGGAAGTTTGAAGTGAGCACCCTGTCGCAGTTTGAAAGCGCGCGCCCCTTTACTCTTACAACGGGCGTCGACATCAACGGCGATGGTGTTGTCAACGACCGTGCGGTCGTCAATGGGCAGCAGACGCCACTGGATGCTTTCCGCGGAGTGCCTCTCGCGCAGGTGGATATGCGCGTCACCAGAACTTTCCAATTCAACGAACGGATGTCGCTCCGCACCTTTGTCGAGTTCTTCAACTTGCTGAATCGGCAAAATCCCGGCAACAACTTTGTTGGAGACATCGGCACACTCAATGTGCCCCAGAATGAAGTCCAGGCGGGAAATGTAACGGACATCTGCCTGAATGCGGACTGCACCTCGACCCGTCCGATTCGCAGCCTGCGAGATCTCAGGCAGCCCGCCGGCGCGCTTGGGGACTTTTTTGGCCCCGGCACTACGGTCGGCATCCCCTTCGCAGCCCAGTTTGGCGTCAGGTTCAGCTTCTAATCCGTTCGTGGGAGCGGCGCTCTACGCAAAAAAACAGGCCGTCAGTTTTGAGGAGTTGAATGCCTTGAAACTGACGGCCCCTTCGCCGAAGAAACGCGAACGATTGTCTGCTACTTTTCCTTCTTATAGGAATCGCTGAGAGTTCCCTTGCTCTTTGCCACGGGCAGCAACGTTGGGTAAAACTGGACAAACGTAGTGTCGACGGCCGCGTGCTGGGCATGGCAGGAATAACAATCGGTAGAAGTCGGAATCATCTTCGCGGTCTTGCCGCCGTCGTCAAAGCCAAAGAAGGCCCACTTGCCGGGAAAGCGCGCCTCGTCCTTTACATGTATCTCAATCCCCATGATGTCCTGGCCTTGGAAGTTTCCGGCTTCGTTAATGGATCCCTTGCCTTCCGCCCTGCGGGCTTCAAGAACCATCATGGTCTTGTCCGGCCAGGTGCCGGTTTGCATGAATGCCTTGTAGGCTTCGGGATTCACAAAGACGTTATCGAACATGTGGTGGCCCATGCGCATCGCCGGGCTGTAGCTCATGTCGAAACCTGAGGTTACGTATACCCATTCCCGGTAGTTCTCAGGCATCTTGAGTTGCGCATCGGCGGTGTACTCAGGGCCAGTTCCGGTATCTTTCGAGCTGGGTTTGAATGCAAGGAGTGCGAACGGAATCAGTATGGCAAGCAGTGCAATTTTTGTTTTGGCGATCATGCTCGGCAGTATTCCATGAGGTAGTCGGGCGGGGTAGCGCATTCCCTGCACGGCCAGAGCAATTGGCTGCATTTATGGCGAAATGAGGCAGCTTGTAGAGTACGATTCTTTTGTGGAGCCCGCCGCCGTCCGTATACGTGTGTCTCGATGGATCTGGATTACATCGATCTGGTTTGGATTAGGCCTGTTCGATGCCACGCAGACGGTCTTTACCATGCACGCCGAGGGCATGCACCACGCTTGGGGAAAGCTGTTCGTAACCCTGCTGCTTTCTATGCTGCCTTGGGCGGTGGCCACACCGATTATCTTGAATCTTAGCCGCCTCTATCCGCTGGTGCAGGTTCGGCCCATCTCCACATGGCTGCGTCACCTTGGCACCGCCGCCGTCGTCGGCTTCGCTGCTTCCGGTTGGGTTGCGTGGCTGGAAACATCGCTGAACCCCTGGCTAACGACCTATGCCCCGAAGCCATTCATCTATTACTGGCTCGATAAGTTCTATAGCCAGTTGCTCTCGTCCCTGCTGCTTTACGGATTTGTTCTCACGATCAGCTACATCATCGATTCGCGGGAGCGCATGGCGCGCCACCAGACGGAAACGGCTCGACTCAACGAGCAGCTATCCAGGGCCCAATTGAGTGCCCTCCAGCGGCAAATGGAGCCGCATTTCCTGTTCAATGCCCTCAACGCCGTTTCCGGCCTTGTCCGCGAGGGAAGGAACGACGATGCGGTGCAAATGATCGCCGGGTTGAGCGATTGCCTGCGCCGTGTTTTGGAAGACTGTAACCGCCAGCAGGTGCCGCTAGGGGAAGAGGTGGAGTTTCTCCAGAAGTATCTGGATATCCAGAAGGTACGTTTCGGCAGCCGCCTGCAATGCAACGTAGATGTTGCTCAGGACCTTTTTCCAGCCCAGGTTCCCAGTTTGATTCTGCAGCCCATGGTGGAGAACGCGGTGAAACATGGCATCTCCAAACGAGCGAAGGGAGGCGAGATTCGGATCGCGGCATCGCGCTCGGATGGCATGCTGGTCCTGCGAATCTATAACGACGGTCCGAGCCTTCCCCCGAATTGGGAGCAGGCTGGTTCCGGAATTGGAATCGCCAACGTTCGAACCCGCCTGCAAAGCCTCTACGGCGATGCTTCCCAGTTGATCATGCGGAATTTGGAGCCGGGAGGAGTGGAAGTCTCAGTTTCGCTGCCCTTCCGTGAGGCATCGGCATGAGCCCGCCGCGTTCGACCCGGAGTGCAGAGACTCACGAGGGAAATGACTTGAGCGCGACGACGGCAAAGCCTCCGGAAGCCAGCGCCGCTCGTCGCCCAGGTGACGGTGAAAACGCTGCTGAAAAGCAGAAGATTCGCGTGCTCATAGTCGACGATGAACCTCTGGCCCGCAGCAACATCGCCTCTCTCCTGCGCCGCGATGCCGCCATCGAAATCATGAGCGAATGCGGATCGGGCGCCGAGGCGCTCACCGAAATTCGCAACAACAAACCCGACCTCGTTTTCCTCGACGTTCAAATGCCCGAGTGCGATGGCTTCGACGTTCTCGAACAGTTGGGAGCGGATGCTCCTTGCGCCATCGTGTTTGTAACCGCCTACGATCAATACGCTCTGCGCGCTTTCGAGACTGGAGCCCTGGATTATCTACTCAAGCCCTTTGACAATGCCCGCTTCGATCGTGCGCTCAGCCGCGCTAAAGAAAAAATCTTGCAGAGCAGGAGCGCCGCTGGCAACACCGGGGTGAGGAAGGCGGGGAAGCAGGCAAAGGAAGCAACCGAGCGATTCGTCATCAAGAGTACCGGGCAGGTCTTGTTCATAAAGGCGTCGGAAGTCGATTGGATCGAGGCCGCCGACTACTACGTGTGCCTTCATACAGGAAGTAAGACCCACCTATTGCGACGCAGCCTCTCGGAGCTTGAACAGGAGTTGGACCAAGGCATCTTTTGCCGGATTCATCGTTCTACGATCGTCAACCTTGATCGAGTCAGGAGCCTGGAGTTGAACGAAGAAGGCGAACATGAAGTGCTGCTGAAGGACGGCGTCAGGCTTCGTCTAAGCCGCACCTATCGCAAACAATTACAGACCCGCCTGGGACTCTGCAAATAGGTATTTGGCAAATCGGTCCTAACAATTCATACAAAATCCTATCCCTCGGTTTTGCCCACGCGCCGCCTCTTGCGCCAGCGATCCAGCACCAGCAGCGTGCCGATCCACATGGTTGCGGCGAGGTAGCCTCCGATCACGTCGCTTGGATAGTGAACGCCCAGATAGACCCTGGAAAACCCAATCGCGAAAATCAGGATCGCCGCCACCATCCAGACCAAGACGCGCAGGACATGAGATCGAATGCGCGGGGCAATCAATCCGGCAAGGACGGCATAAAAGCAGAACGAGCAAAGCGCGTGACCGCTGGGAAAGCTGTAAGAAGAAGGCGCTTTGCCAAAGAAAGGATCGGGCCGGGGCCGCTGGAAGGCGAACTTCAAAGCCAGATTGAGAGCCAGACCGCCGACCAGGGCGACTGAGAGCCAGATGGCCGCTCGATGCCAGCGCACGAACATAAAAACGGCAAAAGCTACCACCGCTTCCACGATCAGGATGCCGAATCCCATGTTCGAAATGCCGATCATGAGGCTTGTGAGGGTGGGCGAAGCGAATCCATGCACCCAGCCGCGAACTGCTAGGTCGAATGAAAGCGTATCGCCCGCCCGCATCTCTTTCGCGATCCAGCCAAAAAGAAACAAGGAAAGCACCGCGGCGATGAGGCTAATGACAGCGGTCGCCTCCATCTCCAGCGAGGGCTTGGAAAGGTGTTCAGGTTCGAGGAGGCTAAGCTCTTTGTCGTTCATTCATTTGCCGGCTTTATTCCGGTGAGCTCAAGATCTTGAATTCTAAGAATGTGTCAGCTTCGCAATCAGTTCATCCAACTTGGAAAACAACTTCGAATTGTCCTCACGAGGATAGGCTGCCAACGACTCCGCGTGCCGGGGCAAGTTGAAGAGAAACGATTCCACCCGCTCCTTATTCAATTCTTCCCACCACACGCCGTAGCCGGTCTTATCCAGATAATAGGCATTGAAAATCTGCTCAAACTGGTGCTTTACCGGAACGGCCAGATACGGCTTACCCAGGTGGAGCGCCTCACTGACCAGCGAGAAGCCCGCGTTGGCGATAATTGCCTTGCAGCTCGCCAGGTCTTTGAGAAAGCCTTCCATGCTGGGCTTCTTAAACAGAATGCTGCCCTCTTGGCCTTCTTTGCCAAACCCGTAGGCGACGAAGTTGGTGTGTACCTGTTTCAGCAGTTTGGCCAGATCGGCCGAGGGCGAAGTGACATAGACCAGGATGTGATCGCAGTTTACAGGCTTCGTGTTCAGCACTTCGCTGCGCAGAATTGGCGGAACAAGAAACGTATTGCGGCGGCGGACACGAGCCGGGAAAAAAGACGTGACCAGGTAGGCATCCGCTCGCGGCGTCATCAGGCGCGTGAGCAGCTTGGCTGCGGCCGCATCGCGCCTCGATCCCTTGGGTATCGAGATCTCCGCGTTGGTCAAGCAGTGCTGATTGTCGATCGAGATAATGGGCAAGCGGCGTCGGCGTCCGGCGTGGCACGAGAGCGGCTCAAAATCCGTGATTACAAGCTCGGTCTCCCACTGGTCCATTCTTTCCGTGAGCTTTGCCAGGCTGCGGGCGGCGCGGGGAGCGGCAACCAGGTTTTTGGCGAGCGTCTTCCGGTAGCGGACGCGGTTGTTCACGTACGCCAAGTGAAACCCGAAAATCTCCGTTACGTCGAAGTCGCGGCCCAGGTTCTGCAGCCCGCGATCAAACGAGGCAACACGCACGGTATGCCCTTTTTGTTGAAGGTGAGAGATGACTTCTTTCGCTCGCGTCGAGTGGCCCGATCCTTCGCCATTCACGCCATACAGAATATTGGCCATTGTTGAAGGCAGTATAGGGCGTTTGCAGTGTTTCTGCACGTTGCCTGGGAAAATGCTCTAGCCGGAGTGGCCTCGCGGGTAGTGAAGTATGACTCGCAAGAGGCGCGCAGCGCGGGCTTATTTATGACTTTGCCGCGACTAGATCGTGAACCGATACAAACCGCCGCCCTTCCTCCGCATACTTCTGCAGCAGCCGTCTGGTGGCTTCAACCGTAAAGCTGCGGTCGGTGCCAAAGGCCACGTGTCCTCCATCGTGCAACAGAACGACTTCTCCGCGCCGATGTCGATCCACCTGCCGGGTGACCTTGCCGATGATCGCTCCCGCCGAAGCAGCGCTCCAATCGTAACCGGTTACCGACCACATCACCGGCAAAAGGCCCATGCCCCGCGCCGTGCTCAACACGTCGGGACGCCGTCCTCCAAAGGGCGGTCGGAAGAGCCTAGTTTCTCCGGCTTCCAAACCTGCATCTGCCATCGCCTTGGCGCAATCGGTCAGCTCCTGCCGCAGCCGCCCGGGTGACACAAAAATAAGGTTTGGGTGGCTATAGGTATGGTTGCCGATCGCGTGCCCGGCTTCGTGGATGGCGCGGACAATGTCCGGCCTCTTCGCTGCGTATTTTCCGATCAGAAAGAATGTAGCCTTGGCGTTGTAACGGGCCAGCAGATCGAGCAGGTGCAGGGTGTGTGGGTCGTTAGGGCCGTCATCATAGGTAAGGGCAATTTGTCCCGGATCGCCTCCGTGGGTCAGGGTGCGTCCATAGAGCTGGGATTCGGGCCCCATGGTGGCGTATCCGGCATAGCTGGCGGCTGCGCCGGCAGCCACGGCTGTAAGTAGACCAAGCATGAAGGTGTCTACAAATTAGCAAGTACCAATGCCAGGATACAAATCTCCCAAGGCGCCCTCTTGATTTCCACAGGATCCGGCAATTTCTCAAGTTGCGGGCAGGTCGCTTGCGATATATGCTGCCGCCAGTTAGCTTTCTTATTTGTCCCAATGGCGAAGCTTTTTGAACCTCCCCGTTATATAGCTGTGGAAGGCCCCATTCGCGTGGGGAAGAGCACTCTGGCGAACGTGATCGCCGACCGGCTGAATGCCCAGCGTGTGATCGAGCCGGAGACCAATTCGTTTCTGCGCTCCTTTTACGAGGGCGAGCGCGGGGCGTCCTTTCAAACTCAGTTTGCGTTTCTCATCCAGCGCTTTGAGCAGCTTCGCGCGCTCGAAGTGGGTCCAGGCTCGCAAAAGGCCATTGTGGCCGACTACATCTTTGAAAAGGACAAAATTTTCGCTTATATCAACCTCGCTGATGCCGAGTTGGAGGTCTACAACCGCTACTACAATTTTTTTCGGGAGCAGCTTCCCATTCCCGATCTGGTGATCTATCTGCAGGCTTCACCGGATGTTCTGAAGAAACGGCTGCGCAAGAAGAATGTTGCCGCGGAAACCGCGGTCAGTGACGATTACATCGAGGAAGTAGTACGGGCTTACGAGCATTTCTTCTTTCACTACACCCTGTCCGATCTGCTGGTGGTGGATACCAATGACATCGACTTTGTGGAGCGCCATGCCGATCTTCAGGAATTGCTAAGGCGGGTGAGCGAGCCGATCCGAGGAACCCAATACTTCCTGCCCCTTGGCTCCCCGGGTGCGGCTGGCGCTTAGGCAAGCCGTGCGGGCCGCCCGCTTCATTGCTCCCGGAATATAAGGCGTATAGAATCCGTTTTATGCAAACTTGCAAGTCTCGCCTGTTGCTTGCCGTCTTCGTAGCCGTTTCCATTGTTGGCCTTGCGCGACCGGGTTTTGCCCAACAGGGTTCTGCCCAAGCGGAAAAAGCCCCTTTAAAGATTCCCATGGTCAGGCCGAATCTCTATCCGGCTGAAGCCAACGGACGGGAGGAGATTCAGTCGGCTATCAAGGAGGCCGGAGCAACGAACAAGCGTGTGCTGATCGTTTTTGGCGCGAACTGGTGCGGCGATTGCTATGCCCTGGATTACGGCTTTCATCGGCCAAAGATCGAACCGCTCTTGACGTCGAATTTTCAGATCGTCCATGTCAACGTGGGCCAGTTCGATAAGAATTTGGACATCGTAAAGCAGTACAAAGTGCCGCTGGAGAAGGGGATTCCTTCCCTGGCCGTGCTGGATGGCCGCGGCGGCCTCCTGTATTCCACGCCGGAGTTCGAGAAGGCGCACATCATGTCCGAGGACGACATCATTCAGTTCTTGAATACCTGGAAACCCGGCGCTCATGCCCAGAAGGCCGGCGCCAAGAAGGTGGAAGCCCAAAAGTAGGGCAATCGGGTTACGCTTCTTCACAAAAGAAATTCTCAAGCGGAGTCGCTCCAAGTTCCAAGTTCCAAAGCCAAGCGGCTCCGCTTTCGCTTTTTTGGTGGTTCACAACTCACGGAACTTGTGGCTATAATTTGGCAGTGCCGCAAATCCCAAAATGCGGCGACAGGTGGTATCGGGTCGATTCCGAACTGCACTGGAGGCAATATGAGTCTTACCACGTTTGAGAGTGGCCGCTGTCCTCTTCCACGGCCTAAAGTCACCGCCCTTACAATTCAAGAAAAAAAAGCCAGGCATGAGCCCATTGCCTGCCTCACTGCGTATGACTACGCTACCTCGCGCCTTGTGGACGAGGCCGGCATCGACCTGGTGCTGGTCGGAGATTCGCTGGCCCAGGTGGTTCTGGGCTACGACAATACGCTGCCGGTGACGGTCGACGAGATGCTCCATCACACCCGTGCCGTTCGGCGCGGCGTAAGGTCGGCCATGGTTGTCGCCGATATGCCGTTTGGGGCCTATCACCAGGATGCCCGCGAAGGTGTCCACAACGCGTTGCGCTTCGTGAAAGAGGCCGGAGCCGAGGCGGTAAAACTGGAAGGCGGCGAGAAACGCGTGGAGCTGGTTCAACGGGTGCTGGATGCGGAGGTGCCGGTGATGGGCCACATCGGGCTAACGCCGCAATCGTTGCACAAGATGGGTGGATTCAAGGTGCAGGGCAAAGACCTGTCCGGCATCGAGAGCCTGATGAAAGACGCCGTGGCTCTGGATCGCGCCGGTGTCTTCTGTCTGGTTCTGGAAGGCGTGCCGCGCGAGGTGGCAGCCATGATTACCAAAGAGATTTCCACCCCTACGATTGGCATTGGCGCCGGCCCCGACTGCGACGGTCAGATCCTTGTGTTCAACGATCTCGTCAATCTCACGTTTTCTCCTGCGGCCAAGTTCGTGCGCCAGTACGGCGATGCGGCGGCGCTGTTCAAGAACGCCGTGCGGAGCTTTATTGCCGACGTGGAATCGGGCGGTTATCCATCCGATTCGGAGTCCTATCATCTTTCGGCCGAGACCAGGGCCGACTTGGAGGCGATCTTGCGCCGCAAGCAGCTTCGCACCAAGCAGCCGTTGGCCATGAGTCGCTAATCGAGCCAAGGTGAACGCTCCTCCGATCATTCACTCCGCGCACGAACTCACGGCGTTGGTCAGGCACGCCCGGCGCGAAGGGCGGCGCATTGGTTTTGTCCCTACCATGGGGGCTCTACATCAGGGACATCTCTCGCTGGTGCGTACGGCGCGCTCCCGGTTGGATCTTGTTTTTGCTTCGGTTTTTGTTAATCCCACCCAGTTCGGGCCCAGCGAAGATTTCTCTAAATACCCGCGCACGCTCGAGAAAGACTGCGAACTGCTGGCGCAAGAGAAAGTCGACTATGTTTTTGCCCCGCCGGTGGAGGAGATCTATCCGCAGGGAGCGTCCACCTGGGTCACGGTCGAAGGCTTGAGCGATAAATTGGACGGGCGCTCGCGGCCAGGTCACTTTCGCGGCGTCACCACCGTGGTCTCCAAGCTCTTCAACATCGTGCAGCCCGATCTGGCCTTCTTCGGCCAAAAGGATGCGGCGCAGGTGGCTGTGATCCGGCGCATGGTGCGCGATTTGAATTTCGATGTTGAGATTGTTGTCTGCCCGATTGTCCGGGAGCGGGACGGGCTGGCAATGAGCTCCCGCAATGTTTACCTCAATCCCGAGCAGCGCAGGCAGGCCACCGTGCTGTACCGCTCGTTGATGCGGGTGCAGTTCCTCGCAGAAGCCGGAGAGAATGCCCCCGAAGAGAACGCCCAAAGAGACGCCGCCGGCCTAGTCGCGGCAGGAAAGCAGGTCATCGCCCAGGAGCCGGAAGTACGGCTCGATTATTTTGAGATTGTCGATCCGGACACGCTCGATCCGGTGCCGGACATTTCTTCCGGAGCCTTGGTTGCTGTAGCGGCCTATGTAGGGCCAACGCGGCTGATCGACAATATTCTGCTGCTAGGGACGAAGCCGAAGTAGGATTTTAATCAGGCATTTTTCAGAGCTATAAGTTGCTTTCAGCGCGTTCCCATTTTTATCTTTCCAGACACAAACGGATTGCCTGCTGCTATATACCGCAATGGCATCTCGGCGGATTTGGTTATTCCTATCCTTGGAGTAACGCCGATCTCGGACACAACATAGCCGTCGTCGGCAACGATAAGATCGGAGCGGGGGCTTAGCAAATCCTTGCCATTGTCGCGCTCGCGCGTAATCCCAAGGGCTTCGCAAAGTTTGCCCGGCCCGCTGGCAAGCGAGCGGAGGCCACGTACCGAATGCAAATCTGCATTGTCGAGGCCGCGAGCTTCCGCCATCTCTTCAGTGCCCGCAATCGGTTCGAGGGCACGAATCAACAAACATCCTGCCTCGCCCTCCGGTAGGCACGAGATATTCAGGCAGTAATACACGCCATAAATAAAGTAGATATAAGCGTGGCCCGGAGGCCCAAAGATGACCTGATTGCGCGCGGTCCGTCCGGCGGCGGAGTGGGCCGCCCCATCATCGGCTCCCAGGTAGGCTTCAACTTCTACAATGCGCCCGGCCCGTCCGGATCGGCCATCCTTGCGCACAATCACTTTGCCCAGCAGCTCCGGAGAGACCTGACGAGGGTCACGGTCGAAAAAGGAGCGGGGGAGAAGAGTCCGAGAACGGCCGGCGACGTTTTTTTCCATGTCAGACCTCGGACCTTAGACCAAAGACTATTGCGGAGAATGATCGGGCATCATCCGCTCTCGTCCTTTCCCTTCCCGCCGAATCTACGTTTCGCGCAACGTCGTAGTTTTCATTCAAATCTGCGGCGTGCTCCGTTCATTCTTGCAGCAGGTTCTACCCTACGGCAATACGCCTTCCGTACGAAGCTGATCGCCAACTTTCGACCATGGTGTAGGGCTCATGTGCATGCCGATCACCTTGTCCGGCGTAATGCCGGCATCGCGCACTGCATAGGTAATTTCCAGTTGCGATTCGGAGGAGACAAACGATCCGTTGGGTCCAAACGGTTGGAGCTCCTCCCCGGTGTGGAGCAGGCGGGCGTCTGCAATGTACGTCATCAGCATATTTTGGGTCGCGTGGCGGATCGGAAAGAGAACAATCTGATTTTGCCCGCTGCCAATCACGGTTCGTGCAGAAATCGGGCGAACAATGCGCTTGGCCTTCGGGCTCCGTGTCAGGTCATCCGGATGAATTGTGTGTGGAGCGGTGAGCAGTCTCTGCATGGTGCTGGCATTGGCGTCGCACACGTAAATGGGAATCCCGCGGGCCGCGTACTCACGGATGCCGCCGATATGCCAGAAAAAACTGGTCGACGCAATCACGGCTTTGACCGGAACACCCGGAAACCGGCGTGCCGCCTCGTCCAGCACCCGTTTCGAATATGCGGCGGAAATGGGCGCATCGATCACCACGATGCCGTCCGCTTGATGCACCAGCGTGGTATACCACGAACCCGGAATCTGAACGATCCCCGGAGCAATCTCGGCGATAGGCAGATTCACAGCCGGGGCGCTGGCTACCGGCTTTCCGAGTTCCAGGCCGTCCAAATTTGTTCGCTTCAGGGCGGCTGCATCCGCTTCGGACTGCGGAAGAACCGCGAATGCGTCCTGGTCGAGTGGAACATCTCCATGGGCCTCAGTGATCGTATTGGTGAGTCGGATGTCGCCGTTGCGGAAGATGTCCGCTTGAAACGGAACGCGGAGGCCGTCAACAGTGTTCCAATTCATGTATTCCGTTCGCTCCACCACGTCGCCCCAGGCATTCCAGGCAACGGCTTCGCTCGTTACCTCTTGAAAATCGATGGTTGCCTCGGTTGCGCTGGGAAGCCCGGAGAAAACATCGATGAAGATCCTCACCAGATAAGGGCCATGGTGGAATCGCACCACGTGCTGCGTCATTTCATGCCGCACCACATCTTTCTCAAGCTCGAGATCCGTAGCGGTATCGGCAAGAAGTAGCGTCCGAAGGGCATTGCACGTTTCCCAGGAGTGTGGCGACAGGGTGACGATCGGAGCTGCTGGTTTGCCATCGGTGATTGTGGTGTTCTGTATCAAATCGCGTGTTACTAGAACGCGTGTGGTAGTTGTGCCGTTCACACTCTCGCTCAATGATTTATGGTTTTGAAAATCGTCGATCACTGTACCGGTGCTAAAGGTTGCGTAATAGGGAGCTCCAGGATGATCGTTCTCCACTGTGTCAAAGGATACGGACTGTGCGGTTACTTTCATCGACTTCAGCGTCCGAAGATCGCGGCGTACGCTCAACACCTCGATGGAATGCGCCACAAGGGAATGGGCCGAACTGGAAGTCTCAGCCTTCATGGGTTGGAGAAAAATGCCCATAAGTAGGGCGAGAGCTGGCAAGCTCAAGGTTAGTTTGCCCCGGAAAACTCGATTGCCGCATACTGCAACCCGTCCAGACTGGTCCTGTCCGGCTGGAAATAGAAACAGCTTGTCGCTCATGTTGACTCCGCAACGCTGAAGTTCAGAAATTTGATCTGGCTGTCCTTCGATAGACGCGCCGTTGCAGATTTTGTGAGCCGTGACAAGACACACCGAATCGCCGAATAGAGGACATAGAAGACAAGGCAAACAAAGTGGATCAAGGCGGCACACAAATACCTGCGGATAGGCAATCGGTATGCCTGAAGGCACGACAAAGTGATCTAGATAACCAGAAGTATCTGTTTCTTCACCTTCTAGCTATCTCATGCCGGTGCTTCTATAGGCGATCCACCCGTTTACGTTGTTCTCGAGGATATCGAGAGGCACCGCGCCGGAACCAAGCACCACGTCATGAAATTCTTTCAAGTCGAATCCGTCGCCGAGTTCGCGGCGGGCGCGGGCGCGTAGCTCTTTGATCTTCAATTCGCCGGTTTTATAGGCGAGGGCCTGTCCCGGCCAGGCGATATACCGGTCGATTTCGTTGGTAATGTCCAATTCCTGCTTCGGAGCATTGTCCATGAAATAGCGGATGGCCTGCTCGCGTGTCCAGTGCTTGGCATGCATGCCGGTATCGACTACCAGGCGCACGGCGCGCCACATCTCGTAAGTTAGCTGGCCGAATTTGGAGTATGGGTCTTTGTACATTCCCATATCGTCTCCAAGGGATTCGGCATAGAGCCCCCAGCCTTCCACAAAAGCCGTATAGCCGGCAAAGCGGCGAAACATAGGCTGCTCGCCCATTTCCTGGGCTCTCGCAAGCTGCAGATGATGCCCCGGCACGGACTCGTGCAAGGTAAGCGCCATCATCTCCCACTTGGGCCGCGTCTCGGGCTTGTAGAGATTCACGAAGTAAGTACCGGCCCTGGAGCCGTCGGCTGCGCCTTGGCGATAGTAGGCCGTGGTAGTGTCGGGTGCGAAGGCGGCTGGGATTGCCTCTACTCCGTAGGGCAGGCGAGGTAGCGTGCGGAATACTTTCACGAGGTTTGGATCAATGGACTTGGCAACGGCCTCATAAGCCGTGAACAACTCTTCTGGAGTCTTATAGAAGAATTGCGGGTCGGTGCGCAGGAACTTAAAGAACTCTTCCCGTGAGCCTTTGAAGCCGGCCTGCTGCATCACCTTTTCCATCTCACCCCGGATTCGCTCAACTTCATGTAGTCCGGTTTCATGCACCTGCTCGGGAGTGAGATTGGTGGTTGTGAAGTCGCGCACAAAGAATGCGTAAAGTTCACCGCCATGCGGCAACTGCCATGCGCCCACCTGGTCGAAGCAGGCCGGCAGATATTCGCTCACAAAAAATTGTTTGAATTTCTTGAAAGCGGGAACCACCTGCTGCTGGATGGCTTGCTGCGCCTCGGTTCGGAGCCGCTGCTGGTCGACGCTGGGAATGTTTTTGGGGAAACTCTTGAACGGCTTATAAAATCCGCTTTGTTCCGGATCGGAGACAATTTGCTTGTCGATCTGCGCCGGAAGCCGTTCCATGATTACCTTTGGATGCACCATGCGTTCGCGGATGCCCTGGCGCATCAACGCGATGGTCTGGTCCAAGGGCACGGGAAAAGTCTTGAGCCGGGTGATCCAGTCTTCATAGTCCTTCACGGTCTCAAAGCGCAAGGCATCGGCAAGATCGTCGATGGTCTGAATGCCTTCCCGCTGGTTGAGCGGAAGCAGAAACCAGTGAAAATTGTATCGCTCGATGCGGCGCTCATAACCCTTCTTGAAAAGGTCGTAGTTAAGCTGATCGGCGGGCGGCAATGCCGAGCGCTCAATCTTGGCCAGTCTGGCGAGAACATCCTGATTGTGCTGGTTGCTGCGCGCGTGGGCTTCCAGGCTATCGTCGGACCAGCGGTCATTCCAGCGACGATCGCCGAGCGAGGAGGCCTCCTCCGGGCTGTGCTCCATGTCGTAGTCCCATTCGGCGGTAAAGAGATCGTGCAGGCTTTTTGCTGCGGCATTCGGGGGATTTGTTTGTCCCAGTGCCGAAAGGGCGTAGAGAACGAGCGCAAGAGTCCAACAACGCATGGGTGATGTACCTCGGTGGGAACATTTATAACAAAGGCGATGCCAGGGTTAAAATTGCGAACTGAAATAAAGCATCTGCTTTCCTAGGAAGTTGGAAGATGTGAAGTTTGGAAGATGTGAAGTTCGAAAGACGAAGTTTGGAATCGGGCAACGCTGGAAAGGTAGCAACCAGGAGTTTATGGAAATGACGAGTCTTCGCAAATTTCTTTCGCCGATGCTTTTTCTGGTTTGCTCGGCGGCGTTGATGAATGCCGGTACAATTCCCGCCGGAAGTCATGCCATTGTCAGGATCAATGGCGCCTTGAGCTCGGGCACAGCCCATAAGGACGAAGCTTGGAGCGGAACCCTGACGAAAGACATTACGTCAAATGGCAAAGTCGTCGCCCACGCCGGAGATTCCGTGAAGGGCAAAGTAACCTATGTGAAGCGCAGCGGACGCCTTCATGCTCCTGGGCAATTGACTCTACGGCTCACGTCGATTCATGGAGATACGGTCTACAGTTCCTCTGTGGCGCGCAAAGGCAAGAGCCATACGAAAAGCAATGTGACCAAGATCGGCGGAGGGGCCGCCGCCGGCGCCTTGATAGGCGGAGTTGCGGGAGGCGGCGCAGGTGCGGCGATTGGTGCTGGAGCGGGCGCGGCAGCCGGAACTGGCTTGGCGGCCGCAACCGGAAAAGAAGAGGCATCGATACCGGCGGAAAGCGTGCTCTCCTTTACGATCACCGGATCGGTCGCCCATCACAGCAGCAAACACAAATAGCGGGAAGAGCTTGAAAGCTCCAAACGCACTTACGATTCCTTGATCGCTTCCAGGGCGGCGGCGGCGTGCTCTTCCGGCTTGATTCCTGAAATGATCTTGGCGATCTTTCCTTCGGGGCCGATCACAAACGTGGTTCGTTCAATGCCCATGTACTTTCTGCCGTACATGCTCTTTTCTTTCAGCACATCGAACTGCTTGGCCACGGCCTTGTCGGTATCGGCCAGTAGGGGATAAGGCAGCTCATATTTCACCTTAAATTTGTTCTGGGCCGTGGGTTTGTCGGGGGAAATCCCGAGTACCACCGCGCCGGTTTTCCGAAGCTTTTGGTACGAGTCGCGGAACTCGCAAGCTTCGCGAGTGCAGCCGGATGTATCCGCCTTAGGATAAAAAAACAAAACAACGGGTTTTCCGCGATAATCTTTAAGTGAGAGCTTGTTGCCCTCTTCGTCGAGCAGGGCAAAGTCGGGAGCTTTATCATTGATTTCCATGGTTTCCATGAGCCTCATTCACATTTTTCGCAAACTGCATTTATACAGCAGAAGGCGTTTCCAGGTCATCGCGGTGTTGTTGCTGACCTGTGCGGGATTGTGGGCGGTTCCGAACGTCCTGCAGCACCGTAACTCGCATAAGCTGCGCGCCACTGCCCTGCTTGAGCTCACCACCGATAGCAACGGAGTTACGCATAGCCAGCTTACGCCCATCACCATTCTGATCGACAATCGCTTTCGCGATGCCAGCATCTACGAGCGCAAGCCGCGTCCTATGTCTCTTGAAAACGGCGTGGTTTACGAGGCGCAAAAATCGGGGGTGCCGACTGGCTATGTCACCATCCTCAATGGCGAAGAAAAGGATGGTATCTGGGTGGCGCTAGGAAAGTGGCAGGCGGCTGCCGCGAAGCCTGCGCCTGAAAAGCCGGCGCTTGCGGCTGATGCAACCGTGAGTGCCCCCTCCGGCTCGTCTACGCCGGATGATCGCCCCATCCTCCACCGCGGGAATGCCCCTGCCTCTACGCCAACCCCTTCAACGCCCGCCCCGTCGGCACAAGCGACCCCGGCTCCTCCCTCCGATCCGGACCGTCCGGTGCTGGTTCACCCTGGGAATGCTTCCGGTGCTACGCCGACCCCAACGCCTGAAACGCCTACGGCGCAAGCGAGTCCTACGCCCGAGCCCCCTCCAGATCCAGATCGCCCGGTATTGGCCCACCGAGGGAAGAATCAACAGCCAGCAGCAAAGTCTGGAATTTCACCAGTGCAAACCACCTCGGGGCCTCCACCTCCTTCGGACCCGGATCGTCCAGTCCTGTCCCGCAAAGGCGAGGTAAAGGAAACCAAACTACCTGCCGGATCTGTGAAAGCTGGAAAGCAGGTGCTCGTGGCCGTCTCGGACGCCCAAGCGACGGAGACCCGATCCTACGAATATATTTGGAAGACGGGCGAAGAGCAGGAAATCCAGTTCAAGATGCGCAAGCTTGCCCTGGCGCAGTTGCCGCGTGATAGCTCTGGCGTCACGGAAGCGGCATTTTCCAAGGTTGTGATGCGGTCATTCGACGTTGACCTTACCAACGATGCGATTGTGGTATTTTCCGCCGAGCTGCCGGGGCCAACAAGCAAAGACTCGTCTGGAGCGCGCTCTGCAACCCGCTACGTTACCGTGATTGCGCGCGTCGATATCGAGGGCAATCCTGAGAAACTGGCGGCCAGCGTAGCCGATTCTTCCAAGTTGGATGTGGTCCCGCGCCTGGAACTGATCGATGCTGTGGACGTGGATGGTGATGGACTGGCGGAACTGCTCTTCCGCGAGTATGGCTTCGACCAGAAAGGGTTCGTGATCTATGGAGTGGGACATGGAACGCTCTCAAAAATCTTCGAGGGCGCCACGCAGCCGCTCCGCTCACCGGCGGATACCGCTACGGCCAACCACTAGGCCGCGGACGTAAGCACATCCGAAAAGGCGATTTTGCTGCACTGGCTCTCCACTGAAGGAGATCTGTGTGGCATTTGAACTCAGAGCACCCACCAACTAAGATGTTCCGTTTGCCGGTCAAGGTCCGAACCCGCAATCGGCAAAACCTAGAGGAAAAACGAGGAGAATCATGCGCAGAAGTGCTCTTATTTTCGTTTCGCTCCTGCTTCTAGCCGGCGTTTCGGCGTTTGCTCAGCAGAGTTTCGACAGCGTGCAGATTAAAGTCCAGAAGGTTTCTGGCACCGTATATATGCTCGAGGGCGCTGGTGGAAATATTGGCGCATCCGTAGGTGAAGACGGCATTGTGATCGTGGACGATGAGTTTCTGCCTCTGGCAGACAAGATTGAAGCGGCTCTCAAAGGAATCACCGACAAGCCGATCAAGTTTGTGCTCAACACTCATTGGCACGGGGACCACACCGGAGGCAACGAGCACTTTGGAGCCGAGGCCCCGATCATCGCCCAGGAAAATGTTCGCAAGAGGCTCTCAACGGGCGGGACCAGCCGTTTTGGCAATACTCCTCCAGCCAAAAAAGTGGCGCTGCCGATCATTACCTTTGAGAACAACGTCTCCGTGCACCTGAACGGCGAAGACATTCGCGCGATCCACTTTCCCAACGGACACACCGATGGCGATGCGGTTATCTTCTTTCCGCAGGCCAACGTTGTTCACATGGGAGACGATTTTTTCAATGGCGGCATGTTCCCGTTCATCGATATCGATAGCGGCGGAAGCGTGCAAGGAATGATCGCCGGTGGAGAGAAAGTGTTGGCCGAGACGCCCGACGATGTAAAGATCATCCCCGGCCACGGTCCGCTTGGAAACAAGGACGACCTTCGCAAATTCCTCACGATGCTGCGCGAGACTTCGGCCGCGGTTCAGGCAGGCATCAAGCAGCATAAGACCATGGAGCAGCTCAAGAGCGAAAAGGTTCTTGCCAAGTGGGACTCTTTCGGAAAGAGCTTTATCAACACCGACACGTTTGTCGAAATTCTGTATGCCAGTTTGACTCAGAAGCCCACTGGTCCCAAGAACTCACACGGACACGTGACAAACTAGAACTAACTCAAATATGTGCGCGAAGCGCCAGGCCTTAGCCCAGCTTCTTCTTCAGAAGATCGTTGACAAGCTCCGGGCTGGCTTGGCCTTTCGTCGCCTTCATCACCTGCCCCACAAAAAATCCCATCACGGTTGTCTTGCCCGCGCGGTACTGTTCCACCTGTTTTGGATTGGCCCCGACGATCTCGTCGATGATCGCTTCGATGGCTGCCACATCGGTAATCTGTTGTGGCTTTTCTCGCTCATAAACAGCGGGGAAGTCTTCGCCCGATTCGAAAGCCTTGTCGTACAGATCTTTCAGGATCTTTCCGGAGATGGTCTTGACCTCCACCAGGTCGGCAGACATCGCGATGCCCTTCATCGAGATGGGCGACTGTTCAATCTCCAGGCCCTTCGCCTTAAGCCGTCCCATCAGCTCGCTTTGGACCAGATTCGCTACCCGTTTGGGATTCTTTGAAGCGCTGGCTGCCTCTTCAAACTGGTCCGCTAGCTGCTTGCTTCCGGTGAGCACCTGGCTGTCCTGCTCGCTGATTCCGTATTCGGCTACAAAACGCTTGCGCCGTGCCTCCGGCAGTTCCGGCAGGAGCTTGCGAATCTCCTCCTGGTGGTGAGCATCTACGACCAGGGGAAGCAGGTCCGGTTCCGGGAAGTAGCGGTAGTCGTGCGCCTGCTCCTTGGAGCGCATTCCGTAGGTCTTGCCTTCCGATGGATTGTAGAGACGGGTCTCCTGCCCGATTCTTCCGCCGCCCTCGATGACCTCAATATGCCGCTCGATCTCGTACTCCAGAGCTTCGCGGATAAAGCGGAATGAATTTACGTTCTTGATCTCGGTTTTTGTCCCGAATTTTTCCTGCCCTTTGGGGCGTACGCTCACATTGGCATCGCAGCGTAACGACCCCTCCTCCATGTTGCAGTCGCTCACACCCGTATACAGGACGATCTCCTTCAGAAGCGTCAGATATTCATAAGCTTCGTCGGGAGAGCGCATGTCCGGCTCGCTGACAATCTCGATAAGCGGAACTCCGCTGCGATTCAAGTCGATATAGGTATTGGTGGCCGAGTCGGGGAACCCGTCATGCAGGCTCTTTCCTGCGTCCTCCTCGAGGTGCAGGCGTGTGATTCCGATGCGCTTGCTCTTGCCTCCGATGGATATGTCGATGAAACCATGCTCTGCCAGTGGCTTGTCGAATTGTGAGATCTGGTAGCCCTTGGGGAGATCGGGATAGAAGTAATTCTTGCGGGCAAAAATCGATGTCTCCCGCACCTGGCAGTTCAGAGCCTGCGAGGCCAACACCGCAAACTCCACGGCTTTCCGATTGAGCACCGGCAGCGCGCCCGGCAGACCCAGGCAAACAGGACACACGTTGGTGTTGGGCGGAGCGCCGAATTGCGTAGAGCAGGAGCAGAAAATTTTGCTGGCGGTGAGGAGCTGTACGTGCACCTCAAGGCCAATCACCGGCTCATATTTTTCGCGGACGGAAGCCGAAAGCTGGATAACCGAAGCCATGCAGAAATTATAGGCGAACGGAGCCCGTCATTTGGTGGCTTGGGAAGCCAGGTACTTCTCCAAAGGAATATCGAAATAGAAAAGCTCTTTGCCGTTGACCTTCATTCCGGAAATGTAGATGTGCGCTCCCTCTTCCGGCGAGCTGATGCCCGAAACATCGAAAAACAAGAAGCCGCTATTGGTGGAGTGCGCGGTCACCGGGACCGTGTAAAACTGCAAGGAATCGATCTCATTTTGCGTGTCCTTGCTCACTCCCGCTTTGTTCTTTCTTGGCAAAGGTATTGGCAGCTGCACGGGCGGCTTGTCCGGACGCGATCCGCCCTTTGCCATGCGGCGATACAGATCGTCGCTGGTGGCTGGCTGCAACTTGGTCCGATGGGCCGTGACGTACTCCACCTGCAGATTATCGAGCATCACGGTGTTGTCGCCGTCGTTGGAAATAATGAGCCGGATCGGCAGAAGATCGTGCCCCTGGTAGTTCACCTTGAATGCCGAGGTTTTCTCGGGCCGGTCAAAGGGATCGACCGCAATGGATAGAGCTTCATCTTCATGGCTTTCGTGCGCAGGATAGCTCTTGGCGTGGGTCGCGGGGGACACGGATGTGGGTGCGGTTGCCGCCGGAAGGGCAAAAAGGGCCGCCAGCAAAAAAGGCACAACGATAGCTTGGGCCCGCACTTGTGCTTTCTTGATTAGCATCCCTTTGATTATCCGGCTGGGCTGAGTTTTACACAACTGCTGTTCCAACGCATAAAATGAATCTTCCCGGGATGGATAAACCCGCACGAAAAGCTTTTGCCGGGATGGATAACCGGTCGAAAAACGGGGTAAAAGCGGATATTCTCTACTTTTTTTACAGCGTGAGTTTAGCGGTTCTTTTGCTCCTTTCCCTGCCATGGTGGCTTTTCCAGATGTTGCGTTCGGGCAAGTATCGGGCTGGGCTTCAGGAACGATTGGGCTTTCCAGCCGAGCGACTGGCGCGGGCTTCGCGCCAACGTTCCATTTGGATCCACGCAGTATCGGTGGGCGAAGTGCTGGCGGTCGCAAGCCTTGTTCGTGAACTGCGAGAACAGCAAGACCTGAAGGACGAGAACCGGGATCGAGAAGTTTTCGTCTCCACAACTACCTTGAGTGGTCAACTCTTGGCGCGCGCGCGCTTTGGCGAAGACCACGTATTTTATCTTCCGCTCGACCTGGGATTTGCAATCCGCCCTTACCTGAAGCTCTTGCGGCCAGACCTGCTCATTTTGGCGGAAACCGAATTTTGGCCCGCTCTTCTACGCCTTGCAAAAGCCGGCGGCAGTCGCATTGCGGTGGTAAACGCCAGGATCTCCGACCGGTCGTTCCCCCGCTATAAGCGGTTTCGGTGGTTCTTTTCTCCAGTATTGGCCCAGGTTGATCTATTTCTTGCGCAGACGGAAGATGACGCTTCGCGTCTGCGGCAAATCGGAGCCCCTGCCGAACGTGTGCACGTTAGCGGCAATCTGAAATTCGATATACGTCCTGCCGCCACCAGTGCGATTGCCGATTCATTGCGCGCGGCTATTCACACAGACTCTAACGCCCCAAACTCTTCCATCATGGTGTGCGGTAGCACGACCGAAGGCGAAGAGCAGGTCTTGTTGCAGGCTTTTCACGAAATAGCTGCGTCCTATCCGGCAGCAGTGATGGTTCTGGCCCCGCGTCACCCGGAGCGCTTCGATAAAGTTGCGGATCTGATTGCGTCGCTCGATCTGCCTTATCAGCGTCGAAGCCGATGGACACCCGGCCAGCCGATTTCGAAAGGTGTCTTTCTTCTCGATAGCGTTGGCGAATTGGCTTCTGTCTATGCCCTGGCCGATGTTGCTTTTGTCGGCGGCAGTCTATTTCCCACCGGTGGCCATAACATTCTGGAACCGGCGCAGTATGGCGTCGCGGTGGTAACCGGGCCGCACACGTTTAACTTTCGCCAGATCGTCAATATCTTTCGGCAGGGGGAGGCTTTGCGTGTGGCCGACGCTTCCGGCCTTGCCCGAGAAATACTGAACTTGCTTGGAAATGCGGAAGAGCGACAAAAGCTTGGACAGCGCGCGCAGGCGTTGTTTGCCGAGCATGCGGGCGCGACTCTCCGGACTTTGCACGCGCTGCAGCCTTTAATTTCTGAATCGAAGGTTTCTGAATCGAAGCCTTCTGAACCCAAGGTAGAGACTGAATGAATCCGCTCTCGCAGATGTTCAGCGCGGGCGTCGCCCTCAGAAATGCTCTCTACGACCGGCAAGCCTTGAAAAGTCACAAGCTGCGGCAGCCGGTGGTGAGCGTTGGCAATATTTCCGTTGGGGGCAGCGGAAAAACGCCCTTTGTCATCGCCCTCGGCCAACTACTGAAAGAACGCGGTGTTGAATTCGATGTGCTCTCGCGCGGATACGGTCGTAAATCGAAGGATATCTCCGTGGTGGATCCTCAAGGCGCTCCCCATGAGTTTGGCGATGAGCCCTTGCTGATCGCGCGGGCGCTCCACGTACCCGTGATTGTTGGCGCGGATCGATACCAGGGTGGACTGCTTGCCGAGCGCCAATTCTCGTCAAGGATGCATCTTCTTGACGATGGCTTCCAGCACCGCAGGCTGCATCGCAGTTTCGATATCGTGTTGCTTCCCGAGGAAGACATGCGGGATACGCTGCTTCCGGTGGGGCGGCTGCGCGAGCCGTTGCGTTCCCTGGCGCGAGCCGACGCAGTTGTTCTGCCGCCGGGAGTGGCGGCGCCCGCTGAAGCAAGGCGAGTGTGGCGCACCACCAGGGAGATTCATGCCTCAAGCACGACCCAAGATGTAGTGGCCTTTTGTGGAATCGCCCGTCCAGAACAATTTTTCGAGGGCTTGAGGAACGTCGGTAAGCGCCTTGTCGATACTGTGGCGTTTCCGGACCATCATCGGTACGCTCAGGCCGACATTGATCGGCTTATCCAGCGTAAGCTGAAGTCTGGGGCTGTAGGCTTTGTCACCACCGAGAAGGATGCCATCAATCTGGGATCGCTTTCGGTGCGGTTGGAGCCGCTTGAAAGCGCCACCCTCACTTTGCGGCTGGAGGATCCACAAGCTGCCGTTGCCATGGTTCTGGAGGCGCTTTGAGCCGCCGTGCATCCCCCATTACAGCCTGGACATGAGACAATTTCTCCGACATGAAGAACTCAAAGCCGACTGAGCGGCTGGTAAGAATTATTGAGGAATTTCCCAAGCTGAGCATTACCGTGCTCGGCGATCTCGTGGCAGACGAATTTATCTATGGAGAAATCTCCAGGGTCTCGCGCGAAGCTCCTGTGCTTATTCTTAAGCATCGGGAGCGCACGGTTGTGCCCGGAGGAGCGGGGAACACGGTCTACAATCTTGCCGATTTAGGAGTCAATGTGCTCCCGGTAGGAGTCATCGGCGATGATGAACCGGGCCGCATGCTGCTCCGGGCATTCAGGAAGAAGCATATCTCGGTGAGCGGCATTCGCCGCATCAAGGGCCGCGAGACCGTCACCAAAACCAGGATGCTGGCGGGTACGCCGCAATCGACGCGCCAGCAGGTGGTTCGCATGGATCGCGAACCCACTACGCCGCTGGATCGTGCGGCTACCCGGGAGTTGATTTTCCAGACGCGCGGCTATATCCGCGCCTCCGATGCCCTGCTGATTTCCGATTACGGATATGGCGCGGCAACGCCGGAAATCTATCAGAGCGTCCGTTCGCGGGCCGCGCTGAATGGGATTCCCATCACGGTCGATTCCCGCTATCGGACGCTAGCCTACACGGGCACTACGGCCGCCACACCCAATCAGCCCGAACTGGAAGAAGTCTTGCAAACCCGGATTGAAAGCACAGACCAGCTATTCGAGGCAGGCCGGACCGTGATGCAGAAAATGAAGGTGCAGTCCTTGCTCGTAACCCGCGGAAGCGAAGGCATGGTGGTCTTCTCTCGCGGAGAGAAGCCTGTCTCCATCCCTGTGCATGGTTCCGATGCGGTTGCGGATGTGACCGGCGCGGGTGATACCGTCATTGCAACTTATACCGCCGCACTTGCCACCGGCGCAGATCCTGAATCGGCCGCCCGCCTCGCCAACTATGCTGGTGGAATCGTTGTGATGAAGCGCGGCACCGCCACCGTGACCCGCGAAGAACTGCTGCGCGCGGTAACGGAGGGCAGTTGAGCCGCGCCCGTCAAAAGCTGCTGACCGAATCGGAGTTGGCGGCGCAAGTCAAAACATGGCGCGATTCGGGTGAAACGATTGTGTTTACCAATGGGTGTTTTGATCTGCTGCACGTTGGGCATATCCGCTACCTGCGGGCCGCAAAAGACCTGGGAGGCAAACTGATCGTGGCCATCAATTCCGATACCAGCGTTCGCGCCTTGAAAGGAGAAGGCAGGCCCAGGGTTCCAGCCGGCGAGCGCGCCGAAATCTTGACAGCCCTCGAGGATGTCGATGCCGTCACCATCTTCGATGCCCCGGATGTTCGCGGCCTGATCCGGCTCTTGCGGCCTGATATCCATGCGAAGGGAACCGATTACACCGCCGAAAGCGTTCCCGAGCGCGAAGTCGTACTTGCCAACGGAGGCCGCGTCGAAATTGTGGGAGACCCCAAGGATCATTCCAGCACCGAGCTGTTGAGACAGGAAGAATGGCGAAAATCCTGATCGTTCGGCTGGGGGCCATGGGTGACATTCTTCACGCTCTTCCAGTAGTGACTGGAATCCGCCAGGCAATGCCTCAAGCAACCATTGATTGGGTGGTAGAAGAGCGCTGGAGCGAGCTTCTGGAGGTGCCAAGCGGAGCCCGGCAGGCTTCTGCAGCTTCTCCAAAGAGCGAGCATTGCTCCGGCAAACCGGCTTTAGACACAATTCACAAAGTCAACACGCTCCGGTGGCGAAAAGCGTTTTGGTCTCCGCGCACCGGAGCGGAAGTCCTAAGCGCGCTCCAGGCGATCAGGAAAGCCAAATACGACTTGGCTTTGGATTTTCAAGGCGCGATGAAGTCGGGTTTTTTCACCGCTCTGAGTGGCGCGCGAACCAAGGCAGGATTTAGCAAACCGCGCGAGTCTCCGGCGCGTTTCGCCTATTCGCAAAAGTACGAGACTTCCATGGAGCATGTGATCGAGCAAAATCACGAACTTGCGGTGCAGGCGCTTGGGCAACTTGGCGTAAGCACATTGCCCCTACCGGCCCCACAGCTTCCACGCGACCCGGCAGGCGAGGCTTGGGCGGAGGCGGAAATCCAAAGGCTTGGTGTTGCTAGCTTCGCGATCATGAATCCGGGTGCGGGATGGGGAGCCAAGCAATGGCCTGCGCAGCGTTACGGCCAGGTAGCGCAGGCGTTGGCCCGGCACAACATCAAAACTCTGGTCAACACTGGCCCAGGCGAGGAGTCATTGGCGCAGGAAATTATCGGGGCAAGCGGCGGAAACGCCTTTGAGGTTCACTGCTCCATCGGCCAACTCATCTCTTTGATGCGCCGCGCGCGTCTCTTTATCGGTGGGGATACGGGCCCCTTGCATCTTGCGGCCTCTCTCGACATACCGGCGGTGGCTCTATACGGCCCAACCGACCCGAAGCGAACCGGGCCTTTTGGAGCAAAGTCGGTGGTGATTCGCCACCCGGAGAGCCACACAACCATGTCCCACAACAGCGTGCCGGAAGAAGGCCTGCTGAAGATCACTGCGGACGAGGTGGTGTCCGCCGCTCGATGGCTTCTAGGAGGCGGACGTGGCTAGCTGGTCGCGCATCGCTACACGGCTTCGTGTCCCGCTGGGATTTCTTTTCGCTTTGGCCTATCTGTGGCTGGCGCGTCCTGTGTGGTGGTCGATTGCGCTGGGTGCCGGTCTTGTTATCGCGGGGCTCGTGGTGCGTGGACTAGCCTCCGGGCATATTCAAAAGAACGCAGCCCTTGCAACAACCGGACCGTATGCTTATACGCGAAACCCGCTCTATCTTGGCTCCATCTTGATTGCTGTGGGATTCCTGGTCTCGGCCCTCGATGCCCCCATCACCTTCGCCACGGCCGTATTGTTTGTTGTGATCTATTTGCCGGTGATTCGCGCCGAAGAGGCCTATTTGCGCTCGGCTTTTGCGGAATATGCGGACTATTCGGCAAATGTGCCTCGATTGTTGCCGCGCCTTACACCCTATCGGGCTGGTACTACGGAGGGCCAGGGTGAATTTTCAAGGGCGCTTTATATGCGCCACCGCGAGTACAATGCAATATTAGGCTCCCTTGTAGTGATGGTTGCTTTGATCTTGAAGATGGTATTGGTGCATAGGCATTGATTCAAATGCATAAGCGGCTGGCGGCGCTTGTATTGCTCGCCATTTCAGGGACCTTTGCTCAGCAGGCCGCCCGCCCTCCCAGTATCGCTGCCGGTGTTGCAGAAAAGCCTGCGGTGGCGGACGTTCCCTCTTTTCCCAAGGCCGATCCCAACTATCGTTTTCCCACAGGACAGACTTTGGTCTATGGCGCCGAGTGGCGTATCTTCCACGCCGGTTCGGCTACCTTGCGCATGGAGCAGGCGGGCCAGGAGCAGCGCGTAGTAGGTGAGGCCGATGCTACCGGAGCCGTGGCATTGCTGTTTCACATTCACGATCGCTTCGAGTCTTTTTTCGACTCCTCCAATCTTTGCTCCCGCAACATCTCAAAGAACGTGGAAGAGGGTCTGCGTAAGGTCGATACCAATATCA
>DATGIO010000142.1:0-3614 GCA_035295685.1 Candidatus Angelobacter sp.
CTGAAAATAGTACCTGGTCGGCATTTCTCGTTTTCGATTGTTGCAGCCAGACAGGCCGTTCAATAAGTTGAACGCACTTGACACACGTTCGATCACAATTTATTTGGATGTAGTTATCTAAAGGTTTCAAGATGACGCCGACTTGCACTCCGGAGAATGACAGGTCAAAAATACTTCCTGAGCACTTCGCACGACACTTATCTGTAGTGGTTATTTTGTTCGTTCTCTCCGCGCACTTTTTGCCGACCACAGCTGGAAAGCAGGTGAAATCAGCGGAAATGCGGCAATCACCAGCTGGCTTCAAGAAGATTGGTCACGTGATTTGGATTATTCAGGAAAACCGCTCTTTCGATAATTACTTCGGCAGATTTCCCGGCGCGGATGGCTTTCCGCCTTTGACGTGCCTTCCTAAGATGCCAGGGAGCCGAGCCTACGTTAGCCCTTTCCACATGCCTTCCGGCGCGCCCTTTTCCGATCTCGATCATAGCTGGCGGATCGCCCACGCAGCTTACGACAACGGCAAAATGGATGGGTTCGTTTGGCCGAAGGGACTCCTTAACACCATGGGTTATTACGATGACCGAGATATTCCCAATTATTGGGAGTACGCGCGCCGGTTCACGCTTTGCGATATGTTTCTCTCTTCCCTGAACGGTCCCAGCTTGCCGAACCACATTTACATCGTGGCCGCCCAATCCGGCGGGGTCATTGACAATTTTCTGTTGCTTAAGAACCTGGAGGAAAGTCTGGACGATCCTGATGGCTTTACCTTCCCATCCATCGTCACCCGGCTCGAAAATGCAAAGCTAACCTGGAAGTATTATGTTGAAAAAGGTCCTGCGCCAACGCTGGAACACGATCCAACGGCCAAGACGTACTCCCTGTGGAATCCGCTGCCGGCGTTCAAAGCGATTCGGGACATTCCCAACTGGATGACGCATTGGGTCGATCAAAGCGGATATTTTAAGGACCTCAAACGAGGCACCTTGCCGGACGTCTCCTATCTGATTCCCAACAGTCTGGACAGCGAGCACCCCACTTCCCAGCCTGCTCGCGGCATGCGGTACGTGACCAAGTTGGTGAACGCACTCATGCAAAGCTCTTATGCTGGAAAGACAGGGTGATCTTTCTGACGTGGGAGGACTATGGGGTTTTTTATGATCATGTCTTTCCGCCTGATGTAGATGCCTTTGGCTACGGTCCGCGCGTGCCGATGATTGTCATCTCGCGGTATGCGAAACCGGGGTACATTGTGCATGGAGTCTACGACTTCACCTCTGTCCTGAAGTTCATTGAAGAGCGCTGGGGACTGTGGCATCTCACGGCATGCGACAGGAAGGCACGTGACATGCGCGATGTGTTCGATTTTGACCAGAAACCGAATCCGCCCCTCTTTATCCCGGTTCCTGAGAATCTCTCGTTCCCGCCTCCGCCCCATGGATGCGCCGATTGGTTCTCGACTTACCCGCCGTCGGTCGAGATCCGGGGCCACTTGGACAGGAGTGCCATTGAAGTTTTGAGACAAAGATGAAAATGAGTCCGTTCGACAAATCAACCGGAAAGAATCACGCCGGCGGATGCGATGAGGAAAGATTTTCGAGGCTCTATTTAATGTCAAACCCATCTAAGTTGCGTCGCGGCAAACGCGTCCTCTTGCGCAAGTGACCGTGAGAGGCTCGTGATCGCTAGACACGTGACGCAAGGAGATATCAATGAACTTACGCGGTTTCATTCCGGTTCTGGCAACGCCTTTCGATGAAGATGAGCGTATCGATGAAGAGTCTTTGCGCAAACAAGCTGACTTCGCTGTCAAGGCTGGGGCGACGGCAATCTGTGTTCCTGGATTCGGGAGCGAGTTCTATAAGCTTTCCGACCCGGAGCGGTATCGTATAGCTGAGGTCGTCATTGAGCAAGTGGCTCACCGAGTTCCGGTGATTATCAGCACCGGCTCGGGTTCCGTTTATTCCACCATTGAATTTTCGGTTTATGCAGAGCGTCTCGGGGCCGATGGCCTGATGATTTTGCCGCCGCAGATGGCTCCCTTGGGGATGAAGGAATTGAGGTTATTTTACGATCGTGTATGCGACAGCGTAAAAATTCCAATCATGCTTCAAGACGCTGATTTCAGCGGCAGCGGGTTGCCCACAGACCTCTTTATCGAGCTAGCGCGGCTCCATCCGAATTTTCAGTTTGCAAAACTGGAAATTCCATTCCCCGGCAGGAAATGCAAGGAAATTATTCGGCGATCAAGAGGTAAGCTGCAGGTTCTCTACGGTTTGTGGGGAATATACATGGCGGACGGCTTCAGCCACGGAGCTTCCGGCATTATGGCGGGGCCCGGATTGACAGAAGCGTATGTGCAGATGCTTCGCTTATTTAGTAGCGGCCGTATTGAAGAGGCAAAGCTAGTTTTGCTTCGGATGCAACCATATCTGGTTTTTTGTTTACAGCACCTCGAAGCAGGATTACTCCTAGACAAGCGGACGCTAATGCGACGGGGCGTCCTTCCCTCCGATCGGCTGCGCGAGCCTGTTTTGCAATTAGATGATTCGTATAGGAAAGAGATGGACGAACTAATCGAACTGGGGTTGGGGCTCTGTCATGAAGGAGCTGCTTCAAAAACCAGCGTGTTATGAATTCTATTCCTACGGCAGCAGAGGAACGGCGAAGCCTTCTCCTCATAGAGGTCTCGTATAATTAAGCGCTGCCAAAGCCAACGCCGCGTGAACACAATCGCGGCTTCAATTTTCAGGGCGTTCGAGAAACTATGATTATGCATCATTATCTGCAGTGCCAGGACCTGCTAGGGTAGGAGGCTAGGGACGATTGTTGGCTTCTTAGGGCGCCTAAGTAAGGGTTATTCTTCATGGCAAAGCCGCGACAAAATTCGCTCCGCACATGGAAGAGATAGGGAAGGTTTCCGGTGCCGGCCATGCAAGCGCCAGAAGACAATCCGCGAGACCTACAACGGGTACCATCCGTCGAGCGGGCTTTTGACCTGCTCGAACTTCTTTTCTATTCCGGTAAGGAACTTACGCTCGCAGAGATAAGCCGACGTCTCAGAATTCCGAAGAGCAGCACGCACTACTTGGTTTCGACTCTGATCAAGCGAGGTTATTTGCAGCGGGGCAAGGACAGCCGTCGTTTTTTGCTGGGCAACCGCATGCGAGAATTCGCCGCAGCATCCAGCGCTCAATTCCATCTGCTGAAGACGTGCCACCCTTACATGGTGGACCTGGTAAGGAAACAGGACCTAACGTCGCTTCTAGCGGTACTTATAGGACCGGAGGCGGTGACGATCGCATCGGTCGAGTCACCGCACGATGCCGGAGGCGGGGCCTGGATAGGAAGGCACATCGATGTGCATTGCACGGCGCAAGGAAAGGCATTGATCGCTTACCACTCGGATTATGAGCTGGAAAAAC
This sequence comes from Candidatus Angelobacter sp., assembly GCA_035295685.1. Classification (GTDB taxonomy): domain Bacteria; phylum Acidobacteriota; class Terriglobia; order Terriglobales; family Acidobacteriaceae; genus Angelobacter. The sequence goes on from DATGIO010000142.1 coordinate 3,426, forward strand.
TGCTCGGGAAACGTAGGCTGGCCATTTATACGCCTAAGACCATACGAACCGTGTACGCGCTCAAGGCAGCGCTGCGGCAAATCAGAATCAATGGCTATGCAATCAATGACGAAGAACATGTACTCGGGGTCCGAGCGGTGGCAGCCCCGATTTTTGACTATACCGGAGCTGTCGTAGCCTCGATTTCGC
>DATGIO010000143.1:0-19644 GCA_035295685.1 Candidatus Angelobacter sp.
ATTGCGGAAAAATACACCGACAGCGGTCATCTTGCGATTCAGGGCGGCAGCAATGGCGGGCTGCTGATGGGAGCAGCGCTCACGCAGCGTCCCGACTTATTCCGGGCCGTGGTATGCCAGGTGCCGCTGCTCGACATGCTACGCTACCAGAAATTTCAGATCGCGAAATTGTGGATTCCCGAGTATGGCTCCTCCGACGATCCCCAGCAATTTGACTGGCTCTATGCCTACTCTCCCTACCAACACGTGAAGGCAGGTACCGTTTACCCGGCAACTTTATTGATGACGGCCGACAGTGATACGCGCGTCGATCCCATGCACGCAAAAAAGATGACGGCGCTGCTGCAAGCGCAGGCCGCGAATGGGCCAGACCGTCCTATCCTGCTGAAGGTCGATACAAAGGCGGGTCATGGCGCCGGAAAGCCGGTGGGCAAGCAAATCGAAGAGAACGTGGATGTGTGGAGCTTTGTGTTTTGGCAGTTGGGAGTGCAATAGCCATTCTTATCCACATCAACCGCTGTGCGCGATCAGAGGCCAATGGCAACAAAGCGTTGTGCGGGAACTTCTATATTTGCTCAGTGACCTAGGCCGACGCAACCCATGGAATAGCGGAAACAACGGAAACAACGGGACAACGGGACAACGGACCTCCGACGGCTGATCTCAATGCGTTCCTCGTTATTTCGTTTCGCTCGTAGATACAGGAGATGAAGGATCGACCGTCAGTGGCTGAGTGAAGCGAAAGCTCAACTTGCGCTCAGCATTAAACCCCACCTCTTTCTTGCCGTTCGAATAGGCCGCCGTGGCTCCTCCAACGGCTCCCACGGTAGAGCTGGCGAGTCCGCCTTTGGCATCGCCCATCAGTGCGCCGAGCAGAGCGTTGCCGCCGGTGCCGCCCCCGCTATAGGCGAGGCTGCGATTCTTGAAGGAGCCGCCTTCCACAAAGATGCTGGAAGTTTGAATCGGAATTTCTTTGCCCTTCAGGGTGAGGGAAGAGAGTGTAAGCCGCAAATAACCGCCGTCATGCACATGACCAGACTCCCGGGCAGCGACGACGCGCCCGCTAACTTTTGCACCTTGTGGAGCGACCATGCGGCCATCCATCTCCAACGGCTCGTCCATGACCGCCTCGAAGGTTTGCCCGGTCTTTGCAGAGGAGCTTGAGAGAGGCCGCAGAAGATGGACATAGATCGGCGTATCCTTCGGTATGCTCAGCTCTCCTTCATTCGAGAAGGGCAATTGAGCCCCCCCATTTTCCGCAGAATCCGTTGGGGGGCGGCTGACGCCGCATCCAATGGCCAGTGCAAACAGAATTGGCAGGGCCATGCAAAAGAAGTGTTTGCGCCGATAGCCCATTTTTCGACCAGATGTTTCCAGGAATTGAATCGTGGTGCGGCTTTTCCTACGAGGAAAGGCCGCCCGGAAACTCATCTGCCAGGATATGGCAGGTTGAAAAACGGGGTAGAGTCTCATGAGTCCTCCTCGGAGAGCAGTCGGGGGACACCGCAAAAGCTGATATTGCACGACCAGGGCCAAGCGAGGCTGCGTTTTTTCAGTTACTTAGGCGAGCAGCCTACTCAGCCTGAGATGTAGTTTTTACCTGATCCATTCCATTCTGACCAGTTAATCCTGAGTAACCGAAGTCTTTATGGATTTCCGCTGCCACTGGAGACTTCGGTAACCTGAGCGCTCGGCTCAGGCTGTATCACCACGCCATCGAAGGCCGTGGCTGCGATTACCCGTCCATGCAACGTACGGAGGTCGCGCAGCAGCCAACCGGAGTCGGTTCTATGCCAGGAGCGGCCATTGTCGGCGCTTTCAAAGACACTGGTCGAGGCCGAGCCTACGGCCAGCAGACGATGGTTTTCCTCATCGAAACGAATGGCAATGATGTTGGAAAGAGGCAAAGTGCCCATATACTGCCAGGAATCGCCGGCATTGGTACTGCGGAAAACCCCTTCGCGCGCGCCTAGCCAGATGACGCCATTGCTGTCTACAGTGACCGAGTTGACCGCACTGATAGAGCCGCTCAACGTGCCCGTAAGCCAGCTTTCGCCGCCGTTCACCGAGACCCACACCGAGTGGCGTCCAGCGGCCACCACCATGCGATCCAGCAGGCTCACGCCCACCATCTCTTTGATTCCATAGATCGGACCGCCGCGCCATGTCTTGCCTTGGTCGGTGCTGATCAGTAATCCGATTGAGGTGGAGGCAAACCACCTTCCGGGGCTCAGTTCTAGGCCTGTTACACGAGCATTGAGCTCTTCTCGTCCTTCTGAAGCTGGTTTTGAGGAAGTTAAGCCCGATCTTGAGGCGGCGGTACTTCTGCCAGTGTGCAGGCTGCTCGTGGCAATCTCGACGGTATTCAAAGGCTGCCATCGGACATTTTCCTGGCCTGGGGCAGGAGAGAGCTGAAAGATTCCGCGGTCGGTGCCGGCCACGATTGTGCCGTTCTGCGCCTGCCTCAGCACAAACACATCGCGTCCATCCAGGCCTTCGCTCATCTGTTTCCAGCTTTGTCCGTTGTCGCGCGAAACAAACACGCCTCCAAACTCTTTGTCGTTCAAAACGCCTGCATACAGGATGGAGCCGTCGTTGCGGTCCACCAGTAGCGCCGCCACCTGCCGGTGGGCAAAGCCGCGATTGGAGGCTGCAAACATCGCTCCGCGTCATTGCTGGCCAGCACGCCGCCCCGGTCAGTTGCCATGAGGATTCGCGCGGTATTGCGTGGATCAAGCAGGATATCGTTGACAACAACATTCGCGCCGGTCACGCGCTTCCATGTGGCGCCCGCATCGCCGGTCTTCCACAAGCCCTCGGTCGTGCCCGCATACACCACCCGATGGTCGGCGGGGTCCATCCGCAACACACGCGTGCGCCTTGCGGAGAACGGGATGCCTTGAATCTTACGGAACAGCTCCCCGGCAGATTCGCTCTTATAGATGCCCGAGCAAGCACTGGCGTAGACGGTCGACGGATTGGCGGAATCGATAATGATGGAGAAGACGTCCGAATCGTCAATGATGCCTTTCTTGATGCTGTGCCAATGCTGCCCGCCATCTTCCGTTTTCCACGGAAGATGGCGCGTTCCCGCATAAATCACGTCTGCATTGTCCGGGGCCACGGCCACCGATTCTATGTTCTTGATCTCCGCATGATTTTCCGGCGAGATGCGTTCCCATGTTTCGCCGCTGTCGCGGGTGCGGTAGACGCCATCGCGGGAGCCGGCGACCAGCGTCTTGGGGTCCGACGGAGCGATGGTGAGAGAACGCACGGACTTGCCATGCATCGCGAGTAGGGTATTCCAGGTCTTGCCGCCGTCTCGGGTGCGAAACAAGTCGCCGTTGGAAGACTCAATGCTCCATGCGGCTACATACATGGTCGCCGGATCGGAGGGATCGATCGCAATTCTGTCGAGAACAAGGTCTCTTGAATTGCCCAATTGGGCATAACGCGTCCAATTCGCCCCGCCGTCCACTGAAAGATAAAGACTGCCTGCGCTCGTACCAAGAAAGATGCGATCCGGATCTTTGGGGTCGTGCGCCAGGCTGCGCACATCGCCGCCGTCGGGGCCTAGAGTCCGCCAGGGCTGTGCGCTGGCCAGGGCAGCGACTGATAAGAGAGCGGCAAGCGCAAGCCATCGGCGCCATCGCGCTGCCGCGTCAACGCGTCGTGAAAACTCGGGCTTTATACTCTGCCCCCGGCAAAGATGAGTCTTTCCCATTGGATACACCATCTTGAAAAAATCGCTTAAAAATCGAAGGGTTTGCTTTTTCCAAGCATACTACGCCCACCCTCGCCCCGCTCCAAACTCCCTTTCGTAATCCATTCTCAGGGAGGAAAGCGAGAGAAAAGAAAGATGAGGGTGACATGCCGGAAGCGGCAAAAACAAGTTACTGAAGAAGCCGAACCTCTGAAGTCAACAAGCTACGCTGTTGAAAGGAGGCTTCTCGAAACGCTCCCTGAAACAGCTCCTCAGGGGAAGGTCGCCTTTTCGAGGTAAATCGCTGATGTTTGTATCTCGTACAGATGTGTGGACTGAATGCTGCTGACAGCGCATTTATAATGCTACTCACCGCTTAAGGTTCAGAGTCCCCAATGATGCCAAGAAGTCATATCACGAATGGGCCGCGTGGGATGGAGCTTTTGGTTCCACCGTTGAAGGGGGAGAGCCGGTTCCTAGTCGTTGTATTTTCTGCGTGGATGCTGGTAATACTGTGTTTTTTTGCGTTCGCCTTCCGTCACGCGCCCGTTGAGGTCCGTTCCATTTTGTACAGCATAGCTGTAGTGACTTGGCTGGTGATGTGTGGATTTTGTTGGCTCCAGGATCTCTCTAAAGCGCCTACCCGAATATGTCTTGAACCGGAGTGCATCGTTGTCACGAGCAAGCGGTTTGGATTCAACCGGACGCGGACGATGAATTCGCGGTTTGTCAGTAACTTACGAGCCCACTATCTTCACAATGGCGGCGAATTTGCTGACAGCATAGTGCCGGGAATCGCTATCAACTACCGTGGCAGAGAACATCGCCTGATTTGCGACATTTCTGAGGAAGAAGCTGGATACCTGGTGAACGAAATCAAAAAGTATTATCAAAATCTAAATATTTCACTCACAGGCTGATTAGTTCCGCTGATTGCTTCAATTGCCAAGCTCGGGTCGAATAGGAACGTCGCAAGGGTGCTAAGCAATCGCGTTCTCTTTCCCTGATCACGGCTGAAGTTCCCCCCAAAAAATTCCGGCCTTCATTTGCCGTATGCATGAGCCCTGTTGCTTGGTAGTACGTGTTCGCCCAGATTTCCTGCTCGTAGTTGTATCCGAACAGGGAGGCAGGTTTGGATCCCCCAAATGCTGCCGCGAGCATTTCAGCTAAAAATCAAGAAGAACGAACTCGCAACGAAAACTCTCAAAGCCTATTTCCACAAGTCGCGCAGATGTCGTCCGGTGTCTAACAAGATTAGGTTAGCGACTTCGAAACGTGGCGTGCAGGGCATGCTCGTATCGGAAATCTTTTTTATGACTCGAATGGGATCGATACTGAGGAAGTTGCTGAGCTGGCTTGTCATGATACTCGGCCTGTTCATCGGATTTCTTCTGCTTGTTCGATTCGGGAAGATAGATCCGCCGTTTGACGACGCTCCGCCTAGCTGGCGTGTCCTCTGGATGTCTCTTATGGGCTGTACGCTTCTTCTGGCGGGGGTGTTTCTAGTCGGCTCCATCACCGCGCTGCGAAATCGGAAACAAGCGGGGCTCATTTTTCTCATCCTCATGCCGGTTGCGGTTTTTGGGCTTTCCTATCTGACGGCAGAATATGGGCTCTCGCGCCCAGATGGCAGTGAGGGGTTCGAGGCTCCGGAGATTCCCGCTGCCATTGGGTTAACCGTTGTTTTCTTCCTTCCGGTTTGGACTGGGCTGCTGGCAATTCGGGGCCGAAGGCGAGTGCGCTATCTGTTTGCTCTCACACTGGGACTTGCCGGGCTTGTGTTTCGTTTCTCCCATTGGACCAAGGCGCTCTTGCCCTCCTTGGCTGGATGGTCGCCGTTGTTTCTATTATTCGGATTGTTTTGGCTGGAGACAAGCGTCCGCGGTTGGCCGCCCCTCCTTCAACCCCGCGAGCGTTCGTTGCTGGGGCGTGCGGGAGTTCTGGTCCTTACTGGGATGGTCGTCTTGTGCGCAGATCTGGCTGTGACGTTAGGGCTCTCGGCGTTGGAATCGTCCCTCTTTAGCCCAGATTGCAACGGTAAGCCGCCGATGGTGCGCCCTGAATCCGCGTACCATGCTGTATTTACCGCGCGGGTCGTCTTTGTAGGGCGATCGCGGCCTGAACGAATCTTTGGCAATCCGGAATTGCCGCAATATGGGGATTCTCGCCGGGGAGAGTGGGGCGTTGGCGCTATTCAGGAAAGGTTCTGGGGAGTGCCCGCGTGGTCGCATTTTGTGCTTCTGACAAATTTCAACTATCAGAAAGGCACGACGTATTTCGTGGATGGCACGCGCGAACGAGGGTTATTGATTCGCATGCTTCCAATCGTGAGCGGAAGGATCAGCTGCAGCCGCACAAAACCTGTCCAGGACGCCGCCGTCGACTTGCGTATCCTTCACGCCCGCGCATTAAAGACCCCATCGTCTCAGAGAAGCCACGTCCTGACGGTCGATCTGGCCGAACAAGGTGAGATGCCTAACATCGGCATCTCACCCGGTTCGTGTTGGTGGCTGGAAGTTATTGGATCTTGGAGAAGAATCCAACCGAATCGCCGAGCGAATCCACGATCGCGCAGGAGATCTGGTTGGGGATGATATTTTCGGGCACGCAAGTTGGAGCAGTTACAAGCGTTGCGTTTGCGCCATTAGGATCGGTAAAGGTTACGGGTGTAAAAGCTGGGGCGGCCTTCGTCACAGGATCCTGGCCGGTTCGTGGGTCAAAGTTCACCGCATAAATCTGGTTGTTGTTGGTTACGGCGGCGCAGGCTACCGAGTTGGTGTCGTTGGCATCTACGGGCGAAGCGCAACCGAAGCTGGTCCAGAGTGCGCCGTTAGGAGGAGCGCCGAGGTTCATGCTAGTCGTGGTTCTGCCGATCGGATCGAAGGCGACTCCCAACATGGTGCTGCTGGTGCCGGCGCCAAACGTGGGACCGAAGCCCACTCCGATAGCGCAGATCACAGCGCCTTTGTTATCGCGCGGTGCGGCGCAACTTGGATCTTGGCTAAGAAAGCTGCTGGCGCTTACGGTCAAGGCACCCCGGTTGTAGCCGCTCCTGGGATCGAAGGAAGCGCCGAAAAGAGTAGCTGTTGCGCCGAAGTTGTTCTCGGTAAACACAATGGCGCAGGTCGCGAACATCTTGCCGTTGTTGACCACCCCGGCAGGGTCCTTGCTGCTGGCGCAGCTTGGATTGGTGGCGAAATTCGTTCCGTTTCCTAACCCCAGGATGGAGGGGTTGGTCGACGATGCGGGCTGGCGCGGGTCGAAGGCGATGCCGATGAGATCGTTGATGCTTGTCCCCGTTGCACTCTGCAGAAGGACGAGCACACCGCAGATGACCATATTGCCTTCAGTTCCGGCGCAGCTTGGTGTGCCTCCAACAGCGGCCACGCGGTTGCATGGAAATTGCGGAGTACATGGAGAGCCGGTAGGCAAGCCAAAATGAAAGTTTGTCAGTACCTGGCCTGGCGTTAGAAGGGGAACTAAGGGCGATGTTGTCTGCGCCTCTGTCAAATTCCCGAGCGGTTGAGGATGGATTGCGATGCCGTAGAGCGTGTTATTTGTGCCTTGAACGGCGCAGATAGCGGTGCCCGTGCCGTCGGCCGTGTTGGCGCAGCCAGGTGTTCCCGTTAACAACCCGTTTGGCATGGAGATGTTGGTTGCCTGATCCACCGTGCCGTTAGGCTCAATCGGTGCGTTGAAGGCGCCTGTGTTGCCCGGCGCTGGAGAGTTTGGTGCTTGCCACGAAACACTACCCACGAGAGGTGCATTTCCGTTGGGGTTGCTGAGTTCTTCCAGGCAGATCACGTGCGCTGTTCCATTATTGGAGTTTGTGCAGCTAATGCCGGTGATTACGTTGCGCTGCAGGGTTTGTTGTGCAAACGCGCCGGGAGCTACCACGGCTTGCAGCAACGCAAAGGCGACGGCAAACAACAACAGATGCCCCTTCTTGAAGGGAACTTCCATGCGATCCATTTTTTATCCTCGATACAGCTTTGTGGAAAGTTACTAGGTGAACAGCGGTTGATTGGAGCTTTGTGTTGCGGTCGTACGCTTGAATACTCAACTATCGTAACCCGAGTTCGTTCGGTTTGCTCGATGCATGCTCTGATTTTTACAAAGGAAAAAGGACAATGGCGGATAGATTGAGACCGGCGAGAAATTGCGAAATAAGGTATTTCGAACGACAAGATAAATGCCACCGTGGTGCGGAATGGATCTCAAGATAAAACTCGATCGGATCATTCAGGCCACGGTAGAAGATGTTTAAGCATGTGATATACTGTGGTATATATCATAGAGAGGAGGGCAAGATTGCGATGACGCGTACAGCAAAACTCTTTCGCAATGGCCGAAGCCAGGCAGTGCGCTTGCCGTCGGAGTTCCGCTTCGAGGGGACAGAGGTGTTCATTCGACGAGATAGCTTGACGGGCGATGTTATCTTGTCGCGGCGCCCCGATTCATGGAAGAGCTTCTTCGAGCTTGCCGATAGCCTTGAGATCCCCAGAGACTTTATGACCGAAAGACGGGATCAGCCTCCTCAGAAACGAAAGTTGTTTGGATGACGGTCCGTTATCTGCTCGATACGAATATTGCCAGCCATATCATCAAAGGCAATGTTCCTGCCGTTCGTCGGCATTTGCTGCGAGTTCCCATAGCGCACGTGGGGATTTCCGCGATCACTCAAGGAGAACTACTCTATGGCGTTGCCCGCCGGCCTGCTGCCACCCATTTGCGCGAGATCGTCGAAGAATTTCTTCTCAGAGTTGCAATCCTGCCATGGGATTCAAATGCTGCTCGGCACTATGGCGATCTTCGCGCGGGTCTCGAAAGTTCGGGCCAGCCGGTAGGTAATCTCGACTTAATGATCGGTGCGCAGGCTGCTGCCTTAGATTTAACCTTGGTCAGCAATGATCAGGTGTTGAATCGGATCAAAAATTTGAGAATCGAAGATTGGACGAAATAGTTTGCTCAGAATCCGGCCCGAGATAGTAGAGAGTCTGTAAGCCTCGCCCTGGGCGATCATGTCCTGGTACAGGGCGTCTGGATGGATGAACGCATCAGAAGACTTTCAGATGCGGATTGTTAATGCGGCCCTTGTTGGTAATGGACTGGATCGACTGGGCTATGCCGATAGCTTCTGGAAATCTCCCTCCACGCGATGGAAAGCACGAAGTAGGCGCATATTAGGAGCGCCACGATCAGCGGGCGAAAGCGGCCCGGCTTGCGGGACCGGACGACGACCGTCCCGGCCAGCCTGTCATGCCATGTTTTTTTCTTGGCATTGTCCGCCCGGAAGCCGAGCCCGAGGACAGCGCCGCTGACGAATTTTCCGATAGATTCTCTCAGCAACAACTGGAACAACGAGGGGTAAGGGAGCTCCGGCAAATCGGTCCGCACCTGGATGCCCATCAGGCGCTTACCGAGGCTGCCGTGGAAAACGAATTCGCCAAGCGTCATGTAGACAATGGGGATGATTGCGGTGAGCACACCCTCGAGCTCCTTGAGCGACGGCGATCTGGCGAGCACACCGACGAATCCTGCCACAAGTGCTGCTTCGGTGGCGGCGTCAAAAAAGAAGGCGAGCAGACGCTCACCCATAGTTGCATAGCCGAACGACTCATCCATGTTGCTCAACGCCAACGGCAAGGCAACCGCCGCGGGATTGGGCGCTAATGCTCCGCCGCAGCGTGGGCACACGCTCGCAGGATCGTCACAACCGCATTGATAACAAATACTCATGACAAGTGATTAATTGACGTCGGCAAGCACCTTCTCCAGCCTGCCAAGCTGGCTTTCGTGGCCCATCGCCGCCCTCTGTGTCCATTCCTCGCTGTGCATGGCATCGAACGTGAGAACCATGCGCACGTCCTCGCCCTCCACGAAAAATTCAACAGTGGTGGCCACGTCATAGGGTTCAACGCCTGGAATAAAATCGGCCAGATGAGTATAGGCGAGTCTCTCGTGCAAAATCACTTCTGTGTAGCTGATCCGGCCCTCAGTCGTCAGTGGCATTCCTGCCTTCTTCATAAAGGCTGCCTGCGCCGCCCCAGTTGCCGTCATGAGGTAGCGTAGGGTGCCGCCTGCTCGAAGATTCAACTTCAGAACCTGTGTAGTGAAGCCATCTGGTCCCCACCAGGATTCGATTCCGTCCTTTGTAGTCCACAAGTGCCACACATCGTTGATGGACGCTTTGTAAGTCTTCTCGATCTTGATTCTCTGCCGATCCTGGTTGCCGCTCATTTTGAATTCTCCTTTTTGTCTGGTAGCTGACGCTTCTGCTTCTGCTTTAATGCATGAGCGAATCGATCGAGACGCGCCTCCCAGAAGTGGCGATAGCTTGTGATCCAGGCATTCAGTTCACGCAGGGGCTCCGGGCGAAGCGAATAGATTCGTTTTTGGCCCTCCGGTCGTACTTGCACCAGGCCCGCCTCTTGCAGAATGCGAAGATGACGCGAAACTCCAGATTGGTGGATCTCCACCTTGTCGACCAGATCGTTCACCGCCCGCTCTCCGGTTCGAAGCGCCTCCACGATGCGAAAACGCATAGGATCGCCAAGTGCATGAAAAACCATCGAATGCATATTTATGTATATACATATATATGCATATATATGTCAAGCTTTTATGAATGAGAGGAGAGCTCTATGGAGTGGCGGTCCTCCTTGCAACCCGATCAGAAATTCCGGCGGGTGTTTTTTAAATCAATATCTCCGACCGTATCCTGGATTCGCTCTCGATCGAAGATTCGCGCTCGATCGAAAAAAACAAGTTGGCCTTTCGACGATGAGAGATGGGAAGGCTGCGGGAGAACCTTCCTCGCGCTTGTCGCGGTTTGGCGATATTTCTTGCGTCCAATCGAAGGATTGAAGCCTGGAAAGCTTGCCCCGTATGCCGCCTATAGTCGCTCCCAATGGCCGCTTAAAAACCACTCGAAAAGCGTCGTGACGGTTCAATAACGTTGATTTTTTGCGCTTTGCAAATGTGCCCAAAAATCAATGCGAAATCAATGCGAAATGAATGTGAAATGAGGGCACCAGGGACGACCCGCCGCATATAGCCAGCGCGGGTTTTCCTGAGGCATTTTTACGCCTGCGCCAGCGTATGGTTACATGGGCCGGTCGACCGATGGATGAATCGATGGATCGACGGATCGATGTAGCGGATGGATGGCTCTATTGTCCCAGTTCTAGTGCTTCTTAGAAGCAATACCTTTGTCTCCCGTCACGCTGCCCTCGCCCGGAGCCTTCCCACCTGTTATCTCATCGGCAGTTACGAAGATCGGTTCAATGTCCGTCGGCAACGATTTCAAGCTAGCTAGCGCACGCTGCACCTCGGGACGCATCACGGTCAACTTCTCCAGCATCTTCTTGGCTCCGTCGTGATCGCCGGTGGCCTCCAGGGTCAGCAAATCGTGATCCAGCGAGCGCACGGCATCTTTGATCTTGGTGAGATCCACGCTGAATGTGCCGTCGGAGTTGGCCACATAAGCGCCTTTGTCGAGAAGGTAGTTAAACTGCACGGCCATGCCGCGCGCATGAGCATCTTGAAGCCCGAACCGCAGCGTGCGAAACGACGACGCCAGATAGGTCGTGTAAAGCTGTCGTTCCGCCTCGGGGCCATGCGGCAGCGGCCCTTGAATGCGCCCTTGCTCGGCTTGGGTCATCAGGAACTGCAGTGCAAACAATCCGGTCACATCCGCCTTGGCCTCTTCAATGGCGCTGTATAGCTCCTTCAATTCCAGCCGAGGATTGGTTTCTCGTCCGTTCACCTTGATCTGATGAGGGCCAAGTCCGTGCGTCAATTCATGCGCGACAATATGCGAGAAGAACAGGTCGAAGCTCAAGTCTTTCCGCGCAGCGGGAGGCAATACGACACGTGAGATTGGAACCAGCGTTGCTTTGAACTTGGCTTCCTGCACGTTCTTCAGCATCACGCGCTTGCTGCCCTTTTGCTGAACAACCCTGTCGTCGTTGGGCAGGTTGTAGGCCGCTGTCTGCACGCCGTGATTGCCGTCTCCCGCGCCCAGCACCTCGTTCACCACGCGAATCGGTGCAAGCCCTCCCAGCTTCGGATTGCGAAACTGAGCATCTTCCGGAAGGTTGTTCTCAATGTCCTGCAGATGTTGCCCTAAAAATGCCAGCCGCTCCGTCTCCCGATCGTCGCGTACATTGATGTAAGCCTCAAACGCGGCCTTATACCCGAAGAGCCCATCGTTATAAGTTTCATAGGGGCCAATCGTTACATCGAGCGGTGCGTCCAGGTCCATCCATGCCAGGTCGCTCTCATAGTAGTCATTGGAGGCAAAGGCGTCGGCGCGCGCGGCCAGAAACTTTTTGAGTGTGGTGTTCTCGGTTAGCTCCGCGGCCTCCCGCAACAGCTTTCCTGCCTGATCGAGATCGCTCTTGTATGCCTGGCTGTAGGGAACGGACTGGAGCTTGCCATCGCCTCCACGGCGCATCACGGTAAAGAACCCTTCCGCTCTTTCTTTGTCTCCGGCAGAGAGTCCTTTGGCCCAGCCCTCAAATTCTGCCTTGGTCATGTCGGCAGGATAGAAATTCGAAGCTTCAGGCTTCGTCGCGGGAACGCCGGGAAGAAAAGCCTTGTGCTCGTCGATCTCCGACCAGGGCGCTTTGTTGATCCAGAAATAATGGAGACGGGCGTGCCCGAGTTCCGAGGAATCTTGCTGTAGCTTTTGATAAAGGTCTAAATTGCCGCTCCAGAGCTGCTGCATAAAAACACGGTTCATAAGCCGCGCAGATTGCACCAGCTTTACCAATGCCTTGCGATCATTGGCTGACAGCCCGGAAAGATCGACCCGAAGCGGTGTCGGCGCAAAGCGCGCCGTCATCTCTTTCAGTTCGGAAACACCGGCGGAAGACATGGAGGACATGTTTGTTTTTCCTGCTTCTTGTGCGGCGGCGAATAGTGCGCAGAACGCTACGGCGAGAATGGCGCGATGCATATCGAACAGCATATAGCAACTGGCAGACGGGCGTCAGTAGCCGCCAGGATGCGGCATATATCCTTTGCATCGTGCAGGTCGCTGATTTCCCGCACATCCTATCTCAATCATGCCTCGCTCTTCGTGCCGGATGAACTGCCGAATCCAGGCTTGCAGCCGGTCGAAGAGCGAAACATTAGAAGTAGCTTATGGTACGCGCGCCAGGACCACCGAAAACCATTGCAGCGGATCGTTCCATGCTCTCTCCATGGTCAAGCCGCTGCGCCGCAAGAGTTCGGCAATTGATTCACGCGTGAATTTATAGCTGTTTTCCGTGTGGATGCGCTCTCCGGCGGCGAAGCCAAATGTTTTCCGTAGATCGTGGACCCATACGTTCTGTTTGGAGAGGCTCTCCAGGTGCATTTCAATCCGCGATCGTTCCGGAGACCAGAAGGCCACGTGCTCAAACGTATCTAGCTCGAAGCTTCCTCCAAGTTCTCGATTCACCCGTGCCAGAACGTTCTTGTTGAACTGGGCAGTCACTCCTTTTGCATCGTTGTAGGCTCGATGCAGAACCTCCGCGTCCTTAGCCATGTCAAAACCAAGCAGCAGAGCATCTCCAGGCCGGAGCGAGGACCGCTGCCGCTGCAGGAACGCAGTGGCCTCCTCAGGTTCAAAGTTGCCAATGGAAGATCCGATAAATAGAACCAGCTTGCGGCCGGGTAGGGAAGAAAGTTGCGTAAGCGGTTGGGAGTAGTCGGCGACAATAGGCCGGACACGCAGATTGGGAAATTGTCCGTTTAAGCTGGAGACTGCCTCGCGCAATGCGGAAGACGACACGTCGATCGGACAAAACTTCACTAGCATCTGTTTGCGGCAAAGCGCCTGTATCAGGATGCTTGTTTTTCTAGCGCTACCCGCGCCTAATTCAATCAACGAGAGATTGTTTCCCGCCTGCTGTGCTTGTTCGATAATCTCGTCGGCATAGGCTTCAAAGATGCTGCGTTCCGTGCGCGTCGGATAGTATTCCTCCAACTCGGTAATTTGCTCAAAAAGACGCGAGCCTTCCGCATCGTAAAACAATTTTGGAGAGAGCTGTTTAGGCGTCGTGCTCAAGCCCTGCAGCACATCGTCCGCGATGGGGCTAAGCTCCAGGGCGGGGGATCTAAAGGATGTCATCGGCTAATCGGATACCGGAGAACTGCCAGCGCGTTTCCGGGGGAAAGAAATTTCGATAGCTGGCGCGGATGTGCGAGCGTGGCGTTACGCATGAACCGCCGCGTAACGTAATCTGGTTACACATGAATTTCCCGTTATATTCGCCCAAGGGACCTTCCAGGGGCTTATACCCCGGATAGGGTACGTAAGCGCTGGCCGTCCACTCCCAAACATCTCCAAAAATCTGCAGCGGATGCTCGCCCGCCGTCGCGGGAGCGGCTGCCGGATGGAACCGGCCGCTTTCAAGAAGATTGCCTTCGATGGCTGCTGAAGATCCTGCCACTTCCCATTCAAACTCATTAGGAAGCCTGGCTCCGGCCCAGCGTGCAAATGCGTCGGCCTCATAGTAGCTCACGTGGCACACCGGCTCGTGCTCGTGGATCTTGCGCAGTCCGGAACAGGTGAACTGGAACCATTCGCCGCCGGACTGCTCCCAATATAAGGGAGCGCGCCAACCCTGAGCTTGAACGGCCTTCCATCCATCGGAAAGCCACAGCGCCGGACGCTCATATCCCTGGTCTTCGATGAAGGCAGCGTATTCACCGCAAGTCACCAGCCTCTTTGCAAAACGGAACGGCTGCAGGTAAACCTTGTGGCGTGGCGATTCGTTATCGAAGTGGAAAGTCTCTGCGGCCACGCCGACTTCAAAAACTCCTTCTGTATAGGTGTGTGGCTGCTGCGCCTGGGCTGCTGTTTCACTCGTGATAGTTTCTACTAGGGGCTGAAAGGCCGGTTGCAGTGGGTTGACCCAAAATGCGTGCTTGATGTCGGTAATCAACAATTCCTGATGCTGCTGCTCATGGTTGATTCCAAGTTCTACCAATCCAACCGGATCATCTTCCAGCGGAAGTCCCTGTCGAGTGCCATCGTGATCCAAGGAGGCCAAAAGCTCTGCAACATGTTCATCGACGTAGCGCCGGTATGCTTGTATCTCTTCGAGTCCCGGTCGGGAAAAAGTATTGCGAAGGGCTTTTTGAGGCTGCGGGCCGACGCCGTTGTAATAAGAATTGAAGAGATTCCGAAAGTCGGGATGAAAGGGCCGGTAATCAGCCAAATGACGGGAAAGCACAAACGTTTCAAAAAACCAGCTCGTGTGGGCTAGGTGCCATTTGCTGGGGCTGGCGTCCGGGCACGATTGCACCATCTGGTCTTCCGGAGTCAGCTTCGCTGTCAGCCAATCCGTTTGGTCGCGGGTGGCATTGTAGCGGTCAAGAAGCGTATCCCCGGCTTTGTCGTTGCCGTCGGAAACCGTGGAGGGGTGATTCGACGATGAAGATAAGGATACGGATCTAAGAGTGGACATGGCTCCATTCCCGCAAGTGAAGAGATAAGTCACTCATACTACGCTGTTGTCCCTGAAATTTCATCCCAAGGACAGCGATCCCCTCCCAATCAATATTTCTGTCCTTTGATCAGATGCGCTCCCTCTCTGTCGGGACTCTAAGAAAAGAAATCTCCAGGAAGGGTAATCCGGGTGATGTATCGTGGAAGGGCCGTGCTGCCTCTCTCCAGAGTTATCTTTCATGTTGATATGGATGCTTTTTTTGTCTCGGTTGAGGAGTTGCAGGATCCTGCGTTAAAAGGTAAAGCCGTCGTGGTAGGAGGACGGCCGAACGAGAGAGGCGTTGTTTCCGCAGCATCTTACGAGGCGAGAAAGTTCGGTGTGCATTCGGCCATGCCGCTGCGCACTGCCGCCAAACTTTGCCCGCACGCAATTTTTCTGGATGGCCATCCGGAACGCTATCTCGAATACTCCCACAAGGTTCGTGACGTGCTGCACGATTTCTCACCGGCCGTAGAAATGGCGTCCATTGATGAAGCTTACATTGACATGACCGGCACTGAACGCCTCCACGGTCCGCCTTTGCGCTCCGTCCATAAGCTGCACGAGAAAGTAAAGGCCCTCACCGGCCTTAACTGTTCTGTGGGCATTGGAACCTCGCGGCTGATGGCGAAGATTTGCTCCGATCAGGCGAAGCCCAACGGCATCCTTTATGTATTGCCAGGAAGGGAAAAAGAATTTCTAGCGCCGCTTGATGTAGGCAAGATTCCCGGCGTAGGCAAGGTGACCAAGGCCAAATTGAATGAGATGGGAGTTGCGCTGATCGGCGACCTTTTGCGTCTGGAAGAAAGTGTCCTGCAAGAGAAATTCGGGAAGTGGGGCGAGGCCCTGGTGGGCAAGGCACGCGGCGAGGATGCCGGCAGCTGGTTCGAAGGCGAGGTGGGGGCCGACTGGCAAGCCAAGTCGATCAGCCACGAGCATACCTTCGGGAATGACACCCGTGATTTGGAGAAGATTGAGTCGACTTTGGCGCACCTTTGCGAAAAAGTTGGCCGGCGACTGCGTGAACAGGGCTTTTTTGCGCGAACAATGCAGCTCAAGCTTCGCTATTCCGACTTCAGCACCATCACTAGAGCTCACTCGTTGCCCGCTCCAACGCAGATGGACACAGAGATTTTCGAGGCCGTGCGTAAGCTCTTTCATGCCAACTGGACAACGGGTCGGCCCGTGAGGCTTCTTGGAGTTCATGCCGCTAATTTCGAGGGCGCTCCAGCCGAGCCGGAGCAAATGGATCTGCTTGGCGTCGATTCATCCGCCAACGATCTGCGGCAAAAGTGGGCGCAGGCGCTCTCTGCCACAGATAAGCTGCGCGACAAATACGGGGAGTCGGCGGTCTTCTTGGCGAAAGGCATGTCCGGCGCATTCAAAGAGAGAGTTCACGAGAACCCGGCGGCGAGACCCAACAAGCCCTCCAAGCCGTCGCAAAAATCTAGCGAAAAGTCCGATAGGCAGGAATCAGAATAGTTGAGTGCCGGCGGTTGATAAGAAGGAACTACAGCGCTGCCGCTCTCAGCGCCTGAGTCGGAACTCGGCATCCTCGAATGGCTTACCAGCCGCTCAATGGCTCGCCTGAAGATCACCGAGACAAGCTATTCCGATAGCGGCTCCGAAGATACCGTTTGCGGTTGCCGATTACCGTCCGGAGTTGTAATCTCAACTCACGGGGGTGGCAATGGAACCTATCCAAAACTTCAGTAACTCCGAAGTGGCATTAGATTAAAAAATCCGCATCAAACTTCACTAAAATCACTTAAAATAGCGGCCCAGCGTTCCCAAAACGGCACCGGAAAGTTCTATGCGGCCCGTCGTACAGTGGCAGGTTTGAGATGCCTCGTCCATTTGGACAAGTCGTAGTTTTTGTGGTGATGGCCATCCTGGTCGCGCTCTTTTCCTGGATTTACCTGCGCGACCGGCGGCGGCAGTCTCGCCTATGGCTGGTAGGCTGGATCGCAATCCTTGCCCATTTTGCCGCGGGGTTGCCGGTAGGCTCCAAATGGCTCTCCGAGCCCTGCATCAATTTTCTGAAGCTCTCCACCTTGGAAATTGGTGGGGTCAGCTTCCTCCTCTCGGTATCTGAGGTTTATACCAACGCGCGCAAGCGTCTGGTATTTATCGGCTTGGTGGGGCTTCCGGCGGTCTTCTATACGGGTTTCGTCGTGTGGGGCCTTCCTCACGCGGCTATATTCTGCCCTCTTTTGCTGCTTACGAGCTCCACCACGTTGATGGCGCAAGCCTTCATGCACTACGACAAGAAGAGCAGCGCTTATCTGTACTCCACGTTCTTGTTGTTTACTCCGTTTAGCCTTTGGGCGATGCTCCGGGCCATAGGCGGTCGACCGTTGGCGGGCATGATCCTGTTCATCAGTGTCTTTTTCCTGATTACGGGAATCCTCTATTGGCGCCATTATCGCAGGGCAACGCCGGGAGTAATTACCACTTCTATCTCTTTCGCTGCGTGGGGGTTGGTGTTCCCGGTGGCGGAGATTTTCACGATGCTGCAGGTCGGCCCCTCGGACGACAGCCTGGTTTGGGACCTTCCTAAATACTTCGTTGCCTTCGGCATGATTCTGACGCTGTTTGAGGACGAAACCGAGCTTGCCAGCCGCGCCGCTCATCAATATCGGGTTTTATTTGAGGGGAATCTGGCGGGAGTCTACGTTTCGACCTTTGAAGGCAAGCTTCTGGACTGCAATAGCGCCTTCCTGAATATGTATGGGTTCAGATCGAAAGAAGAGGCGCTCTCCAATCATACGGTGTCGCTCTATCTAGAGCCTGCGGATCGCCAGAGATTTTTGGAACTGCTGAATCGCGATGGACAAGTAATCAACTACGAATGCGCACAGCGCAAACGAGACGGCTCTGTCTTCTGGATTCTGGAACGCGCCACGGTGGTTGCGGATCCTGAGGGACCGAAGGCGTTTGAGGGAACGTCGATCGATATTACCGAACGGAAGCTGGCGGAGTTGGCGCTGAAACAATCGGAGGAACGCTTCGCCACGGTGTTCCGCAACAGCCCCGTTGGCTGTGCCATCATCTCCCCTGAGGGGGAGATCCTTAATATCAACGAACATGCGCTGAAGATTTTGGGAATGCCGATCGACCAGGTTGTCGGGAAGACCAGTGTCGAAATTGGATTCATGCCGTCGCAGGAACATCGGGATCTCTTTTTTGAAAGGCTGCGGTCGGAAGGCTCGATCAAGAACCTGGAAGTCGAGTTCAAGGACTCCTTCGGCAGCCGCCATATCGGATTGTATTTTGCGACGCTGGTGCGTGTGGGGGAGAAGGATTGCATCTTTGGGATGTACCTGGATCGCACGGAGCAGCACAAGCTGGAAGCCAAGTTTTTGCAGTCGCAAAAGATGGAGGCGTTGGGTCGGTTGGCGGGGGGAGTGGCGCACGACTTTAATAATCTGTTGGGAGTAATTGGGGGATATGCGGAGTTGTTGGAGGCGCGGTTGGGGCGGGACGATGGGCACCGCAAATATTGCTCGAAGATTATCGAGACGACGCAACGGGCAAGTGGGTTGACCCGGCAGTTGCTGACGTTTAGCCGGAAGGAGATCATGCGGCCAGCGCCGCTGCAGGTGGATCAGGCGGTGCGGGATTTGGCTGGAATCCTTTCGCGGCTGATTGGGGAGCACATCGAGTTGCGGACCAACTTGCGGGCGTCGGGAACGATCATCATCGACAAGACGCATTTTGAGCAGATCGTGTTGAACATCGTGGTGAATGCGCGGGATGCGATGCCGCATGGGGGAGTGTTGTCGATTGAGACATTGGACCAGCAGCGGAAGCTGCCGCAAGGGCCAGTGGAAGGGCAAGGCTGCGTGGTGATGCGAATCAGGGATACGGGAGTGGGGATGGACGAGCAGACGCGGCAGCAGGCGTTTGAGCCGTTCTATACGACCAAGGAGATGGGGCGAGGAACGGGGCTGGGATTGTCGACGGTGTATGGGATCGTGCAGCAGTGCGGGGGAGAGATTGGGATTGAGTCAAAGCTGGGGAAGGGGACGGAGATCACGGTTGTGCTGCCAGCGGCGATGGCGCGGGAGATGGCGGAAGAAGCGGGAGAGGTGGAGGAGTTGGTGCAGGGAAGCGGGCACATATTGCTGGTGGAAGACGAGGCGGATTTGCGGCACGCGAATGCGGAGTTTCTGATATCGCTGGGATACTCGGTGACGTGTGCGGCAAGCGGGCCGGAGGCGCTGCAGGTGGCGGGGAGGTATGAAGGGATTGATTTGGTGATCAGCGATGTGGTGATGCCGAAGATGAGTGGGCGGGAGTTTGCGGATCGATTGTTACAGGACCGGCCGAACACGAAAGTATTGTTTGTGTCGGGGTATGCGGATGACGTGGTGCTGCAGGCGGGGATTTCCACGTTGGGGACGCCGTTTCTGCAGAAGCCATTCTCTCTCAAACAGCTTGGCTCGAAAGTCCGCG
>DATGIO010000144.1:0-29641 GCA_035295685.1 Candidatus Angelobacter sp.
CAACCACCACGGTGTAGTCCATGGCTCCGTAGTCCTGCAGCGTTTGCACAACCTGAGCAATCGAGGAGCGCTTCTGCCCGATGGCGCAGTAGATACAGATCAGGTTGTTGCCCTTGCTGTTGATGATGGTATCGAGGGCAACAGCGGTCTTGCCGGTCTGCCGGTCGCCGATGATCAACTCGCGCTGGCCACGGCCGACGGGAATCATGGAGTCGATGGCCTTGATTCCGGTGGCCATCGGCTCGCGCACAGGCTGGCGGTCAATGACGCCGGGCGCGATGCGCTCAATCGGCAGGAACTTATCGGCGGTAATTGGCCCCTTATCGTCAATCGGCTGTCCGAGAGCGTTGACGACGCGGCCGATCAGGTTCTTGCCTGTGGGCACCGACATGATGCGGCCGGTGCGGCGAACCTCGCCGCCCTCTTTGATTTCGGTGTATTCACCAAGCACCACGACGCCGACCTGGTCTTCTTCCAGGTTCATGGCAATTCCCGCGATACCATGGCCGAGATCGAGCAACTCTCCGGCCATTACTTTGTCGAGGCCGTAAACACGGGCGATTCCGTCGCCGAGAGAGATGATGGTACCGACTTCATCGACCGAGACCTTGGATTCGTAGTTCTCGATCTGCTCTCGAATGAGTTTGGTTATTTCGTCTGCCTTAATTTGAGCCATAAACTAAATTTGAATTCGAAGTGAAATTTTAAGATCCCGTAATCTGCTGCCGGATTTTCTGCAACTGTCCCTTTACCGAACCGTCATAGATGGTGCTACCGATGCGCGCCATCACTCCACCCAAAAGGCCGGCGTCGCGGGCATAGGTGGCGCGAACCACCTTTCCAGATACCTTCGACAGCCTCGCCTCCAGAGCGGCCTTTTCTTCCTGCGACAATTCGCGCGCCGAACTGATCTGTGCCTCGGCAATGCCAAGCCGATCGTCCAATTCATGTTTGAACTGCGCGGCAATCTCCTCAATCTGGCCGATACGGCGCTGATCGATCAGCACCGCCACAAAATTCCGCAGAGGCCTGGAATCGCTGACGCGGGCAATAATCGCATCGAGCAACTTCAGTTTCTGGTCGCGCTCAACCGAAGGATTCATCCATATGTTCCGTAGATCGGCATTGGCAGTCACCATTCCTGCCATATCGTTCAATTGCTGCACTGTGCGGTCGGCATCCAACTTCCGATCGATCACGACATCGGCAAAGGCGCGGGCATACCGGCTTGCAACCAGAGCCATTTAGTGTCCGTCCTTTCCAAGCTGCTGCGTAAACTCACGAACCAGCGTCTGATCCGCGCTTACACCAATTTGAATCTTCTTCTCGGCCAGATCGACGGCCAAGCCGGCGGCAAACGCTTTCAGATCGCGGCGGGCGGCATTTGAGGCCAGGGCAATTTCCTGCTCCGCAGACTGTACGATCCTTCTTCGCTCTTGCTCCACAGCCGCCATCACGCGCTGCTCTTCGGCGGTAGCCGCTTTTTCGGCTTCCTGACGCATCTCCTCGATATCCGCATCGAGCCTGGAGAGGCGACCCTCCACCTCGGCAAGCCGACGGCGTGCATCTTCACCCGTTTTGCGCGCCTCTTCCATGCGCTGCTGGATGGAGGCGCTGCGGCCCTTAAATAAGGCCGGAATAGAACGCCTTCCAAGGAACCAGAGGCCGCCCGCCACAATCGCGAAATTCAAGCCGACACACAGCCAGTAGGCCTTGTTGACGTCCAAGCCGGTTAACCGGGCAACGAGCTTGACCCCAGCAGAATTTCTGGCCGGATCTTCTTGAGGGGCTTCCGTTTTCGCCGACTCCTTAGAAGCGGAAGCATTGGATGACTGCGCCGATGGAGCTGCATTCTCTTGCGCAGCCGTTAACGCGTACGCGGGTAAACCGCTGCAAACAGGGATCGCCAAGGCAAGAGCAAGCAAACCAAGGGTCCACGCAGGGATTGAGCGCCGTTTCGCAAGACTGGAGAACATGTTCCTTACCGGCCTCCCATGGCTGCGGCCGGCTTGAGGATTGAATCAATCACCTGGGCAGCTAAAGTTTCCACTTGTTGTTGCAGATTGGCTCGCGCCGCGGCAACGTCCTTGGCCAACGCATTGCGCGATTCCTTGACCGTCTCCCCGGCCTTCAACCGGGCTTCTGCCAGAGCCTCATCACGCCGCTGCATCATGAGCTTGCGGCGAGCTTCCTGCCTCTGATAGAGAAGGGCGCGAGCATCGCGCAGTTTCTGCTCATACTCAGCCGTCCGTTTCTCGGCTGAGGCAATCTCAAGCTGGGCCTGTTCGATGGCCCCTTCCGTGCGGGAATGGCGCTCGGCCAACACCCGCTCCAGCTTCTTCTGCACAATGTTCCGGTAGGCGACCCACAGGATCAATAAACAAAATATCGTGGGAACCGAAGAAAGCAGGAGTCCGCCTAATTGTGTAAGCAAGTTCATTGAGTTTTCGCTGAAAGTAGAAAGCGGGTCTGGTGACGACCAGCCAAACTCTTTAAGCTATCATCCGCATGAGCGAGTGTCAAACCTGTGGACCTCGAGCGTAGAGCCACCAAAACAAGGCTGGAATCGTGTGCTGTCGAGAGCCGCAGGCCAAGATTCTTACCGAAATTTTCCCATCCATGAAACCACCTATTTATGCGTTGACACCCGCCTCATGTTGACTAGAATATAAACATCACCTCCGATCCAAGTCAGGATCGAATGGGCTTGCGACCAAGGAAAAAAGTCACCGCTTCTTGGCTGCAGGCCCATTTAAATTCCAGACAAACTTTGTGAGTGTTTTTCGAGGCCGAGCTTCCGAGAGAATGATTAGGAGTTGGGCTCGCGGATCTTTGGGTGTGCAGGTCTTAGGCTCGCAGATCTTGGCTCGCGGATCAGCGTGCGCGCGGTTTGTTTCTTGTCTTCACCACAAACGGTTCCAAAATCCGCGCCAGGGAGGCGG
Source organism: Candidatus Angelobacter sp. (assembly GCA_035295685.1). Classification (GTDB taxonomy): domain Bacteria; phylum Acidobacteriota; class Terriglobia; order Terriglobales; family Acidobacteriaceae; genus Angelobacter. Next base: position 2,943 of record DATGIO010000144.1, read on the forward strand.
GAGCCTCCACCTCCATTTGCACGTCACTCTCGCGGTAGTCGCGCTTGAGAATCCGGGCCCGCGCTTCAATTTGAGCGAGGAGCCTTCCTTCCGCCTGGGGAATCCGAACTCGCAACAGTTCGGGAGCGTCGATTTCCAGACGCGCGTCGATGGCCTCCAACAATCCTTCAAGCCCGTGCTTGCGCGCAGCGGAAACATAGACTGTGTTCCCGGCGTTGGTCAGCGAAAGCCGTTGCGTCTCGGGCAAGAGATCGGCTTTGTTCATTACCCGAATTTGTGGCGTATTCATCACTTCGAGCTCGCCCAGCACCTGCTCCACCTGTTTTTGCTGATCATGCGCCGAGGGGCTGGTCACGTCCGACACATGAAGAAGCAGCGCCGCACGCTGGACTTCTTCCAAGGTGGCGCGAAAGGCGCTTACGAGCGTTGTCGGCAAGCTACGGATAAAACCTACGGTATCGGAGAGCAGGATTCTCCGCTTGCTTGGCAAAGTAATGCCGCGCACCGTGGGGTCTAGAGTGGCGAACATGCGGGCAGATTGCTCGACTCCCGCAGCGGTGATGGCATTGAACAAGGTGGATTTTCCGGCGTTGGTGTATCCCACGAGAGCCACGGTAGGCAGCGGAACCGATTCGCGGCGGCTTCGCTGCTGTGCGCGGATGCGGCGCACCTCTTCGATCTGTTCCTTGATGTGCCGGACGCGGCGATAGATTTTCCGCCGGTCGGTTTCAAGCTGCGTTTCGCCGGGTCCCCGAGTGCCAATACCGCCGCCTAGCTGAGACATCTCGATGCCTCGTCCGGCAAGACGCGGCAGCAAATATTCCAGCTGAGCAAGTTCCACCTGCAGATGACCTTCGCGGGTCCGGGCGTGACGGGCAAAAATATCGAGAATCAGTTGCGTCCGGTCGATGACCCGCGCTTCCACTTCCGATTCAATATTCCGCTGTTGGGAGGGGGTGAGTTCGTGATCGACCAGCACAAGATCCGCGTCGGTGGATGCGGCGGCCGCGGCAATCTCCTGCAATTTGCCTTTTCCGATCAAGGTCGCCGGATCGGGGCGGTCGCGGCGCTGCACAAAATGACCTACAACTTCGGCCCCGGCAGAACGCGCCAACTCCTGGAATTCAGCCAGGGATTCATCGAGGCTTTCACCTTCGCGGTCTTCCTCACTACCGGCTTCCTCTTTACTGGCTTCTCCCATGGCGGCGCTGCGGGCCATGGCAGCATTGGGCGGCAATTCCGTTTCACGTCCGGCGCGCGATTGACGGCGAAACTCCACCGCGACAAGCAGGGCACGTTCCGGACCGTCGCGTCCGGTGCTTTTCATGCCGCCCGAAGCCTGAACACGGCGGAGGCCTTTTTCAAAGATAGACTAACCCTCCGGTTTTGCAGCGTTGTTTTCGCCTTCGGCGGGCACTGGGGGATGCGGGCGATGATCGCTGTAGTGGCTGCTCTTGGCCATGACCACTGTGGAAATGGCATGCTTGAAAATGAGTTGTTCCTGATTGTTGGTTTCCAGAACCACAGAATATTTATCGAAGGACCGGATGCGGCCTGAAAGCTTTACTCCGCTCAGCAGATAAATGGTGATCTGAGTCTTGTCCTTGCGCGCTGTGTTTAGAAACGAGTCCTGAATGTTTTGTGCCGGCTTGTTTTCCATCTGCCGATCTTTCTCCTGTATGGCTTCCATTGCTTTACAAATGCGGGGAAAATTCTTCTTCAGACACGTACGGTTTTCATTGTAAGCCTTTGACTCCCTCCAATCAAAAACAGCTCCTGAAACGCCTTCCGCGGCCGCCAGCCTTCGCACGCAACCCGAGCAACTTCCAGCACAGAGATGTTAAAATTCGCTCAGTCTTGACGTGAAAAGCATCAGCCCCAAACTTGCAATGGTAGTTCCCATGCTGGATTTGTCCCGCCAGTATGCATTGCTACGGAACCAGGTTTTGGAGGCCATCACGCGCGTTTGCGATTCCCAAAGATACATTTTGAGCGATGAGGTAGCGTCTTTGGAGCGCGAATTTGCGATGCTTTGCCGGACGCACGAAGCCGTGGGCTGCGCCTCCGGAACCGATGCGCTGTGGCTGGCTCTGGCCGCGAGGGATATTGGCCCTGGGCACGACGTGATTACTACGCCTTTCAGCTTTTTTGCGACCGCGGGCGCCGTGCTTCGAGCGGGGGCAAGACCGGTCTTCGTTGATATCGATCCCGAAACCCTGAATATCGATCCCACCAAGGTACAGCAAAAGCTTGGCACTTTTTCATCCCGGAGCCGCTGCCTTTTGCCCGTGCATCTCTATGGCCAAGTGGCCAATATGGACGCACTGAATGCCCTGGCCGCCGAGCATGCATTGGAAGTGATTGAGGATGCAGCGCAGGCCGCAGGCGCCTTATGGAATGGCAAAGCCGCCGGATCGCTCGGCGTGATTGCGGCATTTAGCTTTTACCCGACGAAGAATCTCAGCGCTTTCGGCGATGCCGGAGCGCTCACCACGGAGAGTCCAGAGCTAGCTTCGCGGCTTCGCTCCTTGCGCAACCACGGAGGCAGACAGCGGTATTATCACGACGAAGTGGGCGCGAATAGCCGGCTGGATGCGATTCAGGCGGCAGTTCTCCTAGTGAAGATTCCTTACCTTCAGCAGTGGAATGATGCACGACGAGAGGTGGCTGGTATCTATCTCCATCTGTTGGAAGAAGCAGGATTGACGCGCATAGGGGCCAACTCGCCCGCTCCGGTACGCCTGCTCAAATGCGATCCCCGGGCGCATCACATCTACCACCAGTTTGTGATTCGCGTAGAAAAGCGGGATTCGTTGCGCGCCTTTCTTGCCGAGCGGGGAATCGGAACGGAAATTTACTATCCGGTGCCGCTACACCTGCAACAATGCCTAGCCTACCTCGGTTATGCGTCTGGAGATTTGCCTGAGTCCGAGCAGGCGGCGAAAGATGTATTGGCTCTTCCGATCTTTCCCGAACTTCGCAAAGACGAGCAACAATACGTTATCGAAGCGATTGCGGACTTCTATTCCTGAGCTTTTACCTCTGAGCTTTCTTATGCCGATTCTGGGCCAAACGGGTCAACATCTTTCGGTAATCCTCTGCCGCTACGATAAAACGCGCGGGCTCTTCCGTCCCGCTCAGGGCACGCGCAGCCATCGTGCAATAAGCACGGCGGAACGCCAGATACGCGATCAAAAACATGTTGATTCGACGGCGCGGGTCATCACCGCTTGAGCGGCGGTAAAGTTCCAAAAATCGCTCTGCATGAGCGGCGTTCATCTTCCATTCCACAATTGCGCCCGCCAGATCCCAAGCTATATCGGTAACGCCAGGGTAGAAGTGGTCGTCGCCGTGGCTTCCGGAATCTGTCTTCAGCAACAGGCCATTCGGAGTAAACAGCCATTCGTGAGGGTTCATTCGGGCATCGGCCAAGACTGGACGCTCCAGATGAAGGTGAACCTGTTGGCCCAACTGGAACTGAGCCAGATTGTGTTCGGCCATTTCCTGCAGCGGAGCAAAATCGGCGGAGTTCTGCGCAAACGACCGCATCCGGAACGAGCAGTAAGAAGCCAGGCGGGAGAGAATGGAATCTGAGATCGGACGGATGTTGCCTGCGTTCCCGTAGACCGGTGCGGAGCTAGCTGCTCCGCACGTCCGCGCATAGGAAGTGCATGGATGAGAAACCAAGGGATAAGAAAACCAGGGATAGGAAACGAAGCCATCGGTTTCAATCCTTGGCTCAGGACCAAAGCCTTCGGCTGCAACCTGCTGTTCACGGTTGAAGACCGCGCTACCGTAGTGACCTAACCCCACAAACTTAAACAGGCGAGCTTTGGGGCTTAGGGGGGGAGTGCGATATTTCAATCGCTCGAAGTTCTTCCACGACGCCGGCCAATTGCGGCTATCCGGAAACGAAAACCGCCTCCACACACCGCCTCCCAGCCATTCCTCAGCCTCAGCCGGTTTGCGAGGCGCGGAATCGGCTACGATCCAGCGATATTTGCGCCAGCGGCGAGAAGCATCCGGGGCGCATAGAGAATCAACGCTTGGCTCATGGCTTCCCGCGAGGATGATGCGGCCGCTGCCGACGCCGGCTCTCTGCAGCGCTTCTGCCACCGACAAGAATGAAGATCCACTTAAACCCGGGCCTTCATCCACCACCAGAAAATCGGCATCGGCGGACATGTGGGCTCTTACAAAATCAAACTGACGCGGGCAAAAATTGGTGCACCGGTCGTACGGGTGTCCTACGGGCCGCACCGTGATACGCGCGGCATGAACTCCCTTTTTGCGGGCGGCAGCGGCAGCCATGGCACTCAGTGTTGTACCGATGCTCCTTATGCCAACAACCGCAAGGCGGGCGGGCAAAGGCTCGAACTTCTCGATAACCTTGGCAAACACCAAGGGATGGAGTGCGTAGTAGGCAAAGCCCTCCGGGGCGGAGCGAAAAAGAGTCTCCGGCAATACAACACGTTCGAGAAGAGGCATTTGCCGCGAAAGGCGGCGAAGACTCTGGAGGTCGGAGGGATCGAGCAGCAGAGCGGCGAGACAATCCGTGATATCCGGAAAGAATGGGGCTTCGGCTTCGCTGCCTTGAGGAAGAGAATCTTGCGCACCGGCATCGCCACTATCGCCGTTATCGTTGACCGCACACTCCATTTCTCCAGCAAGCAGGAGCGCCGCAACGATTGTATCGGGGGAAGGGAAGGGGGGAGGGCCGGGGAGAAGGGAGAGAATCTTTTGCTGGAGCGCCGCTCTTAGCTCGCGCGCCACACTGGGCTTGCGACCCTCGCGAAATACCAGAAGATTAAGCCCTTGCCGGGAATTCACTCCAGAGGGGCCGTCATCGACCGAAACCTCTGGGGTTGAAACTTCCGGGGCCGAAGCCTCTAGGGCTGAAACGTCCGGCATGCTGGAGGAAGCGTCTATTTCCTTCAGGCAACTTCCTTCTTCTTGCGCGCGGCACGCGGCGACCGGGCCACATCTCCCTCTTTATCAATGAAATAAAGGTATTGATTGTCACGAACGACCGCGTTGGGCACCAGTACCTTTGTTTCATCTCCACCGGTTTTCGCTCTTTGACAAACGTTACCCTCGCCATCGATGAAATAGAGATATTTCTTGTAGTCGCGTTCTACGCCTAATGTCTTGACCTTTTCCGCCATATCCATTGGACGGCGCATTTCCATGGCCGGATGCCACCCACTTAGGAATGTGAGCGCCTGGATTTGGGTTTGTGATGAGGCTTGGGAGGGGGAACCTCTCCGGGTGCAAGGGCCCGTCGCACGATCGGGGGTGTAAACCGGTACTTCAACTCGCGGACGCTGCCTGTTTCGTCCTTTACATGGAGGGCAAAGGTGCGAACCTCGCCATCTAGACCCAGGGTGGTGGGAACCACTCCCGTAAGGTTACGCTCCCGGTAGGCCGTTTCATAACGATGTCGGCGGGTATTCCAGGTAAATACACGGATCTGGTCGTAATCGAAAGGAAGACCATCGTGGTTTTCAGACATCAGCACAAGATATTCCGGAACGTCTTTCTCTTCCTGCGAATCATGAGACTGATCGAGAACGAAGAAGCCTACGATCCGCTCCCCTTCGGCATATTGGGCAATGTCGATCGGCACGTCCAGATACAAGGCTCTTCCAAGCACCCAACCTACGCGCTTCTGCGAGTCGCGCACCAGCCACCAGTCTTCAAGCACTGCCGGCTGGCCAGGTTTTTCAGGAGCGGGTTTCTTTTCGTCGGCGCCGTTCGCCTCTTCAGGAGTTTGATCGGGGGCGGATTGTTCCGGTTCTTTACCATTTGCCGCGTTCTTGTCTGCCGCAGGCTTTTCGGTTTTCTTTGGATCGGCGTTGCGGTCCACCACGGTGCGCTGAATTAATTCAACTTTTTCATTCTCATTGAGCTGGTACAGATGCTCGGTTTTTCTGCCAGGGGTGAGATGTAAATTCGACTGGCGGCGAACGACCGCAACCGCCTGGGCGGGAGAGGATTTGTAATCCTCCGCAAGCTTCGTAAGCTGTTCGAAACTCTCCTGGCTAATCAGGTAGCGCTCGGCGACCCAACCGTCCTCTCCGCGCGAAGAGCGGACTTTGACGAATCGGCGATTTTGAAGGTGCTCCAGAACTTGTACACGCTCGCCGTTGCGGATAACTCCAACCCTGGAGGCGGCCGGAGCCACACGGTCGCGCATGACCACTTCCGGATCGGCAACATAGGCATACTCCTGCTTATTACCCGCGGAGCCGCCGCATCCTGCGAGGGTTGCAAAACTCAGGGCAACATAAAGCGTGAGAGTAACAAGGCGGCTGCGTTTTCCGGCAGCGGGGCTGTGCATGGGGTACTCATCAATATAGCAGCAAAATCAGGCTGATTTACGCTGGCCGTCGATGGCAGCCCGCTCGCTTGTTGCAAGGGCCCTTTATACTGGCGGCGCGGAGGATCTCAATTTGCGTTTCTTAATGCTGCTCGCCCTGGCCATGTTTGGCCCGCTCGCGTCCATGGCCCAGGAGAACATTCAGGCCAACCAAATCGCGGCGGAACTCGGATTTCTATCCAACGATGCCCTGCAGGGACGCGGCAGCGGAAGCCAAAATGAGCTGTTGGCAGCCACATACCTGGCGGCGGAGCTGCAGGCTATCGGCATCGAGCCACCTGCCTCCAATAACAACAGCTATATCCAGGCGATCTCCGGCGAGTTCAGTTTTTCAGGCACGCCCAGGTTTTGGAACACCCGAAATGTGATTGGAGTGCTTCCAGGCAGCGACGCAAAGTTGAAGGAGGAGGTCATCCTGCTCACAGCCCATATGGACCACCTTGGGTTGGGCGAGCCGGTCAATGGCGACAATATCTACAACGGCGCGGACGACGATGCTTCCGGCTGCGTGGCCGTGTTGCAGCTCGCCCGCGCCTTGATGCAAGGAGAGCACCCAAAACGCACCGTGCTCTTTGTATTTTTCGGCAGTGAGGAGACCGGAGGGCAAGGCAACAAATATTTTCTGGACCATCCCGCGGCGCCGCTGAGCAGCATCGTCGCCAACCTCGAGTTCGAGATGATCGGGAGGCCCGATTCGGCAGTCAAACCCGACCAGTTATGGCTCACGGGATACGACCGCAGCAACCTCGGACCGGAGTTGGCCAAGCATGGCGCAAAGCTGGTCGCCGATCCGCACCCGGCGCAACACTTCTTTCAGCGCTCCGACAACTATGCCCTGGCAAAACGGGGCATCGTGGCCCATACGGTTTCAAGCTTTGGCTTGCATCCGGATTATCACAAGCCCAGCGACGATATCGCGCACATCGACCTGCACCACATGGAGCAGGCCATTGCCTCTTTGGTAGAGCCGGTGAAATGGCTGGCTAATTCCGACTTCAAACCCCAGTGGGCCCCGGGCAAGAAGCCGTAAGCGTGTCTGCCTTGACGCGGCTGCGTGTCAGCCAGAAGACTCTGGCGACTTCCCCTTCCTCGTTCTTGGGGAGAAGGGCATAACTGCCCGTCATTTCTAATTCATTTCACATTGATTTTAGGTCGCAAAAAAATATCGCAAAGAAATGAATAGTCATGATGTGACATGCTAACTAGGTTTAAATTCTTTGGATTATAGGATCGAGCCCACGCCTGAAAAACCGAACAAATTCATTCTTGTTGATTCAGCATCCAAGGCTCTATTTTGCAAATTGCTTCACTGATTCTCAAGCCTGTCAAAGAACATGGAGTCAAAATTGCTCGTGCTCTGCTTGCCTACAATCGGAGCATTACTATGCGGTTACTCAAACGTTCCCCTGTGGTTATCGTGGCACTGTTCATAACATCCGGCATATTCCCAACCTACGCCATAAGCCGTTCACAGGCCGCCAGCAATGCGAACTCTACCATCATCACAGGGAAGCCTGCAGCCCGGAGATTTGTCTATCGTGGCAGGCCCATCCATCCCTTCTGCCTGGATTTTGGATTGGAATCAAAGCACGGCAGCACCAAGTTGCCTTCATGCGCCGATTGGGGAGCGGCAATTCGGACGAAGGGTGATTGGCTGGAAGCCGCTTATCCAGCGAACATAAGCCCTTTGGGCCGGGTTGGGGTTGTGTCCTACCGCGTGATTGCTGCACAAAGCAACATGTTTCTGCTTGAAACGACTGTCAATGGCGGGGGCACCGGCTACTTCGACTCCCTTGAATGGGTGACGCTCGACCGCGATGGCCTCAGGCAAAAGGAAATTGTCACTGGCGGCGACCGCTGCCACGGTGGATTCGCCAGGGGTGCTTGGATCGGCGGCCATTTTCTTCATTTTTCGCGACATGTTACCACCGTGGGCATCCTTGCACTTGGCGGCTATCAAAACCAAGGTGGTGATCTTGAAGATAGCGCAGCAAGCTGCTTCGGGCTTGCCAACTATGAATACGATTTTCTCAACGACAAAGTTCGCCTCGTATCCGTTACGCTCGCTTACGCATCAGGCACCGCAGAATCGCATGGGAAAATCAATGAAGATACGTTGTTACTACAGAAAAACATGGGCATCCAGTCCTGCTTTAATTTGCTATTTGATGAATCCATCGATTCTGGAAAATCAGAACTCAAAGATTCAGCAATCCAAGCGTTTGCCAATGCATTCAAATCGCGGTGCGTTTCAACTTCGAAATAAATGTTTGGGCAGGAAGCGGCACGCACATTGAGTTGCGGGCGGTTGAGGGTAACGCGGAATGCTCACAGAGACAGTCTCGTGAACAGAGACGACTTGGCAAATTCAGTTTGGCTTTTCTTTCTTATTGTTCTTCAGGATTCGCTCGTCAATTGGCTTCCGTCCCCGAAAGCCCTCTTCCACGCCATGCCAATACTGAATCTTTTCTTCGCCGGCCTTCCAGCAGAGGAGCACAATCTGGTCCTCTACGATGCACGGAAAGTCGAGGAGCCCGATATCGAGATCTTTGATCTGTACTCCAATCGCCTCAATCTCGGCCACAGCGTCCTTGGTTTCTTGAAGGGTTTTGTCGATTTTGGCCTTGCGTCCGGCAGCCTTGGGCACGTCCACCAGAAGGCCACCGCTTAGAAAGATACGATGGTTCAGATCCTGGAGCTTTTTCTGCTCCTGCTCGACAAATTGTTTGCCCTGCATCGCGCGGCGGAGCAACGATTCCAGCACCGGAAGGAGAGCGTGCGCCTCGTCAAGCGTGAATGTTTTCATTTTCGACATAAAGGATCAACGCATTACGAAACATCAGGACGTTGGGCAAATCAAGAATTTGACGGCAAAGACCTGCGGGACAGACTTCGTTTCCCGCGAGGAATGCGCCGATAAAATCTAAACCCGAGGTACTGGCGTCATTTTACCCCAGGTTTAAGGCGCATCAAGATTACGGCGGTTTACGGCACTGGCAATTGCATGAAGCTTTTCAAGCCATTTCCTGATTCTTACGAGGCCGGCAACAACGCTGACGCCAGATTTATTTGACTCGCTTTACACATCCCTAAAAGGCCACACCCCGCCGGGCACTACCGCCATGTTGCAACGGCCATACATAACGCCCAGTTCTGTTGCCAAGCGGATTGCGATTGCCTTTGGCTTATCGGATCTCCAACATTCTGTCCAGGGCGACACGCGACCAGTGCTTGACCTCTGCCGGCACCTGAATGCGGTTGACGACCCGCTCCTCCATGAGATTTTCCAAAGCCCAGCAGAGATGCTGGGGCGAGATACGGAACATGGTGGTGCAGAGGCAGCCGGACTCGTCAAGAGTAATTACCATCTTGTTCTGCCGAGCAAACTCCTTACCCATGCGATTGACTAGATGAATCTCTGTACCCACAGCAAATTTGCTTCCGGAAGGCGATTCGCGGATGATTTCGATAAGCCGCTCGGTGGAACCCAGATCGTCAGCTTTCTGGCAAACCTCCCACCGGCATTCGGGATGCACGATCACCCTGATCCCAGGATGTTTGGCCCTCACCTTATCGACATGCTCCGGTAAGAAGCGCTGATGGACGGAGCAATGGCCTTTCCAGAGAATCACCTTTGCTTCGCGCAGGCGCGCAGGAGTCAGCCCACCCATAATTAGGTAAGGGTCCCACACCGCGCAATCTTTGAGTGGAACGCCCATGGCAAATGCAGTATTCCGACCCAAGTGCTGATCGGGCAGAAAGAGCAGTTTCTTGTTTCGCTCAAAGCCCCAACGAAAGGCCGCTCCGGCGTTGGAGGAGGTACAAACCAATCCGCCGCGCTCACCGCAAAAAGCCTTGATGGCGGCAGTCGAGTTCATATATGTGAGGGGCGTGATTCCTTCGCCTTCCTGAGTGGTGAGCCCCAGATCGACAAGTTGATCCCAGCAGCTTTCCACCTGACCGATCTCCGCCATATCTGCCATCGAGCAACCGGCATTCAGATCGGGCAAAAGAACCTGCTGGCCGTCGCGTGCCAGGATATCGGCGCTTTCCGCCATGAAGTGAACGCCGCAGAAGACGATGTAGCGCGCGTGGGTGCGGGCCGCCTCCTGCGACAGCTTATAGGAGTCGCCGCGGAAGTCGGCGAAACGTATGACTTCATCACGCTGGTAGTGATGGCCAAGAACGACCACATCGGCCCCTAAAGCCCGTTTGGCTGAGGCAATGCGCCCATCCATGCTTGTATCTGGAAGAACGAGATAGTTATCCAGAGAGCAATTTTCGGCCCGATCCGAGGCCGAATCAACAGCAACAGACATTTTTATTCGCCGCCTTCAGTTCAAGCGCTATTGGCGCCGGAACGGAGATGTTGAAAGCATCCGCAAGCTCCAGTAGATCCACTGCACGGCCTCGTGACCGGCCCGACCTACGGGGTTGTTGAAGCCCACGTCCTACACAAACAATAGATGCCACCAGAAGCACTTCGACTCAAAAAGCCGATTAGCAATCCAACCGCTTTCGGGGCATTTGCAAGGTATTGTACTACCGTTCGCCGGTTTTTTCTTGTGGAAGGTATATCCCCGCAGAGGGGGGTGCTGCAGATCCGATGCACCCCAGGCGTTTTGACATGCTGGAAAACTTGGCAAACGACACTACTGCCAAGCCGGTGGGATCGATTATCCTATTCGTTCCTTTTTTCAACATGCTTCTAACCGTTCTCTATGCAGTTGCCATTTTTCTCGGCAGCTTCCTGCTGTTCCTCGTGGAGCCGATGGTGGGCAAGCGCCTTGCGCCCTTGCTCGGAGGCTCCGCCGCAGTGTGGGCAGCCTGCCTTGTCTTTTTTCAAACAACGCTGCTCCTCGGATATCTAGCGGCACACTGGCTGGCCACGCGGGTACGGCCCCGGGTCCAGGGACTGGTTTATTTGGCGTTGCTGGCGGCGGGCTTGCCCTTGCTTGCGTTGAACCTAACACCCCATCTTTACGCCGATACCTCCCGCCCCATTTTGAGTTCAGTTGAAGTGCTTCTTCGCCTGATTGGGTTGCCGTTCTTGTTGCTATCGGCAGCGGGGCCGTTGCTTCAAGCCTGGTATTCGCAGAGTTCCAGCATTCGAAACCAAGCCATGGGTTCCGAGTCCGGCACGCCTGCCACCAATTTGGCTCCACCTTATCGGCTGTTTGCGCTCTCCAATTTCGCATCGTTGCTGGCACTCACCATCTATCCAGCCTGGGTGGAGCCTCTCTTTTCCTTGCACGCGCAAGTCATGGCCTGGTCGATCGGCTTCCTGCTTTTTACGGTAACCTGCGGCCTCGTTGTTTGGCGTGAAAATGGGAGCCTGGGGGCCCTAGGCACTACCAAGCAGGAGAGCGCAAGCGCTCACGCGGAACCAGAGCCCGCAGCCGCCAACAAACTGCTCTGGTTTCTGCTGGCCGCATGCGGATCGCTGCTACTGTGCGCGGTGACCAATCACCTGAGCCAGAATGTTGCGGCGATTCCGTTGCTGTGGACGATTCCGCTCATCATGTACTTGCTGAGCTTTGTGATCGCTTTCAACGGAGAGCGGTTCTACAGACGCCCGATCATGCTGGGCCTGCTGGCGGTGATGGTTGGAGCAACAGGATATGTAATTTACGACACCCGCGGCGGTTGGCCAATCAAGGTAGCCGTTCCTTTCTTTTGCTTTTCCCTACTCATTGCTTGCCTCTTCTGTCACGCGGAGCTGCATCGGCTGCGGCCCTCCCCCCGCCACGCAACATCGTTCTACGTACTGATTGCGGCCGGAGGCGCGGCCGGCGCCTTCTTTGTGGGGGTGCTGGCGCCGGTTGTTTTTTCCGCAAATTATGAACTGGCATCCGGGCTGCTCCTAGTTGCCGCCCTGGCCCTGGCTGTTACCTGGCGACAAGGGCTACAGCCACGTCTTCTATGGGCCGCCGCAACCGTGGGCATGGGAGCCGTGATTTTCCTGCAGGCCCAAAACTATCATCGCAATGCCCTGATTCAGCTTCGCAGTTTCTACGGCGCGCTGCGGGTTGTCGAAAAGCGGGCCAAACCGCAACTCGGTCTGGAGCGGGCTCTCTACCACGGAACCATCCAGCACGGCATTCAGTTTTATGAGAATGGCCTGAGAACAACTCCCACGACCTACTACGCCCCGGATTCCGGTGTTGGCCTCGCTCTGAATCTCTGCTGCAATGGACGCCCGCGGCGCGTGGGCATCATCGGGCTGGGTGCGGGAACGGTGGCCGCATACGGTCAAAAGGGAGACGTATTCCGGTTCTACGAGATCGATCCATTGGTGGAGCGGCTAGCTCAGAATCTGTTCAGCTACACCCGCGAGTCGGCGGCAACGGTGAACATTGTGCTCGGCGACGCGCGCGTTTCGCTGGCAAATGAGGCCCCACAGAATTTCGATGTGCTGGCAATCGATGCGTTTTCGGGCGACGCTATCCCGGTTCATCTGCTCACTGCGGAGGCGCTCGCTCTCTATCGACGGCACTTACAGCCGGGCGGAATCATCGCGTTTCATGTCTCCAGCCAATACCTGGATCTGGTGCCGGTGATCCAGCAGGAGGCCGACCATGCGGGGCTGCAAGCGGTTTACATCGACTCCGACGAAGACGAATCACGCGGAGAGTACAGCGCGGATTGGGTCCTGGTTTCCGCCAACAAGGATTTTATGGCGCGGCCCGAGCTTGCCAAAGATGCAGTTGACATTGAGGTAAAGAAGGGGCTGCGGCTCTGGACGGACGACTACAACAGCCTGCTGCCGATTCTCAAATAGCGGATTTCGGATCAGTCGGATCAATCGGGGGCTGCGGCCCATCTGTGGTTCTCTGCTACATTTGCTTGATCAAGCTGTAGGAGGCTCCCATGAGCGAAGAACCCGTAGCCGGTTCTGATCTCCCGATCGCCAATAACAAGATGTTCATGAATCAGCGGGGCTTACGCGCGGGCTGGCGGCTTTTGATCTTTGTGGCCCTACTGGCGTTGCCACCGCTCCTAATCTTGCGTGCCCTGGCCGCTCTGGGCGCACGCTTTGGGAATGGCCCCGGCCCGGCATCGGCGCCCGGAGACGGATTTCCAACACCGATGCTCATTGGCGAACTTATTCCGTTTTTCTGGCTGCTCTTTGTAAGTTGGGTGATGAGCCGGATCGAGTCGCGCCCCTTGGGGAGCTATGGACTACCTCTGCAGAATTCATCCTTTCTCAAAAAGCTGGTGGTTGGATACGTCTTCTGGGGTTTTCTTCCACTTTCTTTGTTGCTGCTTTCGATGCGAGCTTTGCACGTTTTCTATTTTGGCGGTGTTGTCCTCGCATCATCGCAAATCCTGCAGTGGGCCATCGCTTGGGGCCTGGTTTTTCTGGGAGTGGGATTTCTCGAAGAATACTTGTTTCGCGGATACGCGCTCTACACGCTCGCCGATGGAATTGGATTCTGGCCCGCCGCCGTGGTGATGGCAGCTTGCTTTGCGTTCGCTCATTCCGGCAATCCGGGAGAAAACCGGATTGGGCTGGGGCTTACGGCGGTGTGGGCCGTCTTCGCGTCGGTAGTTCTGTTTCGGACGGGGAGCCTTTGGCTGGCTGTGGGAGCCCACGCGGGTTGGGATTGGGGGCAATCGTTTCTCTATGGGGTGGGCGATAGCGGCTTGCAGGTACCAGGTCACTTGTTGAACCCCCATATTCAGGGGCCGGAGTGGCTTTCCGGGGGAACCGTGGGGCCGGAGGGCAGTGTATTGGCGCTCGTAACGATGGGGTTGATGACCGTGGCTTTTCTTTCGCTTTACCCCCAATCTTCTTTACTCCAGCCGCCGGATGGGAGTTCTCCGGATCAGAGTTCTCTATAGCATTTTCAGCGTTACCGTATCCTGTTTACGCGCTCTCCGTGCGGCTTTTCTTTATTCGAAAAACCAGATGGAAAAGCCGCGCCGTGACCTTGATTCCTGGCCTACAATTGCGCTGAAAATGCTGTAGGGCCGGAAGTGCCGTGGTGGAGCGAGGAATCATGAAGTGGGCGTTCGAGAGGACTCCCGAACGCCACTGCCTGAATCTTAAATATCCAGATTCTTTACATCGAGTGCGTTGTCTACGATGAACTTACGGCGGGCCTCTACGTCTTCACCCATCAGGGTGGTGAAGATCAGCTCACAGGCCTCAATGTCTTCCGCTTTCACATGCAGCAGCGTGCGCCGCTCGGGGTCCATGGTGGTCTCCCAAAGCTGGGTGGAGGTCATCTCGCCAAGACCTTTGTAACGCTGCACGTCATACCCTTTCTTGCCCTCGGAGAGCACGTAGTCGAAAAGCTCGCGGGGGGAGGTTTTTTCTACAACCTCGGTCTCCCCTTTGGCGCGCCGAGCGGGAGCCTTGGCGGATTTTTTGGCTCTCTCTTGATCTGGCTGGTCTTGCTCACCGCGCTCCTCGTCGCCGGCTTCGTCGTCGCTGGAACTGGAGCTCTTGCCAACCACTTCAACCATGAACGGCGGCTTGAGGTACTGCTCGATGAGCTTGAATTTCGAGATCATCTGACGGTATTCAGGCGTTGAGATCAGCTCCCAATTCAAGCGCCGCTCGGATCCTTGAGAGTCGACGAAGTGAACACCCCACAGATTGTGTTCCTCGTCAAAGTAGCTCTCGACCGATTTGATCTGCTGCTCCTTGGCGATATTGTTCACGTCTTTTTCAAGCTGCTGGATTTTCTTTGAGGCGTTTTTCTTGTCGCCCTCAAAATCGGCTCGCTGCGAGAAATCGAGACGCGCGAGCATATCGACGACTTTGGAATCGCGAACCCGCTTGTCCACACGGTCGAAGAATCCCAGGTACTCATGCAGAGAAGTCATGAATTTGTCGAGCGCCGCGCCCTCAAGCTTGGCCGCGCCTTCGCCGTAACGAACCGCCATAC
This sequence comes from Candidatus Angelobacter sp., assembly GCA_035295685.1. Classification (GTDB taxonomy): domain Bacteria; phylum Acidobacteriota; class Terriglobia; order Terriglobales; family Acidobacteriaceae; genus Angelobacter. Next base: position 18,219 of record DATGIO010000144.1, read on the forward strand.
CCTCGGCGGCGCGCTTGACCATCACACGCACAAATTCGCGGTCGTCTTTGATGTAGTGCTGCGACTTTCCACGCTTGATGCCATAAAGCGGCGGCTGCGCAATATAGACGTTATTCTTCCGGATCAGCTCGTTCATGTGACGGAAGAAGAACGTGAGGAGCAGCGTGCGGATGTGGGAACCGTCCACGTCGGCGTCGGTCATGAGAATGATCTTGCCGTAACGCAGCTTAGCGGAATCGAAATCATCCTTACCGATACCGGTGCCGAGCGCCGTAATCATGGCGCGGATTTCCTCGTGGCTCAACATCTTGTCGTAGCGAGCCTTCTCGACATTGAGAATTTTTCCCTTGAGCGGCAAGATCGCCTGGAAGCGGCGATCCCGGCCTTGCTTGGCGGTGCCACCGGCGGACTCTCCCTCAACCAGGAACAGCTCGCACCGCTGTGGATCGCGCTCGGAACAATCGGCCAACTTGCCGGGCAGTCCGCCACCATCGAGGGCGCCTTTGCGCCGGGTAAGGTCGCGGGCCTTGCGGGCCGCTTCACGGGCGCGGGCCGCTTCAATGGCCTTGTTGATGATCTTGCGGGCTACCGTAGGATTCTGCTCGAAGAATGCCCCCAGCCTTTCATTAATAAAGGCTTGAACCACGCCAGCAATGTCGGAATTCAGCTTGCCTTTGGTCTGGCCTTCGAACTGTGGCTGCGGCAACTTCACACTGACCACGGCCACCAGTCCTTCGCGTACGTCGTCGCCGGTCAGGTTTTCTTTTACATCCTTGAAGAGGCCGAGTTGCTGCCCTGCTGAGTTGATGGTGCGCGTGAGCGACGTGCGAAAACCCGAAAGGTGCGAGCCCCCATCTACGGTGTTGATGTTGTTCGCAAAGCTAAAGACGGTTTCCGAGTAGCCATCGTTGTATTGAAGTGCGATCTCCATCTGGACGTTGTCGCGGCTGGCGTCCATATAAATGGGCCGATCGTGCAACACGGTCTTTCCGCGATTCAGGTGCTTGATGAACTCGGAGATGCCACCGGCATACTTAAATTCATGTTCACGGGCCTCTCCCGTCTTGGGATCCGTTTGGCGCTCATCGGTCAGCGTGATATGCAGGCCCTTATTCAGGAATGCCAGTTCCCGCAGGCGCTGCGCCAGAGTATCGAAGTTATATTCCGTGACGGTAAAAATCTCTTTGTCGGGGAGAAAATGTATTTTTGTGCCGCGCTTTTTGGTGTTTCCACTCTTGATCAATTTGCTTTGCGGCTCTCCTTTGGAGAATGTCTGCTCCCAGACGTGACCATCGCGCCAGATTTCCAGATCAAGCTGATGACTCAGCGCGTTGACGCAAGAAACGCCCACGCCGTGCAATCCGCCAGAGACCTTGTAATTGGAAGTATCAAACTTGCCACCAGCGTGGAGTTTGGTAAGCACTACCTGGGCCGCAGGAATCTTTTCTCCGTCCACCAACATGTCGTCCACCGGAATGCCGCGACCGTCGTCCACAACGGTAATCGAGCTGTCGATGTGGATCGTTACATCGATCTTGGTTGCGAATCCAGCCAGCGCCTCATCCACGGAGTTGTCGACAACTTCGTAGACAAGCTGGTTCAGTCCTTTTTCGCCGTTGGAGCCAACGTACATGGCAGGGCGAAGACGCACGGCTTCCATGCCCTCAAGAACTTTTATGTCGTCCGCAGTGTAATCGGTGTTTCCGTTTCCGTTGTTCTTGGATGGTTTGTCCGCCGCTTGGCTCGCAGTTGGTGCTGTGGTTTCTTTTGAGGCCACTCGAACTCCCTTTTGGATAGCAATCGTGGGGATGTTTGCAGAGCGCGTTCCAGATCAAGGTCAAATTTCTTACAAGTTACTGAAAATTAAGTTATTTACGCGGGTACTGCACGTTCATAATTATAACACAAGGCGGGGGACGGTGCCCCTATCACGGAGGGGCATGCGGCGTGCGCAAACTCGTTAGAAATTTATTGCACCAAGGACACTTGCGCCAAATTTAGGCACATTTATACTCTCCGACCGTACGTTACACCCCCCAAAAAGGAATGCTAATACCACCAAAAGGAGAGGTTTCCCTATGAAAACGCTACTTCGTACTACGTTTATGTCGCTCATTGCGGTAGGAGCGTATGCAGGAATGTTTGTCGCCACAGACACTACTTCGGAAGCTCCCATGGCCTCTAGCTTTGACCTTCCAGGCGCTTCTCCAGACCAAATCCCGCTCCCCCCCCGCCCGGCCGACTTCAGCGCAGATTTGCAATAAATCACGTTGAGAATCTTTTTGCCCCAAACAGACAGTTGCCTCAATCGGAGGCGATGGCCTTTAAGTTACTGAAAAATAGAATTTTCTATTCTGGGAAAAGGCAGCGCAGCTTCGGCTAAGAGTGATCCCTTAGTCAATAACGGCGACAAGAAACAGCTTGGTGGCCCTTGCAATCTTCCCCACAGGAGTAGTAAGCTGCACAGACTCTGGAGGCAGCTCCATGCGCGTCCAATATGTCTTGGGTGAACTGATCTTGTTGTGCAACGCTCTATGCGTCCTAGTCCAAGGATGCATTTTGGCGGTCATGCTCAAGCGGAAGCTGCGCACCGAATTCCCTTTCTTTTTTCTTTATCTCGCCTTCAACGTCGTGTCGCTAACCGTGATAGGTGTTCTAAGTTACTGGCAGTTTTCGCGCTATCAGTTCGTGTTCTGGGGGCTCTCGATCATCAATATGGTGTTTGTGTTTGCTTCGTTGTATGAAGTCTTTGTTCATACACTCAAGCCGTACTCAGCCATGATCGATTTAGCCAAGATGCTGTTCTATTGGGCAGGCACATTTCTGCTGATCGTTGGCCTCATCACCGCCTTCTTCACGAGGTACCCAACACAGGGACCATTTAACTGGTTTTTCAGCGGCATGGAGATCGCCGATCATAGCCTCAGGCTTATGCAGTGTGGGCTTTTGTTATTGCTGCTCTTGTTCGAAAGGCGGCTTGGACTCTCCTGGCGGAGCCGAGGAATGTCCATTGCGCTCGGCTTGGGCTCTTCCGCAGCAGTTTCGCTCACGGCTGCTTTTCTCAGGAAACAGTTTCACGATTACCGCTTCCAGGTGGACCTCGTCAATGGCATGTTCTATCTCCTTGTGACGATTTTCTGGGCGGCAAGCCTGTTCACGCGCGAACCTACGCGCCGGAATGTGCTCGATTCTCCAAGCCGGCTTATTTTCCAGCGCTGGAACGAAGCTCTCTCCAGTTCGCAGCTAGTGCAACAGGGCGGCGAGATGGCTTTCTCTTCAGTCGATTCCTTTATTCCGGGTGTGGAAAAGGCTGTGGACCGAGTCCTGGCAAAGAAGATTGTGGAATAGGTTCCTAAGAATCGAAAAGGGCCGGGTTGATCCCGGCCCTTTCGTATTTACGGCGGAATTAAAGTAGATACTCAGATACGCATGGGCATCACAACATAGCGATATTTGTATTCGCTGTCGGTGGCCTCATCCGGGCGAAGCTGTCCGGCAGACTGTGAATCCTTGAACTCGAACCGGACGTCTCCCGAGCCTGCAACTTTCAAGAAGTCCAACAGGTAGTACGAGTTAAATCCGATTACGACGGCATCGCCCGTGTATTTGGTTTCAATCGAGTCTTCCGACTCGCCGGTTTCCGAGTTCGACGACGAAATCTTCAGCTCGTCTTTTTCCAGCCGCATGCGAACCGCGCTGGACCGCTCATCCGCAAATTGCGCCACGCGCTGAATTGATCCGGAGAGCTCTTCACCCCGAATGGTGACCGACTTATTGTTATCGCGAGGCAAAACGGCTTCGAAGTTTGGAAATTGTCCGGTAAGCTGCCGCGACGTAAGCAGCCGGCTACCGATGCGGAAGAAGAGCGTGGACTCATCTTTGGCAAATTCCACGAATTGGACGTCCGGGGCGCCCAGCAACGAGTTCAGTTCGGCCATTGCTTTTTTGGGCACCAAAACCTTCATCTCGCCGCTCACGGGCAGCCTCGATGTCACGTTCTCGATGTGCGCCAAACGATGACCATCTGTTGCGACCATTACGGAGCTTTCCGGCTTCAGCAGCAGTAAAGCACCATTCAGCGTGTAACGCGATTCTTCATTGGAAATCGCAAAGATGGTCTTGGCGATGAGATTCCGCAGCACCGGAGCAGGAAGCGTGAGAGCCGATTCGGAAGGGAAGACGGGAAGCGCCGGGAAATTGGCCCGCGCCATTCCAACCATCTTCGTGTTTGAACGGCCACTCCTGATCTGAATCCAGTGGTTCTCCAGCAGCTTAATAGTGATTTCACCATCGCCAAGCAGCTTTACGTAGTCGTAAAACTTACGCGCCGGAATGGTGCAGGACCCTTCTTTTTTCACTTTGGCCGGGCAAGAGGTGCGAAGGCTCAAATCCAGATCCGTGGCAGTGATCGAAAGCTTGTCCCCCGCGGCTTCAAAGAGGAAATTGGACAGAATTGGAATGGTTGTTTTGCGCTCGACCACGCCTTGCGTGGCGGTGAGTTCTTTCAGGAGATCCGACTTGTTGACGCTTATTTCCATCGTGGCTCCCGCCTCTGTCCCTGCGGAAGAAGGCATATTGTGTAAGCCTCCCTGTAAGTTCTTGGTTCTAAACTTATATCAAAAACGATACGTTGAATCATAGCGGCAACACTCTCTCTTCCAGAAAAGTTGCTGCTTAGGCGTTATCGAACCGATTCAAATCGATTCCTAGCCTTTGCTTTCCCATCCTAACGTGTCCATGGGGAGATATGACGGTCTTGCATCAATCGTTCAATCCATTGTCCCCAATCGCTTGTCGGGTTGAATCCTAAAGTATTAATCGTAACTTTAGGCGCCGACCTTGAAAATGAAAAAAAGTGAACTGGAATGACGAGATCATTTTTTCCTGCCCTCATGCGCGGTGCAAATTGAGAGCAGTGGGCATTGACAAAAACTCTGGCAAGCATTCGCTCAATCGAGCGATCAATTGGTTAAAGTTTCGGTCAACTTATTCAGGAGCCTATTCAGATCTTTATCGGCTTGCCGCTGCTCTTCGATGCGGTCAATGGAGTGCATGACCGTGGTGTGGTGCTTGCCGCCGAATTGGCGACCGATTTCCGGCAGAGAAGCCTCAGTCATCTGCTTGGCCAGGTACATCGCGATCTGACGAGGAAACACAATTGCCCTTGAGTTGCTTTTGGCCTTAATCTCGGCCATGCGCAAGCCAAATTGCTCCGCTACCGCTTTCTGAATCGCATCAATCGTGATCTTGCGCGCCTGCGAGTCGATGAAATTCTTCAAAACCTGCTGAGCGGTGGTAAGGCTGACCTCCGCACCCGTAAGCGAGCAATACGCCATCAGACGGATCAACGCTCCTTCCAGTTCGCGCACGTTGGTTCGCACGTTGGAGGCGATATACAAGGCAAGATCTGTGCTCAGCGAAACCCGCTCGGACTCCGCTTTTTTCTGGAGGATGGCGACTTTGGTTTCAAGATCGGGGGGCTGGATATCCGCGATCAGTCCCCATTCGAACCGCGACCGAAGGCGGTCTTCAATCTCCGGCAATTCCTTGGGAGGACGGTCGCTGGCAATCACGATCTGCTTCATGGATTCGTGCAAGGCGTTGAAGGTATGAAAAAATTCCTCCTGTGTGCGCTCCTTCTGCGCCAAAAACTGTATGTCATCGATGAGCAGCACATCGACATTGCGGAACTTGTCGCGAAAGCTAATCATGCGGTCGTAGCGCAACGAGTTGATCATCTCATTCGTGAACTTTTCGCTGGAGATGTAACAGATGGAAGATTGCGGCTGACGCCGCTTGACTTCATGTCCAATCGCCTGCATGAGATGGGTCTTGCCCATCCCCACGCCGCCGTACAGAAATAGCGGGTTATAAGCCTTGGAAGGCCGCTCCGCAACAGCTTGGGACGCAGCGTGGGCAAACTGATTGCCGGCGCCAATCACAAAGGCGTCAAAGGTGTACTTCGGGCTAAGCTGGGCCGCTGAATCCCAATCGAACCTCTGCTGCTTGGCCGCCATGCTGGCCTGCGGCGCATTCGCCGTGGAAACCGGAGCAAAACCTCCGTCAGGGCGCATGGGCGGAACGGAAGGATCTTCCTCGATCGTGATGAACTTCACATCCTGAAACTCCGGCGACAGCGTATCGAGCGCTTCCTGGATCAGATCCCCAAATTTTTCCCCGATATGCCGAAACTCCGGAGTCGGCACGCGAACAAAAATCACTTTTCCCGTGGAGTGGCTAAAGCGAGTCGGCTTCAGCCAAGTGTCGTATGAGTGTCGGCTTATTTTCTTTTCAAGCGCTCCAAGGATTCTGAGCCATGGGTTCGCGGTAGCAGCAGCAATGGATGACGATGACAATGACATGCCTTTTTGAACAAGTTTTATCGCTTCGAGCTGAGTTGATCTCGGTCTTGAGAGCTGGATTTTGCTATTTGCTCAGCGTGGGCACCCGCAAAGCATTTGAACACTGCATAGTGCAATCGAAAATTCTAGACTGTGCGGCATACTAGCACGAACTTCGCGCCGTTGGAATGCACGCAAAGGAATTCGCGAAATTTTTCTCGCGCGTGAGCATCGACGCACGCCTTTCGTCACCGTCACATAGCTGCAATCTGCTTCACGGCTGGTGCAAAAGAGCGGACGCTTTCCAACGGCAGGTCTTCGACGCCAAAAAAATGAAAATTACAATGCGAGGGGATGCCGCCGGAGGAATTAGAAATCTTGCGTCCGACCCTTGCGCATCTCAGCACCTCCCGAAATACGCCGGTAGCACGAAAGATGGAAATTCCTTTATACTTCTTGTTTGCCCCGTGCAAAAGACTTTTTAAGTAGGAGCGCCATCATTCATGCCTAAGCGCACATTTCAACCTAACCGCCGCCGCCGTTCGAAGACGCACGGTTTTCGCACCAGAATGAAAACCAAGAGCGGACAAGCTGTGCTCTCGCGCCGCCGCGCCAAAGGACGCAAACGCGTTTCGGTCAAGCCCGGATTTCGAGATTAGTTTCGCCCCGCAAGGCGCCCTCATCTGTCGGTCTGCCGTCTGTGAATCACCCGAAACAACCTGCGCAGAAATTTCCCAGGAGTTCGCGCCTGTTGAAGCACGCGGACTTTCAAGCGCTTTATAAGCAGGGGAAGAAGTATTTTTCCGGGAATATGACGGCATTTTACCGTTCACGTAACGACCAAGGGTCGCCGCGCGTAGGATTTACTGTGGGGAAGGTTTTGGGCGGAGCGGTAGAACGGAATCGCATCCGGCGCAGGATGCGGGCTGCCGTGCGGCTCAAGCTGTTTCAACTGGCAGCGCCGCTCGATATCGCGCTGCACCCGCGAAAATCGGTACTAACCCTGGATTTTGAAAGGCTTGGCCAGGAGGTCGAGCAGGTTTTCGCGGCCGTGCAAAAGGGGAAGACCCGATGAAAACCACCGCGGAAATCTGTCTCAGGTTCTACAAGAGCTTGGTTTCACCGATGCTTCCTTCGGCCTGCCGCTACGTTCCGAGCTGCTCCGAGTACGCGGCCGAAGCTGTAGCCCTGCGTGGAATCTTTATGGGAGTCGCGCTGGCGGCCTGGCGGCTGCTGCGCTGTAATCCTTGGGCGCACGGCGGTTTTGACCCTGTGCCCCGGAAGTGATTGAGAAACAACATTGGCTGAATATCGCAATCCCCAAAACGAACCCGGCTCCGAAAAACGGTTGCTTCTGCTCTGCCTGCTCATTTTTGCCGGCATCGCCCTCATGCAGTATCTGGCGCCGAAGCCCCCGCAAAAGCCGCCCGAGCAGCCACAAAAGCAGCAGGCGCAAACACAGCCTCAGCAGCCAGGCGCCCTTGCTTCCACCACACCGGAAGCGTCAGTTGCAGCCGCTAGCCCCGCGCCTGCGAGTCCTGGCAAACACGCTGAGCAGGAAGCTGAAACGGTGGTCGAAAGCGACCTGTACCGCATCACGTTCACCAATCGCGGCGGGCTGGTAAAGTCCTGGATCCTGAAAAAATACAAGAACGAACAGGGCAAACCACTCGACATGGTGAATCCGCTTGGAGTCCAGGCCTTTGGGCCGCCGCTGTCGCTCTTCACCTACGATCAGAATCTCCAGAAGAAAGTAAACCAGGCGCTCTACACGAGCGCGGCACCTGAGCCAAGCCATCCTGCGAACCTCACGGCCCCTGCCACGCTGACCTACGAATACTCCGATGGTGAAACCACCGCCCACAAATCGTTCAAGTTCGATAAATCGACCTATGTAATCGGCGTGGAAACCCAGGTGGCTCAAAAAGGTAATCTGGTCGCGGCATTTCCAGCGTGGCCGGCGGGATTGGGCGATCAGGTTTCTCTCACGTCTTTCGGAGCAGGAGAGCGTGTCGATTGGCACCAAAACGGCGAGGTGGTTCGCAAGGCCGCTCAATCGGGTAATTTTCTGACGGGAAAGAAGTGGCTCGTCGGTGGAGAAACGGTGAATGGGCCCTTTGAATGGGCCGCCGTCATCGACCAATACTTTACCGCCGCATTCATGCCGGAATCCCCAAGGGATACGGCCCTTGTTACCTTCCACAACACCATTGACCTGCCTCGACGCGGAGCCGAAGGCGAAAAAGATAAGGCTTCCATTCTGGGCGCGGCACTCGGCGGCACGAACGGAACCACACGGTTGCGCATGTTCGTGGGCCCCAAGGCGGTGGAGGTACTGGAAAGCGTCCAGGCACAGCCGGGCGGGCCGGACCTGCGCGGCATTCTGGACTTCGGCTTTTTTGGTTTTATTTCCAGACCGCTCTTTGCATGGCTGCGATGGACCTACGATCATTGGATCCCCAACTGGGGATGGGCCATCGCTTTCCTCACCGTGGTGATCACGCTCGCTTTGCTACCGCTTCGCATTTCAGGCATGAAGTCGGCCATGAAGATGCAAAAGATCCAGCCGCAAATGAAGTCCCTGCAGGAGAAATACAAGCGCTACAACCTGACCGATCCGCGCCGCGCCGACATGCAGCGGGAAATGTCGGAGCTGTATAAGCGCGAAGGTGTGAATCCCGTGGGCGGCTGCTTGCCCATGCTGCTGCAAATGCCCTTCCTGTTTGCCTTCTACTCCATGTTGGGGAACGCTACGGAGTTGCGGTTGGCCAACTGGCTTTGGATTCCCGATCTTTCGGCCGCCGATCCCCTTCACATTCTGCCCATTGGGATCATTATCACGATGTTCATTACCCAGAGGAGCGCACCTCAGGCGGGAATGGACCCGACCCAACAAAAGATGATGATGTTCATGACGCCCATCATGTTCGGCGTGATCAGCTGGAACCTGCCGTCGGGGTTGGGCATCTACTGGGCGATGAGCAACCTGATTGGATGGGCGCAGCAGGCCATTATCAATCGGACGGATTTAGGCAAGCAGATGCGCCGCAGCAAACGCAAGAAGTAAACTACTTCGTTGTGACTAGCGTTATTTTTCCAGGCTGTAAGGACTTGAGTACCTTGTTTTTGAGGGCCCCTATGGCTGGATTTCATTCTGTATAATCTCCCATTTGGGTTTACGACCATGCTTCAGGACAAGGTTGCGGTAGCCAAGAAAATCGATGCGTTGTTGAAAACCCTCATCTCCACGGGCGGATTCCGGTTGAAGTATCGTATTACCGTAAATCCTCCGCCGCCACCCGACGGCCAAGACCTGGAACAACCAGAGATTCTTGTTGAGCTGGCCGGGCCCGATAGCGGCCTGCTTCTGGAGCGCGGGGCCGAGACGCTTCGCGCAATCGAGACGATCGTGCATGAGTCGCTGCGCCTGCATCCCGACGATCATGACAAGCTCAGCTTCGACTGCAAAGGATACCGCGCCGCACGGCAGCGGGAATTGAAATTAGCCGCGCAGGTTGCCGCCGAGAGAGTGCTGAAAACCGGGACACCTTACTCCTTTGCTCCCATGTCGTCCCGTGAGCGACGGCTCATCCACTTGGCATTTCGCGATCACGAAACGCTGGAGACGCAAAGCGAAGGCGAAGGCAGCCGCAGATATGTTGTGCTCTACCCAAGGGACACAAAGTCTTCGAGACCGATGCGCCGATAATTGTGGGAAAGCCAATCGCCGGGAACCACGAGTGCGGGAGCCATAGGTTCGAGCGCCTCGCGTTTATGGTTGGTTCTGCACGCTAGATTGGAAAGAACATTCCTCTCCTGGAGCTGAATAATGTTGGCTGACGTGGCCATGATTGGCGAGGTGCCTATCTTCGGTCTGATGGATGACGAAGAGAGAGGAGCCCTGGCACAGTTGATGGACTCCCGGGAGTTCAACCAGGGCGAGATCATCTTCGAATACGGCGATGCGGGCGCCGAGGTCTACATTGTACGCAAAGGCAGGGTCGAGATATTCCTGGAGAATACCGAAGGCCACAAGATTGTCCTGGGCGAGCATGAGCGCGGCGATGTATTAGGAGAGCTTTCTTTTCTGGATGGCGGAGCCAGAACAGCTACCGCGGTGGCGGTTGAGCCGACCGAGGCGCTAACCATGGACCGCGAACAACTGCTGGACTTCTTTACCCAACATCCTCATGCGGCAGTCGATCTGCTTACCGTGGTCGGAGGACGTTTGCGCGCGGGAAACGAACTCCTGCGCACACAAGTTTCCCGCAACATCAACATTGAGGCCGCAGAGCAGCTTACTTTTGGACAGCGCATCGCCGACCATGTGGCGGCCTTTGGCGGTTCCTGGACGTTCATCTGTATCTTCGGCGCGGCCATGGCAATCTGGGTGGTTCTTAATTCAACGGCCCTGCTTCGCGACCATTTCGACCCCTATCCTTACATCCTTCTCAATCTCTTTCTTTCGATGATCGCGGCGATACAGGCGCCGATCATCATGATGTCGCAAAACCGGCAGTCCTCGAAAGACCGGCTCAAATCGGACCAGGATTACGAGGTCAACCTCAAAGCCGAGTTGGAGATCGCTCACCTGCACAACAAGCTGGACCGTATGTACGAGCGGCTCGAAGCGCATTTATCACGGATGGAAACACAAAATCATCATCACCAAGGATCGTGAGCAAGCCGGAGTTTTGGCGTGAATGGTTTTAGTGTTCGATTCGCTGCAACGCGAAGGTGGCCGTACCCCAATACATTCGTCCGCGCATCTGCACAGGAATGCGAGCCGCATCATCCGAATACCAGATCCAGATGCGCCCCTTGTTCTTCAGTAATTCGGCACTCGTCTCAGGCTGAACCCTAATCGTATTGAAGGTCCCGGCGGGAGTCTTGATCTGCTCGCGCGCCTCGACGTGGAGATCAACCGTTACGGTTTTGCCGCCATCATTGATGGGAAAGCTGAAAGTCTTGCCGGGTTGCAGAGGCAGAGAGCCTGCGTAGAAAATTGCGGAGAGCACATCCGTAACGCATGGAGGAATATCGTTCTCGGTGTGCTTGCTCTCATTCTTCTTGATGTTTTTC
>DATGIO010000145.1:0-5936 GCA_035295685.1 Candidatus Angelobacter sp.
CGGTCCGCTTCACCAGCCGCAGTCCCAGGAGTTCGGTATAGAAATCCAGGGTGCGTTGAGGATCGGATGCAATCGCCGTGACGTGATGAATTCCCAGGATTGGATCGGACTTAGTATTTAGTTCTGGTCCTTTTGACGCCATTCTTCTTCCCCTCAATCCCTTCCACTTCAGAAGCTTAGCCAAACGGCTTATTCGACGTACGTTGCTATGGTTTTAGCCAATGCTGTCATATTAATACTTCCGTAGCCGAAGATCGGATTCGTACCGATGACGAAAGAGGCGGCAGTATATCAATTTATCCGTGCCAATTCATCGAACGGTATGATCGATTTTCAATTTCCAACAATCAAAAATGAATCGAAGATCTTGATTTTTGAGAGATTCCTAACAAACGTAAAGCAGAAGAGTCCTGCATAAAGGCGCGTAGGACAAAAAAATTGATAAACTAGTCCCTATCATGAGCTATACGACCGAAACCATTGCGACTGTGCTTCCGAAGTTGAATAACTCTTGGTTTTTACCGTCATTGCAGCGAGAATTTGTTTGGAACACAGAGCGAATTTGCGAACTCTTCGACTCTCTAATGAGAGCATATCCTATTAGCTCCCTTCTGACTTGGCAGGTTCCCGATGATGATCGGGATGATGTAGAAGTTTATCGCTTTTTAAATCAAGGTTCTGATTTTGGAGCCCATAATACTCGAGAACGTGCATATGGAGCCAAAGAATTGATTTTTGTCCTTGATGGACAGCAGCGGCTGACTTCTCTACTGATCGGTCTAAAGGGCACATATGAAGTTCGCCGCAAATATGCGCGTACAGGTGAAAGTCAGCGTCTCCATCTTGACTTGCTGCGAGACGGTGAAATGTCAGATGAACAAGGACAAATATGGTATGGGTTCGAATTCAAAGCAAATAGTGCTATTGGTAACCGCAATTCTGAGTGGTTTGAAGTTGGTAGGATCTTGCGATATGAAGGAAGGCTGGATGTTCTCATTGAAGAAACAAAATCAAAGATCTCCCGCCTTCATCTGACTCCAACCCAAATTGAGATGGCAATGGGAAACCTCTCTCGGCTCTACAACCTTGTCTTTCATGACGAGTGTCTCACTTTCCACATCGAAATGCAGGGAAACCAAGAGCGGATGCTTGAAATTTTTGTGAGGGCCAATTCTGGCGGAGAACCCCTTAGTAAGTCTGACCTGCTCCTCTCTAATTTAACCGTCCATTGGAAAGGAATGAATGCTAGAGAAGAAATCAAAAACTATGTTGATGATCTCAATTTAAAATTGAATCGAGGCATAAGCAAAACGCAATCCAAATCAGCTCTCTCACAGGATTTTGTACTCAAGGCTTGCCTAGTTTTGCTTGATTTGCCAATAGCTTATCGGATATCGAGCTTCAACAGAGCAACATGCGATCGCATTTCAGATTACTGGCAAGAAATAAAGGCAGCACTGACCCAAACGATAGATGCTACAAATTGGTTTGGCATTACCGGCACGACACTAACCAGCGCAAATGCTCTAATTCCAATTGCATATTATCTCTACAGAAATCCAGAAATACGTCTCATAAGTGAACACGCAAACGACGCAGCCAAAGGGCAAATAATCCGACGCTGGTTAACAATGGCCCTGTTGAACGGAATTTTTGGTGGTTCATCGGATTCGATCTTGAGCAAATTTAGGGAAGCCATCAAGCGCCATGGTGAGAATGGAAGAATATTTCCCTCAATAGAACTTGATGCTGCTGCGCGTGAAGCGAAGCGAATTCCAACCAATGACAAAGAGGCAATCAAAGGCATCTTAGAATTAGAGTATGGACGGCCAGTAACCAAACTGGCACAAACACTCCTATTTGAGGAGCGAAGCTGGGGTGTAATCCCGCACGATTGCGATCACATATTTCCCTTGGATGGCTTTAACAAACATTTTAAGCAATATAAGGACTTGGCGAATAAATTCGGTAATCTAACATTAGTGCCCACAGTAGCAAACAACGAGAAACGAGCAACGCCATTTGAAGAATGGATATGTACCCAAGAAGCTGCTTTCTTGGAACGACACCTGATCCCACAGGTGCCTGAGCTTTGGAAATTTGAACGATTTCCAGAATTTTTGAAGGAACGGGAGCTTTTGATTTTGAATCGCCTTTTTAAAGCTCTTGAGGCTAAGATATAGGTAGCCAGAACATATCAACCTTGATCTTTATTTTATGATAGTTCATCCACGCTCAGCGGAATGCACCGGAGCAGCCGCAGCGAGGGACTCGAACACGCCTTTCCAGGCGCCTGCCCAGGGATGGGCTTCTTCGAGTTGGCCGGCGAGCTGGAATAGGGTTGGTTCTTCGGCATAGCGTCCGCCGAAGAGCACGCCGATCGGAATACCCTGTTTCGACCGGTGGAGCGGCAGACTGATCGCGGGCTGGCCCGAGAGATTGTAGATTGAGTTATAAAGCGCAAAACCGGCGATGCGCCGATCGGCGATCTCTGTAGCTGGATCGTTGAAGTCGATGAGGCCCACGGGAAGAGGCAGGGCGCCCAGCGTGGGCGTGAGCCAGACATCATACTTTTCAAAAAATGCCGCGAAGGCGCGGGCCACGCGCTGCAGATGGCCAACGGCCATTAGATACTGGCTTCCGCCTACGGCGCGGCCTCGCTCGTAAGCGTTCCAGGTCATCGCTTCAAAATCGGAGGACTTAGGCTCCCGACCCGCAGATGAGGCGATCGTATCGATGGTCCTGGCTAGTCCTGTTCCCCATATGGTTAAAAACGACCGCCCTACCTTGTGCGCTTCGATATCGAATCCATCTTCAGAGACCTGGTGCCCAAGCTGCTCGCACAGGCGGGCGGTGGCCTCAGTAGCAGCCACAATCTCAGGATCTACGACGGCCCCATAAGGAGCACGCGTGGTAAAGGCGATGCGCAGCTTGCGAGGCTTCGCCGAAACTTCAGCCAGGAAGGGCCGCTGCGGCGGGGGAGCTGCATAAGGATCGCCGGGCATGTATCCGGCGGTTACATCAAGCACCGCCGCAGTATCTCTCACGGTGCGGCTTACCACACCTTCGGTCACGAGGCCGCTCATGATGTCGCCAATCTCCGGGCCGAGGGAATTCCGCCCACGGGTAGGCTTGAGTCCCACCAGGCCGCAGCAGGACGCGGGAATGCGAATCGAACCTCCGCCATCACTGGCATGCGCCACGGGGACGATGCCTGCGGCCACAACCGCGGCCGATCCACCGGAGGAGCCGCCTGGGGTCCGGGTTACATCCCAAGGATTTCTTGCCGGACCATAGAGTTTCGGTTCGGTGACAGGCGGTAGACCGAACTCGGGCACATTTGTTTTTCCAAAAGGGATGAAGCCGCTTTGACGCAGCCGTGCAACCAGATAGGAATCAGCGGTGGATGGCTTATCGGGAGTGAAAGCCGAACCGGCACGAGTTGGCATGCCGGCACAAAGGCCCCCGAGATCTTTGAGAAGCAACGGCACGCCCGCGAACGCCCCGTCTCCGCTATTGGCTCCGGACCTAAACGATTGAGCCGCCGCACGCGCCTGCTCATCGCCGCGATAGACAATCGCGTTGATCTTGGGATTCACCGCCTCTGCGCGAGCGATCGCGATTTCCAGTAGTACGGCGGCAGTTACTTCGCCCCGGCGGACTAGCTCCCCGAGTGCAAGACCATCCAACTCACGATAGGTGTTGAAATCCATAGGTCACCTTTCTTCTTTTTTTGCGGCGATCTCCGCTTTTGCGCCCGATCTTTCTTTGTGCCCGATCTTTGCGCGGCAGGTCTCTGCAACAACCAATAAAGACCTTGCAGTCTACAGCATGACCGGCGTTCAACACAGGCGAATCCAACTATCCCAAATCGTGGGTGTACCCCCGAGGGGATGAATCGGCGACCCCTTACTTCTCCCAAAAAAGAAACTTCCACGGGAGTGCCTCCCGTGGAAGTCGATTTTTTATCGCAATAGCGTGTCCGCTATTTCCGGCGCTAACCGAAGCGATTACCTGCGGACCGCCCTTTTTATCCGCAATGCCTTACTGGCGGGTCGAAACATGATCATGCTCACGGTCCTGGAAATGTAGAGGGGCCTGGTCATGGCTGTGGTCATGATCGTGGTCATGGTCATGGTCCCGATCGTGATCGTGATCATGGTCTCTGTCATGGTCGTGATCCCCGTCATGGTCGTGATCGCGGTCGTGATGATGATCGTCGTGATCATCATTGTCGCAATCCGTTTCATGGCGTTCGCTAGGCGAATCATCGGAGAAGCGAGCCTGCATCAATACCGCAGAGTCGTGATCGTGATCGCCGTCCCTATCGTGCCGAGCATGATGGTGGTGGTCATCGTCGTCATGGTCGTGGCAAGGCTTCCGAGGAGAATGTGTATGGTGCGTCGCGCCGTGAATCAAGCTCATACTGGAGGCGAGACCGGCCCCGCCGACCGCATCCACCCGGGAAGAGACCGCGGCGATTCGGTTTGAATAGACGACGGAAGACTGCGGGTTCACGTAAACTACGCCGCCATGTCCTGTGATCGCGGCCGTTGAACGCTCGGAGGTTTCAATCTTGTCTCCCGCGAAAACTGCCGTTGGCCCCAGGATTTTGGTTCCATTCACCTTCACATCGCCCACGGCGAACAGCATTCCGTTCTCCGGTTTCTTTGCGCTTTGCAACTGGGAATGCTGCGCGTAGCCCGGTAGAACAAGCCCACCCGCCATTGTCAGCAATGCGAGCATTGCCATGTAAAAGATGCTGGAAAAATTCCTGGCTTTCACACTTCCTCCTTACCGCCTATAGCCGATCACACACGGTGCGCAACAGCCGCTCTCCGTTCCAACCTTCTTTTATGCCTTTATGCAGCAGGCCGGAGCTCAGCGGTGTGTTCCTGCTTTCCCGCTGTATCTAAAAGAAGCCTGAGATGCTGGAGTAGTTGCTCGCCCGCCCGCTCTGCAGTAAATTTCGCGAGTAGCAATTGCCGTGCATTTTCGCCCATCCGCTTTCGCAGCGTTTGGTCGTCCGCCAAGGCGAGCGCGTGTTTGCGCAAAAGAGAGTCGTCTCCGTTCACGCTGCAAAACCCGGCATTCGCTTCATGAAGAATCCCGGCCAAATCGTTTCCGGGATTCAGGCTGCAAAGAACCGGCAACGAGGCTTGCATGTATCCGAGAATCTTTCCCGGGAAGTTATGGGTGGTAAGCCTGCGATCCAATGAGATGAGGCCCACCGTGCATTCCGCAAGCAGAGCCAGATATTGTTCCTGGCCGAGCGCGGGAACGATCCGAATGTTGGTCAAGCGCCGGGCTTCAATCCAGCGCTGAGATTTTTCCACCTCGCTGCCTTCGCCAACCAGTAGAAAAAATATGTCAGGACGACCCGACAGGCTTTCGGCAAGCCGCAGGAGATTGGGAATATCCTGGGCCACGCCGATATTGCCTCCATAGACATAGATCAGCTTGCCATCCAGATCGAACCGGCGGCGGAAGCCTGGAACTTGTGGCACGATTGTTTCCGGACGCGCCCAGTTATAGAGAACCTTCAGGGGAAAGCGCGCGCTACGGTAACGGTTGAAGTACTGCAGGTTGGCATGCGACTGAACCGCGATGACATCGGCGGCGGCATACTGCTGCAACTCTTTGCGGCGGAAGAAGCGATGAACCAGTCCCTCCCGCAGGATCTCAAGATCGAGCGCCCACTGGGGAAACATGTCGCGCTGAATCAGATAACTGGGACAGCGATAGAGCGCCTTTAGTCTTGCGACCAACCCGCCCCAGAATATAGATGGCGAGTAGAAGGCAATCAGGTCGAACTTATGCTCGCGGAAAAACTTTTTGCCCCTGCGCCAGACCACGCTCGAAAGCCGAGCCTCGCGCAATGCGCGAACCATGCGCGGTATGCCTTTGGTTGTACCGGCACGAACGAAGACAACCCG
>DATGIO010000146.1:0-82240 GCA_035295685.1 Candidatus Angelobacter sp.
CTTGATGAATCTGGCGGTAAATGCACGCGACGCCATGCCGACCGGTGGCGATTTGCGGATCTCCACATCCAAGCTGGAACTGCGCCACGAACTCCGCCTGGGTGACATTCGCCTGCGCCCCGGAAAGTACGTCACTCTGTCCGTCAAAGACAACGGCCAGGGCATGGATTCAGTAACCCGCTCCCGCATCTTTGAGCCATTCTTTACCACCAAGGAGCCAGGAAAAGGAACCGGTCTTGGTCTTTCCACCGTCTACGGAATTGTGAAGCAAAGCGAAGGTGAAATCTGGGTTGAAAGCGCCCCTGGACAAGGCGCTTTATTTCGCATCTGCTTCCCGCAGGCTGCCGCTGCCGAAAAAGAGGCCGAAGGCACAGGAGCCGCAAGCGCGAATGAAGGCAAAGAGACCATTCTTATCGTCGAAGACGAGGATGACGTGCGTACAGTAGCCTCGCTCATGCTCAAACGCAGGGGCTACAACGTACTCTCCACCGGCCATGCGGACGAAGCCCAGGAATTGTGCATGACCCACCCTGAGCCGATCCATTTGCTTCTGACGGACGTGGTATTAAAAGAAAAAGGAGGCGGCATGGAGCTTGCCCAGGTTCTTTTGAAAGTTCGTCCGGAGATGAAGGTAATCTATATGTCTGGCTACACTGAGGACGTAATGCTGCAGCATGGAGTCAAAAACTCTCAGGTAGCATTTCTGCCCAAGCCCTTCACCACCGAGGAACTTACCTCCAAAGTTCGCGAGGTGCTTGATCGCGTGATTTCACCCACCCTGGTACGAAAAAGGAGCTTCGGCGCAACCAGCTAACCTTGCCTTTCCCCAAGCCATCCGTGTGTCGGTGATCCTTTATCGTCCCGTGGTGAGTACAACCTTTCCGGTAGATTTCCTGTCGCGCAACATACCCAAGGCAAGCCCCGCATCTTTCAGGTCCATCCGTTCTGAGACGTGAGGCTGCAGCTTTCCTGCCTCAAACCACCGGAATAGCTGATCGAAGGACTGCCGTACCAGGGCGGGCTTGTGCGAGAAGTACGATCCCCAATAGAAACCGATCACATCAATATTCTTGACCAGCGCTATGTTTGCCGGAACCTGGGGAACTCGCCCGGCAGCAAAGCCTATGATGAGGATCCTTCCCTCCCACGCAATACAGCGCAGGCTCGCATCAAAGGCATCTCCGCCGACCGGGTCATAGACAACATCGGCTCCCTTTCCGCCTGTAATCTCTTTAACCCGTTCGCGAATATCTTCGCGTGAATAGTCGATCAGAAAGTCTGCCCCATGCCGCTTTGCGATTTCGAGCTTTTCAGGGCTGCCGGCGCAGGCAATCACTTTGGCGCCCATCGCTTTTCCAATCTCAACCGCCGTTAGGCCAACGCCACCGGCCGCTCCGTGCACCAGCAGCCATTCGCCTGCCTGAAGATGTGCCCTCCATGCAAAAGCTCCATGGGAAGTGCCATAAGCAATGGGAAAGCCGGCAGCCGTCGCAAAATCCATCGAATCGGGAATGCGATACACGCGATCGGCGGAGGCTATTGCTTCTTCGGCAAATCCTCCCCCCTCCAGAGTGGCAAAGACCCGGTCCCCCGGTTTTACGCTCGTCACGCCCGGCGCCACCTCAAGCACCAAACCCGCGGCCTCATTTCCCGGAGAGAAAGGTAAGGGAGGCTTCACCTGGTATTGCCCGGCAACCAGCAGAATATCCCCAAAATTCACCCCCGCTGCATGAACTGCAATACGCACGGCGCCATCCCGCAAACCCGGAGCAGACACATCCGCCATCACCAATTTCTCCGGTCCACCCAATTCCTTGCACAATACGGCTCGCATACAGTCCCTCCTTAAGGGTCCTCATTTCAAAATCTTCCAGAACGGCATAAGAGGATATCCGGTCAACTCCGAAAATGACAACTTGCAGTGGGCTGATTTTTCTCTCGCGCGATGCCAACCCTTTGCGCGGGGTCGATTGCAGTGGATCGCCTGTGCTGCTACCGTAAACAAAGCTCTGGCAAGGTGGAGCCAGGCCAAGAATGGCTGAAGGAAAGAATGGCTGAAGCCAAAAATACCGGAGAGGGCGGTTCGCCAGAATCGGCGCTCCTCTATTGCCCCGCATGCGCTCGCGAAGTGCTTGATCCTCTCGTATGCGGAGACTGTTCCGCTGTCATCTGCCGCACCTGCGGGACGCCTTTAGAGTCCTCCGCCGACTTAGGGATTGGCTGAGCGCTTCAGGCAGCGGGCAGCGCTTTTTGCGGAGTCCGCTCAATTAACTTCCCAATATCCTTGAACAATCCCCGCAGCCAGATGCATCCCGGATCGGCATGTGCCCGCGCTGGATGGAGTACGTATTCATCAAAAGAACCTACATCCATCGGCACGGGAATCGCTCGCATCTTCAAGTTGGCTGCATACGCATGAATCAAGCGCTCGGGAATCACGGCGATCAGGTCTGAACGCGCAGCGACTAACAAAGCCTGTATGTAGTGTGGCACCGTCAAGGCAATGTTTCTTTTATGTCCTTCCTGCCGGAGCCATGTGTCAATAGGATCTTCCCTGAGTCCGGGTACGGTAACGGCCACGTGCTTTGCTTTCAGAAAACGCTCGGTATCCGCCAGGCGGCGGGCAATCGGGTGCCCTCGTCGCACCGCGCAAGCATCGCGGTCGGTAAACAAACGCTGACGGTAGAACCCAGGAAATGCATCAGGAACGCAAGCCACCGCAATATCCACATCGTGGGCTAGATCGGCAGCATCGTGCCCCACTCGCCGAAGAGGCAAAACTTCAAGGTGTACATTGGGTGCTTCGCGCTGAAGCCTCGATAAGAGCGCGGGCAGCAAAAGATCGCTGGCATTGTCGGCAATCATTACACGGAACGTTCTCTCGCTGGTCGCCGGGAGAAAGCTATCTCCAATCAACAGATCGCGCACCCGCTCCAAGGCGTCCCGCACCGGGTACCGAAGCGATTCTCCACGCACGGTAAGCTGCATCCGGCCGCCCACGCGCACCATAATCGGATCGCCGATCATCCCGCGCAGGCGGTTCAACGCATGGCTCATCGCAGGCTGCGAAAGGCCAATGCGCCGCGCTGCCCTGCCGACATTCTCTTCCTCCACCAGCGCCTCTAGAGCAACCAGCAGGTTCAAATCCAAGGAGGCAAGATTCATAGAATTGATTTAAATGCCTCGAATCATTGATTTGAAGAATATCGAGGCTCAACCTTCGATTCAAGAGCCCTGCGTGTATTATTCTCGCTTGGCGAAAACGCGGTGGTATGGATGCGTTCCGTACCCTCCGCATGTTTTCGATTGGATTTATCCGTTTTTACCCAGGGGTCGATAAGGAGATTTCATGAGATTGTTGGTGATTGGTTCGGGCATGATGGGTTCTGCCGCGGCTTTCGATATGGCCCGTTCCAACGGAGTTGAATCTGTAACATTGGCAGATGTAGATAAGAAGCGGGTTCGCGAGGCGGCCAAAAAGATCAATCAACTGGCGGGAACGAAAAAGGTGAAGGCGGTGGAATTTGATGCCGGCAAGCCTGGCAAAGCCGGAAAGCTGATGCGCGGTCACAACGGCGTGCTCTCCGCAGTGCCTTATTTTTTCAATCTGGGCCTGTGTCAGGCGGCGATTGCCTCCGGATGCCACTTCGCCGATCTCGGCGGCAACAATACGGTTGTTCGCCAGGAATATGCACTCTCTAAAAAAGCAGAAAAGAAAAAGGTGGCCATCGCCCCGGATTGTGGTCTTTCTCCGGGCATGGCGTCCATTCTCGCTGGAGAACTGATGCGCAGAGTTGGAGGCAAGGCTGAGGCGCTTAAGATCTACGTTGGCGGCCTTCCCCAAACTCCCAAGCCGCCTTTCTTTTATCACCTTGTATTCAGCGTTGAGGGGCTGATCAATGAATATGTGGAACCGGCCAAGGTTCTGCGCCAGGGAAAGATCCAGGAGATCGAACCTTTGACCGAACCGGAAGAATTTGTCATGAAGGGCTTTGACAACATGGTGGCGTTCCACACCTCCGGAGGCACCTCCACCCTGCCTGAAACCTTCAAAGGCAAGGTTGGCGAGTGCTTTGAGAAAACGCTGCGCTATCCCAGCCACTTTCAGTTGGTTCGCGGACTTTATGATCTCGGATTCTTCTCCAGCAAGAAAATAACGATCGGAAAAACGGAAATTGCTCCGCGAGCGATAACGTCGAAAATGTTCCTGGAGAAGCTCTCGAGCCATGAGCCAGATGTTACCGTGATGCGCATCGAAGCCCACACAAAGGACCGGGTTGCTTCGTTCAGCATGGTGGACCACCATGACAGTAAGACAGGTATGACCTCCATGATGCGAACGACAGCCTGGCCGGCTTCCGTGGTTCTGCAAATGATCTGTAGTGGAAAGATCAGCCGTCGGGGTGGGGTCTACCAGGAAACAGATGTCCCGGCTTCAGAATTCCTGCAAGAAATGGAAAACCGGAATATACCCATCGAAAGTGCCGAACGCCCTGCCTAAACACAAAAAAGCGCCGGACATGGACGGCCCGGCGCTTTTCTTTTTTTTGTTTTGGGTTTTACCACTTCGCTAGCTGCTCTATCGCCTTATAAATATCGTCAGCTTGGGGCAGAATTACATCTTCAAGCAGCGGTTGATAAGCCACGAAGGTATCGGTTGCTGCAACCCGCTTCACCGGCGCATCCAGATCTTCGAATAGTTCATCCGCGATTCTGGCGGCGATTTCCGCGCCGTACCCCCAGCTCAATGTGTCTTCATGGGCCACGATCACTCTGCTGGTCTTCCGGACAGATGTGGCAATCGCCTCCCAATCGAAGGGATTGAGCGTGCGAAGATCAATGAGTTCAACGCTGATTCCCTGTTCACGCTCGATCTTCTGCGCAGCCTGCAGTGCCCGAGGAACCACCGCGCCGTAGGTAATCACGCTGAGGTCGGTTCCAGGTTTCACGATGCTGGCTTTGCCAAATGGAACCATGTAATCCGGCCCAGGATAGGCCGAACGCCCGTAGGTTTCGCGGTAAAGGCGTTTGTGCTCCAGGAACAGGACTGGATCGTCGCAGCGGATGGCAGTACGCAGCAGGCCGTTTGCATCCAGCGCATTCGACGGAAAACAGACGCGCAATCCGGGAATATGCGTAAAGGTGCTCTCGCCGCACTGCGAGTGATAGATCGCGCCCCCGGTCAGGTATCCGCCAATAGCCACGCGCACCACAGCGGGAGAGGAAAACACGCCGTTGGACCGCCAGCGAACTAATGCAAGCTCATTACGAAGCTGCTGCATCGCGGGCCAGATGTAATCGAAAAACTGTATCTCGACCACCGGCTTCAATCCGCGCTCGGCCATACCGATGGCCCGGCCAACAATATTGGCTTCAGCAAGAGGCGAGTTAAACACGCGCTCTCCGCCAAACTCCATCTGCAAACCGGCAGTCAGCTTGAACACGCCGCCTTTGCCCTTGATTTGCTTCTCCTTGAGATATTCTTCCCGGCTGCAATCGGCGACGTCTTCCCCGAAAATCACAATGCGTTCATCGCGCCTCATCTCATCGCGCATGCAGGCATTGAGCAGATCGGCCATGGTTTTGGTCGTGCCTCCCTCAAACTTTGGCTCCGAAGCCATAGTGCGGGGATCGAGGTCTTCCGAATAAACATGCCTGGCGATTGAGTCAATTCCGGGGGGGGCCGCGACTAAGGCTTGCGCCGCCGCCGCCTCTATCTCGTCGTCCACGGATTTTTCCAGGCGATTGATCTGGTCTTCATTCAGGATGCTCTCGCGAATCAAGAACATCTGCATCCGAGTAATCGGATCTTTTTGAGCGTCTTTCTGGCGCTCTTCTTCAGGGCGATACAGCCGCTCATCGTCGGAAAGCGAGTGCGAATAAGGGCGGATCACATGACCGTGCACCAACGCGGGCCCCTTACGCGCGCGGCAGTACTCCACCGCGCGTTTCACGGTCGCATAACTGGCAACCGGATCGGTTCCGTCGCACTCTTCAATCATCAGGTTAGGAAAATTGCTCAACAGCTTGGAAATACTGCCGCCCGCGGTTTGAACCTCAACTGGAACAGAGATTGCGTATTGATTATCTTCAATCATGAACAGGACGGGCAGCTTCTGGTTGCAGGCGGTATTCATTGCCTCCCAGAATTCGCCTTCGCTGGTGGTGCCGTCTCCCGCCGAGCAGTAAACAATCTCGTCGTTCTCGAAGGTAACGTCCTTAAACTCGCGGTAGTCGCCCGCATGTTTTTGCGCAGCCTCCGGATTCCGGCTGAAATAAATGCCGGCTTCCGCGCAGCCCACGGCTTGAAGAAACTGTGTGCCGGTGGGCGAGGAGCGGGTCACGATATTGAGCTTTTTGTTCCCCCAATGTGAGGGCATTTGACGTCCGCCGGAGCTGGGATCATCGGCGGCACCGACTGCCTGCAAAAGCTGTTCATAAGGAGTCGACCCTAACGCAAGGCAGAGAGCGCGGTCGCGGTAGTAGCCAAAAAACCAGTCGTAGCTGGGCTTAAGCGCAAATCCTGCGGCAACGGTCAACGCTTCGTGGCCAGCTCCGGAGATCTGGAAAAAAATCTTCTGCTGTCGCTTCAGGAGAATCTCACGATCGTCCAGCCTGCGCGAGAGATACATCAGACGATACATCTCCACCAGTTGCTCGCGTGTAAGTCCCTCATAGGTCTTCTCCGTTTTTACCGGGGCGTCTGCAACTGCGGCATTGTTTTTCTTCGAATCGGCCTTGGTGGGCGCCATGGGTCTCCTTTTAAGACACTCGCAGATTAGGTGATTAAGGGTGTACCCGGTGGGTACATTCCATTTTAAATCCTAAGTCTTTTCACGGGATATACTGAAAACGAATGATTCAGAAGAAACGTTCGATTCCTGCCGGCCAACTCAAACTGATGATCTTTGACCTAGACGGCACCCTCGTGGACTCCCGCCTGGATCTTACGAATTCCGTCAATGCCATGCTTACCCACTTTGGCAGGCCTGAGCTTCCCTTGGAAGTGATCGCCAGCTATATCGGCGACGGAGCGCCTATGCTTGTGCGCCGGTCCCTGGGCGATCCCGACGACGAGGGTTTTGTGCAAGAGGCCTTGGAGTATTTTCTCGCCTACTACCGCGAACACAAGCTCGATAGCACCTACGTCTATAAAGGCGTTACGGCATCTCTCGATGCAATCCAGGCCAGCCGTAATGGCGCCTCGCTGAAAATGGCCGTGCTCAGCAATAAGCCGGTCTTCCCTTCTCGCGCCATCGTCGACGCCCTGGGATTAGGCAGCTACTTCTTTCAGGTTTATGGTGGCAACAGTTTTCAGACGAAAAAACCCGATCCGGCCGGCGTTCACGCTCTTCTGCATGAAGCCAACGCCACGGAAGAGGAGACGGTGATTATCGGCGATTCCAATGTCGACGTGATCACAGCCCGTAATGCCGGAATCTATTGCGTGGGCGTGAAATACGGCTTTGCTCCACACACCCTGGAAGATGCACCGCCGGATGTGCTTATCGACCATCCAAGCGAGCTCGCAGAAGTTCTGAGCAAGTAATGTCTTAGGGCGATTCGTCGCACTCCAGCGTGGACACCTGCGCCTTGCCGTCCGCAATCTTGAATCGGAAGGTGATGAATTCTTCGTCTGCGCTGCTATTTTTCCGGTGCTTGAGACTCACGGAACAGGCGGAATCTCCTGCCTGTTCGCAACTTCCCGTAATCGTGTTGATTCCAGAGTCGTGGTAGGCCAGGATCTGCGCCAGTATGTCCCCAACTTGCTCCGGTCCTTTGGGGCCGGTCTTATGACAAGAGGAGCCCGCCCGCACCTTCTCCTCCGAGATAGCAAGCAATGCGCGCAGGGGGCGGATCGTATCTTCGGGATTATGAGGGTTGCGCTTGGCGCGCTTGGCCTGTTTCGGGGCCGCCTGCACTGCGACGCATATCGAAAGGAATGCCAAGCACCAAGCGCACCAGCGAAAAATCACGCAATCACTCCATAGTAGAGAGAGATATCCTTGCCATGGTAGGTCTTTTTGAATTTGTCATGGAAGATATCCAGCGATGCGTCCAACACCACCTGATGCCGGGTGTTGGAATAATTGTAGACGCCTCCATTGAGATAGATGCCCACATGTTTCTGCGGAACGTTGGACATACGATTATTGCTGACATTTTTTGCGGAGGTTACGAAAACCAGAAGAGAGCTAGCTCCCTTTGGACTTTCTTCCCATGGTCCGCGCTGGCTCAAAGAGTTGAATAACTCGTGAACTTTGATGGTTGTGCCCTGATGCCGGGTATCGAACTTCATATCGCCACACAAAATTCCGTTCTTGATTTCAAGCGCGTGCGAAACGAAGTGGGCGCAATGATTCTGCGCGCCGTCGTCATAGCCAACGGTGCAAATGTCTTTAATTGGTTTACCGAGAAAGGTGTCGAGGCTGGGTGCAACGAGAGAAGCCATAATACAGTCCTCCCAAAGCAAAAATCGCTCTGAGTATATCAGAGCCTCGCGCACGGGCCGCCACAATCAAATAGTCATCGTTCCCCACCGGGAACCAGCGCAGGACATTACCAGGCCAGGCTTTTAAAGCCTAAATCCTTGCAGAATGCAATTCTCCCGCTATAATCGACCACATTTTATCCCAGCCCGGAAACGCAGCCTGATTCAAGCAACGATTGAAGGTTGGACGATAGAACTACAAGCTATTCATGGGCGAAGAATTGGACGTACGCCAACTTCCGCCCAGGTAAAAAGAAGATTCAGCGGCAATCACAAAGGAGCGTAGCTGCAATGATTTCACCTTTCTTTGGTGAGTTTATGGGAACACTGGTTCTCATTCTCTTAGGAGACGGCGTAGTTGCGGGCGTCTTGCTGAAGCGATCGAAAGCGGAAAATGCGGGATGGATCGCCGTCACTGCCGGATGGGCGTTTGCCGTAATGGCTGGGGTCTTCACTGCGATAGCCTGCGGCAGTAAGGACGCTCACCTCAACCCCGCCGTAACGCTGGGCTTCGCCATTGCCGGTGGCGACTATCAGAAGGTGGCGTCCTATATGGGCGCGCAACTGCTTGGCGCAATCGTGGGTGCCATTCTGGTTTGGCTGCATTTTCTTCCACATTGGGCGGAGACGGAAGACAAAGCTGCCAAGCTGGGCGTATTCTGCACCGGACCCGCGATTCGCAATGTTGTGGCAAATCTGATCAGCGAAATCATTGCAACATTCGCGTTGGTCTTTGTGGCAGGGGCGATTTTCTCTAAAGCCATTTCACCCACGGGCCTTGCGGGAGGCTTGGGACCTTATCTCGTCGGCAGTCTTGTATGGGGCGTCGGTCTCTCACTGGGTGGGCCAACCGGCTATGCAATCAACCCTGCGCGAGACCTTGGTCCGCGCCTCGCTCATGCTTTTTTGCCAATCGCGGGAAAAGGAGGTTCTGACTGGGGGTATGCTCCAATTCCGGTCGCAGGGCCTCTTATCGGAGGCGCGTTGGCTGGCATTTTGATCCGTGCCATCGGCTTCTGAAGCAGCGGTAAACCGCCAAACAGAATCCTTGATGCCTCGCAACGGAAGGCATTCGGAGCCACGTTATAATGAGGAGATGAGCGCCCGCGATGGGCATGCCTGTGCATTCCGGCAATCGCGCGAGCGGCAACTATTCAATTAGGCATCATCGATTCCGGCGGAATCGATTAAGAGGTTTATGGATTTTAGGCTGGTCAGCGACTATGCGCCCAAAGGCGACCAAGTTCATGCTATTGAGGAGTTAACTCGCGGCGCCTACGCCGGGGAAAATCACCAGGTACTCCTAGGCGTCACTGGATCGGGAAAAACCTACACCATGGCCAAGGTGATTGAGCGACTCAATCGGCCCGCTCTGGTGCTCGCCCACAACAAGACACTCGCCGCTCAGCTCTATCACGAATTCAAGCAGTTTTTTCCAAGCAACGCGGTCGAGTATTTTGTCTCGTATTACGACTACTATCAGCCAGAAGCCTACATACCCGCCGGCGACATCTATATTGAAAAAGAAGCCACGATCAACGACGAACTCGACAAGCTTCGGCTCTCCGCCACACGGTCGCTTTTTGAGCGCCGCGACTGCATCATCGTTGCTTCGGTAAGCTGCATCTACGGCCTGGGGTCACCGGAAGCGTATTACGGCATGATGCTCTTCCTGGAAAAGGGCCAGAAAATCCGGCGCAGCGATATCTTCAGCAAGCTCGTGGAAATACTCTATGAGCGCAATGATACGGATTTTCGCCGAGGCACATTCCGCGTGCGGGGAGACGTAATCGAGGTATTCCCCACCTACGACGACCACGCTTATCGTATCGAGCTTTTTGGCGACGAGATCGATTCGCTCTCCCAAATCGATCCACTGTTTGGGACCGTCAAGCAGAAGTACACGCGGCTGGCCATCTATCCCAAAACCCACTACGTCATGTCGCCGGTCCAGAAAAACCGTGCGATGGAAACCATTCTGGAAGAACTGGCATGGTGGGAAAAGGAACTCGAAAAAGAAGGGCGGCTGGTCGAATCACAAAGAGTCCATCAGCGCACGCGCTTCGATCTGGAGATGATTAAGTCCGTCGGCTATTGCCATGGCATTGAGAACTATTCTCGTCACTTTTCCGGACGCAAGCCAGGAGAACCGCCGCCGACGCTGCTGGACTACTTTCCGCGCGACTTCGTGCTTTTCATCGATGAGTCCCATCAAACGGTGCCACAGTTGCACGGCATGTGGCACGGCGACCGGTCCCGCAAGGAAAATCTGATTCAATATGGCTTCCGTCTTCCTTCAGCACTCGATAATCGCCCTCTCAAATTTGAGGAATTTGCGACGCGCACCAATCAGATTGTGTACGTCTCGGCCACTCCCGGCCCGTACGAACTGACGAAGGCGGCGGGCGTAGTCATCGAGCAGATTATCCGTCCTACGGGCTTGGTCGATCCAAAGGTTGAGGTCCGTCCAGTAAAGGGCCAGATTGACGATCTACTGCATGAGATTCGCGACCGGGCGGGCAAAAGCGAACGGGTGTTGGTAACAACTCTTACCAAACGCATGGCGGAAGATCTCTCCGAGTATTACAGCGAGGTCGGTGTTCGCTGCCGCTATATGCACTCCGAGATCGAAACACTGGAGCGAATCAAGTTACTGCGCGATCTTCGCAGAGGCGAATACGACGTCTTGATCGGGATTAACCTACTGCGTGAGGGCCTCGACCTGCCGGAAGTATCGCTAGTCGCAATTCTCGATGCTGATAAAGAAGGATTTTTGCGCTCGAGCGGATCTCTGATCCAGACCATAGGACGTTGCGCTCGCAACGTCAATGGAATAGCGATTCTCTACGCCGACCGCATGACGGACTCCATGGAGAGGGCCATGGGAGAGACCGATCGCCGCAGAGCTATCCAAGAGGCATATAACCAGGAACACGGCATTATTCCTCAGACGATTCTCCGCCCAGTGGATATGTCCTTGGTAGGTGTTGCCGAGGCCGACTATGTGGACGTCACCGCTTCCAGTGATGGTTTGCCGGATATCAAATCACAGGAAGATCTGGACGCTTACATCGGTAAACTGGAAACAGAGATGCGCGAAGCCGCCAAGAAGTTTGAATTTGAGAAGGCGGCAAAGCTGCGGGATACGATCAAAGAACTGCGAACAAAAGAGCTTCTTCTGACTTGAGATGGATGGCTTAACCAGTCGCCCGGTTCGCAAACAGCAAGCAAATCCCTCTGATCCCTGGTTTTGGCCGAGATGGCTTGGGCTATCAGTCCTTCGTTTTCGGACTCTTGGCACGCAATCGAAACAGCACGCAATCTAAAGAGGAAGACGGCATGTTTCTCAACATGCCGTCGTTTCTCACGCTGGCCCTCCCCCAAGGTGCCGACGCAAGGTATTTATCGGCGGTATTTCGCCGGACTTTACCTCTAATTTTGACCTTACAAAATGGAGGCCATTGAAACATCAGGATTCATTTTCGGGCTCATGGGAAACCTGAAATAGTTGTGCGAAAGCGGGTGGAATCACCTGTTTACGACGTTCTGAGCATGGCTGTTTTGGATCTGAAAATTGGCTTAGAGCAAAATACCAGCGCCGCCTACGGCTGTGTGTCTATCGGGCCTTGTGATTGAGAACACCAAAAACCGCGATAACGAGTGAAGCAGGAGTGCAGCGCGGATGAGGCAACTCCTCTGGCGGCACGTTGAGCCACCAGAAACATCCGGCGCAAAAAACGGTCGGACTAGCGCCCAGCGATCCTTTGATCACGCGGTCGAGCACGCCTGTGGGAGCGTTGGGAGTTCCCTCAAGCATCATGCGCTGAAAACCCATTCCAAGGGTAACCCAAACACGCATCCCACAGGTTTATTTGAAAGACATCCATTGAAGATCCAACCCAATCTGCTCGCCCTATCTGGTCGCGCTAGAGATGTGGGAGCCGCTGGCAACTTTGCCACATTGGGCGCTTCGTTCACATTGACGAGTTCACATTGACGAGGAGAGATGCCCATCATAAAATCAAGAAGCGGATGTTGTTGAGCATACGCTCGCTAGCATCTTGGTGCCCCCTCGTTCAATGGTAGGACAGCTGACTCTGGATCAGCATATCGGGGTTCGAATCCCTGGGGGGCAGCCAATTAGAATCAATCATTTACCTCAAATAGGCCCGCCCGGAAGCACGTGCAATAGGCATCAAAAAAGCTCATATTGGCGCATATCGACTCGAAGAGTTCGGCACGTTTATGGCACGTTTTGATTGGGGTGAACCCTCCATTGAGACAAATCCGCCGTTGACACATCTGAGCATTCATGGGTTTTGTCTCAGGGCACTTTGGCTCAACGGCGCAGTGCGGCTTACTCCCTGAGAGCCGGCCCCGGAGCGGCGTCTCCCGAATTGCCTGCAGAAGCTTTCTGCTCCCTTTCAGAATATTTCCTGAGACCAAAGCTTGTGGCACAAGTTCTCTTTTCTTGGCGAAAGGGGGCCGAAAAGGATACCAGTTTAGACTCGAATTCCCGATCGCTACGGGTGTCAAGCGGCTTCCACCCAGAAAAATCATCCATTTCCAGCTTGGCCTTCAGCAGGTTCTTGGGGTGAAGGCATTCTGCGCACGGTCTGCCGATTTACAAGCTGGCGAAACGTAGTCTTGCCGCGCTGGAAATGCTGGAAATAATGACCAATCGTGTTTGATATCCGGAAGACGTGTTCGGCTGTGATCGGACCAACAATCCTTCGATGACCTGCCGCAGCCAGTCCCATTGAGGCGATGCAACCGCATTGCGAACAATCAGGACTACCTCCAAACTGGCAAGGCTTGACAACCGTCGCCAAATCCGCCGAAAGAGTGCGCGTTGTTTGGGCGAAGATGCAGCGCTCAGGCGATGCCGGAGGAGATAAGAATTCCTTGATCACCGCCTCGGGCATATCAAGCTTGGGCTGATATCGCCGGCTCTGTAGCAGTATTCCTATCGCATTCCTACGTTCATCGGAGGTGAGGCATTCAATATGCACAGCTCCCCGCTGCGGAGTGAACATGCTCATCCAGATTTTCTCCACCGCCGGATTAGCTGACCAGAAATCAACAAACTCTGGGATGTATCCGCTGCGTTTTACCATGGCGCTGGTGATGGTACAGTGAATCGCAACGTGATGCCCCTGTATGTTGTGGAGGATGCGCTGATAAGTTGCGGGTTTCCGTCGCATGTCGTGTTCCGGTTGCAGACCGTCTACGGAGACTACCAATTGCAGGTTGGGCACCGTGGCCCACGACAATGGGATGGGACGGAACGCGCTGGTCACTATCTGAACGTGAGTGTGGCGGATCAACTCCGGCAGTAGAACGTCGAGCTCGCGGCAACGGACTAATGGATCCCCTCCAACGATGGACAGATGTAACGGCTTATACCGGTCCACCAAGCCGAGCACACGCGCAATCAGTTCTTCTCCTTTAAAGTCGGAAAGGTCCCGCAAGGGAGTGCCTCCAAGATGCGCCGCTTCATATGCGTAGCACCCGGGACAACGAAGGGGGCATTCACGAGTAATCTCAAGAGAAAGAGACGGGCGTTCACCTCGCAAAATACGGCCCCAGGCTTGCAAGACCGGCTTAATTTTGAGACGCATGATTGGCTCATAGGATGCCCTTCGCCGAAAGGAGGGTTGGCGCGGTCTCTTTGCTTCCTCGTGCAGGTTCTCAATCTAAATGCGGGCAATAACAAGCTGGATGCTATCAACCGGCAAAGCTTCATTCGCCCCTTGATGCAGCTTTTGACGGACTGCTTAAGAGGGGATCAAAGGCGACTGCAGCAGCGAAGGTCAGCACGACAAAGTGCTCGCGAAGATCATTCACCAGATGGATGGTACTGCCGGCGTGGGAGATGCCATCCACCGTGCTATTGGCCTCGCCGTGATGATCGGATGATTGCAAAACGGTAATGTGATAGACGGTTTCCCCAAAGCGGTAGTGCACTTTAAACCGATCCCAATCCGGCGGGAACACGGGCGCAAAGTGCAGCTTATCGATCTCTAAACGCAAACCCAGCAGAGATTCAACAAGAAGCCGATACATCCAACCGGCAGAACCTGTGTACCAGGTCCATCCACCGCGACCGATGTGGGGCGCGACAGCATAGGCATCGGCCGCCATCACATAGGGTTCTACCTTGTAGGTAGCGACTCTCTCCGCCGAGGACGAATGATTTACCGGATTGATCATGCCGAACAACTCCCAAGCGCGGACACCGTCACCCATGCCGGAAAATGCCATGGCCGCCCAAATGGCTGCGTGGGTGTATTGTCCGCCGTTTTCTCTCACGCCCGGAACATATCCTTTTATATATCCGGGATCAAGGCTGGATTGGTCGAAAGGCGGAGCAAGTAACCTGACCAAGCCATGTTGTCTGTCTACGAGCTGGCTGTCTAGTGCATTCATGGCCTGACGCGAGCGATTTTCATCCCCTGCACCAGACAATACAGACCAACTTTGCACGATGGAATCTATCCGGCATTCGGGATTCGCCGCAGATCCCAGGGGCGAACCATCGTCGAAGTAAGCGCGGAGGTACCAATCTCCATCCCAGCCATTCTTGTCCAATGCCTCGCGTAACTGTGCCGCATGCATCTGGCAATGTTTGGAGAAGCTCAGGTCGCCGTACTTTGAGGCCAACTCAGCGAAGCGAGTCAATACTTGATAGAAGAAAAACCCCAACCAGACACTTTCCCCCTTTCCATGCTTACCTACCAGATTCATGCCGTCGTTCCAGTCGCCGGATCCAATCAAAGGAAGGCCATGCTCACCCTTCTTCAATCCCGCTGCCGTGATCGCCTGCACGCAATGGTGGTATAAAGTGTTTGTCCCTTCTGCCCGCCCGGGTAAATCATAATAGGAGTCTTCTTCATCCTTTACCGGGCGCCCTTCGAGGTATGCAACAGGTTCATCGAGCACTCCAGTGTCGCCTGTGGAAGAAACATAGCGGCAAACTGCCAGGGGCAACCACAAATAGTCATCGGAGCAATGGGAACGCACCCCCCGGCCGTGTGGCGGATGCCACCAGTGCTGAACATCTCCTTCATGAAATTGGCGGGAGGCACAAAGCAAGAGCTGCTTGCGAATCAGGCGCGGCTCAGTATGCGCCAGGGCCATAACGTCCTGTAGCTGGTCGCGAAAGCCAAAGGCGCCACCCGACTGATAATAGCCGCTCCTAGCCCAGAGGCGGCAGGCCAAGGTCTGGTACAAGAGCCATCCATTCGCCATCACGTTGATTGACTGGTCCGGCGTGTCCACATTCACGGCCCCTAGAGTATGTGTCCAGTAGCGCCATACGGACTCCAGCGTAGTGCCAGCCGCCTCGGTTCCCCGATACCTCAGTACGAGATTGCCGGCGTCGTCGGCATCTCTACCCACGCCGAGGATAAACACAATTTCATGCTCTTGACCGTCAAACAGCTCGAACTGATGACGGACAACCGAACATGGATCCAGACCGGCCCCGAGTTTTCCGGATAAGCGCGGTTTGAGCATGCCGGCCGGATTTGAGATCGTACCGTTGCGCCCTAGAAATTCTCCGCGATCCCCTGTGATTGTTTTTGCCGACTGGTTTGCGTCAAAAAACGCGACCCTGCCTGGAAACTCCGAATTGTAGGCATTTCGCGCGAATAGCGCCCCCGTTCGGGAGTCCACTTCAGTGATTACATGGGGAGCTGATTTTGGACGCGTGTCTCCCAGCACCCATTCAACGTATCCTGTGGCAGAAAGCCGGCGGACGCGGCCAGAATGATTGCGTAGTTTGAGCACCGAAAACTTAACGGCGGCATCCGTCGCCACGTACACATGTAATTCTGAATGAATGCCTCCTTCCACGTGTTCGAAAATGCTATACCCGAATCCATGCCGTGTGATGTACGGCCCTGTGCCGCGAACCGGTAAAGGTGATGGCGACCAGAAACTGCCGCTCTCCTCATCTCGAAGGAAAAATGCTTCCCCGCTTGCATCCGTCACCGGATCGTTGTGCCATGGCGTAAGACGGAATTCATGCGCGTTCTCGCTCCACGTATAGGAAGATCCGCTTTCGGAGATGACCGTGCCGAACTCCGAATTTGCTATCACGTTCGCCCACGGCGCAGGCGTCGCCTGATCGTTCTGAAGCCTGATCACATATTCCCGCCCATCTCTGGTGAATCCGCCCAGCCCATTGAAGTAAATCAAGTCGTGCGACGGCAACTCGTCTTGCCGGGCCTGGTCAATACGGCCAGACCTTTTCATTTGTGAGAAAGGAACCTCGGGGTCCACGGCGCGACGGGTATAGATCTGAGCATTGAGCGAACCGCGAGTATCCGTGACGATGGCCCGCGCAACGGCCTGAAACAGGACACGGTCTTCGCTTGAGATTTGTTCCGCGACCCTAACGTAGATTTCTCCCGTTCGGCCCGGGGGGGTGGCCTGAACACCGGCCGCAACTAAATCCATAATCTGTTCCTGTAACAGTTGCCGGTATCCGCCGTGGTCCTCGTTCCAAATCACCAGATCAACCGCGAGTCCTTTTAACCGCCAGTAAGCGTGGGCCTGAACAAGCTGACGCACCAGATCGATGTTGTCCGCATCTCCAATCTGCAGCAGAACGATTGGCAGGTCGCCGGAAATTGCATAACCCCACAGGCCAAATTGTCCACGTTGGTTCTTGCTCAGGATAGAAGGTTCGGCCCTGAGCGACCGGTTGGCATAGAGAATGGAACCGGCAAGCCGTCCAAAATTTTGTGCGTCCGCTTCTGTAGCATTGAGTTGACGCAAGACCACCTGGCTGTGAGTCCATGCAAGATCAAAGACGCGGTCCGCCAGGTGCCTGTCCTGATATTTGTCGACCAATTGAAGGCAACGGTCGCGCGTCTCGCCCACACCTGAAACCAAATTGGCGGTAGCGGATTGCCCTGGATCGAGATGAATCTGGTAACGGATTGCCACGATGGGATCGAGGACTGAGCCCTGACTGCCTGACAACTCCCCCGAGCCGCTCATCGCCACAGGATTTGCAATCGTTCTTCCCCGGCCAATGAATCTCAAGCGGTCGGTTTCATAGGACGCGGCGCCCGTGTTGGCGCCGTGCACGACCATCAGATGAAACATCCAGGGCGTTTGTTCATCGAGTGAACGCGCCCGGCGTGTGCAAAGGATCGCACGACGCGGCTCCAGTATCTCGGTTTGCACAAAGAGATTGCTAAAGACGGGATGGAGAACGTCCGCGGCCGGCGGAGCAAGGACAACTTCAGCGTAACTAGTTATTTCAACTACCTTTTGCTTGTGGGAGCGGTTCGTGAGCGTGACCCGCCGTAGCTCAATGTCATCCTCAGGCGAAACTGCAATTTCAGTATGGGCCTCGAATTCCCCTTCGTGGCACCGAAACTCGACCTTCGATTCGGAGAAGATGGCCTCGTAGTAATCCAGCGGTTTAACAGTGGGCTGATAGGCTGAGGACCAGAACTTTCCCGTACCAACGTCACGGATGTAGCAAAAAGTTCCCCAATGATCGCTGGTGGCGTCTTCTCGCCATCTCGTGACTGCAAGATCCCTCCACCGGCTGTACCCGCCGCCCGCGTTGCTGACCATCACATGGTATTTGCTGTTCGATAGTAGCTGCACTTCGGGAACGGATGTGTTCGCTGTATGAAAGACACGCACTGGAACCTGCAGTCCGTCCGCAATTCTGCTCGGCTCCGGAATCTCTTCATGGGCTGGATGGATTGCTGTTGCCCTGGGAACTCTCTCCTGCAATAAAAGCGTTGTCGCCTGAAATATTGGGACCGTCTCGAACCGGCGCGGCATCAATCGATCCAGCAGAACATGTGCGAGGGCCAGCAGGCTCATACCTTGGTGATGGGCCATGTAGGAACGGACGATTGCGTTCGACTGGCCACGAGGCAGTCGCGATGGAGTGAAGTCAATCGCTTCATAAAATCCGTATCTGCCCTCGACGCCCGTGGCTGCGAGCCTTTGCAGGTTCGCACAGGCTTGCTCGGGGGCAACCATCAGCGCCAGATTCGATGCGTAGGGGGCGATGACAAGGTCTTCCGCCAACCCGCGGCGGAAGCCAAGACCTGGTGTCCCAAATGCCCGATATTGGTAGTTCATATGCGCATCCACCGCGCTGTAGCCGGATTCGGATATCCCCCAAGGCACGCCCCGCGCCGTACCATATTCGATCTGTCTTGCCACGGCCGCCCGGCAGCTTTCTTCGAGGAGTGTATTTTGATAGACCGGCATAACCAGCAAGGGCATGAGATATTCAAACATCGAGCCGTCCCAGGAAAGAAGCGCGGGCCCCGCTGTGGAGCTTGTAAGCTGGCGGCCCAGAGCAAACCAGTTTTCTTGCGAAATCTTATCCTGCGCTATCGCCACAAAACTACATAACCGCGCTTCTGAAGCCAGTAGATCGTAGTAGCTCGAATCCCGGCGGTTCTCGCCGACGTTATATCCGATCGCCATCAGATGACGTGTCTCGTCGTAAAGGAAGTCGTATTCGGCACGCGCGAAATCCGTACACTCGACGGCGAGCCGTTCGATCTCGGCAATTCGCTCTTTAGCACGACGACTCGCTTCCCCGATGGATAGTTTGAACTCACTCAACCATTGGCGCTGAGCTCCCTCAGTTTGCACAGGGTATTCGATACTTGAAATCGCCTCTGGATTCCATGCCGCCAGTTCGCGGAGAGTGGGGACCTTGCTGAATTGAAGAGTATCCAGATTTTCCGGAAGCTGGGGGCCCACGGTCCAAGGGACAAGAAACGTCAAGTCTTCGAGTGCAGCTTGGCATTGGCGGATAAGTGCGCCTCCCCACCACTGCGCCTGGCTCTCCGCCGGGTTCTCAACACTTTCCACAAGGCGCGTCATTTTCGTGGCAAGGTGCTCAAGACACAACCGCGCACTCAGCAAAGTAGTGGGCGCGGAAACGCATAGCGCCTCCAAGTCCTTCCGCAGATCCGCTGTGTCGGGCAATGCGAGCTTTGCCGATTCCCTATTTCGGAAGTCTCCTTCGTTCGCAGCATCCTCAAAAACCCTGAGAGTATCGAGAAGACCTTGAAACAAACGGGGAGCAAGGACCTGTTGATCGGCGATTGCGCTGAGACCGGGCTCCAATGTCAGGACGTGAGCAGCCAGGTTGCCGCTATCCACAGTGGATACGTATAGGGGCGGAAGGGGCTTCAAAGTTCGGGTTTCGTACCAGTTATAAAAGTGTCCACGATGCTTCTCCAGCAACCGCATGGTCTCGAATGCGTCGCTGGTGCGCCGGAGTAGATCCGCCACTGAAAGATAGCCGAAATCATATGCGGAAAGATTGGCAAGCAACGCCAGTCCCATGTTGGTTGGCGAGGTGCGGTGAGCAATAGCAGAGACCAGACCCTCCTGATAATTGTCCGGGGGAAGCCAGTGATCTTCTGAGGTTACAAATCGCTCGAAGAATGACCAGGTTTTGCGCGAAAGCTTCTGGAGAAAGATGACCTGATCGGAGGTGAGCTTTGCCACACGATCCGCGAGCGGCAAACTGATCCACCACGCGATGGCCGGTGATGCAAACCAAAGCAACAGAATGGGAATGGCCGCGCCAAGGGCGGTCGGTCGTACCGCGATGAGGCAGACTAGGCTAACCACGGCGAATACGGGCGCTGGCCACATTGAACGAAACGTTCCGAAAAGGGCCAGTTGACGCCCGTGTTTCTGCTCGCTCGACGCATTCCACTCTAAGAGACGTCGATGGGAGAAAAGCATGCGCCAGCTTGCCCGAAAAATCGCGTCCAGGCTGAAGAAAGCTTCGTGAGGGAGGCAGGCAAACGTAAACAGCGACTGGGCAAAGTGCCGGCCCAAGCTCTGCATTGTTTCGAGCAAATGCTGCTTTGGCCCAGTGTCTTCCCGTTTCCGGAACAAGTCGAGGAGAGGACTAACGCAGATCGGAATAAAGACCGTCCCGAGAATTGCCAAGGTCCATGCCCAGACGGGCGACAATTGCAGCCAGCTAAGTAGCAACAGCAGAACCAGGGCTGCCGGCACAAGACTGCGGCGCAAATTATCCACGATCTTCCATCGCGAGAGAACGGATAGTGGGTTTTTCAACACCTTCTGCTTGGCCCCGGGAACTCGCGGAAATATCCAGTGAGCGATCTGCCAGTCGCCTCGAATCCACCGGTGACGGCGAGCCACGTCAGCCTCATACCGCGCCGGATAGTCCTCGTAAAGTTGGATGTCACTCAAAAGACCCGATCGCGTATAGCATCCTTCTATGAGATCGTGGCTGAGAATGCGATTTTCCGGAAAGCCCGCATCGAGCGCCCGTTCGAAAAGGTCTACGTCATAGATCCCTTTGCCGATGAAAGAGCCCTCATCAAAAATATCCTGATAAATATCGGATACTGCTCGCGTGTAGGGATCGATGCCCGGATCACCGCCCCACAACCGTGCATAGCGGGAATGATTGGCGCCAGGAAGAGTTACGGCAACGCGAGGCTGCAAGATGCCATGGCCCTCGGTGATGCGCTGCTTCACGCCGTCGAAAACGGGCAGGTTCAGCGGATGAGCCATGGCTCCTACAAACTGCCGGACCGAGTCGCGAGGCAGCTGGGTGTCGGTATCAAGGGTAATGACATACCGAACGCTTCGTAGAACCGTGGTTTCGCCAACAATGCATGAGAAGGAGTCGCCGGGCTTTCCGCGCAGGAAAGAGTTCAATTCCGCAAGCTTGCCTCGCTTGCGTTCATAGCCCATCCACATGCGCTCGCCCGGATTCCATCGGCGCGGGCGATGAAAGAGGAAGAACGTATCCGTTTCCTTATGGTTGTACTTCCTGTTCAGATCCTCGATTCTGGCACGCGCAAGGTCCACCAGCGGCCCATCATCCGGTGTGTTCTCCCGGTCCGCATCGCGGCAATCTGACAACAGGCAGAAATGCACATTGTCGTCGCGGTTAGCTAGAAACCGCACCTCCAGGGACTCCACCAACGCTCCAACGCTTTCTGCCGTGGTCAGCATTGTTGGCACTACAACCAGAGTACGGAACTCGGATGGAACTCCGCGGGAGAAATCCATTCGCGGCAGCAGGTCCGGCTGGGCTATCTTGGTCAGTACCCAGTTGAGCAAGGTAATAATAAGCTGGCTGGCGGTGATTGCAGTTAGCACGATCATCATCGCAAGAGGCGAGTCTCGCATGCCATGAACGGAGGCGTTCACCACGAAGATACTTGTGACAATGCCGGTACCAATCGAAATCCCTCCCAAGTACAGCAATACTGAGTACCGCCGACCTACTGTCCGCAAGGATCGTACGATGGAGCCGTGCACCGCTACCGAGCGTTCGAGCGCTCCACGCCCTGCTCCAACCAAGTAAAACCCGACATGTCCGGCCCGGTCGGGTTGCTTGTTCCAACTCTCGTGCGCCAGCTGGACCGCCTGGGCCGCCACATCGCCCTCCGTGTAGTGGCTGCTCCTGGCTATCTTCTCAACGGCGTGCCGGTAGCGGTCGCGAGTAGCAAAACTCATCTTGCTGTACGCGCCCTTAGGGTCTTCGCTCAAGGTGCGCTCGACGACGCTCATTGTCTCGACAAAATGGCGCCAGTCTGTCGCGTCCAGAAACCTTAGACTGGCTATGCTGTTACCAATGGAAACCTGGTCGGAAGCCTGCTGCTGATTCTCGGATCGCACCAGTTGCTCAATGGTGGATCCGAATTCTGAGAGCCGCTGTTCAATCCAGGTCAACGGTAGCGCCAGTGCCGGGCCTTGCCCCTGCAATCGCCGCGCCAATTCGGCGATGAACGAACTCACCATCGGGGGATCTGACCGCGCCATGTCCGCGATCACCAGGATCAGGTTCTTTGGATCTTTTTCCGCGGATTCCGTCATCTTGTCCGCCCAACTCTCGGCAAGGTCGCGATTAAGCCTATCGGCGGCAATCGTTGAGGCAACACGCCTGAGATTCTCGAGCAACGCAAGCCGCAGCATGATAGGAATGGCCCATAATTCTCCCAACTTCAGATCGGTGACCGTCTGATAAGCCGCCATGAAACCGCTGAGGCCTTCCATGTCCAGGCGGGCGTCACTGTGCGAAATCGTCTCCAAGGCCAGATCGTAGACGCGAGGCAGACCGGAGGATGGGCCCTTAAGCAGCCGAGGGAGCGTCTGACTGTAACCTTTTGGAAGGTGTCTCCTGGCAGTACGAATTTGCTCTTCAACGAGGTAAAAGTTATCGAGCAACCATTCGCCGGCTGGCGTAATACGCCGGTTCGCTTGGATGGCGATGGTCAGCAGGTGACAGGTTTCGTTCAATATTTCTTCGTTGTCTGCCAACCTCGCCAAGAGCTTGTCCGGTCCGCGTCCCGAATCCAACGAGTGCGAAGCAGCCAGGTTCTTGCCATGTTGCTTCATTTGTTCTCTGCTGTACAACTCCGAACGCAGAAGCGCTTCTCCATCGGGCCTTGTTCTAAGGTTCTTACGCAGGAGCATCCCAAATGGGCGTCTATGCGGGCCGCTCATCAGATCGTCCCTCTCTCAAAAACATGCGTATGGGGTTCCGAGTCGTCATTTTTAGGGGACCGTAGGTTGAAAGCTGGGAGCGAGAAGATACAAAAGGAGTAAACTCTCATTTCTCTCTCTACTCTACGCTTTATCGCGAGAACGCGTACTTTCCGAACGCGGAAGCCGGAGAGTTGCGCCACGCTGCGATCACTTGTCCTTTTCTCTGTCGGTCAAGAGCCCTGATTGCGTGCGGATTTAGAGGCGCTTGAAAGGGGAAAGAGATGCTGAAGGTAGGCCATTGGCTCCGCGAGGTAGATTCCCGCCCGGTGCCGTTTCATTTCTTTGACTGTCTTTGGCAACGATACTGTTTGACAATGGTACCGGATCGGCGTAGTGTCGAAGGTGAGTGGGCATTTCTCCTCACTTTTCAGGTTCTCTGAACTAAGTCAGCCCATCTGAACTTTCTCCATCTTAGCTCACCAGGTCCACGAGGCTGGTTTCATGTTGGTACTCAAGGTCACCAACACGACACTCTCGAACAGGAGATCGTCTACCCTTGCGGATAGGCTGCAAGGGTCTAAAAGACGAAATCATGGTGCGCAGCTTCAGCGAACGAGATGTTTGCTAACCCGATAAATCCTGAGTAAAGCAAATCATTGGAATGAGGTAACCCAATGTACGTGAAAATCATGATTTCCCTTTCTATCTTGGCTCTGGCCATTGCGCTATTTACTATCTCCAATGGCAGCTACCGCATCTTCCTCCAGTTCCTGATCTGCACCTCCGCCGTACTGGTGATTCAGCATGCCTTCCGCGCACAAGCTGAGTATCTATGGGGCATTGCATTTTGCGGCATTGCCGTCCTATTCAACCCTGTCGTGCCTGTTGCAACCTCGGGATGGGTTTTCTCTATGTTCGACGTTGTAACCATAGCGCTGTTTATCGTTTACTACAAAGGGTATAGGGCGAAGCCGCGGCCATCTATCGCATCCATCACAGATCGCACTCCCGGGTCAGAGTCGTTATAGGAGAACCTCGCATAGGTCGACGTAAATTTAGTCCTGCGGACCCTTTTGCAGAGTCTTGTTGCGTCGTCGAGTGCGCCAAGAGCAAGCCCCATGGTTGGAGGAGATATCGATGATCCCGAGTATGATGCCGGCCGTACGCAGAATATAGATCGATTAGATTTCGTTTTGGCGGGAGCGGTCGTAATAGGCATTGACTGAGAGTTGGTTCCGGAATGGAGCTGCGCAGATGAGGGCGGTATCTGCCTTGGCATAAATGAAGCTTCCGGAACATTTGCGAATGCGCCGCAAATGGGTTCGTAGTAGTAGTATTCGTATCTACAGACACAACCAGATGCTTGCTATTCCTGCTTTTCTAATGAACTGAATGCAGGCGCAGAGCGAGTATTCTTTCTCACTTTTCAGATGCTCTGAAACTAAGGCAGCCTACCTGAAGATGATCTGCCTTTAGGTGTCCACTTCTTCATTCAGAAAAGGAGCACGTCATGAATGGCATCCCACATAGAATGATGGCAAAAGTTCAGATGGATCGCATTCTGGAAAGCGCGGTGGTATTGAGCTGGAAGGATCTCACTCACCCGTCGCAAAGAGGCTTGATCCACATAGAGTATTCTCCTGGCGCTCATCTCCTGTATTTGAAAATTTGGCAACTGATGGGGAACGGCGCGTGGAGCCTTATTTGTGAATATTGGATGCCGCACGGGTCAACCGATGGCCCACGGGACGGGATGACTTTCAGAAACGATTATCATTCCTCGCGCTTGGCCAAGATGTTGGAAGTCATCATGCAGCACCAAGATAATTTTGCTCCCTCCCTTAAGCCGGGGGCCGGGTTGATTCAGGTTACTCCGCCAACCAAGCAGGAAAGTTTTGCGTCAGAAGCATCCATGAGACACGTCTACGACATCTTTGGGCTCAGTCTTCCCAATCCCCATAGCGATGCGGCATGAATCCGAGGTTTCGAATTGAGGGCCTAACGCATTTGAGTCTGCCGACCAGTCGCCCCTAATCCAACAGTCGATAAGCCGGAAGATTTTGTCTATTTTCGGGGACGCAACGGAACATTTGGCCTAAAACTATTCGCAAGAACGATGAAGTTATTTCGGAAACATTAGATGGGTCATATCGCTGTCGCGGATCTTAGTCAAGTGGTAACGCCCACGCACACGGAAATACTTGGACAGCTCCGACACTGAAATCTTAACTCTGATCACACTAAATATAAAAAGGCGAGAAGGCAACACGCGGTCGCCTTCTTCAAACCATGTCTTCAGCCAGCCGCGGCAGGTTCGCACGCGGCGGCCGGTAGGGATCTTAGAGAACGCGAACGTTCTCGGCTTGCCAGCCTTTCTGGCCCTTGACCACGCTGAATTCAACCGCTTGGCCTTCTTGCAAGCTGCGGTATCCACCCGCCTGAATCGCGGAGAAGTGCACAAAAACATCCTCCCCGGTCTGACGCGAGATAAATCCAAAGCCTTTATCGGCGTTGAACCACTTAACAGTTCCTTGTTCCATTTTATTTTTTCCTATTTTGATTTAACGCAAGGAATGAATATCAGGTTTTCAGCAGGGTTACTTACGGATAAACACTAGCAGAAGATCCAACAGTTCAATTTCTAACGTGAATACAGTGTATCACATGGCCGATCTCGTGCCTGATTCGCAAGAGCTATCCAGGCTCTTAGCAGCGAGCCGGGGGCAAAATTGCGGATTTCATATTGCACTAGGGATTTCCGGTGACAGGTTACTATCCGGAGATCGCCCGCGAACAGTCGCCACTGGTGCCTTGCAGCCAGGTCCGGACCACAATAAGCACCCAGCGGCAGGCGTTTCAGTCGACGAGCACGGCTTGGCTCAATCCGGCCCCAACCGGTGGCTACCCTCTGGTCGCGCCGGCGCTTGAAGCGATTATGGCAAATGGGTGCTTCAGCGACCGTTTGCTACCGATGGAATAGAACGTTACCAAACGCGACAAGGCGCGGCGCTCACCATCTTCTGTCCGGCTTTGCAACTGAAAGCTTTAGCGAAGTCGGGATCGTTCTGCAGCGTCCCGAGCGTGCGATACCGGACGGGGGTGTGGGAATCGATCTTGAGGCTGAGACGGAGACGCTCCGGAGTCACGTTGGCGCACCACTGCTGGGCAAAGCTTAAAAAGAAGCGTTGATCGCCGGTAAATCCGTCGATCATAGCGCCGGGCGCATCTTTGCCGGCGAGCTTGTGCAAGGCCATCAACGCGATGCGAATACCCCCATTGTCTGCCGTATTCTCTCCCAGCGTGAGCTGTCCATTCACGTGGAGATCGTCCACCGCGACAAACTGCCCATATTGATCGGCCACGCATTCCGTTCTGGAATCGAATTCCTTGCGATCGCTGGGCGTCCACCAGTTGCTCAAGTTCCCGTCGCCGTCAAACTTGCTTCCTTGATCGTCGAAACCATGCGTCAGTTCATGGCCGATAAGCCAACCAATCGCGCCAAAGTTGACCGCGTCATCGATTTTGGGATCGAAGAACGGCGGCTGGAGCACGCCGGCGGGAAAGTTGATGCTGTTCTCGGACCACGCATAGTAGGCATTGACCGTGGGAGTGGTCACGACCCACTCCTGTTTATCGAGAGCATGACCGATCTTGCCGATGTTGTGCCGGGTATTGAAAGCCCGGGCCTTGTGGATGTTGCCCAAGAGATCGTCACGCCGAAGATTCACGGAGCTGTAATCAAGCCATCGATCGGGATAGCCGATTTTGTTGGTGATGGCCTGGAGTTTCGCCAGCGCCTGCCTCTTCGTAGCCGGCGTCATCCAGGAAAGTCCCTCGATGTCTTCCGCCAGCGCGTCTTCGAGCGAGCGAACCATTTTCAAGGTGCGCTGCTTGCTCGCCGCGCTAAAGACCCGCTCCACATAGACGCGTCCCAGAGCCTGTCCAAGCAGGCTGTCGGCGGTCTGCACGCACCTCTTCCATCGCGCCTGAATCTCTTTTTGGCCGCTCAGATACTGGTGCTCAAAAGCGAAATCTTCCTGCACGAACGAATCGGAAAGAAATGGGGCCTCGGCCCGGACCACGTGCCACCTCAAATAGGTTTTCCAGTCGTCTACAGATACCAAATCGATCATCCCGTTGAGCTTCTTAAAGAAGTCCGGAGGCGCCACATTCAGGTCCGTAAAAACCGGAGCGCCGACGGTGCGAGCGAAGCGGTCGAATTGCAAGCTAGGAGCTAATGCGGAAAACTCGCGCACCGGCATCTTGTGATCGTGGTTCCGGGGATCCCTCATCCCCACACGGTCCAGGGACGCCTCAGCTAGTTTCGTTTCGATGTCCAGGACGACCGACGCCTCACGTTCCGCCGCGACAGGATCATCACCAGCCAGAACCATCATTTTGGCGATATGAATGCGATACTGTGCTCTTGTGTCCTTGGCCTTGCCGTCCTGGTTGACGTAGTAATCGCGGTCAGGAAGACCGAGCCCTCCTTGACCCACGCTAGCTACTGCAACCTTGGCATCGTGCAGGTCGGGCTGGGCCTCAAACTCAAATAGAGCCTGTACCCCTTCGCCATGCAGAC
Source organism: Candidatus Angelobacter sp. (assembly GCA_035295685.1). Taxonomy (GTDB): domain Bacteria; phylum Acidobacteriota; class Terriglobia; order Terriglobales; family Acidobacteriaceae; genus Angelobacter. Next base: position 27,561 of record DATGIO010000146.1, read on the forward strand.
TGGCCAAGACCTGGATGAGCTGGCTACGATTGGAGATCGCAGCGATTCGGTCCAGCTCCGGCTTAAGCGGTCTTGCGCCTTTTTGATTGGCGGACGATTCATCCATGCACGAGTAGTAAAAGTCGCCAATGGTTTTAGTGAGCTGGGTCCGTTCCGGAGCAGTCTTTTCCGCGTTCTCGAGGATTCCGCGCAACACGGAGCGGTTGTACTCGGCCACCTGGTTGTAGCGAGCCCAGAACCCCTGGTCCGGCGGAACCGGATTGTTTTTGCGCCACGTTCCGCACGCGTATTGGTCGAAGTCCGCGCACGGATCGACACTGCGGTCAATGGCGCTGAGGTCCAAAGACCGCGGATGCTCAACCGCGGCCGGAACAGTTTGAGCAGCGATAGCGGCTGCGAACACAGGAATTGCGAAGAGCAGCTTGCAATGGTTCATTCCAAACTCGATTCCCGGCAGCGATGCCGAATCGATAGAAGCCTATTGGCGATCGTTCCGAGGTTTATTCGCTGCCGCTCGCGTTCTTTGCGCGCGAAACTCTGCGACCACCAGGGCCTGGTCAATCGTGGGGGCGTTCAACGAAACAAGCTCCCGGGCCGTCCGCTCGGATTTAGCGGCTAACCCTGCCTCCCGATACGCGGTAACCAGCAACTTCATGGAAAACGGATCGCTCGCGCCTTCTTCCAGATGCGGAATTGCTTCCAGCCATTTCTTTCCGGCCATGAGAAGCATTCCGGCGGATGCGTGATAGGCGATCTCGATATTGGGGTTATGCGAGTCGTCGTTCAATTTCTTGAGCTGCGCCAGAGCATCGGCGGCCACACGCAGGCGCCCATGCTGGAGCGCATGATAGATAGCCGTGCGCTGGATCATGGCCAACTCTTCCTCCCGCGCACTGGCTGACGTGTCCTGCGAGTGGCTTAGAGATTGCTCAGCCTTTTCCAGCCAATGTAGAGCCGTGGGATAGTCCGGCTGGTAAAGCGCCATCATCCGATACGCCTCGGCTTCCGTCACTGCGAGGGAGTTCTCGCGGGCCATGCGAGCCGCTTCCAGGAAGGCCGCATCGGCTTCGGGAAAATGTTTTTCACGGACAAATGTCGTCGCCCAGCGCAGCTTCCACTTTGCTGCATAGGCCTTTGTGTAGGCGTGTTCCGTGGCAATGTTGTAGCGCGTCCGGGCCTTGTCTTCCTCTCCCATCAGCGCGTAGGTGTCGGCAACGCCGAGTAGCGACTCTCCGAAGTTGGGCTCCATCCGCAAGGCCGCGTCATAGTGCTCCAGAGCTTCGCCGAAGTGCCCTGCCATCCTGAGGATTTCAGCGTAGGAGTCCTCCGGGTTCGGCTCTCGCGGCAATACTTCAATGTAGTGCCGCATGATCGGGAATGCCTTATCGAACTGGCCCAAGAAGGCGTAGTTATATCCCTGATTATTCAATGCGCCAGCGAAATCCGGATCGATCTTCAGCGCCTGTTCTGACAACTCCGCAGCGCGTTCCCACTGTTTGTACTTGGCTCCCAGAGAGAGCGCCGCAAACCATAGAAGATGCTTGTCCTTGGGATTCCGCGCCAGTAGCTCGTTCATCGAGGCAACGGCGGCGATGATGTCGTTGCGGTCTTCGGCCAGAACCCACTCTGCCATCAACCGTTCGTCCGGGGTGACGGAATCCATGAGGGCGACTACTTTCTTTTGTTCCGCAGCCTGCTGGTCCGGATCGGGAATCCGCTCGAGGATGTAAACATGGGCCAGAAGAAAATTGGGATCTTTTTGAATCGCCGATCGCCAGCAATCGATGGCTCTGGGAAGGCGGAGGTTCTCCCAGGCGACGATGCCTTGCTCGAACAACGCGCGCGCCTCAGGAGAGCTGGTGGTAATAGGCATGCGATCATCGCGGTCCTGGGCCGCACCCGGGGACTGCGCCCGCAGACCGGCAGAATGCACGCCAAAGAACAAGGTTGCTGCAACCAAACGGAATAGTATGTTTCTCACTCTGCCTCAGTTTCCACGAAGGATATAGCCATACTCGACCGGCAGTCTGCCATCAATCTTCAAAACCTTGACTTGCTTGTTGATCAGGAACACGTCGATCAGACCGATGGCTCCGGGAGTGGATTCCACCGCGTTGCGCATCGCCTCATTGGAATCGACGACGATCACGGAGTCGCGGTGCGAAGCCACGAATTTCCTGAACTCATCGGCCGATATCTTGTATACCCGCCATAGAAGCAGCTCCATCTCCGGAGACGATGGATCGCGGAGGACTACCTTGATGGGGGTGCCGTCCTCCCATTTTTGGGTTACACACTTGAAGATCTTGCCGGTTTCCGCCTCGGAAAGGTCCTGAACGCCGTTCCTCTGGTTCACAATCACGGCAATCTGCCTGGTGGCGGCCCATGACTGACACAGGCCGAAAAAGAGAGCGATACAACAGCTCAGACAGAACAACCTTCTACTTTTTGGGCACATGACGATTGCCTGCATCTTATTGCAAAGAACCTGCCCGAAAAAATTACAAAGGTAACGTAGCGGTGAACGAGCGGAACTCCGTACCAGAACTCCCCCAGAAACAATCATCCATGATGTAACGCGCCGCCTGTTCCGCTCCGAGTGGCGTTAGCAGTTCGGGGATCACATAAGCAATCTCCTTCCTAGCTATGGCAGCATCAAGCGAGGCCCTTATACTCTAAGCTAGCGATGTAGGCTTTGACAGTGCTGGTTTATGCACCTCGGCCAGCGCTCCGCGTCTCAACCGCCAGGAAATAACGTCGTCAATGCCCTATCTTTCGGACCGGCCAAGATTTCTGCGGCTGGCCGCCACAGTAGAAGCTCAGAAGCTCCACTGACTACCTTTCGGACTCTTAGGATTTCTGTATTCCTCGAGTCGGGGCACCTGGCATCTTCCCTTCAGTGGCCGCACGACGCTTTCCTGTTTCACTTAACTGATAGCGGGGATGAACTCCCCGAGTGAGTCCCTGCTGGTCGGCGATCCTTAATAAGAGCGAGCCTAGTGTGGCGCGCTCTTCGTCGCTCAGCGCCCCAAGCAAAGCATCCTGGTGGTCCCGAGCGACCTTTCCGATCTTTCCGAGGATCTCTTCTCCGCCCTTTGTCAGATGAAGCGAATATAGGCGACGGTCGTCGGGGTTGGGTCTCCGCTCCGAGAAACCCAGTTTCTCAAGGTTATCCAGAATCGCCACCAGACGGCTGGGATGGATCTTTAACCTGCTTGCAAGTTCCTGTTGGCTGAGTCCGGAGGCGACACGCAGCAGGCGCAGGATGCCGGCGTCGGGTGGAGTGAGATCCAGAACCCTCAATTTCTCAGCGAATTGCGAAGCAGCGTGCGCGCCTAATTGGGCGAGCAGAAAGGCCGGTTCTCCTCTTTCCGTTTTCTCGTTAGCCATCTCAAGAATAATTATTGCACAATATATTCGTTTATTATATTAATGATTACATTATGAAATATATTCCACAGTTCCGTGGTCCTTCCATCGTCCTTCTGGCGTCGTTTCACATCGCGATTTTTACCGCTGGTCTCGTGACGGGATCTGTGCTTCGGCATGGCTCGTCATTTGTCACCCCATTTGCTGCAGCTGACCAGTTGCGTATGTTTTTCACGCAAAGCCCGTTGGCAGTGCGCGTCAGCAACTTCTTCCTCTTCGGCTCCGCGGTTCCCTTTGGCATCTTTGCGGTGACGACGGTGAGCCGGTTGCGTTTCATGGGGGTTCGCGCAGCCGGAACGAATATCACTTTGCTAGGCGGCCTGACAGCCACGGTCGCGCTGTTCTTTTCCGCCATTTCAGGATGGATCTTGTCGGTGCCGGACATCTCCGATTCGATAGCTGTCGTGAAGGCGCTTTATTTTTTCAGCTTTCTCTGCGGAGGAATCCTATACGCAATCGGCTTCGGCCTATTCGCATCGGGAGTATCGGTGACTGGCCACTTGACTCGGTTGCTTCCGCGCTGGCTCACATTGCTTGGAATTGTCGTCGCCATTACCGGAGAACTTTCCTGGTTTAGCCTGATTACCTATCCGGCGAACTTCTTCATCCCGATCACGCGATTTGTCGGCTTCATCTGGATGGTGCTCGCCGCCATATGGCTGACGAGGGGTCGCAAGGCGCAGCTTGCGTCGGCTGGGTAAATCAAACCGTTTCATGGGTGGGCGAGCGAGATCAACAGAGATGGCAGGAGCCGCGGCGTTATTTTGAAGGTCCGAGCGGCCATAACTTGGAAATTCTCACAAAATCCGAACCGTAACCGCAAGCCGCACAGGCGTGTAAAGGGAGTTTTGAAATATGGATCTACTGAAGGACAAGGTCGCGTTCATCACGGGCAGTTCGCGCGGTATTGGCGCCGCGATTGCGACGCTTTTTGCACGAGAAGGAGCAAGGGTTGCCATCCATGGCAGAGATGCTACCGCATTGTCTGCAGTGAAAAGCACGATCGAGAAAGCGGGCGGTTATGCGATTGAGGTAATCGGCGACATCACTCAATTTGCGAAGCTCGAGGACATGCGAAACCGGATTGAAGGTGAGTTGGGTCCTATTGATGTATTGGTGGCAAACGCAGGCGGGAGCTTTACCAAACCGGGGCTGATTGAGGAGACGAGTGAGGATGGCTGGCGCGCTTCTGTCGAAGGGAACCTTACAGCAACATTTTTAACGATTAAGAGCGTTCTACCCGGGATGAAGCAACGAAGATCGGGGAACATCATCACAATGTCCTCAGCGGCTGGACGTAAGCCGCATCCTCAAGCGCCGATCCCTTATTCCGCCGCTAAAGCCGGAATCCAAATACTGACGCAGGACCTCGCCGCACAGGCAGGGCCTTATGGAATTCGCGTTAATTGTATAGCGCCCGAAATCATTCTCACCGAGCGCAATCAGCAGTTCATTCCACTGGCCCAACAGAGCGTTTTGGCTGACCAACACCCTCTTAAGCGACTCGGCACGCCTGACGACGTGGCTCACGCAGCGCTCTTCCTTGCTTCGCCGAACGCACAGTGGATCACGGGCGTCGTGCTGGACGTTGCTGGCGGAAACGTTATGGTATAGCGGCATGCACGGGCATTCACGTTAGATCTCGAGCATCTGGGGCGTACTCGTTGGATGGGAGAGCATTCAAACTCACGCTAGGAAAGGCTCTCGTAGGTCAGAATCCACACAGGCACGGAATTTTCCAAAGGCGTAGGATGAAAGTAGGCAAGCAAAGATGGGAGACGAATGCCGAAGACCAACGCAAGAAAGAACATCCACAATAGGAAACGAGCCAAGATGCGAGCAAAAAACCGGGACCTAAAGGAGACCGTACAGAAGCCTTTCATGACTACGTCTAAGATCACACCGGCGAAGTAAGATTACCGAGAAGGCGCCCTCACCAGTGAGCAAAAACTGAGCAGGAAACGGCGTTTGCGCCCAGGTGAGGCGCCCGATCCAAGGGCACTGCGAGCCCCTACACGAAATCGTGATTGGGAGGGGCGAGGTCACGCCTAGGATGTCTTCAGCGAGCGACCGCAGCGCCACTGGCCTTGGGAAGTACCTTGCATATGCGGCATTTATCGGCAGAATCGTTGTAAATCGGGTGGAGGAGGTGTGGGAATATCGCTGAACTCGCCTTGCCAGCCAGTGCAACCGCGCGCAACCACTGTACGAACAACAGCACCTTGCAGTTGGCGCGCCTTCCTCTTGGCCTGCTCGGTCTCGTTGCTACCTAGGTCGCCCTCAAGCTGCTGCAAGTCATTGGCTACCGTCTGATCGCCCGCCTGAAAAGCAAGCAACAGCCAGATATAAGCTTCTGTTTTATCCACCCCCACTTTTCCAGGCCCTTCCTTCAGCATAAGACCCAGCCGCTTTTGTGCCTGTGGAAGCCCCTGGTGAGCGGCTTTGAGGAAAAGATCTGCTGCAGCAACATAGTCACCACGTTCACGTTTTGCTAATCCAAGTAGATACTGTCCGAAGGGATCACCCTGATTGGCAGCTTCGCCCAGCCACCGCTCGGCTTGATCCATATCACGGAGAACACCGGTTCCCGAGTAGTAAAGGCTGCCCAACAGCCACTGACCTAGGCGATCTCCCTGTTCGGCTGCTTTCTTGAACCATGTTGCTGACTCTCCTGTGTCTTGAGGCGTGATAGTTCCTGTCTGAGTGAAATAACCCATCACGTCCTGCGCGGGAGGATAACCAAGATCGGCCGAGCTATGGAAGTATTCCAACGCGTTAAGATCACTACCGATCGCATCAGTGCCGGTAAGGGCGTCCATTCCTTTCTCAAAGAGCGCTTTGGCATTAGGCCCGTTGCGGCGCTGCTGACCCAACATTGTTGTGGATGTGATCGACAAAGATGCAACAGAAAGCAGGAGAATTAGCCGAAGTATGGCTGACATAGTAAGCGAATCATAAGCCAGGCTTTACTTCTCGACTGTGAAGAATGCAAAAGATTTGTTGCTATCCCTCCGTGCTCAAAATAAGGTTTCACTAATATTGGTCTCTTGCTACCCAGTAGAGCAAAATGGAAACTTGTGTAAATGGCCTGAATCGCTTGGTAACACAGGTTGGATTGGAACTGGTACGCTGTTTTCCGATTCCGGTAGTCTCCATCATCGTTCCGAACTTGGAGACACCGCCCGCCGGCGGAAGAACGCCATGGCTTCGCCGACAATACCCTTGCGAAACAAGAGCACACAAACGATGAAGATCGCACCCATGATTACCGTGACGAAGGATCCCACTTTGTCGGCCAGTTTGTTTTCCAGTGTAACGATAGAGACGGCTCCAACAATTGGCCCTAAGACTGTGCCCATGCCTCCAAGCAGAGTCATCAGAACCACCTCACCGGAGGTATGCCAGTCTGCGTCGGTTAAAGTTACAAAGGTAAAGACAATCGCCTTCGTTGATCCAGCCAGGCCAGCCAGGCCGGAAGAGAGTACGAACGCGAGAATCTTGTAGCGATTTACGTCATACCCAAGGGAGATCGCACGTTGTTCGTTTTCGCGGATTGCCTTAAGCACCTGCCCAAAGGGTGAGTGAATCGTCCGCCGAATCAGAAGGAAGCCAAGAACAAAGATGGTGAAGACCACATAATAGAGGGAGCGGTCCTGCTGCAGGTCGAGACCTAGGATGTGGCCCCGCGGAATGGCCTGGAGACCATCTTCTCCTCCTGTGAATGGAGCTTCCAGAAACAAAAAATAAACCAGTTGCGAGAGCGCCAGGGTGATCATCGCAAAATAGATTCCCTGCCGCCGAATCACGAGGCTGCCGAATACAAATCCCAAGGCGAGAGCAACCAGCGTGCCTGCCAAAATTCCTAATAGCGGACTAAAGCCCTTCACCTTGATCACATAGCCGGTTACATAAGCCGCCGTGGCAAAAAACGCGGCATGGCCGAAAGAAAGAAGTCCGGTATATCCGAGCAGCAGATTGAAGGCGCAGGCGAAGAGCGCAAAGCACAGGGCTTTCATCAAGAAGACCGGATATCCAATAAAAGGTGCCACGATACCGGCGACGAGCAGCAGCAAGTATCCTGCAATTCGCAACGTAGAGGCGTGCTTTCCCATGGCTGCTCTCAAAAGCTTCACCGCTCCTTGCCGAAAAGACCTGCCGGACGAACAAGCAGAACCAGCGCCATAATCAGAAAAACCACAGTGTCCGACGCCTGCGGATAATAGACCTTGGTTAAGCCTTCGATCAATCCAAGTCCGAGCCCTGTAGAAATGGAGCCCAAGATCGATCCCATACCTCCGATGACCACCACGGCAAAGACCACGATGATGAGATTCGTTCCCATGAGCGGGCTAATTTGAGTTGCAGGAGCCGCAAGCACGCCTGCAAGACCCGCTAGTCCTATCCCCGCCGCGTAGGTCAACGTAATCATGACGGGTACGTTAATGCCGAAAGCTTGCACCAACTTTGGATTTTCCGTTGCGGCCCGCAGGTAGGCGCCGAGGGGAGTCCATTCAATGACGAACCATGTTGAAAAGCAGGTTACCAGAGACACCAGAACCACCCAGGCCCGATATTTCGGAAGAAACATGAAACCCAGATTGAGGGCTCCCTGGAAACTTTCAGGCGGGGAGTAAGGCAGCCCGGAGACCCCATAGCGATAGCGAAACAAACCTTCAATGACCAGTGCGAGGCCAAATGTAAGCAGCAGTCCATAGAGGCTATCCACTTTATAGAGCCATTGCAGGAGGGTCCGCTCCACCACGATTCCAAGCACCGCCACCAGCAATGGGGCCAACAGCAACGCCCACCAATAGCCGATACCGAAATGAGCGAGAGCGATCCAGCTAAAAACTGCGCCCATCATGTAGAAGGCCCCGTGGGCAAAGTTGGTGATATTCAACATGCCGAAGATCAGCGCCAGGCCTAGGCTCAGGATGGCATAAAAACATCCATTGACCAGTCCAAGAACCAGTTGCGCGTAAAGCGCCACCGTAGGCACACCGAATATCTGTGTCATAAGATCGGAAAGCTGGCCAAAAGCCCTCGCCTTTGCCGCCTCTTAGCCCTTATTTTTTCATTTCTTCACGAGCGCGCAGCGCGATTCGGAAAGCGGCTGAAATGCCTGGTCCCCCGGAACCGTACCGATCAGCTTGTAATAATCCCATGGATACTTCGACTCGGAAGGGCTCTTTACCTGAAAAAGATAGTAATCGTGGACCATGCGCCCATCGCCGCGAATCCTCCCATGTTTCACAAATACATCGTCTAGGGACATCTCTTTCAGTTTCTTCACCACCGCATCCGCAGCGTCCGTGCCGGTAGCCTGAACCGCTTTCAAATACTGGAGAGTAGAGGAATACACGGCCGCATGGATCATGCTGGGCATTTTTTTAGCTTTCGCCAGAAAAGTCTTACTGAACTTCCGGGTCTCGTCATTCATGTCCCAATAAAATCCATCCGCAATGAACATTCCTTGCGTTGCCTGAAGGCCGAGTGCATGAATATCGTTAATCATCACCAGTAAACCAGCCAACATCTGCTTCTTGTTGATACCAAATTCAGACGCAGCCTTAATGGCGTTGATGGTGTCTCCTCCGGCATTCGCCAGTCCGATCACCTTGGCTCCCGAAGACTGCGCTTGCAGCATATACGAGGAGAAATCGGAGGCATTTAAAGGATGGAAGACCGATCCCAATACCTGGCCGCCCGCGGCGCGGACTACCTTCGCTGTATCCTCCTGCATCGAATGCCCAAAGGTGTAGTCGGCGGCAACAAAGAACCAGGTTGTTCCACCATGCTGGACAATTGCCCGGCCGGTCGCACCGCCAGTGGCATAGGTATCGTAGGCATAGTGGATCGTATAAGGATTGCAGTCTTCATTGGTTAGGCGAATGGAGCCTGCCCCGGACACAATCAGGATGCGTTGCTTCTCATTCGCTACCTTGCTGGAGGCAATGGCAACCGCGGAATTGACTCCATCGACAATTACGTCGACGCCCTGGGTGTCAAACCATTCGCGCGCCTTATTCGCTCCAATGTCCGGCTTGTTCTGATGATCGGCGGAAACCAACTCGATGGGATAACCCAGGACCTTGCCGCCAAAATCATCAATCGCCATTTGCGCGGCGACGATCGATCCTTGTCCGGTGTTGTCGGAGTAGACGCCACTCATATCAGTCAGCACGCCGATCTTGACAACACCTCCGGAAATCTTCCCCGCAGGTTTTGACTGACTGTGACCGACTGCCGTGAGGCAGCACAAGAACGTGCCCGTCCACAGAACGCCAACCCAGGCTACGCTCACCCATTCACCGTTCACCCAGGCAAGACGAAAGGCACGCAACATGGACCGCACCGGGACAGGCCTCATTTCTTGATCGCCGGGCAGCGCGATTGCGACAACGGCTGAAACGCCTGGTCGCCCGGAACGGTGCTAATCAACTTGTAGTAATCCCAGGGATATTTCGACTCAGCCGGAGATTTCACTTGAAATAGGTAAAAATCATGGACCATTCTTCCATCCGCCCGGATCTTTCCGTTCTTCACGTAGACATCGTTCAAAGGCATCTCTTTCAACTTCTGAAGAACAGCATCCGCATCATCGGTTCCGATCGATTGAATGGCCTTCAAATACTGAAAGACAGAAGAATAAACACCCGCTTGAGACATGTTGGGCATCTTGTTGGTCTTAGCCAGGAAGGTCTTTCCAAATTTTCGGGTCTCATCGTTAAGGTCCCAATAGAAGCTTTCCGCCACATACATGCCCTGCGTGGTTTGCAGGCCGAGAGAATGAATATCGCTGATGTAAACCAGCAGCCCGGCAAGGGTCTGTTTTTTACTAATTCCAAATTCAGCCGCAGTCTTAATGGAGTTGATCGTATCGCCGCCGGCATTTGCCAGACCGATAACCTTCGCGCCCGACGCCTGGGCCTGCAAAAGATACGAAGAAAAGTCCGGCGCGCTTAAAGGATGAAGAACAGAGCCAACAACCTGGCCTCCGGAGGCTTTCACCGCCCTGGTGGTATCGTCCTGCAAAGAATGCCCGAAGGCGTAGTCCGCAGTGATGAAGTACCAGCTATTGCCTCCATGCTGGACGACCGCCCTGCCGGTGACGCCGCCGATTGCGTAGGTGTCGTAAGCGTAGTGGATGGTATAGGGATTGCAATCTTCGTTAGTCAATCGGGAACTTCCCGCGCCCGAAACGATAAAGATCTTGTGTTTCTCATTCGCAACCTTGCTGACGGCCAACGCCACCCCGGAATTGGGCACGTCGACAATTAGCCCCACGCCCTGAGTATCGAACCACTCACGCGCCTTATTGGCGCCAACGTCGGCTTTGTTCTGATGGTCGGCGGAAAGCACCTGAATTGGCTTGCCGAGAACTTTGCCCCCATAAGCGTCTACAGCCATCTGCGCAGCGGCAATCGCTCCCGTGCCGCCGATGTCCGAGTAGACCCCGGAGAGATCGGTGAGCACGGCTATCTTGATCACATCCGAAACTTTCTTCTGTTGAGCCAGCGCCAGGGAGCCGGCGATCAATAGAAAACAGGCTGCTAGGACACTCGTCGTTCTCTTATTCAAAGGTCCCTCCAAGAAACGTCCCATCCAAGAAACATGGTCGCGGGAAACTCTAATTCCTGTGAGCGGGTTCTTCAAGCGCTCCAATCGCGGCTCGCCCGCTTCTAAACTCCCAACAACTCCTCCAGAAGCTCCTGCTTTTCTTCATGCCGAGCCTCAGCCCCGGCCAACTCCAGAACGATGCGGCCTCGCTCCACCACGTACATTCGATCGGCCAAAGGCGCGGCGAAATGAAAGTTCTGCTCCACCAGAACAATGGTGAATCCTTTGGCTTTGAGCTGCAGGATGATCTCAGCGAGCTTCTGCACAATTACGGGCGCAAGCCCTTCGGATATTTCGTCCAGCAGAAGCAAGCGCGCGCCAGTCCGCAGGATGCGAGCAATCGCCAGCATCTGCTGCTCGCCTCCTGAAAGCCGGCTGCCCTGGCTGCGGCGGCGCTCCTTAAGATTGGGAAACATCCCATAGATTTCTTCCACGCTCATTCCCTGCCCGGAAAGTACCGGCGGCAACAGCAGATTTTCCTCAGTAGACAAGCTCGCGAAGATGCCCCGCTCCTCCGGACAATATCCGACGCCGAGTCGGGCGATGCGATGCGCGGGCCACCGGACAACCTCTTGCCCATGAACCATTACCGAGCCAATCCTCTTCCCTGCCAAACCAAGAATCGCCTTGAGCGTGGTCGATCGCCCCGATCCGTTCCGCCCCAACAAGCTGACTAATTCACCTTCATTCACCGCGAAGTCCATGCCATGCAGAATATGCGACTCTCCGTAGAAGGCATGCAGGCCGGCGACTCGCAGCGGTTCATTGACTCCATTCTTTAGCATTGTCTGCATTCCCCAAGGTAGAGAACTGACCTCAAACAGCCGCTCCCATATACGCTTCCATCACTTGTGGGTTGGCCGAGACCTCTGCGTAAGCCCCCTCAGCAAGAACTGAACCTCGTTGAAGCACAGTAATCACGTCGCAGAGATCCGAAACCACACTCATGTTGTGCTCAACCATTAGAACCGTTCGGTTGGCGGCGACTCTACGAATCAGATCCTTCACCCGATCCACATCCTCGTGCCCCATACCCTGGGTCGGCTCATCGAGAAGGAGCATCTCCGGAGCCAGGGCCAGTGTCGTAGCAATTTCCAGTGCGCGTTTCCGTCCGTATGGCAGTTCGGCGGCGATGGTCTCCTGGTAAGACTCCAATCCAACATCGGCAAGCAATTCTTTAGCCTGGCCGTTTAAGGTGTTCAAGGAAGTCTCGTTGCGCCAAAAGTAAAACGATGTGCCCTGACTCCGTTGAAGAGCGATGCGAACATTTTCAAGAACGGTAAGGTGGGGAAAGACCGCCGAAATCTGGAAAGAGCGTCCAATACCTCGCCGCGCAATCTGCGCCGGCTTCTCCTTTGTAATGTCTCGTCCTTTGAAATGAATGGTTCCACTGGTCGGAACCAGGAACTTCGTGAGAAGGTTGAAAACCGTGGTTTTTCCTGCGCCGTTTGGGCCGATCAAAGCATGAATCGTTCCGCGCCGCACGCGCAGGTTCACGCCGTTAACCGCAACGAACCCACGGAATTCCTTCACCAAGGCTCGGGTCTCAAGAATAGAGTCGGGACTCATTTGCAAAGCAGGTGGCAACGCAATGTATCCTTGGCTCCGGGAAGGTGTCAACTGGCTGCAGGTTGGTTGAACGTTTTCTAAATTTTCACGATCTCGGTTGCGGCCTCTTGTGGAACTCTTTTTCTGGACGTTTTTCCGCGACATAACCGACTGCCCCGTGCCAATTTTAGGTTACAATCGTGCGCAATTTTGGAGGTCCCGATGCCGCTCTTCAAACATGTGCAAAGACTCGTTTTGTCTGCTTGCATTCTCATGCAACTACAAGTTTCCGCGCAGTCCCCAATCGACCCCAACGTTAGCGCCAAGATTCGGCAAGAAGAGACGGAACACTCCGAAATCATGCACACCATGCACTTCCTCACCGACGTGTATGGCCCGCGCCTGACTGGATCGCCGAATCACAAAGCGGCAGCCGATTGGGCGCTGAAGCAGATGCAGTCTTGGGGAATGGAAAACGCACATCTGGAACCCTGGGACTTTGGGCATCCTGGCTGGTCGAATAAGCGATCCAGCGGCTACGTGATCTCGCCGATCAAAGATCAACTAACGTTTAAAGTATTGGCTTGGACACCGGGAACCAAGAAAGTCGTAACCGCTCCGGTATTCCAATTGACGATCCCAGATAAGCCCTCCGCCGAGCAACTCACCTCATACCTTGAATCCGTAAAGGCGAGCGTACGAAAGAAGATTGTCTTTGTGGGCAAGCCTGAAGTTGTCCCGGTCACGATCAATCCAACGCCACGGCGGATTGACGACAAAGCCATCGCCGAGCGCTACGATCCCGCGAACCCCAATCCGGGACAGTTTGGCCAGCGGCAGCAGCAACCGGGGCAGCCGCAACAAGGCATGCCTGCAAACCAGATCAACGAGCGGATCGATCAATTCCTGGTAGCCAATCACGCTCTATTAAGGGTGAACGATGCCCGCAGAGAACACGGCCAGATCAGGGCCTTCAACAATCGCACGTTCGACCTGAAGAAAGTGGTGCCGACGGTGGTCATGCGAAATGAAGATTACGGGCGAATCTCACGAATCCTGGCAGATGGCACCCCGGTCCAGCTCGAATTCAAAATCGAGAACCAGGTTTATCCGGAAGGCAAGACCTCCTACAACACGATTGCGGAGATTCCCGGAACTGACAAGAAGAGCGAGATCATCATGCTGGGCGGCCATCTCGATTCATGGCACTCGGCCACTGGCGCGACCGACAATGCCATTGGCTGCGCAATCATGATGGAAGCAGCCCGCATCTTGAAGTCCCTGGGCGTCCAGCCCCGAAGGACGATTCGCGTTGCCCTTTGGAGCGGAGAAGAAGAGGGTTTGTTGGGCTCGCAAGCGTATGTAAAGGAGCACTTTGGATCCGCCGAAGATCCGAAGCCCGAGTTCTTCCAATTGGGAGCTTATTTCAACATCGATTCCGGCACAGGCCGTGTGCGTGGTGCTTCCGTTTTTGGTCCATCACAAGACGCCGATATCCTCCGTCAAATCCTCGCTCCACTTTCCGATCTGGGTGTTGGAGGAGCGATTGCGACCAAGGGACGCCGCCGCGGTGGATCGGATCATACGTCGTTTAGCGAAGCGGGACTACCCGGCATTGGCTTGCAGCAAGACCCGATTGAATATCAGAGCGATACGTGGCACACCAATCTTGATACCTATGAACGCATCATCGAGGATGATGCTAAGAAGTCGGCCATTGTGGCCGCGACTGCCGTGTACCAGTTAGCGATGCGCGACGAACTCCTGCCTCGATTTGCCAAGGCGGACATGCCTCCAAAGCCCGACCCCAACACACCGGACGGGCCTCCAGCACAACCGGCACAGCGCCCTGCCGGTCAGCAGTAGATAAACACGGAAGTAGATGAACACGGAAGAGCGCCGATGGTGTCGCGACCTGATTGCCGCACTCAATCGGGAGTTGGAGCAGCGCAGCCCCGGTTGCCCATCGATTTGGAAGTCTGTGCAGGAGGCCGAGGTGGTTGCCGCCACTGAGGGCTTTACCGGAGCCGGCTTGAAGCGTTTGGTTGAAGTCGCAATTGAGTATTTTTAGGGATTTACTTTTGAGGAGAGGCGTTCCAAGTTCCCTGGTCGACGCTAGAGCCATCGGCGCCCTTCGTGCTGTATTTGCCCTCGAGCTTTGCGCCATTTAGCTGACCGGAGATCGTAGATGTCGCGTCCAAACCGCTGACACTAAAATCGTAGACGATCTCAAGTTTTTCCCCGTTCACCTTTACGGACACGGTCTTGCACTTCACTTCCTGGTCGGCCAAGGTGAAAGAGACTTCGGCATTCCATTCGCCCTTGGGCGCCTGCGTCAGAGCCACCTTGATGGCGCCGTCGCTGTTGACTCCAGTCCAGGTGCCGACATACTTACCCGCTAGGCTTCCGCCAGCCATGGCAACAGAAGAACAGAGGAAGACCAACAAAAGAGAAATAGAGAAATAGATCAATCGCCGCATGGGGCGAAATCCTAACAAGCAGTTTGCTCCGGGCGCAACGAAAATTCGCCAGCGTTCTCAATAATTTCAAAAAAGACAAACGCGGAAAGCACGGTTCTAAACCCAATACCAAACATGCTCCCTCATGTTTCCGCCCAAGAGATCGGTGGCTCCATGCCACAAACCGGCAACGAAGATGTGATGGTTGGCCAAATCAATTGGACGAGAAAAATTTCTCTGATGCTCTTCTTCTCGGATGCTTGTAACACCACCACATTCGTGTTCGCGTTGACTCAAAACCATCTCCAATTCGGCTGACGAGGTGCCCTTTTTTTGACAGAGCCTTTCATTGGCTGTTAATATCACCGAGGTAACAAAGAACCTCCCGCCATTTGTTTCCAGTAAGCGTCCCCGTCGTCTAGCCCGGCCTAGGACATCGCCCTTTCACGGCGGTAACACGGGTTCGAATCCCGTCGGGGACGCCAAGATTCTAAAAGACTTAACATCGATTTGGCGTCGTTGCTTCATGTAACTGTATGCAACGTTAACCGGCCAGCACTTGCGATGAAAGCTTTTTGGGACACAATCATCTCTACAACCTTCGATTGTGCCTTGCGCTTCGCGTCTGTTAACGCCTGCGTGTAAACGTCCATTGTGATCGTGATAGACGAGTGCCGCAGGAGTTCCTGAACGACTACCGTTGATAAAAACTTGCCAAGGATTCCGGTCGGTCGAATAAGCTCCGCTCATTAGTTTCCCAAAGTCAGTGTGACATTACGAAAGAAACTGATCGCGCGAGAAAGCCAGCCTAACCTTTACTTCTTACTCATGACGCCTACTGAGTCCGCACGAACTCAGCTACTCGTACCGTAGTGCGACCATCGGATCAACTCGCGTGGCGCGGCGGGCGGGGATGTGGCAAGCAACCAGAGCAACAACGGCCAAGAGCAGTCCAACCGAGGTAAACGTAATCGCATCGGTCTCACTGACGCCAAAGAGTTGCGCCTTAAGCAAGTGCGTGAATGCGACTGCGAGCGCCGTGCCCACGACGAGGCCCACCAGTGTGAGCCTGAATCCCTGGCCAAGAACGAGACGGTAGATGCCTCTCTTCTCCGCGCCGAGCGCCATGCGGATGCCGATTTCCCGCACGCGTTGGCGCGTGGTGTAAGCCACAACGCCATAGATTCCGACGGCGGCAAGCAGCATGGCAAGAAG
This sequence comes from Candidatus Angelobacter sp., assembly GCA_035295685.1. GTDB lineage: Bacteria > Acidobacteriota > Terriglobia > Terriglobales > Acidobacteriaceae > Angelobacter. The sequence continues at coordinate 43,832 of DATGIO010000146.1, forward strand.
ACCGAACGAGCCGGCAAAGGTAGCCGCGACGCGTGCAAAGAGTGACCCGAGCTGCATGGTGACGGAAAGCGGATTCACATTGAACAGCGGCAACTCCGGATTGAGCTGATGGATGGTCTCTTCCACCGAAGAAGCCATGGTGCCCGGATCGCCGGTCGTGCGGAGGTGAATCGTGGTGTCCTGCGTGGAGTGGTAGCTCTGGTAAATCGGCAAATAGATGACCGGCTCGCTCGGGTAGGTGAGCATGCGGTATTTGGCGTTGCGCGCGACCCCAACGATGGTGAAACGACTTGGGCCGTCCGTCACCTGCTTGCCGATAGCGTTTTCGCCCGGCCAATAGCGATCGACAAAGGCCTGGTTGACGACGGCCACGAGTTGCGAATCCGCCGTATCCGCTTCGGTAAATTCACGGCCCGAAAGCATAGAGGTGCGGAGAGTGCGAAAGTAATTCGGCCCGACGACCGCTCGGCTGATCTCCATCGATTCGTGCGGTTGCGGCACGTAGCCTTCGAGCTGCAGGTAGTCGGTGTGGATGCTGAAGCTTAGTGGTGAGAAATCAGCCAAGGTCACGGACTCGACCCCGGGAAGCGCCGAGAGCTTGTCGAGCACCTGCCGGTCGAACGCCGCACCCGTCTGACGCGTGTAACCCGCCGGCGAGAGCTCGTAAGAGGCAAGCAACACATGACTTGCTTCGAAGCCCGGGTCCGATTGCTGTGCTTTCTGAAGGCTACGGGTGAAGAGTCCCGCGCAGACCAGCAGAACCAAGGAGAGTGAAATCTGCGCGACCACCAGGCCACTCAAGAGACGAGACTTGTGTAAATTAAGCGAGACGCTGGTCGCTTCCTCCTTGAGAACAGATTGCACCGGCAAGCTCGAAGAGCGCAGGGCCGGAAGAATACCGAAGGTGATCGCAGCAACGATGGAAACCGCAATCGTCACGAAAAGTACGCGTTGATCGATGTGCGCGTCGTGCGTCAGCGGAAGAGTACTGGGCGGAAAGAAAGCGCCGAGGCTGCGAGAAGTCCACACCGTAATCACTATGGCGGCAGTACCGCCGAGCAGGCCAAGCAGCAGGCTCTCGATCAGAAACTGGCGGATGATCTGTTTGCGTGAAGCGCCCGTCGCCAACCGGATGGCAATCTCGCGGCGGCGTCCGACTGAGCGCACCAACAGGAGACTGGCAACGTTGGCACAGGCCAGCAGGAGCAGAACCGCTGCGAGTTCCAGCAACATCGGGAAAATCTTGTAGAGGTAGCCGTTGATGCCAAAGGGAGAGCGCCAGAGGGGGTCGAGAGAAATCTCGTTCGGACTGTCCCGGTGATCTTCCGGGAACCGCTCGACGATTCCCTGCATGAGCAGCTTTAGCTCGGCCTCGGCCTGATTCTTCGTGACACCCGCGCGAAGCTTTCCAAGCGCGTTCAGCCAGAAAATCCCGCGATAGTCGGGACGGTTCGACCCCCAAACGTCACGATCCATCGAGAGTGGAATCCACAAGTCGGTGCGGAGCCCCGTTTTGCAGCCGGTGAAATCCCGCGGGGCTACCCCAATAACGGTGTAGGGATGGCGATTGATCTGAATCTTTTTGCCGACGATTTGCGGATCGCCCGCGAAATGGTTCTGCCAGACGGCGTAACCGATGACGATCACCGCGGCGCCAGCGTGCCGTATTCCTTCTTCTGGAAGAAAAGTGCGGCCGAGAATCGGCTGGACCCCGAGAACGTCAAAATAATTGGCGGTGGTCAGAGCCCCGTAAATGCGCTCGGGCTTCGCGACGCCGGTAAGAGACATGTAGTCCTCGTGATAACCGAGAAGCCCGGAAAAAGTTTGCGTGCGCTCGCTGAGGTCACGAAGGTCGGGATAGGAAAAAGGCGGGGTAGGAAAATCGCTGCGATCGCCGCGGCCGATGGTAACAAGGTCGCTCGTGTGGGCGACGCCGGGAATCGGGTTCAGCAAGGTAGCGCTCATCCAACTGAGCACCGTGGTATTGGCCGTGATGCCGAGCGCCAGTGTGAGAACGGCGATGGCCGTGAATCCGAGGTTCTTGCGGAGGCCACGCAGGCTGTAACGCAAATCCTGCCAGAGAATTTCAACGAAAGATTCCCAAGCTGCGGACCGAACCAATTCTTTTGTGGTATCCACGTGACCATGCTCCAGTCGGACGGCCCGACGAGCTTCCCCTGGACTCATGCCGCGCCGGATCTCTGCTTCGGCGGCCATTTCAAAGTAGCTGCTAAGCTCTTCATCCAATTCCCGATTCACCTTTTCCTTTCGAAAAAGGGACCGCAGCCCGCTTCCAAGTTTTCGCAACAAGGACATAAATCGCACCCCTACGATGCCTCGAGAATCCTGGCGATGGCCGCCGCTTGGCGGCCCCATTCTCGCGTCTCGCGATTGAGTCGCTGTCGTCCTTTCTTGGTCAGGACGTAATACTTCGCGCGGCGGTTATTCTCGGTGGCCTTCCATTCGCCATCGATGAGTCCGTCGCGTTGTAGGCGCTGAATTGCGAGGAATAACGACCCCGCGTTGGGACGAAAAACGCCCTTACTCATCTGTTCGAGCCGGATAGCGATTCCATATCCATGCATGGGTTCGAGCGCGAGCGTCTTAAGAATCAGCATGTCCAGAGTGCCCTGGACAATATCGCTTTGTTTATCCACCACTGTGCTCCTCTTGGAGTCCAAGAGGAAGATACACCTTCCCTCCTACTGGTTGTCAAGAGGAGGAGTCTTAAGAAGAAGCTCGTTTTGAACAAAGGCGAATCAGAACCACGATTGGCTGCCCTGCATATCAGGGAGTCATCGGTTCCATCCAGCGCTTGAAGATTTCGCGGGCATCACAGCCGGTCGATTCCGAAAAAATCTGCATCATCTCGTTGACTTCAAACGGCCGCCGATTCTTTTGACTCCACGCCAGCAGAGCGTGAATCGCATCCCTCAGACTTCTTTTTCCACCGCTCGTCGAAATAAAGAAGTCATCCATCTCGGCGGCCATTAGAGCCCCGCGCGCAAAAACATTCTTACCCGTTCGAAAATCAACGGCATATAGAAACGACGCCTCACGAGAAAGGACATCCAGAGGCATCTTCCGGATGAAGGGCGGGGCCTCGTTCAGGATCCTGCGAAGTCGTAGCAATTGCGCCTGGCGAAATGCGAAACGCTCCTCCTGAGGAAGGCCATTCGTGAGCGCGGCAATGGCCGCGTAGCGGGCGAAGCCTTCGTTGAACCAAATCGTGTCCATCACCGGCGCTAGTTCCCATGTAAAAGGCCGGTAACCGATCCCATATGCTTGTTTGGGAATCCAGCTGTGCGCCATGTGGTGCGCATAGTTAAAAAGAATATTAGATAATTGCTGCTGCGGGACGTTGCCGCTGAGAGCGCGATCGACGGAGAAGCTGAACGTGCCACTGTCGATGTGCTCCTGGCTGAAATCGTATTCATGACCGTGCGCAGGGCGGAGCAACTCGAGCTGCACTGTATACCGGGGCAGCGGCGGATCACCAAAATAGTCCGCAACACGGTCAAGAGCCTCCCGTGCAAGCTGTCCTTCGAGTGCGATATCCTCGCTTGTTTCCGCATAGATTGCCAGAATCAACGGAACCTTTCCTGCCAGGCGCCGGATTTGAATGTCCGGGCCAAGGAGAACCTGAGAATCAGCCAGAGTGTAGTAGTCGGGAGCCTCCGCGCTCGCCTCTGTCAATGGCGCCGGCGCCTGGGCCGCCAGGGTTGTGAGAACCGGCCATCCGCTGGGCGCTTCGATGTGTAATTTGATTCTGCGATTTTCCGTGCCGTCCACATAGCCAAATATCGAATAACCGAGTAGTCCGGCATATCCACGTCGTACCTTGGAGGTTTCCACCGCGGACACAATTCGATCTTCCATGCGTTGTATGTTGACCCGATAGCTGATCCCTGCGAGTAGATCGTTTTCGGTTCCAATTTTCCATCGCGGCCCGTCGGTTTCGCGGGTGACAGTGAGGGCCTTACCCTGTGGGGTGAGTGCGACAACATTTTCAACAAACGCATCGTACAGAATCTGTTCGTATCCGCCAGGATAGGTGCGAGGGATCACCAGCGATACCGGTGCCTTAAGGGGCTCCGGAAAATCAATCTGTACCCGGACACAGCAATCGCCTGAAGCAGCATATTGAAGGCGATATTCAAGCAGTTGTTCCGCATGCGCCATCATGGGTGCCCAGGCTACCAGCAAACAAAAGATGCTACGCTCTATCGTCATTCGCATTGTGAAAAGAGGCTATCATCCTGAGGGGCTTGGTGGCGATCCTGAGAGTGTGTGGAAAATAGCTTTGCATTTTTCCACGTGCATATAGAAAGCTATACCGAAAGCTGGTCATCTGCCGGAAACAAATTGATGATCAAAGTAAACCGTCTGAGGTCTTTTTGCAGAGGAATTCAGGTGGTGTGCGAGAAACTAAATCTTTCGCGTATGGAGTTCAAGCGGAGGATCACTGCTCAAAGCTCTTTCCTTGGGTTCTATCTTGCCGCACCAATAGAAATCTGTACGATACGGTAATTCAATTTCCGATTTGTCTCTGGTTGCGGGGTGCGCAGCTAGGAGATTTCGCACCCGCTGCAATACGCCCGCGTTCATAGGCGTCGTCTGCAGTCTGAAATCGCTGTAGGACCATTGGAGCGACGGAATCAGGTAGGACAACACGGGAGCCGGTGGGCGGACCGAACTACGGCTGATCGCTACCGGAATCATCGAGGGGAAATTTTGGGAATGGGTCGGATTCATTCAAAAGCAATGTTGTTTCGAGTTAGTATTTGTGAGCCGACAAATTACGAAGATCCCCGGTGGCTAATTGTGGATCACGACGTTGCTTTGATTGGTTCTGCCTTTCGCCTGTTCCAGCTCTCCCGATCTCGTTGGACAATCTGTATTAGTTCTTGTGTCACTTCGTTCGATGCTTTGCACTTTTTGACGCACCTGGATTGTTAGCTTCGAGATTTGTAGAATGACCCGGCGGATTTGGCCATCACTGTGATTCCGCCGAGAGCTTGGATAAATACAGCAACCGAACCACTTTTGCATTTGGAGGTCCAGTGTCGAGCCGTTTACGATCCCAACTAATTTGGAGTACCCCCGAACCACGCCTAGCTGTCAGAGCATTCGCGGCCCCGACCATAGGCGTAGCGAAAGAAGAAGCTAAATTCACTGTTCAGGTCGCACCGCGAGAGCAGGCGATCCGTCTGCTCTGGATTGGCGCTGAAGTCGAGCATGCACTCATGGTCGAGTACCTCTATGCCGCCTACTCGATCAACCTGCAACAGCCTGAGGAAGCAATGAGGAAAGATGTGATGCGGTGGCGCAACACGATCCTCGAGATCGCTCGGGAAGAGATGGGACACCTTGCAACTGTTGAGAATCTGCTCACGTTGATCGGTGGCCCGCTTCACCTCGATCGCGAAGATTTCCCCATCATTGATCCCGACCTCTGGCCATTTCCGTTCGAGTTGGAGCCGCTGAGCAAACGATCCCTCGCAAAGTACGTTTTGGCCGAGACCCCCTCAGAAGACGTACTTGTCAGCCTTGGCCTCAAGGATGAGATCGATGCGATCAAGAAGTTCCTAAAGGTCGAAGGCGACTTGACGGTACATCGAGTTGGCCTGATCTACGACAAGGTCAACGATCTCTTTACGGCTAGTCCCATGCCCGAAGGGCCACCAGTCCCTCCTTACACGGACCAGAACCCATCGGTTGCTACGGTCGATATTCAGCAGAGCACAGAGAAATACCAGGTCACTCCGGCAGCCTGGGGACTTGGCTACGGGGACCTCCTGATCGAAACAGCCCATGACAGGGCCTCTGCCCAGAAGGCGATCAAGCTGGTATCGGAGCAGGGTGAGGGCACCTCGGCCCCGTCCGACCTCGATAGCTCCCACTTCGGAAAATTCTTGAAGATCTACCGGGAGTTTCCAGACACTCAATCCTGGCAGCCATCCCACAAAGTTGCCAGCAATCCGACGACGAACACGACAATCGACGATCCGGCGCGAAGTGTCGGCGGTGACGCCTGCCTTTGGGCAGAACTGGGCAACCTGCGGTATCACATGCTCCTGCTGTACCTCCACCACTCATTCCTCATTGAAGCCCCTTCGAATGGTCCTTCGCGGTCACCTCGGGGCTCCTTGATCTCGTGGACCTTCGGTGAGATGTATAACCTCCGGTCGCTCTCGGAGATTCTGATGGGTATGCCGCTCAACTCGGGTTCCGATCTGAAGGCAGGCCCGCCCTTTGAAATGCCATACACGCTCACATTGCCTGCACGTGAGGGCGATCGCTGGCGCACGCATCGCGACCTGCTTATGGCTTCCATCGATCTCGTCAAGAAGATCCTTGCCGAGCAGCCAGCACGGGCGCCCTATCTACAGGCTTTGTTGACTTCGGACACAACTACACTCGAGCAGGTGAACGCGCTCGTGGGAGCATGATCATGGGAATCAAAGGTATTCGTATATTTCCACCTCTGGCTGTCGCGCGACTTGGGTCATCCCCAGTCCCACTCGAAAACTACAAGCTTGAAATCCCGGACGCTGTCAGTCCACGCAAGATCGTTCCGGCATCGACACTCCGGGTCGACGAAGCCGGCAATCTGACCGAAATTCTCTCAGAAGGACCTGTCTCGTTTAGGGACGGCGCAGGTCTCATCCATCCCGTAGCCCCATTCTTTGAGGTGTGGGCGCAGTTCGACAGGTCTGAGGAGTGGATTCACCTCACCAAACAACATCTCGCTGACCAAGGTGTCAATGCCGACGCGGTGAGTTGGAACGTGCATGTCGGCAACCATAAGATCTATCGGCGTACTTCGGACCCTGATGACCAGATTGATGCCGTAACCGGTGAGTTCAGTGACCATCAACGGCATGAACTACTTGGCGAGTCAAAGCACTTTATCCCGAATGAGAAGCTTCCACTCGGCCACGTTCAATACGTAAAGCCCAGCGATCAGCATCCCGAGATCAGACTCCGCTTCACCCCCGCGCACGGCAAAGTCTACGGGTCAGCCGATGACCCCAACGATCCATACGTGGAGAAACCCCTGTACGTTGGAAAATGGCGAGGATACACAGAGCCTGACACGCCCAAAAATGACTACGACGGCCGGCGGCTGACCAACCCGGCTCAGATCTATGCTGGTTATGACACGCCAGACCCATCAACTCCGGGCGGCTCTCTCCATGTTTCGTACGGATATGTGGATGATGAATGCGACGGCATCGTTGAGGTGAAGCTCAAGATCGGAGAATCGACCTTCACGGCGCATGCTCGGGTTGCAGCCGGTCCACCCACCTTCGCGCCAGACAGCAAGCCGATACGAACTGTAGCCGATGAATTGGAACAAGCCTTACTCGGTCCGACTGCCGAAGCCGCCGCGGAGGAGATCGAAACCGTCAAAGACATTGTTCGCAGGGCTTTGGAAACAGTGAGACTGATGAATACAGCTCAGATGAACAAAGCCTCGGTGAAGACCCGCGGTGTCGGCATGGCTCGTATGGATAGCCTGGATTACGCGCGAAAATCCGAACCGATCTTTGATCCTGAAGTAGCGGACTCGCTCGCTATCCGAACTCGCCATGAGCGTGTCCTGTTAGCACTTGAAAGTGGCTCGCTCGCTTGGTTTGCTCGTGTGCTGCGCGAATACGACGAGGTCGGAAACCTTACGGATGAGGGACGTCGCAAGATGCCCGGCATGATGCGAAATGCAGATGGCCGACATCTGGCCCTCACCAGACGACAGGTATCCAAGGTCAAAGCAATGGCCGAGTACATTGCAGCGAATGGCGCGGCGGAGCCGGCCAAAAGGGCGGCCATCGAGCCAATCAATCTCACCGCGCAGCTTACCCATTCCGCAAAGGGCAACCCACCAAACAGCCAGCCGGACAGCGCCATCTCCAATGCCTATCCAGGGCTAGAGATGGATTTCCGGAACATCTGGCGCAAGGTACTGGAAGGCATCATCCTGCACGAGTCTTTGAATTTTGTGCTTGACGTAGAGCGGGCCGAATTGGAGCCACTCAAGGGAATGCTCCTTCTCCGCGTTGCCGGCATCAACGTCACCGCACCTGTCACCGGGCCAAATACCGATGGAATCGTCGGTCCTCTCAAGGACACCACCTTCTCCGAAGACCGCATGTCTCTGGAGTGGTCGAATGCCCTCGCGACTCTGATCCATGAGCATACGGACCAGGAAGTCGATTGTGACTTTGAATCCCTCGACCACAAGCAACAGAGGACCATAAAGCTGAAGGTCCGGCGCTTCTTTGATGAAGGCACAGCTGTTATTTCCAAGAACATCGCCGAACCGGGTGCGCTGACGCAAAGCCTTTGCGCTCCTTGGCAAAACGATTACCGGGAATGCGCCTGCTTCTATTGGGCAGCCAACCGTCCCGACTTCGTCAACGTTGAAGTCGGGTCGAATGGAGAAGCTGCAGGCAACAACTGGATGCAGAGAGATCGCACGATAAACACGCCAAAGGTCTATATCAACGATGATTGGGTGGACGAGCGGCTCTATAAGCACACAGAACTCGTGAAGGGCTGGGAGAAGCTGCTGCGATTCATCATTGCCAATCAGGACGAGCCACCGATCCGCCAATGAATCTAGTCCAGATTACCGACATCTCGCAGGGAATCCCGCATCCGCAGGAGGACGTCCATGTCTTCAATACGGATGCAGGCTCCTTCGTTCTAGTCGTCGACGGGAGTCGTGTATATTCCGTCGACGCACACACTGCCGCCTTGTTAAGAGACGGCTCTAGTCCAGCAGAGCTTGAGAAGCTTGGCTTCGAGAGCTGCAATAACATTACCGACGTCGCGCCCAGTGCGATGCCGATCCGTTCGTTATCGCTCGCTGTCGTACAGAAATGCAATCTTGGCTGCACGTACTGCTATGCCCAGGAAGGGACCTTTGGTCAGGAGCCACGCAATATGGAGCACGAAGTGGCTCTCAATGCAGTGCGTCTGCTGTTTGCAGACGCAACACCAGGTGAAAAGGTGAATCTCACCTTCCTTGGGGGCGAGCCTCTTCTCAACCGGCATCTGATCCATGAATGCACTGAGCTTGGTAAGAGCCTAAGTGAGGCTACTGGCGTTCGCATTACTTTCTCGATCACGACCAATGGAACGCTCTTGACCGAGGAGGACGGCGCCTTCTTCGAGGAACACGGCTTTGCTGTGACGATCAGCCTTGACGGTGTCGGTGAGACGCACGACGCCTTACGGTCCTATCGAGGCGGTCGGGGAAGCTACCAAAAGATCATCGCGAACGCTCGTCCATTGCTGGCGATGCAGAGGCGCATGCAGGTCTCGGCCCGTGTCACCGTGACTCCCAAGAACCTTCGCCTACGGCAGACATTGGACGAATTGCTTAGTCTGGGATTCCATAGCGTTGGGTTCTCGCCGATGCTGCATGCTCCATCTGGTCGCGATGAGATGCACGCTGCGTCGCTTCGGGACATGCTTGACCAGATGATCGAGTGTGGTGAAGAGTTCGAACGGCGGACCGTCCGTGGAGAGAGATACGCATTCGCCAATCTTGCCACCGCAATCCAGGAGATCCATAAAGGGACACACCGGCCTTACCCTTGTGGCGCCGGAGCTGGCTACTTTGGAGTGTCTGCGGAAGGTGGTTTGTATGCTTGTCACCGGTTCGTTGAGGATGACAAAGCGTACTTTGGAGACGTGCGACAAGGCCTCAATCCCGAAGCACAGGCACACTGGTTGCAAGAACGGCATGTTCATACGCAATCACCCTGCTCGGGTTGCTGGGCACGGTATCTATGTGGTGGCGGCTGCCACCACGAGGTTATTCATCGTGGCCGCCCAGCCTGCCAGTACGTTCGTGGTTGGCTCGACTACTCACTCAAAGCTTATGTGCGGCTCCTAAGTCGGAGGCCGGACTACTTTGACTGAGCTCTTCGACGTCTGCGTTATCGGTGGTGGACCTGCGGGTGCATCTCTGGCGCTTCGATTAGCTGATCTGGGACGCTCCGTGGTCGTCATCGAGAAGCAGTCTTTTCCGCGCCGCCACATCGGAGAATCAGTGACCGGTGGGGTTCTGCCGTTGCTACAGGTACTTGGGGTAGAACACCGGATGGAGGCGGCTGGCTTTATCGACGCCCCTAGATCGATGGTCCTCTGGGCCGGTCAACTGAACTCTCGGGAAACCCACGGAGGTTACCAGGTCGACAGAGGAACATTCGACGAGATCCTCCTGTCTGAGGCGCGATCGGCCGGTGCTTTAGTTAAACAGCCCGCCCGTGTCAGCTGCATGTCGAGTAAGCAGTATTGGACAATTGACCTTCAGGGCGGCCAGTCGTTTTGTGCGAGGTTCCTGGCCGAAGCTGGCGGCCGGAATTCAATATTAGGTGGGAGGAAAATCGCCTGTGGGGCGCAGACCTTTGCACTGTATGCGTACTGGTCAGGAGTTGATCCGAGCCACGGCGAAACGCTGGTTGAAGCGGGACACTCGCAATGGTACTGGGGAACGCCACTGCCAGACGGCACATTCAATGCCACCGTCTTTGTCGACAGACAGCACGCAAGGAAGGAAGACTACTTCAAACTCATGGCCCAATCATCCTTACTTTCTCCGCGCCTACGTGATGGCGCTTGCGAGGGAGTCTATGCGTGCGATGCCACCGCCTTCGTCAGCCAAGAGATCGTTACACCTCGCTCTATACGTGTGGGGGATGCCGCGCTCACGATTGATCCACTGTCTTCCCAAGGGGTCCAGACAGCGATCGGAACGGCTTTTCACGCAGCAGTCGTGATCAATACCATATTGGATCGACCTGACAACTCGACGATGGCGATGGACTTCTATCGTCGCCGCATCACCGAGTCTGCTCAGTTCCATTCTCATGCTGCGGCCACCCAGTATCGCAAACAGTGGATGATTTCATCGACTCCTTTCTGGCAACGGAGACTTGCAACGGACAACAATAAACAACCACGAGTCTCCAGCATGCTCACTAACCTCAATCAACGCATGCATGTCTCACCACAAGCCGCTTTCGTTCCTGTCGCAATCGCTACGGAGAAGTATGTAATCGAAAGCGACGGAGTAGTGGTCGGACGAGAGATCTTCTGCAGAGTAGGGGAACACAGCGTCTCCCAACTGCTCTCTCAAATCACAGAAACAATGGCCGCTAGAGAAATCCTTCAAAGATGGTCACAGTACATACCGGCGCCATCGGCACTGCATGTATTGGAATGGGCATGGAACCGCGGTTTACTCGAAGCCTCATCCTAAGTGATCCCGGGGGCAAAAGCAGACTCTACTTCCGCCCCGAAGGGAATCGCCTCGACGTCGCTGGATCGGGCAGCCCGTATGTACAAATGCCGATGGGATGGTTTCATCATCTCTCTATCTTTAAGTTTCAATAATGTCATGGACGTCGAGAAAATGAGAAGAACAATACCCAAGAAAACAGCGTTAGAATAAGCGTGCTAGGAGAACGTTTCCCATGCGGGTTCAGCAGTTGTCCGTTATCTACACCAATCCTGGAATCCTGCGCGGACAGCCCATCTTCCGCGGCACCCGGGTGACTTTTCAGACTCTCCTAGCCACCTCGAAGACGGCGGCGGAAAAGCCGGCTTTGAGGAATTTTTAGAAGGCTTCCCTACTGTTTCCCGTAAACAGGCTCTCGCGGCTCTTGAGGAAAATAACAAGCTTCATTTGCTTAAATGAGGCTCCTCCTGAACGAGATGATGGATCGGCGTGTCGCACTCCATTTCCGCGCCGAAGGTCATCATTGGCCTCCTCCTGACGGCAGCCGAGTTCCGCGGGCATTATTTTCTCCTTATGTGCACCGATTGCCATGTGCACCGAACGTCGGACTATGGCGAATCGGGGTGTCCGACCAGCGAGAGCGAGGTTGTTACCGTCTGCTTCTCCGGCATAAATCAAGCATCTGAGGGGACGTACCATTCTTGGAACATGTCAACAAGTCTTTCCTTTCAACCTCCTTAAGCGTCTTCGAGTCAGACGTCCGAGCTCGAGGACATAATCGTGGCCGAGCATATCCCTGTTGCGGCCCGCGACTGTGGCGAGCGTCTGCGGATCGCTTTACATCATTGGCGCATCTTGGTTCGCGGGTCTGCCTCTTGGGCGCAAGACAATACCAGTCGCCGCGACACCGAACGGTGTGTCATGCCCACCAAAACCGTTCCTGGCCACCACATGCATTACACGCTCATCGCTTCCAAAGAGACGTAAAAATACAAAAACCGAAACATGAATGTGAAGGCTTTGCTTAATATTTTGCGTTTTATAGACCGAACAGATCAGGAGTCAAGCTGGACGAAGGACTCAGCACCTTTCTTGAGAGTAAGGTGCGCGCTTATTCGGACGTTGCGACATTCCACGTAACCGTGATCACAAAGGGAGCTTTCAGACTTCATAATTTCGTGCGTTTCGCTTTAGTATATGCCGTGCTCTTCCCAAAAGACTGCCTTGACCCGGAGTATTGGCGGGGCAAGGTGCCTTCAAGACTTTGAACTCGCTTTCTTGATTCCAGATTGTTTTTGTTCCGTCAGATTGAAAACCGCCGTATCTTGCTGTGGCACGACATCAAGTGGATTCCAATTCTGTTGCTGATGCTGGGGAGGACCTATGTTCGTCGTATTCCACCAAAACATGATGCGGTTTGGCGGTAACGCTGCATTTCGCAACGCTCATTTCATTGCCCAGATGGGTGTGGTCGGCGGAGTGATCGCCGGGCTTCACGGCGGTCCGCGCGTGGGAGCAGCGGGCTATACGGAGTTGATCAACAACGGTGCAGGCATGCACCTTAATTTGCCGGGCATCGCCACCGCCCTGGATGCAGGTCTCACCCAGCGCTTGATCATTGAAGTGGGCACCACTTCCGTGGGGGCCTCGCGCGAGTACATCGGCATTTTTTGGGACCCCAACGTTCTCACTGTCCAGCATGCCGGTCAGGTTGCGTGGGATGCGTTCAACCGCCGGTGGGGCGCGGCAAATAATACGGCAGCGGGGGCCTTTCCTGCGAATCGTAATCTCAACCTGCCGGGGGCCGGCGGCCTTGGTCTTGATACCCGTGGACTGGCCTACATTGCCTGCCGGCGGGTACTGAACAACAATCCTTTCATTATTGCCTTCCTGCACAACATGTACAGCGTCGGCGACAAAACTGCCGCGATGAATAATCTCGACGTCATGACCGGCCGGGCCATGGCCGCCGCCGGAGTCGGCTATGGAGCAGCCGAAATCATCATCGGCGGGGATTTCAACGTGGTCCCGCCTGCTGCCGCTCAGGATCGTCGCAAGCGTATTCGGAGCACTTTAGCAGCGCGGGTGAACCGCAATGCCGCCGGCGTCGCGCGCAATACCACCCAGTACAACCCTTATGACTACTGGGTCGTCAGCGATGGGGCTGCAATTACCGACGCGGATACCCACCGTCACCTTGAGACCCGCTGGGACACGGACATTTTTTGCTCTGACCATGCGGGTGTATCCGTTGATCGGGCCTGACCTGTGCCATGGAATAAATGGAATAAGAAGATCCGTTGTCGTTCTGGCAAGACTTGAAGTTGATTTCCAACCAATGATTGTTGCTACGGAGGGGGAAACGTGTTTGTAATTTTCCATCAAAATATGCAGAAGTTCAACGGCGCCAACGCTGTCCGCAACGCTGCGTTCGTCACCCAGATGGGCGCAATCGGTGCGGCTCTGGGCCCAACGCTGGGAGTGGCAGGCTACACTGAATTGATCAGCAACCTGCCGGCGATGCATGCTGCCCTGCCTCCGATTGCCACGGCCCTTGATGGCGGTCTGACGAACCGCCTGGTCATCTGCGTGGGCAAAACTTCTGTCGGAAACGCGCTTGAGTACATCGGTATTGTATGGGACCCAGGAATGCTCAACGTCCAGCACGCAGGGCAGGTGCTCTGGGACCCGGTCAACAGGCGCTGGGGCGCCGCGCGCAATACTACGGCTCCTTTTCCTGCCAATCGCAACATTCTGCTGCCCGGTGTCCAGAATTATGGCGCTGACACCCGTGGACTGGCCTACATTGCCTGCCGGCGGGTACTGAACAACAATCCTTTCATTATTGGCTTCCTGCACAACATGTATTCTATCGGCGATCGGACTGCTGCCATGCAAAACCTCGACACCATGGCTTCGCGGGCCCGGGCCGCTGCTGGAGCCGCATATGCGGCCGCCGAAATCATCATTGGCGGCGACTTTAATGTGCAGCCTCCTCCAGCCGCTCGACCGTCGCGCAAGCGCGCCCGCGGCGCCGCTTTGCGCCTGACGACGCGAGTCTTTCGCAACGGATTTGGCGTCGCCCAGAACACCACGTTGGCCAATCCGTATGACTACTGGCTAGTCAGTGATGCAATTGGCATCACTGACGCTCACGCCCGCCGGTACACGCAGACCCGATGGGACGTGAACATGAATTGTTCCGATCACGCGGGCGTCACCCTCGATCGAAATTGATGACTGAATCTAACGACCGTAAATAACTGGCGCTTCAGGCCGGAGGTACTTCCAACATGAGCAACACCGATCTTTCTTCGCTTCTGCCCGTCAGCAACGGCACCTTGAGCATCGATGGCAACTCGGCCCCGGGTACCGTCCTGGCCGATCAGTTGGTGCGGCTGACCAACGGCACGCCCATCGCGGTCCACAATGCCGCCCGCACCGCGACCGCCACCGCTGTCACGGTCACCGGCAAGGCCAGTTTTATGAACGTAGTCGACATGACCGTGACTGTAACCGCGACCTCCGGCGCAGCCGGACCGGTCGTGACCGCCCGCTTCACTTTGATCGACGGCCAGCCCACCCAGAATTCCTGGCGATTCAGCCGCAGTTTTCGCGCGCTGCCGTCCTTCAATGGGATCAAGATGGGGGGCGAAGCCGCGCAGTCGGCAACTTCCGGCCCCGGACTGCTGGATACGCTGGTGCTCGCCGACGCCGCCTTCATCCTCACTACGGATAAGACCGGCACAGACCCGGTGACCGGCGCTCCTTATCAGGAGGGGTTCAATTTCGTGGCCCGCTGCACGCCTACCGGGTTGCTCGGTCTGCTGGGCAGCGTCATGACCGGCGGGGGCCCCGTGCTGCTGTATGGCCCAATCCATATACCGAAGGCTACCGAGCTGACAGTTCCGATTCCCGCGATGCCGCTGATGAAGTATCCGTGGCAAATGCCCCAGTTACCTCCTGGCCTGCATCTGACTGCCGACCTGGGAATCGACCACAAGCTCGGCTCCGCCCTTCGTCTGCATCAGGTGGGTCTCCGCATCTACTCGCCGCCCAGCACGACATGGGCCGATGCCAATCCGACATTTATTCCAGTATTGGCTGCTTCCGCCAAGCTCGACATACCCAGTGCATCCATCTCTGCCGATATCACCATCGCCGGCCTGAACTCGCCCGATCATCTTTCTATCTTCGGTTTGTTCGAAGGAGTCAGTGTTGGCAAACTCGCACACTTGGTTGACTTGGCCGGCCAGGACGACCTGACCGCCTCTCTGCCCACCGATGTGCAGAAGGCTCTTAGCACACTCAGCAAACTGTCGCTGGAAGCAATCTTCATCCAGCTCGGCGTGGGGCTTTCACTGGAGAGTGCCGGCATTGCCATCGGTATGGAGGGGCTCAATACTACTGTCCTGCCGGGCTTCACCGTAACGAAGCTGCTGGCCAACTTCAGTGTAAGCCAGCCTTTCGCTCCCACCCGCTCATTGGAGGTGGATCTGGGCGGCAGCATCAACTTTGTCGGCGCGCCCTTTGACGTCAACCTGCAACTCCCTGACGTAATCGCTACTGCCAGGCTGACCAGCAACACGACGCTCTCCTTGGATGCGGTATTCCACGAGCTCGGATTGCCGGCCCCGCCCAGCCTGACCATCAGCCAGATGCAACTGGGGATTGGCAAAGACGGCAGCTACTCCATCGCTTCCACCATGGCGGACAAACCCGCCTGGACCCTCGACCTCGGCCCGGTTCCCTTGACCATCTCGAATGTGACGGTACTGGCCAACCATCCGGCATCGGGCACGGTCAGCGGCGCCTTCAGCGGAATAATCTCCCTCGGCGACGAACTGGATCTGGCTTTCTCCTACCAGACGCCGGGTGACTTCGTGATGCGCTCCGATCTGCCTGAAGTCCGGCTGTCGGAATTGATCGGCAAGATGGCCAATCAGAAGGTGAGCCTGCCCGGCGACTTCGATCTGGATTTCGTTGACGGTTCGGTGCTCATCCAGAAGTCCGGGGCCAATCTGGTTTTCCAGTTTGCCACCACCATGCAGGATCTGGGCACGGTTGCCTTTGAGGCCCGCAAAACGGGTACGGGCTCAAGCGCCTGGGGCTTCGCCGCCGGCATCGACATGACCGGCCTTCACCTCTCGTCAATCCCCGGACTCAGCGCACTCAAAGCGTTTGATATTTTCACCCTCGATGAGTTGCTGATCGTGGTGTCGTCGTTCGCCGATCCAGGCTTCAAATTTCCCGCCCTGGCAGCCTTCAGTAGCCCCACACTTCGCACCGGCGACTTGAAACTGCCGTCGCAGGCGGGCGGCGTCATCGCCGGACTCAATATCTATGCCCGTTGGACACTCGACAACTCACGCCAGCAGAAGCTACTGCAGAAATTTCTGGGACTCGAGCCCAGCCTGGGCATCACGCTCCAGGTTGGCGCAAACCCGGAAAAAGACAGCCGCCTCTACGTAAGCTACAGCACCACCATCCAGGGCATGCCTTTGAGCTGCATGTTCGGCGGCCAAATCAGCTCCGGTGAAGTCGGCTTGTTCCTGACCGGCAGGCTGCTAGCCAAGATACAGCAGCATCCATGTCAGTTTGATTTAACGCTGCTGTTTGTTGCCAATGGCGCCTTTATTTCCGGCTCCATGGCCGGCTCCATCACGTTTGAAGGCATCACGTTGTCGAATCTGGCGCTGGTCGTCGGTATCGACTGGGAGGGCATCCCCAGCCTGGGAATCGCCGCCACCCTCACGGTGAGTCACTTCCAGTCGTCGCTGGCGGTGTTCTTTGACAGCACCGATCCAGCCAAGAGCATGCTGGCGGGTTCGGTCAGCAGCCTTTCGATGAAAGATGTGGTCGATACGTTCGCCAAACCCAAACTGCCTTCTGAGATCGATGCGGTTCTGACAAAGGTCGCTCTGACGGGAACCAGCGAGTTTACCATCGGCGCTGATCTGGCGAGCGCCCTCGATAACCTGCAGGTTGACCTGGTATCTGCGGCGTTTTCGAAAGCAGGCGTCACGCTGCCGACGACTTCATCGGAGGTGTTGCTCGTGGTCGGGAAAGCTGGCCAAACATGGTTCCTGACCAATCTGGCCAATATGCTGCACTACGAATTGGTGAAATCCGCCAGCGGGATCAAGGTCACTTTGAATCCGCAGCTCTACTGTGCGCCGCAGGCGACGTATCTCGGCGCCCTTCAGTATCCGCAAGGCTTTTTTGTGAACACCGGACTGCATGTCCTGCTGTTTCAGGGCGAAGCCAAAATACTGGTCATGCCCAGCCAGGGCGTTTCGGTGGATGGCAGCATGAACCGCATCGTGATCGGCACGGAGTCTCTATTCAGCATCGAGTCCGCCGACGGCAAGAAAGGCCCGCGCGTCTCCGCTGCCACTTTCAACCAGCCGACCATGACGGATCCGGTGCTGCGCAAGCCTCATTTCCTGATCGATGGCCAGATCAATATTCTGGGACTGAAGCGCGAGACCTTTATCAGCCTCAGCACCAGCGGATTCGCGATTGAACTTGCCGGCACCTACCTGCCGGGCTTCACCTATGACATCAAAGGACACTTCGATGGCCCCAGCAACATGGGCGTCAGCGGTTCGCTTCACATTGGCGTCGGCAACGTCGATCTCGGCCCGCTCGGTACCATAAAGATCGACACCGGGGCCTCCGGAACCCTCGATCTTGGGGTAAAAGGATCGAGCATCTGGGCCAAATTCAGTGCCGGTGTAGTGCTCGCCTGCGAAAAACTGAACCTGCCAAATATCGACCTCGATACCAATACCCATTCCCTGGCTGAGCTGCCAAAGAAGGTCTTTGATCTGGTAGTAGAGGCCTTGAAGAACTTTCTCAAGGACCCGGCCAAGTGGGCGAAGTTCCTGCGCGCCGGAATCATCACCGGCATTCAGGACGTGGGTAAAGTACTCAAGTCGGTCTACAACCTGACCGAACAGCAGGCCGCCCAGGCGATGAAAGCTGCAGGGTATGTGGCCCACGAGGTCGCCAACGCCCTGAAATCCGGCTGGAACAGCACCGCTCAACAGGCAACCCAGATTCTGAAGGGAGCAGGTTATGGTGCCCACGAGGTGGGCGATGCGCTCAAATCCGCCTATGGTCAAACTGCGCAGCAGGCCGCCAACCTGCTCAAAGGTGCAGGCTATGCTGCCGATCAAGTGGGGGATGCGCTCAAAAGTGCCTACGGACAGACCGCAGATCAGGCAGCCATCGTTCTGAAAGGCGCCGGCTATGGCATCAACGAAGTGGGCAACGCGCTCAAGTCGGCGTATGGGGCCACCTCCGACGTAGCCGCGCGCGCATTGAAGGGGGCCGGCTATGCTGTCAATGAAACTGGCACCTTTGTGAAGAATACTTACAACCTGGGCGCAGATCAGTTGAACAAAGTGCTTTCGGGTGTTGGCTATGCCGGCGACCAGATTAAAGGCTTCTTCAACTCCCTGGGCGGATCATTCGCCGATGCATTCAAGGACGTGGGGAACAAGCTCGATCCAACCAAGTGGTAAATTGAGTCATGGTCCGCTGAATCCGGTTGAGATCAACAGCTATCATTTTTTACGACGGTGAGTAAATCCGCCGGCACGGGGGAGGCCCTGTTAGACTTCGGTTGAATTCGGCTAGCACCACGGCCAGCCTCCACACATCGTCTGGATTGGCGGAGTAGCCCAGCACCGCATGAGGCAGATCACCGGCCATACGGCACGCGGCACCCGGACGGGGCGCAATCATTCGGCCCTGCCGGTCCATGACCGTCTGCCGGGCCCGATCACGAGCAACACCGGCGTCATCGTCGAATGCGTCTTTTGGGAATACCACCAACTCTCCGCCCCGGCCGGAGTTGGGGAAATCGAGAAAGATCACGTTGGTCCACAGGGGATGCGCTGTGTTGAATCCATTCGGCATCCAACGGCGGTCGACATGGGGCCGCATCAGAAAGCTCTCAGGATCGGTTGGAGGTGTTTCGTTGACGGCCAGCAGATAGATCGCCCCTGCATCACCCATAAATCGCACCATCAGTTCGCCCAGCGGTGGTATCGCCGTTTGCAGCCATGCCAGATCGTCGCTGCCGCCAGAAATTTCCACCATGAGACCACGCGTGCGCGGATCGCTCTGCGGGACCGGATGGGGCGTGAGAAGCGGGCGCAAGGCGCTCGCCAATACCATCGGATTAGCGACAGCCCCTTCAACAATCGTGAACGGCAATGGGTTGCGGACATCCATCCAGGAGAATCATAGCCGCATTCCTGCCAATGACACTACAGGTGGTGGGAGCGCGACAAAAGGATTGCCAGAAACGGATAGTGATTTACCGCAGAGACGCGGAGGCACGGAGAAAACTTTAATTGCTTGTTCGTAATTTGGGATGAATTTTTCTTATGGCCTTGTCAGCAGGTTCTGTAGCCACCGCCCAGAGAGTTCTTGCCCATCTCGGCGCTGAGTTACGCCAATGCCCAGGTGTGGAATTGGAGTTCTCTGTGCGGCTTCTGCACGGCAAGATCGAATTCACCGGGCGCTTTGGCTGCTGGCTGCCGGGTAACGCTGACACTGATTTTGGACCTGTATTGAAAGCGTTGCAAAAGCTGGACGCTCCGGAAGAAGTCCTGCAGGCCCAGAAACAGGCGGTCCTGCCGGTGCGCCAGGGCATCGCAGTGGCACTGCAAGATGGCATTCCGGAATTCCGCATTTACCTGCACGGGCGCGGTCCCCACACTCTGGCCGACCACTATCAGGCGTGGCGCTGGGGCCTGGACGGCGAAGTGCGACGATCACGCTACGAATTTCACTTCCTGCCGGAAAGCCCTTCTGGATTACGTCCACTGGATCTCATCGCTGCGGAGCTGCGCCCGGCATTGGCACAATTGCTCGCGGTAGATCGCCTGCAGCAAAGCTCGGGCTTCTGGCTGCGACGCGATGAAAATGATCAACTGGAGCAACTCGATCTGGCCCTTCCATGGAACCCTGCGGCGGGTTCATTACCAGGACTGCAAGAACTGGCCCAGCAACAGACAATTTCAAAGGATGAACTGCAAAATCTGCGGGAGCTTCCGATCCGGCATCTCGCTGTCTCCCTTGATCGAGGACACAAGGCAGTTACGCTCTATGCTTCCGCTGCCGTTGCAGGAAACTGGCCGGAAACTGAAGACGAACTGCAACATCTGGTTCGCCACAACGCTCAGCAGTTCCAAGTTGAGGTTGAAGACCAGCTATTTCGCCGACTTCCTCACCTTCCTTCCACGCATGTATCGGGCACAGATGCAGCGGAGCTGGGTGGGTTCTACGATGGCGATGTGAGTCAATGGCGGAAAATTCTTGGGGACGAATTGCATTATCACGCCGGATTGTTCGAAACGCCCGGTCTGGCTGCAGACGATGAGGCGATGACGACCGCGTTGCGGCGCGCGGTGAGCGAGCTGTATCCGTTCTTGCCGGCTGGTGGAAGAGTTTACGACATCGGCTGCGGCTGGGGCGGTCCCATGGCGATGATCGTCCACGACCTTCAGTGCCGCAGCCTGGGTCTGACCATCAGCCGCACGCAATACCGGTACATAGCCTCGATGGGCCTGCCAGTTCGCATGGGCGATGCGGAACAGACTTTGCCTCCGGGACTCTTTGACTGCGCCCTGCTGCTGGAATCGCTAAGCCATATCCGGAACAAGGCCAGGCTCCTGCGGATATTGCGACCGTTTGCCAACCGCCTCGTGATGCGCGTCAATTGCCAGGATGCCTCGCCACCGGGCGCGGCATTCGGCGACACCATGCATATGATCAGTTCATCGGAACTGAGAAAGCGGCTGGAAGAAAGCGGCTGGCAGATCAAACACTGGCGCGACCGCAGACTTGAAGCATTGCCTTCGGTTGCCGTGTGGCAAAGAAGATTGAGACTAATTTCGCCGGGCGAAGATCGCCACCTTGAAACGCTGCGGGCCTGGTGCGATCGAATTATGATCGGGCCGGAAGAATGGGGGCGCAATAATCCGCTAATTGAAGTGGTTGCGGACTGAAGGTGGATTCACCACGGAGACGCGGAGCGAAAGGGAAAACACCGCGTACAAACATTAGGATTCTTGCGGCAATTACCTTGTTGCTCCAGCCTCGCTCAGAGCTTTGTCCAACGGCGCCCGAGGCAATCTTGCCTGCGCCGATCAGCGATGTCAACAATGTCATGGCGTGTGGAGATGTGGGAAACAAAGAACGTTTCCCTCATCTCCACACCCCCGGCGGCGACGGCGGACAACCTCCGCTTCCGGCGCTATACTAACTTCTCGTTTGGTCTAGAAATTTCGGGCCGGTCAAGACGGTACTGACCTTCGTACGGGCTCGTGGAGCCGCCAACCAGTACCACAGCTTACTTTCTGCTTTATAAGTGCTTCACCGTCAACGCTCGGACATCCTCAATAAATGATAAAGTTCTAGCTGGCTGCGTTCCGCCAGGAGGTTCTCGTGCGCTCCTTTATCTTTGCCACGCTGCTTGTGGCTACGAGTCTGGCCGTCATCCCCCAAACCCCTTCGATCGCCATCGATGTGAAATCCAAGATGGACGAGGGTATGGCCGCATTTCGCGCGCACGATTACAAGCGAGCGCTCGCTGCCTTTAACCAAGTAACCGAGGTGGATCCGAATAACATTCTTGCGCACAACCTAGCTGGTAATTGTTCATTGGAGATGCGGGATTTTGCGGCGGCGATTCGATCGTTCCAGCGCGCGCTGCAGTTACAACCCGACCAAGCGCACAACTTGGCTGGCCTGGTAAGGTCATATGCTCAAGCCGGAATGAGCCAGGAACGAGATGTCACACTCGAACGCCTGCACGCGCTGTCTAGAGCCGGACGGCTTCCTGCAAATTTTTCCTACGTGTTCGATTCTTTCTCTGCGGGTGATCGTTCCGTGCTAGTAACTGAGTTCCCGCAGCTTGCTGGCCGCTTTCATTTCCGCTACCAGTTCAGCGTTCACGACGCAACGGGAAAGGAAGTCTCTTTTGTAGCGCTGGAATCTGACGACGCCGACCAAAGTAACTGGCCCAATCGGCATCCCGAGGAAGCTGCAACCGCAAAGCGGACTTTCTCTCTCGACAGTTATTCGAAAACCGCCTCAGGACAGACCCATAGTCTTTACAAGTTTTATGACGGAGGTGAACCATCGTATCGGGACGTGCGCGCGGATGTAGAAAAGCTTCTGGCTGGGACGCTCAAGCCAATGACTTTGACTACAACTGGCGCTCCACAGCCGTCCGCTTCGCCAATTCCGCAGCCATAGAAAACCTCCGAACGGTTCGATGAAAAAGACAATCGGTCAGCCGTGTATCCCCCCGGACATGAGCACTCAACTACTGTTCTCCTTTTTGACGTGTCGGCTATTCTCGAAGGAGGTTCTGCGCGACTGTGAATGAGGTATGCGGGGGACTTATGTTGAAGAGCATCCAAGACGAATTCCCCTGCGCAAGAAAAAAGTGGCCCGGCCAAGCCGTTTAAAACCATCCGATAAGCGATCATTCCACTTCATTAATTTGGATGTTTTAAAACGCCCCTAAAAATCTACCAAAATGACGAATTCAGGTCGCGCGTCACGGCGCTTGCGGCCCCAAAGCCGCATTCTAAGCATAGCTGAGCTTCAATGGAGCATAAAAACGGCCCTGGAATAGAAGGTAAATATTAGAAGGCAAAAATCGAAAATAGCCTTCTTTTCTTAAAATGCCGATCAAGCCGACGAATGAGGAAAATATGGTCCGCAAACACAAGCCAAACCAGATTCTGATTCAACTCTAGCACCCTGGCGGATTCCAGTTTCTACCGGCTATCTTCGGCTGCTGCCGACGGGCGGTTGCGTTTAAGGTGGGCAACTTCCTCGCCTCGGCTATATTAGAGGCTTTGAAACTGCCCCGTGAGGAGAATGCAAGACGATGTCTCTACGCTACAAGCTCAGTTCGGCCAGCACTGTTTTGACGGTTCTACTGTTGACTCGAATCCTCGCCGGGCAGAGTCCCGCTGCTGACCTCGTGCTGGTTCACGGCCACATTCTTACCGTTGATAGCCAGGACTCTGTAGCACAGGCCGTCGCCATCCGCCGCGGGGTCGTTGTGAAAATCGGCAGTGATGCCGAAGTTATGGAATTCGCGGGTAAGGCCCCCGGCCTACGCATTGTCGATCTCCACGGTCATACAGCAACCCCTGGCCTTATTGACACCCATGCTCACATTGCCGATGGAGGTGTCCAGGAACTCTACGGAGTCAAACTCTCAGACGCCACTTCGGTAACTGAAGTTGTGGCCCGCGTAAAGGCCAAGATTGCCCTAGTCAAGCCGGGAGAATGGGTCACCGGCTCCGGTTGGGACGAGGGCAAGCTCACCGAACACCGCTACATCACGGCTACCGATCTGGACGCTGTCTCCCCCAAGAACCCTGTTTGGCTGGTCCATACTACCGGTCACTACGGAGTCGCCAACTCAGCCGCACTCAAACTGGCTAAGGTTACTGCTACTACAACGGATCCCCCCGCCGGCACGATCGATCGCGACGTACACGGCAGCCTAACCGGAGTGCTCAAAGAAGAATCCGCCATGAATCTGGTGGCCGGTCGCATCCCGTCCATCACGCCTGAGCAAATGCGGCAAGGCATCCTACACATCCAGCAGGTGCTGCACAGCGAAGGTATAACTGCGGTGAAAGATCCTGACATCTTTCAGATCCATTGGGATGCTTACAAGTCGTTGCTCGATCAAGGCCAACTCAAGGAGCGTATTTGTGTTCTGTGGCATGCAGGTTCGACACTAGAGTCGGCCCACAAGGCTCTGGATGAGATCAACTCGGTGCCCCGTCTGCCAGCCGCGCTCGGCAACAATCGTCTGCTCTCCTGCGGCGTCAAAATCTACATGGACGGTTCCGGCGGCGCCCGCACCGGCTGGGTTTATGACGACTGGCTGCGAAACGCCACTACCCCGGATGTCACAGCTTCGGGTGCGGGCAATCGCGGCTACCCGCAAACTGACCCGGCTGTTTATCAAGAAATGGTCCGCCTCTTCCAGGTGAACGGAGTTCCGGTCGGCACTCATGCCGTTGGTGATCGTGCGATGGACTGGGTCGTCGATACTTACGCGCTGGTTGAGCAGGAGCATTCTCATCCCGGTTTGCGCCACAGCATCATCCATGCCAACCTGCCAACTCCACACGCTCTGGACGTAATGGCTAACCTGCAGAAAAAATACGACTCGGGCTACCCGGAAATGCAGGCTGAATTCCTCTGGTGGATCGGTGATATCTACGCGGCGAGTTATGGTCCCAAACGCGGCCAGAGCCTGGAGCCCTTCAGGACTCTTCACTCACGAGGCATCCTCTGGTCCGGCGGCTCAGATTATCCCGTTACCCCGGTTGCGGCCCGCTATGGGCTTTGGGCCTCCGTAGCACGCCAAACTGTCAAACGCACCTACGGCCTAACTCCATTTGGGATGACTGAAGCACTGGATATCCACACAGCCCTCACAAGTTACACCGCTTGGGGTGCGCGCCAGATGTTCCTGGAAAATAAAATCGGCTCTTTAGAGGTAGGCAAGCAAGCCGACATTGCTGTATGGGACCGCGACCTCTACAAGGTTCCCACCGATCAGATCAAAGACCTAAAATGCCTGATGACGCTGTTGGATGGCGAAGTGGTGTACTCTTCGCCGCACTCCCCCATAACCACAACCACCCGCTGATCCAATTTCCACAACTGGATCATTGACGGTCATCACTGCCCCACCAGGGTTTCTGCAAAGCGTATACGGACGAGCGTTGCGCCTATTGGGTGGAACTTGCGATCATCACGATGGATCAGTCCGCGCGGTCGAGACATGAACACGCATGTAACAAGAGTCTGTTCTTGCAGAGCTTCGAGGTCTAGGCAGAGCGACTGCGCCCGCTAAGTTTGTTGTGAAGCCATTTACGAAATCTTTCTTTCACGGCGGTAACACGGGTTCGAATCCCGTCGGGGACGCCATGACTATTCAACTAAATAGGCAATCTGAATATCATCGCTTTACTAAAGGCGGATTGGACTCGAACATTTTTTCCAGGTTTTCAATCTGGGAGAGGGACAGCGATACCAGCGGCACGTCCGATGGAATCAGACCGCTCATGTATCCCTCATCCGCGTGCTTAACCAACAATTCCAATGCCTCGAACCACCCTTGCGCCAACTCCCTTACTTCCTCTTCCCCGATCTTCGATTTCGCCCAACTCCAGTACGCCGTCAGTCGTTCCCCTGCCTTCTCCCTCTCCCTTCCCCTTTCTCCTCTTCCTTTCCCTTCTTCTCCTGCTTCGCTCTCTCCCCCTCCCTCCCGTACGCTGATCGCATTCACCTCCACCACATGCGCCAGCCTCATCTCCTTGTCCATCTCTCCTCCCAACCCTCGCGCCTCCTCCGCTCCCTCCCAATCTCCTCCTCCCTTCACCCCTCCAAACCGCCCTAAATAGTTAAATCCCATCTGCGCCCGTCCCATCCTTCTCAACTCCTCCCCCGTCTCCTCGTTCAGATATCTCAACATCCCATACCCTATCCCTCCGTCCACTACCTCCCTCATCTGCTCCCGCACTCGCTTCACCAGCTTCCCCAACTCCTTCCCGCCCTTCCACGCTTCCTCAACATCAATCCCCTCTCCATCCAACCGCACCGGATACACGCTCGTGAACCATCCCACCGTCCGCGTAATGTCCACTCCTTCCCATAACTCTTCCCGCCCGTGTCCCTCCATCTCCACTAACAACACCTTCCCGCTCCTTCCACGCTCCCTCCTCCACCTCCCCACTGCCAACAACATTCCCGCCATCAGCACATCGTTGATCTGCCCCTTCATCGCTCCCGCCGCCTTCGTCAACAAGCCCTCCGTCACTCCCGCGTCCAACGTCACCTTCAGCCGTCCTGCCTCCCCTACCCTCTCCAGTTCCTCCTCCAAAACCACTCCTTCCACCAACTCTCCTTCTTCCGCTCCCTTCATCATCCTCTTCCACAATTCCAGCTCCTTCACCCGCTCCGCCTTCTGCGCCTCCTCCCTCAATCGCTCCGCCCACTCCCGGTAGCTCGTCCCCTGCCTCCCCAATTCCACCTTCTCCCCTCTCTCTACTCCCTCCCACGCCTGCTTCAAATCCGGCACCAAGATCCGCCACGATACCCCGTCCACCGCCAGGTGATGCACCACCCACAGCAGCCGTCCTCCCTCCCCTCCTCCGTCCAACCACACCAACCGCATCATCTCCCCGCTCTCCTCATCCAATCCCCTCTTGGCTGCTTCCAACTCCTCCTCGATCCTCCTCCGCCTCTCTCCCTCTTCCCGCCACTCCTCCTCCCTCACCTCCACTCGCCTCACACAACGGCTCGCCTTCACCACTCCACCTTCCAGCACCTCCAGGCCCCAAACACTCTTCCCTTCCACCTCGCTCCGCTTCACTCGCATCCTCAACCCTTCATGATGGTCCAGCACCACCTGCACCGCTTCAACCAACTTCTCCTCTCTCAATCCCTTTGGCGCCTGCAACACCACAAACTGGCTGATCTTTTTCCCCATTCCCCCGCGCTCCACCCATCTCTCTATGATCGGCGTCAGCTTTACCTCTTCTCCCTTCTTCGCACCTAGTGTCTCTTTTTCTTTCACTTTCTCCTTGCCCTGCCCCTGGGCTCCTTCCATCACTTTCACCACACGCGCCAGTCCCTCGACCGTCCTCTGCTGAAACACATCCCGCAGGCTCATCTTCAACCCTACCTTCCGCGCTCGGCTCACCAACTGGATCGAGACGATACTGTCTCCTCCCAACTCAAAAAAGTTGTCGTCCAGCCCGACACGCTCCACTCCCAGCACCTCCCCAAACAGCCCGCACAGCAACTCCTCTTCCCGCGTCCTCGGCCCCCTCCACCCTCCCCTCCCTCCATACTCCGGCCCGGGCAACTTCTTCCGGTCGATCTTCCCGCTCCCCGTCAATGGCCATTCCTCCAGCACCATCACTGCCACCGGCACCATGTACTCCGGCAACCTCTCCTTCAATCTCTCCCGCAATTGCTTCCCTTCCACCTTTCTCCCCTTCTCCCCCACCACATACCCCACCAGCTTCTTCTCCCCATTCCCCTCCTCTCGCGCCACCACGACCGCTTCCTCCACTCCTTCCACACTCCTCAACCCTGCTTCTATCTCTCCCAACTCAATCCGATACCCCCGAATCTTTACCTGATAATCGTTCCTCCCCACGAACTCCAGATTCCCATCCCCTCTCCACCTCACCAAATCCCCGGTCCGATACATCCGCTTTCCTTCTCCCTCAAACGGGTTCGCCACAAACCGCTCCGCCGTCAATCCACTCCTCTTCCAATACCCACGCGCTAATCCCGCTCCACCGATATACAGCTCTCCCACCACCCCTTCCCCCACCAGCTGCAGACTTCCATCCAATACATAGGCTTGCGTATTCCATATCGGCCGCCCGATCGGCACGGAGGGAGAGTCGTCATCAATGTCGCAATCCCAAAAAGTGACATCGACAGTTGCTTCCGTAGGCCCGTAGAGATTATGCAGAGAGCTGCTCAGGCAGCCGTGAAAGAGCATTTGCAGTTCTTTCGACAGGGCTTCGCCGCTGCATATCACGCGACGAAGGCCCTTGCAGTTCAGAGTCTCCGGCTCGCGCAGGAATGCCTGCAACATCGACGGAACAAAGTGAGCCACAGTAATGTGCGCCTCTTGAATGAGCGAGGCTAGATATTGAGGATCGCGATGCATTCCAGCTTTTGCAAAAACCAGGGTTGCACCTTCCATCAAAGGCCAGAACAACTCCCACACCGAAACGTCAAAGCTAAAGGGAGTCTTCTGCAATACGCGATCGCCAGCATTAAGCCGATAAGCAGCCTGCATCCATTCGAGACGGTTGGTTAGGCCTCCGTGGGCAACAACAACGCCTTTGGGCCTGCCAGTGGAGCCGGAGGTATAGATCATATAAGCTGGATTCTGAGAGGCTTGGCTGGCTTCAACTCGAAGACTTGCAATCGGCTGCCGCAACAATTCCGCTTTAGTTTCCGGCTCGTCAAGGACCATCTTTCGATACTCTTGACCAAGCCACGCCAGATCCATGTCACTTGTGGCCAGCACAACTACCGGCTGCGCTTCCTCCACCATGAAACGCAACCGCTCTACCGGATACTCTGAATCCAAGGGGAGGTAGGCCGCGCCCGCCTTCAAAACCCCCAGAAGAGCGACAATCATTTCGACCGAGCGCAGAAGTGCGACACCGACGATGGATTCAGGCAGAACCCCATCAGCTTTCAGGCACCATGCGAGCCGGTTCGCGGAATCGTTCAGTTCCCGATAACTCATGCGCTGGCGTTCAAACTCAACCGCCACCGCTTCGGGAGTTTTTTCTACCTGTTCCTCAAATATCCGATAGATGCTCTTCTCCCTCGAATATTCCTCTTCTGTGTGGTTCCACTGATAAAGAATCCTCTGTTTCTCGTCTTCGCCTAAAATTGTCAACAGACCAATCGGATCGAATTCGTTCACCGCCATCGCTTCCAACATGCGGCGAAAGTATCCGAGATACCGTTCAACGGTTGTGGCGTCAAACAAAGTCGTGGAGTATTCCAATCCACCGACGATGGTTGCTCCATCCTGCCGCATGCCCAGCAAGAGATCGAACTTCGATGTGCTATGCGGAATTACTTCCAGAGGCTCAACTTCCAGGCCAGGAAGATTAAGCTCTTTTTCCGCCGTGTTCTGCCAAGAGAACATCACCTGAAATAAAGGACTATGCGCCAGGCTACGAGAAGGCTGAACTAGCTCAACCACGTGTTCGAAGGGAATATCCTGGTGCTGCTGAGCTGCAATCGTTTGGACTTTCACTCGGCGGAGAAGTTCCGCTACGTTGGGAGAACCAGACAGATCGAGGCGAAGCACCAAGGTATTGATAAAGAATCCAATGAGCTCTTCAATTTCCGTCCGTCCACGGTTCGCCGAAGGCGTGCCAATCACGATCTCCGGCCGTCCAGAAATCCTGGCAAGCACTGCCGCCCAAGCGGCCAGCAGCACCATGTATAAGGTTGCGTCATGACGACGGCTCAGATCAACCAACCTGGCAGACAGGTCTTCCGCCAAGGTGATACTGGTAAAAGCTCCAGCGTAGTCCTGCTCAGAAGGGCGCGCCCTGTCTTTGGGTATCTCAAGCAGCATAGGGGCATCTGCCAACTGCGCTTTCCAGTAGGCCGCCTGCCTTGCCGGAATCTCACTCTCCATCCAGTTCCACTGCCATGAAGAATAGTCGGCATATTGAAGCTTCAGTTCGGGCAACGGATCCGCCTCGCCGTTGACAAAAGCGCGATAGAGAGCACCTAGTTCCTTGAGCAGCACTCCGATGGACCAGCCATCAGAAACGATGTGGTGCATGCCGATGACCAAAACAAAATCGTCCTCGGCCCGTTGTATCAACCTGCCCCGAACCAACGGCCCCGTTTCCAGATCAAACAGCCCCGAGACCTCCTGCATCAGCCAAGCGCGCAATGCCTCGTCGGGATTAGGAGATCCTTGCAGATCATGCTCCACCAGATGGAACTCGCTGTTTTCAGCGGGAGCGATCCGCTGTTCCGCAATTCCATCGACCGAATTAAAAGTTGTGCGCAGGGCTTCATGGCGAACCACGATCCGGTTCAACGCCCGGCTAAGCGCAGCACGGTCCAAGCGCCCCTTCAAATTGAAACCAAAAGTAATGTTGTAGGCCTCGTTTACTCCTTCCATTTGCGACAAGAACCACAACCGCCGCTGCGCGAACGAAAGCGGCAACGAACGCGTTCGATCAGCCTTCGGGATCGGGCTGATGCTGTTGAGCTCACGGCCACCTTGTTCTCGTTGCTGCTCTTCGATAACCAAGGCAAATGCCGCCACGGTCGGATGGGAAAACAGCATTCCCAATTCGACATCAGCTCCGACAAGTTCACGCGTTCTGGAAATCACGCGAGTCGCCAGCAATGAGTGTCCGCCCAATTCAAAGAAGTTGTCATGAAGGCCAACTTGCGGAACCTGGAGCAGTGTTTGCCAGACTTGTGCAAGCTGGCGTTCGAGAGCTGTTCGCGGCGCGATCCATTCCCTGCGTTCGCTATCTCCAGAGACAGCGATTCTGGCTAATTGATCCAGGTCTATCTCACCTGTCTCGGTAAGCGGCATCTTCTCGATAAACTTCAATCTGCAATAAGAAGGAACACCGAAATCATCCTCGATGGCTGCCGACGCCGCTTCGACCAATGGCGCTTCCCGATCGTCCGCAACGATGAACGCTGACATCTGGCGCAATGCTGGCGAGCCTTCACGACTGAGGCGACGGATCAATGGTTTCGTTCCCTCGAGCCCAATAAGGCAGCAGGCAGAGTCGTGATAGAGCGCAGCCAACATCGAACGAATCCCCTGACGGGGGGAAAGGCCGTGGAACCCTTTGACACGAGCCGCCTCACCGCTTACCAGACCGGCACTGATTCCCGTTTCCTCCCAGAAAGACCACGACAAGCAATAACTTCGAATGCCTCGTGCGCGCTGATATGCCGTGAAGGACTCGAGCACAGCATTTGCGGCCGAGTACGCACCGACAGAAAAACCTCCAAAGAAACCGTTCATGGAGCCGAAGGCGAGGAAAAGCACGTCCGGAATGTCTGAAAAGAGCCTATCGAGGACGATTGAACCGCGCAGTTTGGACCTTAAAGCCGCATCGAAACCCTCTCGCGTTTCCTCGAACAACGGGCACTCGTGATACGTTCCGGCCAGATGAATGACACCAGCTAACGCAGAGTTCCAACGAGTGCAAGCGCGCTTCACGACTGCAGACAGTTCCTCGTCGTCGCAAACATCGACCTCTTCGTAGACAACCTCTCCAAGACGAACAAGCTCTTCGTAAACCAAGCTTCTAGTGTTACCGCTGGGACGCGGTGTTAGCGGTTCACGCTCGGAACGATCGCCGGGGAATAGACCATGCAGATGAAGGGGCGTTCGACCTACGATGAGAACCCGCGCCTGATATACCTCCAGCAGGAACCTGGCTACGTGAGCTCCGATTCCGCCGAGACCGCCTGTTAATAAATAGATACCTTGCTGCTTGAATGGCAGCGATTTTCCGGTGACCACACCGAAGCCAACTCGCCGCAATTCAGGAACGAAGCGCTGTCCATTGCGCCAGGCCCGTTCGAGATTCCTTTCATGTGACTTGAACTCAAGAAGCGCCCGGTCAGCGTCCTCTCTTACGTCGTCTCCGGACAGGTCCACGTGGCCCCATCCAAGCCACGGACTTTCCTGCGGAATCGTTTTGAGGAGTCCCAGAACGGCGCTTCGGTTGCAATCTACCCGGTCAGGCTCGGACACGTGCTGACTGTGACATGACATCACTAAGAGATCGGAGGGCCGTTGAATCTCCTCCAAGGCACAGAGCCCCTGAATCAAAAACAGAAGGCTCAGGGCAGTTTGATCGGTCGAGTCGGCAGTCGAGGAGTCCGTCTTCTTCCCACCAAGCCATTCCTCAGAAAACTTCCGGTATCCCGCCAGATGCAACACCCGGTCGATGCGACCCGCATGGTTCACAATCGAGGAAAATAGACGCCGATAGTGCTGGGCGTTTGCAGGATCGATAGAGTAGCAATTCGAATCGACTTCTTTGAATTCACTCGATGCTTGAACGTGAACGCTTACGCAACTTTGTCCGGGGTTTTCCAGTGCGGCGCAGACTGCACTTCCCAATCCAAGCAAATCCAGAAATACTACAGTGACGCCGGCAGCCACAACCCTTAGCCGAGGTTGAATTTTCTTCAAACACCAATGCTTCTCGTAAAACCAATCGGGAAGCGTATTGGCATTGCCCTTACGAACATCAAATTCTTTGACCTTCGCGTCAAACTCGCCTCGTTCAAAGGCTTCGCGTAGCTGCGCACGCTGGATCTTTCCGATAGCCGTCTTGGGAATGCGCGCTCTCTCGACCGCAATCAGATAGTGCGGGTTAACACCCGCTCTGCGCACCACATAATCCCGGATCTCGTCCGTCAACTTCAAAAGCCGGTCCCATCGCTGGGCGAAAGGCGTGGCAAAGAAAATTGCTATCTGATCGGTATCGTTGCCCGGAGTTCGGACAGCAGTTGCGGCAGTAAAAGAGATATCAATTCCGGGGACCTCTTCAACAACTGCTTCCAGTTCGCTACAGTAGTAATTGACACCATTGATGATGATGATGTCTTTTGTGCGACCGGCTATGGTTAAACTGCCATTTGTCAGGTAACCAAGATCGCCGGTATTGAACCAGCCGTCTTGAGAAAACGATTCGTCGTTTAACTCAGGATTGTTGTAGTATCCGGGCGTGATCGACATGCCCTTCACCTGCAGCCGCCCGATCCGCCCTTCTTCCACCACTCGATCCTCTGAATCAACAATCCGCAAAGAACAGCCCGCAATCGGCGGACCGACCTGGACGAACAAATCATCGTCCGAAGTAGTTTCCAATTTGTAATTGCCAAAGAATGTAACCGCCGAACACGTTTCCGACATGCCCCATGCCGGTTTCATGGCAGTGGCCGGCAAGCCGCAGGGGGATAGCAGTTGCAAGAACCGCCGGGCCGTTTTTGCGACAATCGCCTCGCCGGCGTTCAGGATGAATCGCAATGATGAAAGGTCCCAAACTCGCGTTTGCAGTTTCCCTTCGCAGCTATTGATGAGTGCGAAAGCAAAGTTCGGCGCCCAGGTGCTGGTCGCGCGATGTTTCTCTATGAGTTCCAACCATAGCAAGGGCTCTTCGAGGACGAGTTGAGTCGGCACATGCACTTGATTCGCCCCGAGAAACACATCGAGCGTGTGGTACATGACAATGCCGCCGACATGATCCAGGGGGAACCAATTCACAGAAACGTCGCCACTGGTAAAAGCGTTCGCTTGCACCGTTGCCGCAGATCGCCGCAAGAGATTCTCATGGCTCTGAACAACCCCTTTGGGCTTGCCCGTGCTTCCGGAGGTCAACAACATCAACGCCATATCCCGCGGTTGGCTCTCATGTACCCGAGAGTCGGGTGGATACTTTCGCAAGTCATCCACCAGAGCCAACTGGAATGGATTTAGATCTAAGAAATGCGCGGCCTTTAATAGTCCTTCCGATATTTCCGCGCTTGCGAGGATGGGGGGAGCCCCCAGCATTTCACAGGTGTTTTGTAATTTCTTTAGCGCGCTGTTGGGCTCACTAAAATTTGGAGCGATGGAGACAGGTACGGGGACGAATCCTCCCAACATACATGCCCAATAGGCGGGGAGAAAATCTTCGTTCCGGCTGCACTGAAAGATCAAAGGGGTTTGAGGCTGAACCCCGAGAGTGCGAAGTCCAGCTACGATGCGGCGCGCATCTTCCAGCAATTCCGGATACGACTGGAAGCGTTCACCATTATTCCGGTTGTAGTAGGTGACACCGTGATGCGGATGTTCATGAGCCGCCCGCAGCAAGATATCCGCCATACGAAGAGGAACGGGAATTTGAAGCGTCTCGCCCTGGCTGATGGAGAGTCTACCCCCGCCCGAATCCGGGCGCACTATGTTCTTTTTTTCAGGCGCAGCTACTGTCACAGAAGAATGCAGCCGGTTCAACATTTCGGCAGGTAACAAATCGGAGATGTGAAGATGAAGGTTCGCTATCTCCGCCGGTTGAACCATAACAGCAACCGCGACGGTTTCCCCAACCGAACTTAGCCTTTGCCTCCAACGATCCTGCAACTCAGAGTCGATTACTTCCAGTTGCATTAGCGATTGGCGATCTAAGTCACCGGCACTTGTGAACGGTAAAAATGCCACAGGCACATACGCCGTGGGAACCATGCAGGCAGGAACTTGCTCTCGCAAGCGGCTGTCCAATTCACTAGGCTCCCATGTTCCTCGTGCGACAACATAGGCCACCAGGGTTTTCCGGCCATTTGAGTCCTCGCGCACCAAAACCGCAACTTCTTCCACCATGCCATCTTGCAGCAGGGCAACTTCCACCTCATCCAGTGCAATCCGCTGTCCGTCAATCCACTGGCGATTTCCGCGCGCACCATCCAGTTCCAACGTTCCATCCGCGCGCCACCGGCCTATCTCCCCTGTTCGAAAGAATTTTTGTTTGTTGCTCTTCCTCGATCTATCTCTCGACTCTTCTGACTCTTTGACGCTTCTCCGAGCTGCGCCATTGGCGGATTCTATATGCCATTCGTCATTTCTTTCGCCATCTACGCAAATCTCTCCCCATACCCCTATCGGCTGTGGCCGGAAGGATTTGTCTAATACATAGGTAGCCGCATTTCCTGTCCTTTCCCCTACCCATCTCTCCAGACCTGCGGTTTTGGGAAGGCTCCCGAAACACTTTACTGCGCCTTCAAGGCCCTCGGAGAATGGCACATAGCCCTGATAGACGGCGCACTCTAGCCGCGAGATAAGGTCTCTGACGTAAGCCGCAGACAGCATCTGCCCGCCACACAATACCCAGCGCAGCGAATTCAGCCAGCTTACAACCGTTGCCGATTCGGACGGATTTAGATTCGTCAGACATGTCCAAAATGCGGAGTCCAGGTGCGCGGCCGCAATCTTTTCTTCTTTTTCTTCTTTCGCTCGCTCCAGCCATTGAGAGACGTTCGCCCATGAATCCGAGAACACGATGCCAGCGCCTTCCGCTAACGGCCAAAGCACCCGGAGTACCAAGCTATCCGCATCCAGTTTTTTGTCCGTTAGGACGCGGTTGCCGGCCTCCAGTGGCAAGGTTTTCTGCCACCATTTCGCACGCCGGCTAAGTTGGCGATGTCGCACTCCGAAAGAGCGCAAACCTTCGCAGTGCCAGTAGGCTGTGTGCTCCGGAGCAGACGCCAATCCAACGTTAGCAGTACTCTGCCGTTCAATCTCCTCTGCTTCGCGCTCTAAACAGATCCACTTACCCGGATACGACGAGAGTTCCAATCTCCGATATGCATCCTCCTGGCCCACCACGATTGGTTCTCCGAACTGACGCAACCTGCGACGCTGAAACGACGGCGCATCATCGGAATCCAGCACCAAGTAAGTGCCCTCCGCCTTCAGCACCGAAAGAGCCACCCACACCAACTCCCATCCTTGGGCGACAATCGCAACCAACGCGCCTGGGCCGACGCCCATGGCCTGCAGATAATGAGCGAGTTGGTTAGACCGCCCATTCAATTCCGCATAGCGAATCTCACCCCCGTGCCAAGACAAGGCCACCATCTGCGGAAACCGTTCCGCCCGCTCCTCAAACAATTGGTGTACGCAAGGTCCACAGTCTCGCTCTGCTGTGATACCACCCCACTCATGCAAAAGCTGATGGCGCTCACTTTCCGGCAGTATCGGCAGTGATTCAATTTCCTGGCCAGGATCGGAGACCATCGCTTCGAGCAGGACACGAAAATATGTGAGATACCGCTCGACGGTGGACCGCTCAAAGAGCGCGACTGCATATTCGAGAGCCCCTGTAATCGTTGCCCCCGTTTCCCGCAGAGCCAACGTGAGATCGAATTTAGCGGTTGCGTGAAACGCATTCTCTAAAGGAGAGTCTTCCACTCCCGGCAGTGCGAACCGCATCAGTGCCGTATTTTGCCAGACGAACATCACTTGAACTAACGGGCTACGTGCCAGACTGCGCACGGGACTGACCATCTCTACGACTTGTTCAAACGGCAAATCCTGATGCTGCTGGGCTGCTAATGCCTGACCTTTTACCTGCTGCAGTAACTCCTTGACCGTGGGATGTCCTGGGAGCTTGACTCTGAGCGCCAACGTATTTACGAAGAATCCAATCAGGCTCTCAATCTCGAACCGCCTTCGATTGGCTGTTGGGCTTCCAATCACAAAGTCCTCTTGCCCGGAAAGGCGAAATAGCAGGGCCGCCCACCCCGCCAGCACTGTCATATATAGCGTTGTACCGCTCTCTCCACTCAATCGCTTCAACCGCATGGTCAGAGACTCATTCAGAGCGAACCTGACGAAGCCGCCAGAGTAATCTTGCCGCTCCGGACGCGAGTAATCGGCAGGCAGATTGAGAAACGTAGGAGCACCATTTAACGCCTGCTTCCAGTAACTCGCCTGATTTTCCAGGACCCGGCTCTCCATCCACCGGCGCTGCCAGATTGCATAATCGGCATATTGCACAGGCAGTTCTGGCAAGCGATCATTGCCACCCTCGACAAACATGCGGTAGAGAGCACTCAATTCTTCTGCCATTAGGCCGATGGACCAGCCATCAAAAGCAATGTGATGAACTGTGATCAGCAGACTGTATCGATCCTGGGCAGTTTGAATCAGCCTTCCACGAATCACAGGCCCAGTGCGGAGATCGAAAGGCGCTGAAGACTCCTGTTGGACGAGTCGGTTCAATTCCATCTCGGCATCACGACGATCGCGCAGGTCGTGTTCTATAAGGGAGAAGCGGCTCTCCTCGGCAAGAGCGACACTCTGGCTCGCTTCGCCTTCCACAAGGCTAAAAGTAGTGCGCAAAACCTCATGGCGATTGACAATGCGATCAAGCGCCCATCCCAGAGCGGCACGATTCACATCGCCTCGCAGATGGAAGCCGAAGAAAGTATGGTAGGCCTCGCTGGCACCCTCCATCTGCGCTAAGAACCAGAGACGCTCCTGGGAGTAGGACAAGGGTAGCCGGCCGGTACGCGCCATAGGCTCAATCGCAGGTAGCTCGGATTGAACAGCGCCCTTTACTTTGTGGGCAAAATCTTTCAATACCGGACGGGTAAAGAGATCGACAATCGCCACTTCCAATCCAAGAACCAGTCGTATTCGTGCGATAAGACGCACCGCTAGGAGCGAGTGTCCGCCTAACTCAAAAAAATTGTCGTGCCTGCCAACCCTCTCCAGTTTTAACAAGTCCGCCCATAGAGCAGCGATCTCCATCTCGAGATCGTCGTGGGGAGCCTCATAGGAACGATTGGCAACCGCATCGTCGCCGGGCGCCGGCAATGCATTGCGATCTAATTTGCGATTGGCGGTCAGCGGCATAGCGTCCAGGTGGACATACGCATCCGGCACCATATAGCCCGGAAGACGATCCGCCAGCCATGCACGCAGGTGGGCGGCGAGGGATCGCTCCGCGCCCTGATCGACACGGGTGTAATAGGCAACAAGCTGCCGGCCATCGGATGTTTCTTCACGCGATGTAACGACCACCTCACGTATATCTGGATGTCTTGCCAGGCAGGTTTCAATCTCGCCTAACTCGATCCGGAATCCGCGAATCTTCACCTGATGATCGTTACGCCCGAGAAACTCCAGCATGCCCTGCCGGCTGTGCCGGACCAGATCGCCCGTACGATAGAGGCGGGCTCCGGATGCCGCGCTGAAAGGATCCGGAACAAATCGCTCCGCGGTAAGCCAGGAGCGATGCAAATACCCTCTCGCGAGGCCCATTCCTCCAATGTAGAGCTCACCCGGCACACCTAGAGGAACCAGGTTCATCCCCCGATCCAACACGTAGAGCTGCGTATTACCGAGAGGATGTCCTATCGAGATGACGTTTTGAATGGAAACACCGTTCTCCCCGCCTCCTCCCCTAGCGATGCCATCTCTCACCAGCACAGGCTCCGTGACCTCGCACATGGAAGACCAAATCGTGGTCTCCGTGGGACCATACATGTTCCATAGAGAACCGCATCGATTGAAGAGGCTGACGGCTAAATCTGCGCTAAGAGCCTCACCTCCGCAGAGTATTTTGAGCCTTGCACGGCCTTGCCATCCGGCGCTCAACAGGAGACGCCAAGTGGCAGGGGTCGCCTGCATGAACGTTATGTTGTTCGCGGTCAATTTCCTTGCAAGAAGTTCTCCGTCCGCAGCGTCTTCCCGCCTCATCAGAATGAAGCGAGCACCTGTTACCAACGGCAGATAAATCTCCAACGCAGCGATGTCGAAGGAAAGAGTCGTGACGGCCAGGAGCGCATCGCGAGAGGCAATCCCAGAGCGATGCCGCATGGAGGAGAGAAAATTCATCAGCGAATCATGCTGAACCATGACAGCTTTGGGTTTGCCCGTGGAGCCGGACGTGTAGATCACATACGCTAGATTGCCAGGGCCCGTTTCCAACGCCAGGTTCCCACTCTCCTCCCGCTCTATCTCTCTCCACGCCTTCTCCCACTCCACCACACGC
>DATGIO010000147.1:0-32917 GCA_035295685.1 Candidatus Angelobacter sp.
ATCGGATCGATCTTTCCGATCCATACCGGATGCTCAACCCTGGCGGCTGTGCCCGGCAACATCTTCAAATAACGCATCAGGTTGACCGTGCCGTTTGCAAGCGCGTCAACATCGTCCGGTTCGACGGTACCGGAGTGACCCGCTTCCACGGCAATGGCGGGCTTGCCGCGCGTGTTCGCCGTATTGTCGAGAAAACGCGAAGCATTCGGATCCTTGGGACGGTCGTTGACGACGATGATGTGGTCTAGCCCGAAAGCCATCACCATATCGTGGGTGACGGCATCCTGCTTCTCATTTCCCGTCTTAGGCCAGTAGCTGTAGGGACGCAGGTTTTCATCGAGGTCGCCGCCGTGGAAATCAACAAGGTAGTCGCTGCGCTCCACCACCTGCTTGGTAATTAACCAGGAGGCGCGCTCGGTCTGTGTGCCATCCTGCTTGCCAGGATAAAAGCGATTCATGCTCTTACCATCCACCGGGTTCACATGCGGCACCTTCTGCTCGAACGACGCGATATTCACTAAAGGAAGAAGGATCACGGTTCCGGCAATTTGTGCGGGCTCAAGCTCTTCGATCAATTTCTCAATCGCTATGATCGAAGCATATTCCGTTCCGTGCGCTCCGGACACCAAAGCAAGAACCGGACCAGGCTTGGCTCCACGCACTACGGCAACCGGAATGCCCATCCCAGCGTCAACGCCTGCCGGAACTTCGATGAAGCCGGTGGACTTCTGTCCTGGCACGGCGCTCGCCGAGCCTACAACGAAGGCGGCTTGTTGCGAATGTGCAGGGAGCGCTAAAAAGAAGACGGCGCAAGCTGCCATGAAAAAGACAGAAAAGGTTTGGCAAAGTCTCGTCATGGCCGGCCAGTATATAGCAAGAACCACTCGGCCTCTTCGCCTCGGCAACTAACAAGTATTAGACGAATGGAACCAGTCGTTTGTTAGCAAAACCAGGTTAGCAATCCAAGTTAGCGATGCAGGCATTCCCCGGAGGGAGCTTGTTTTCTGGGAACCGTATTCCTACTTTTTCCTGTCCGTGGGCCGCCTCCCCAAGCAATTTCTGTGCGATGGCGAACAGTCTTGTGCGTAAGCGAACATCTCCTGAACAAGTTATTCCTGAGCTCTCTTTCACTTTTCTTGCCGATTCAGAGGTTTAGCACAGCCAAGGCTTTTGGCACCGCACATGCAATCTTCTAGCGCACGCGACCAAGAGATCAGAAGGTCGAAATTCAGGAAAGGAGATCGCAGCCATGTTTCGTGGAGAGAACAATCGCATGCTCGACAGCTTTTTGTTTCGAGTTACTTTAACGGTGGCAGGCTTACTTACGTGGTCTGGCCTGACATATATGCTGCTCTCGGTGTGAACGCATCAGGCGCGACTAAGCTCCAGAAAGACGCCAGGGATCGGCCTGAGCGTTACCGAGGGATCCATTTGCACCGATCTCGCTTGATCGGGAAGGCGGAGCCGAAAACGCTGCAAGATGAGCGTTAGCACAACCAAAACTTCTGTCATGGCGAAGCTCAGGCCGATGCAAGTCCTGGGACCGCCGCCAAAGGGCAGATAGGCGTAGCGCTGACGCGACACGGTGTTTGTGGACGAGAACCGCTCCGGCACGAACTCCTCGGGCCGGTCCCACCAGCCCGGATGCCGATGGGTGATATAGGGAAAGATCAATATCTCCGAGTCGGCGGGGATGTAGTAGCCATCGATCTCATCGTCTTGAACCGCAGCGCGGGAGAGCACCCATACGGGTGGATAGAGACGCATGGTTTCTTCGAGAACCATACGGGTGTATCGCAACTTGGCTATCTCGTCAAAGCCGGGCGCTTTGCCGTTCAACATCTCTATCTCAGCTCGCACCTGCTCCTGCACTTCCGGGTGCTGGGCAATCAAGAAACAGGCCCAGCTAAGAGTGAGCGTGGTGGTTTCGTGTCCGGCGGTAAGCAGAGTCGCCAATTCGTCTCGTAGCTGCTTATCGGACATGGGATCGCCATTGTCATCGCGAGCCTCCATCAGCATGGCCAGCAGATCGTCGGCTCCATCGGGAGACCTGCGACGATCGGCAATCATGCGGTCGATGATCCGGTGAAATCCCGCCAGCGCCTCCCGGTACAACCGGTTGCGCTCTGAAGGAAAGGTGTGGGGCAAACGGATGATCGACCAAGCCTGGTTCACCGAATAGTCGCGTCCAATGTGCAACGTCCGCCCGATGGCCTCGGTATCCGATTCAAGACTCGTGGTAAACAGAGCCTGACTGACGATATTCAGCGTGAGGTGCATGAGGTCGGGAATGAGATCGAAGACTTCTTTTCGTGAAACCGGCCCATCCCACCGCTGCAACATGGTTTGAGTGTGAGCGTCCATGATGCGAATGGCCGCGGCGATCCGCTGGCTGTGAAACGCGGGCTGCGTCATCTTGCGCTGTTTTTGCCATAGCGGGTTTTCGCTGGTGAGCAGCCCCTCGCCAAGAGAAGACCTCAGAATCTTGTAGTCGCGGCCCTTACGGTAGTTGGGAAAATTCGTCTGCAATACGTGTTGGATCTGGGAGGGGTTCGTCAATTGGTGAGTAATCCAGAAACCCCGATAACGCACGATATCACCGTATTGCAGCGTGGCCTGGAAAAATCCAGCGAGCGGGTCCTTTCTGAACTGTGCCACATTCAACAAGAAAGGTAAGGCTGGCGGTCCCGGTGCTTTTACGCGACGATAAGTGGCCCTGGTCAACACTTCCAGTTTACTACGCAAATTGCTCAATCAAGAGGGTAGCCAGCGCACGGCAAAGCCAAACAAAACCAAAATCTTTACCACGGAGGACACAGAGGAAAACTCAGAGGTCGCAGAGGAAAAGATTGCTGGCATCTGAGTGTTGAACGCGGAGTGCTTGTACCTGAATGCTCCTTAGGCTCCTGAAGTGTTCCTTTGTGCCAGGGCAATCGCATGAAAGCTCTTGATAGCCTTTTTATGTGAGGGGAGTGTTAGTTAGAGGCAAACCTATAGGTGGAGAACGTCGAGGGAGATGCCTTGGAGCACAAATGAGAACAAAGTTCTCACATGTGCTCCAAGGCATGAAATTTATTGCACCCGCTTAACGTGGCCATAAATGGCCACTCTTCCACAGTTGCGCAAGCTTCATCGCTGACCTGATTTATTGAGCAGCGAATAAGCACGCGAGCCATGAGACAAATTTCGAGGCGGCACAAACGGTCAACATTTCTTTCATGCGATTGCCCTTTCCTTTGTGCCTATCTTCGTTTTTCTCTGGGTTCTCGGTGATAGCGCCGCAGCAGGTTTACAGAGAGCCGGGAATGGGAGTGAAATACGTTTGGACAGTTGCTGTTAAAATTTCCTGTTGTCCTCCATCCCCCAAACCGATTCCAGCACCGCCACAAAAGGCCGGGTTTTTCTGCTGGACACCATGTCGTTTATTTTTCGCGCCTATCACGCGATGGCGCGGCAGCGACCCATGTCTACCAAGAGCGGGGTTCCTACGGCGGCAACGTACGTGTTCGTCAACATGCTGCGCAAGCTTCGGGAAGATTTCACGCCCGAGTACTTGGCCGCAGTTTTCGACGTGGCGGGGCCAACCTTTCGCGACGAATCCGCAAAAGCTGTCAGCTCGATTCGCAAGTTCGACATCAAGACACAGACATTTCAGGAAACGGCTTATCACGGTTACAAGGCTAACCGCTCCGAAATGCCCCCGGATCTTGTGCAGCAGGTACCCTATATTCGCCGCGCTTTAGAGTCGTACCGTATCCCGATCCTGGAGCAGACAGGCTTCGAAGCGGACGACGTGATCGGCACGCTGGCGCGCAAGGCGGCAGAAGAGTCCTACCAGGTCTTTGTGGTGTCCAACGACAAAGACATGCTGCAACTTGTGAATGAAAAAGTCCTGGTTCTGAATCCGCCTAAAGACAACCTGATCTGCGATACGGCGAAGGTAGAAGAGATTTTGGGCGTGCGCCCCGACCAGGTGATCGACGTGATGGCGCTGCGCGGCGATTCGGTCGATAACATCCCCGGCGCTCCGGGGATCGGCGATAAAGGTTCGGTCGATATCATCAAACGGTTCGGCACGCTGGAGAGCGCCCTTGACCACGCGGCTGAGGTCGAACGCAAAACCTACCGCGAATCTTTGCTCAACAATCGCGACACGATTTTATGGAGCAAACAGATGGTGACCATCGACCAAAACGTGGGCGTGGAGCTTGACCTCAAGAAAATGACCGCCGGAGAGCCAGACGCGCAGGCGCTGACGGCTTTGTTTATTGAGCTGGAGTTTACCACCCTGCTCAAAGAGATGGCACCGTCGCTGGAGGTGCGCGAGACCCAATACGCGGAGCTTCAATCGGCAGACCTGAAGAAACTGGCTTCGACGAAAATCCTGGCTATGGCTGTAGAGACGTCTACTCAGAAGGAAGAGCAGGAGGAAGCCGAGGCCGAGGAGCAATCCGCATCGCTACCGCTGCTCGATCAGGCTCTCGAGCCGGAACAGGCGGCCAGCCGCCAGGCAAAACTGGCTTTTTCATCCGAACCGGGAAAAGCATTTCTTGCCACGGCGGCTTTCGTGGCACCTCAGGGCGAGAACACTCTGGAAGCCGAGCTAAAGCAACTTCTCGAAAATCCAGAGCTGTCCAAAACCGTTCACGATTCCAAGGCTGCGATGCGGGAGTTCGGGCTGCATGGGATTCAACTAGGCGGAGTGCGGCACGACCCAATGCTGTACTCCTATCTGATCAATCCTACGTATTCCAAACATACGCTGGCGGAGATCGCACTACGCAGCTTTAACCTGAAGCTCTCGGACTCGCTCGCCGAAGCCGCCGATGTAACCGGGCGCATCTCGTCTCTGTTGCGCCAAGAGGTAGAAGCGGCGGGCCTGGTTCCTCTCTATGAACAGATGGATCTACCGCTGGTGCCGGTGCTGGCCAGGATGGAAGAGGCGGGAATTAAGATCGATACAGGCATGCTGCGGGAGCTATCGGTACGGTTGGACAAGGAGTGCAGCGCCAAGGCCAGCGAGGTTTACCTGAAGGCCGGGCTCGAGTTCAACATCAACTCTCCCAAGCAACTTGGCGACGTGCTCTTTAATAAGCTGAACCTGCCCAAGCCCGTGAAATACGGCAAGGGGAAAACCATCTCAACCGCAGTGGAGGTGCTGGAGGAGCTTTCCGAAAGCCACGAGGTTCCGAGGCTGGTGCTGGATTACCGCCAACTCTCCAAGCTGAAAAGCACCTATGTGGACGCGCTTCCCGTTCTTTTGAACCGCGCTACGCGCCGCCTGCACACCACCTTCAACCTGGCAGGCACGGCGACGGGCAGGCTCTCTTCCATCAACCCCAATCTGCAGAACATTCCGATCCGCACAGAATTGGGGCGCGAGATTCGCGCGGCGTTTGTGGCGGAGCCGGGAAACCTGCTGCTCTCCGCCGATTACTCGCAAATCGAGCTGCGCCTGCTGGCGCATTACTCCGACGACCCGCTGCTCGTGGAAGCATTCCGGCGAGGCGACGACATTCATAGCTTGACGGCAGCACAGGTCTTTGGCGTTCCGCCTATGTTGATCGACGCAGAGCACCGCCGACGGGCCAAGGCGGTCAACTTCGGCATTGTCTACGGCTTATCTCCTTTTGGGCTTTCGCAACAGATCGGCATCGACCAGCGTGAGGCCAAGAAGTTTATCGATGCCTACTTCGACAAGTATCAGGGCGTCCGCAAGTTCAAAGAAAGCGTACTGGAAGAAACCCGGCGCGAACAGAAAGTTCGGACGCTCTTTGGCCGGGTGCGGCCCATTCCGGACATCAATAGCAAGAACGCCAACATGCGCGGCTTTGCCGAGCGTACAGCGGTCAATACCCCCCTGCAAGGTACGGCGGCCGACCTCATCAAGCTCGCCATGATTGCCATCGATCGGGAGTTGGAGCAGCAGCGGCTCAAATCACGGATGCTACTTCAGGTTCACGACGAACTACTCTTTGAAGTACCGGAAGCGGAGTTGGATACCATGCGGGAATTGGTGCGGGAAAAGATGGAAAACGTCCACGCGCTCAAAGTACCGCTGCTGGTAGAAATCGGCGCGGGCCCCAATTGGCGCGACGTGGAGTAGAGCTTCCCAATCTGGGAATATGATCCCATCTATACACTAGCCAAGCACGGAATGCTTTTGACCTACCTTATCGTTCCCTGTAGCCTTGGCCGAGAACGACCATGCTTCACAGGCCTCCCAA
Organism: Candidatus Angelobacter sp.; assembly: GCA_035295685.1. Lineage (GTDB taxonomy): Bacteria > Acidobacteriota > Terriglobia > Terriglobales > Acidobacteriaceae > Angelobacter. The sequence goes on from DATGIO010000147.1 coordinate 6,228, forward strand.
ACTTTTTCCTTGGAGTTACGCATGTCCCTGAAAGTCAATTCCTATGTCAGCGACGGATCCGTCCTGCTGGCCTTTGATATGGAGCAGCCAACGGACGATTTTGCCGGGTTTGCGATTCAATGCCATCCGAAGGGTAGCGACCCGTACTACCTGCCCAACCGGCTGAGTTTTACACATCCGATCGATAAGGACACCGAGCCGGAGAATCGTCCCTGGGTGACCTCCGACAAGGCTCCATTTCAAAAGTTCTACTGGATGCACTTTCCACCACAGATCGACACTATCAAGGAATATGAGTACGAGATCACGGCCATGCACTTCCAGAGCAGTTTCGGCCTGAAAAAGGGAGAGCAGGCCCGGGTGGAAGTGAATTTTGGGGAATTCGCCACCAAGTTCCACAACTTTACGCCCGGCTTTACCAGGGGATACCTTTCATCCCAAGCGTATGCCACCGGATTTCACAATGCGCCCATTCGTCCTGCCAAAAAAACCATGGACTTCGATTCCAAGCCGTTTGAGAAGCAGTGGGAGTGGCTTGGATACTCGGCGCACAAGCTGTTGTTCGAATTCCTGAACGAGTGCCTCCATGACAAGAGCATTCACGTTGACCTGTTTGCCTACGACCTGGACCATCCCGACTTTATCCGCGCCATCGTCCAGCTTGGCAAAGAGAAGCGCCTGCGGGCGTTTCTGGACGACGCGCCCTTGCACACGAAGAAAGGCGCCATCGAGATCGATGCCAAGAAGGCGATTCTTCATGCCGCTGGCGCGCACAACGTGATCAGCGGGCACTTCAAACGCTTTGCCCACTGCAAGGTGATGGTGCAGAGAAAGAATGGCAAGCCGATTAAGGTCTTTACGGGTTCGGCCAATTTTTCCATCCGCGGACTCTATGTCCAGGCCAACAACGTGATGGTCATCAACGACCCGAAAACCGCCGAGCACTACGGGCAAGCTTTTGACGAGGCCTTCAGCCTGCAACAAAAAAATCCCAAAGGCAGCGCCAAAGTGGCCACGGCGTTTGCCAAATCACCGGTCGCCGCCAAGTATTTCGACTGCTCGGGGCAGGGGCTGCCAAAGTTCGATGTGGCGTTCTCTCCTCACACTTCCGGACAGGTTTCCCTTAAGACCGTGGCGGAGGCGATCAAGCAGGCAAAGACATCGGTGATTTTCGCCGTCATGCAGCTTGGCGGCAGCGGCTCGGTACTGCAACAACTGGCAAGCTTAAATAAAAGAAAAGACATTTTCTCCTACGGAATGACGCAAAGCGCGGGTAAGGTTCAACTCTTCAGCCCGGGATCGGCCCAACATGGCGAGTTCGCAACCTTTTCGTACCTGAGCAAGAACGTGCCGAAGCCTTTCGCCGAGGAGTATAGCGGCGGCATGGGGCAGGTGATCCACGACAAGTTTGTGGTGGTGGATTTCAATGGGGACAATCCAGTGGTGTTCACCGGTTCCTCCAACCTAGCGGAAGGCGGCGAAACGGCCAATGGCGACAATCTGCTCGCCATCCATGACCGCGACCTGGCGGTGGGCTTCGCCGTTGAGGGAATACGCCTTGTAGACCACTACCACTTCCGCATGATGAAGCAGCAATCCACGAAAGAAGATCCAATGACCTTGCAAGGCCCCGGGGCAACCGGCGGAGGCGGGAAAGGCAAAGGCAAGAAGAAGAGCGATTTGTGGTGGGAACCCTACTACGACAAGACCAGCCCCAGGTACAACGAGCGCACGCTCTTGAGCCATGCGCCCGGCCATGCAGCATCGCACAGAAGAGGCAATTAGAGCGGTTGTACACCTGACCTCGTAGGAAAAAAAGGGAGCGAACGCCGGAGATGAGTTCGCTCCTTTATCTTTTTTATCTCTTGGCTCCTACGAGCCGAGCGATTGGCGGATGGCGTGGACAATCGAGTCGGCGTGCTTTTCCATCTTTTCCCGAGACTCGGCTTCAATCATGACGCGGGCCAGCGCCTCGGTTCCGGAGTAGCGCACCACGACGCGGCCGGAGCCGTTCAGATCGCGCTCCGCCTCTTCAATCGCGGCTTGCACCGGCGCAATTTGGGCCAATGGCTGCTTATCGCGCACGCGGACGTTCTTGATGACCTGCGGGAATACCTTTAGATCAGCAATCAGGCTGGAAATAGGCTTCCCTGCCCGCGCCAGCACCTCGACTACCATGAGAGCCGTCAGCAGGCCGTCGCCAGTGGTGGCCTTTTGCGATAGGATGATATGGCCGGATTGCTCTCCTCCCAATACCGCGCCGCAGGCCCGCATCTCTTCGAGAACATACTTATCGCCCACCTGAGCGCGCAGCATTCGCACCCCAGACTGACGCAACGCGATTTCCAGTCCCATATTCGACATGGTGGTAGCAACAACGGTGTCGGTAGCCAGGCCGCCCTGCCGTTTCATCTCACGCGCCAACAGGAGCAGAACCGCATCGCCATCCACGACCTTGCCATCGGCATCGGCAAACAAGACGCGATCCGCGTCGCCATCGAAGCAAATACCGAGATCGGCCTGGCGAGCCTGCGTTTCCCGCGCTACTACATTGGGATGGAGGGCCCCACAGTTTTCATTGATGTTGCGACCATTGGGCGTGTTGTTGATAAATTCCGCCGACAATCCGGATCGCGAAAACACCTCAGAAGCAAGCGCGGCGGCGGCGCCATTCGCGCAATCGACCACCAGTTTGAGCCGCTCACCGCCGGGAATGCTTCGAGCAAGCCACTGAATGTAGGCTGGACGCATACTTTCATTGACGTGCAGGGAGTGAGAGGAGCCGGCTTCTTTTTGCCCGGCGCTCAGCAACGCAAAAAGCTCTTTCTCGATTTCAAGCTCAATGTGGTCGGGAAGTTTGTAGCCGTCGCCACCAAATACTTTGATTCCGTTGTCCTGCCAGGGATTGTGGGAGGCAGAGATGACTACCCCAGCAGAAAACTTTTGCACACGGGCAAGATAGGCTACACCGGGGGTGGTAATGACGCCTGCATTTTCAATTTCGACTCCCGCCTCTGCTAATCCCTGAGCCAGGGCATCGGCGATCCATCCGCTTGACTCCCGCGTGTCCTGACCGATGATTACGCGACGGGCGCCGGAGGAAACAAGACCATCGGAGAGATGGTCGCCTAGAGCGTGTCCTACCGCGTGAATGGTTTTCTTATCGAGTGGATATTCCCCGGCAACACCACGGATGCCGTCCGTTCCAAATAGTTTTCTCACCTTATCCTTCTCCTGGGCGACTGAGTTGATTCATTGTACCGGAGCGGTAGAAGAAGCTCGCAGAGATTGAGATCGTTCGGTCGAAGCTGCTTCTCAGTCGTCCGTCGTCAGCCCTTAGTCCTTGGGAGCGCCGGTCTGGCCGCTCGTCTCTTCGATCCGTGCAGTAAATTCGCCTTGGGCAACGCGCGCGGAAACGAGTTCCCCGGGCGAGATTTGAGCGGCATTCTTTACCAGAACACCCTGCTGATCGAAGATCAAGGCGTAACCACGATCGAGGATCTTGACGGGGGAGAGCGCATCCAGTTTGCCCGCGAGCCGATCCAGCCGGGCATGGGGGAGATTAACTGCGGCGCGAACAGCGCGAATCAGGGCGGCACTGCCCGACTCCAACTGCGCGCGAGTGAGCGCCAGCGCCCGGCGAAAATCATGATGACGGATGCGCGCGGAGGCAACATCGACACGGCGGTGGTATTCACGCAACTGCCTCTGATACTGCGAGGCCAGGCGGTACATTACATCATCGAGGCGCTGGGCGCGCCTGCCGATTACGTCCTGTATACGGGCGAATGCTCCATGGCGGGAGAGATTATCCAGCTGCGAGCGCGCCATGAGAAGGCGATACCGCGCGGACCGGCCCAGGCGCTCACGCAAATGAGAAAGGTGTTCGGCTAGTTGCCGCTTGGATTCGATGACCATCTCGGCGGCTGCGGAAGGAGTCGGCGCGCGCAAGTCAGCGACGAAGTCGGCAATGGTGAAATCGGTTTCATGACCTACCGCTGAGATGACCGGCAGTTCGGAAGCCGCGATGGTTCGGGCCAGACCTTCATGGTTGAAGGAGGCCAAGTCTTCCGCAGATCCTCCGCCACGCGCGACGACGATCACATCGACAGCCTTATGCCGGTTGAAATACCGCACCCCAGCCGCCACTTCTGAGGCCGCAGTCTCGCCTTGTACCTGTGCGGGATAAATCAGGATTCCCACGCTCTCGTGACGACGGGCAAGCACGTTGAGCATGTCCTGAAGGGCGGCGCCACGGGGAGAGGTAACGATGCCGATTTTGCGCGGCAGTTGCGGGATCGGCTTCCGGCGCGACCGATCGAACAGACCTTCCTCGGCTAGTTTGGCTTTCAACTGCTCGAAGGCGAGTTGCAGCGCACCCGCTCCACGAGGCTCCAAAAATTCGGCGGACAATTGCAGTTCGCCGCGCTGCTCGTAGATGGTGATCCTGCCTCGGGCGATAATCTGTAGACCATCCGCCGGCTTGAAGCGAAGCAGGCGCGCCTGCGAGCGGAACATAACCACGCGCAGCATTGCCTCGCCGTCTTTGAGGACAAAATAGAGATGGCCCGATTCTGCCGCGCGAAAATTGGAAATTTCCCCCTCGATCCACACGTCGGAGTAGCCGCGCTCCACGGTCGTCCGCACGGCGCTCACGAGATCGGCAACACGCCAGATGCGCCGGGCCGGAGCTTCTGTGGGAAAACTGAACCCTAGCTGGTCATCAAAAGACATGAAGATCCAGTTTACCGCCTCAGAGGTTTCCACCGTTCCTGTTCCCGTTTCTCCCTTGAGAGGCACCCCGTTGAACGGCAACCGGGACGGAAAGTGGACCTTGATATCCCCCATGCACTTACTGAAAAGATGCTCTAGCGACGGCTACGGCCAACCAGCCAAAAGATGAGGGAAAGAAGTATGCTCAACAGCAGAGAAGTCGCCAACGGGAAGTAGAAAACCGTGTTTTTCCCTTTGTAGAGAATATCGCCGGGCAGCCGCCCAATGGGAAGGTTGAGCTTGCCAGAAAGTAGCAGAACAGCTCCTATCAACGCCACAACGCCACCGACGATCAGGAGCAGCTTGCCCAACTCGGTCATACAGATATTCTAGCAACGGGTCTTTTATAGGCAGGTACCAACACAAACGGGCCCCTTATAAAAACCCGTATCAACAAGGAATTCCGAGACCCATCCACGCGTATCGTCTTATCTGCCTATCTACCAGAGTGCAGTATCAATACATGGTCATATCATTAGGAAATTTTTATCACTCCATCCCTTCGTATTCTTATAGCGTTTCATCCTAAATGCATTTGCTAACAGAGCCGTGAAGGGGCCAGAGGCTGGAATAAAATTACCAATCCGCAATAGCGAAAACGAGAAATAATCCTTGTAAGAAGTGCGCCACCCCTTCGCACTTCTGTAACGAACGACGCATTTGGATTAAGCGCTCTCAGTAGACCGTTTCCATTGGAGCCGAGGAATGCAAAACGCGAGACAAAGCTGCTTCAAAATCGCCAGCAGCCGTGCAAGCATGTCGGGTGGCAAGCTTGCGATTCTTCTGGGCCTGCTTTTGGCAGGCCATGCCGCTTTGAGCCAGTCCGGCGCCGCCTATCCGGAGTCGAAAGGTCCTGTAAGCGATTACGCCGGCAAGTTGAGCGCTTCTCAGGTCAACGAACTCACCGGCACAATTGCGGAATATGAACGGCAGACTTCGATTCCATTCGCCGTGGTCGTGATCGACGATCTTCATGGAGAGCCCGCTGGGCAATATGCCATCGAACTGGGAGACCTCTGGAGACTAGGCCAGCCAGGGCGCGACAATGGAGTCATCTTGCTTTGGGCTCCACGCGAACGCGCCTACTCACTGCGACTCGCCTCCGGACTCAAGGCAGATATCAGCGACGCCGACGCCGTGGCCATCACCCGGCAATATTTGCTGCCGAACTTCAAGCGTGAGCAATATTTTGAAGGCTTGCGAGACACCGTTTTAGCAACGATGCGAAGCCTGGGCAATAAGACCTGGGAGGAGCGTATCCAGTCGCGCGCTCAAGCATTGCTAGAAGAACAGCGAGCCGCAGAAAAGCGGCAGGAAGAAGAATCCAAAGAGAGTGAAGCCTTTTGGCAAATATTCGCAATTGCCGGTGGGCTCCTGGCAATATCCGGACTAGCAGGGATCATCATTTACAAGAGGAGTCAGCGCCAGAAAAAACTTGCCGAAATGGCCGATGCGAAAAGGGCCATTGCCAACGAACTGGCAAAAGCCGAAGGAAACGCCCCGAGAGTTCAAGCGCTCCTCGACGATTTTTCCAAAGAAGTTCCCGAACAGGATCTTTCAACGTTGCGCACCGAACTGGCGGGACAGCCAGCCCGCATCCTACAAATCAAACTAGATGCCACTACCCTGGACTTCGAGGATCTTGATTCGTACGACGCGGCCATTGACACCCAAGCCCGAGCAGAAACGGAGTCCGATTTACTGCAAGTCACACAGCAACGGATTTCCGATATCCGAAGAGCCAAAGAACGAGGTCAAACGCTCCTGGAAAAGATGTCCAAGGAAAGTTTCACCATTACCGAACTCCGCGATTCATCCCGCAGAGGGGAGATCGACCGGCTGCTCTTACAAAGCCGACGGGACTACGAACAAGCCCGGCAGGATTCTTCCCTGTCTATGTTCGACTGGCTCATGATCGACAACCTGCTCCACCAGTCGCACAGTCATTCCCAACAAGCGGTCGATTTTTCTGAGGCCGAACCGGTTGTTTTTTCTGCCTCCAGCAACAATTCGAAGAGGTCCTTCTGGGACAGTTCCGACTCAAGCTTTGATTCCAGCAGCTCCGATAGCTCCTCTTCGACCAGTTTCGATAGCGGCTCCGGTTCGGACGGAAGCTATTGAACGATTTATAGCGTTTTCCGTATCCCGCTTGCATGCTTTCCATGCGGCTTTTCTTTAATCAAAAACCAGACGGAAAAGCCGCGTAGTGACTTGATTCCTGGTCTACCACTTAGGCTGAAACGCGTTAGCAATTTCGCGATTGCATGAACGATTGAAGAATCAGAACGGCCGCCATTCGGTCCACGGCCTGCGCTCGTTTTTGGATGCTCAGTTCCGTCTCGCGCAGCAGGCGGTTGGCTTCGGCAGAGGTCAGGCGCTCATCCCATAGGTGCACCGGCAGGGAGAATTTTACGCGCAGCTCTTCGGCAAATTCGGCCACTTTCCGAGACTGCGTACCCTCTTCCCCACTCATGCGCAACGGGTTGCCCAGGACGATCTCACGGACGTCGTACTGGCGGATGATCTTACCCAGATAGGCCAAGTCCGCGCGCTTGGTTTTTCTTTGGAGCGTATCAATGCCCTGGGCGGTGATTCCCAAGGGATCGGAAACAGCCAGGCCCATGCGCCGCGTGCCATGATCGATCGCCAGGATTCGTCCAAGATTCTCCACAACTAGACTTATACACTGTGGCGAAAGGTCTGCTCCGGCTTATCCTTTTGAGCAGCCTCAGGCTGGCCGGACTCAAGAGATACAAACTGGAAGAGATCCATGGATCCATCGGCGCGCCGCACCGGCTCACGATTCAGACGGATTTCAACCAGCGTGGTGGTAAAGGGGAAAAAGAAGCTGGGATGCTCCCCGCCGCTAGGGCGGACATGGGATGTGACCCTGAGTTCCACCGAAGCGGTGGTGGGATTGAGCACGGTGGCATCGGTTCCAAAACCCTGGTAACCGACCAGGGAGGTATCCGCGGAAGCAATCACGCGGACGAAGATCTCGTCTTGAGAAAGCGCCAGGGCGTCTGTCACGCGATTGAGATGAACGTGGAAACAACGATAACTTTTATCCGCTTCGAAGGCATGAATATCTTCCTCAACGGCCTTCAGCGTTTTCTCCTCGCCAGCGGAGTTGCGTGAAAAAAGCTCCAGATCGAAATCGCTGATGCCGTTCCCGCGATCATCGACTGCGTGAACGATGAATTGCTGCCACTGGCTCTTCTTTAGTCTCTCCTCCCCAGCTTTGACTACACCGGTTTTCGGGACACTCTCCCGATGAAACCGGTCGAAATCCTCCTTGGAATCTACAGCCAAAGCCTCTTTCACCAACCCGATCAACCCTTCGGGCGGATTTTGCAAGATCTGACTATGATTCACGTTGCCGACCGGCACCATTGGAATATCGATGTTGGTCCACTCCGACCAGTGAAATCGCTGCTCCCCGCCACGGGTAAGGTCCAAAACGATCTTACGAGTATTCAGCGCGGAGGCCGACCAACGCACGCATCCATCGCCACCCTCCTGGGTCTGCCTATCGAAAATCTCCGCCAGCTTGCCGTAATCCTCGGTTCCCTGAAATACAAAAACATAGGGAGTGTCGTTGTCGGGACCATAGAAGGGCTTAGCGCCAATCAGGTCTTTGTGGGCGAGATTCCAGGTGTAGGTACTGCCGAGTTCGAGATTGGAGAGCACAAGGCTGCCCGAATCCAGGAAGTCTGGCCCAATCTTTCTGTTGCCCTTAAACACTCGCCCCAAGAAACTGCGCCCCTCGGCGGCAAGCGGAGAGCCAAATGTGGCGGGAGCCAGGGCAACGAGATGCTTTAACCGCTTCCGGCGAGCGTCATCCATGTGGGGCGCGGTGAGCCAGGCGCGAATCACCAGCATTCCCGTGGAGTGCACAATCGCATCAAATTCGCCTTTATCAAGGCCCCTCTCACGCAACGATCTATCGAAGGCATCGGCAATGTCGTCGACGGTGACTTCATTATTCAAGGTGACGTAGCTGCAGATGTGAATGTCTTTGGCGTTGTAGCCGCTCTTTTCAAGAACATCGTGCCATTTTGCAAAAGAGTGCCCGGTGTCGGAGTATCCATGCAGGAGAATGAGAGGGTTCGGCATGATTGCGTCCTATTTAGTTATTTAGGAAACAGCCTGGTTTTTCAGAAAACTTTGAATGACTTAAAGCCGCGACAGCTTATCCGAAACTCTTTATCCAAAACTCAAGGAGCCAGCGGCGCTACTTTGCCTTCCGCCAAAAACTGCTGGTAAGACTAGCGGAGCAGGTTACAAAAATCAAACAAGAAGGAATCAGTCAACTTAACGGTTAGCGCCAGCGGTCAGCAGCCGGCAATCGCAAAAGCAATGGCGTTGGCACAAGGAACGCCATCCAAGCAAAATGTACAGATGATTTGAACCATGCTCTAAGACATTGGGAATTGTGCTTCGGCGCGCTCGCGGCAACGATCCAGCATTGCCTGCATCTCCTGGTGCAATATGTCTAGGGATTCCTCAGAGGCGTCCGGCGGAACGACAAGGGCCTTGCTCAAGTAGACCGTGACCCTGGAGAAGGGCTTGGGAATCCTCATTTTGTCCCAAGAATTTAAGATCCAGGCTCGCTCCACGGCAAGATGGAAGCAAACGATGGGATAGCCGGTCTTTTTCGCCAGCATTACCGGGCCGGGCTTGGCTACGTAGATTGGCCCGCGAGGCCCATCAATGGTGAACACGGCGGCATGGCCCAGCTCAATCTCCTGCCGCAAGCCAATCAGGGCTCCGACACCACCGCGTGAACTCGATCCGCGCACAGGGCGGAAGCCAAGCTTTTGGCTGATTCGCGCAATGTATTCGCCATCGGCACTGCGGCTGATCATGATGGCGATGTTTTGCCCGCGATAGCGATAGCTCGCAGCAATGATGCACTGGTGCCAAAAGCAATAAACGCCTGGCATCGAGTGAACGCCATCCATGGGGCAGCCATCTTCCACAAAGGTGGAAAAACGCAGAGTCGATCCGAGAAGACGTATTAGCAGGGATCCGGTCCAGGCGATCAACCAGAGAAGCAGACGGCGGGTTAGAGAAACAGGGCGCGAACTTTCTTCGCGCCCATTTATGCGGGAGGGTTGATCCACACCTTAACTATAGACTGGACCTCTTTCCACGGCGATCCGCAGTTTGTTTCATGGCAAAGTCATTTCAGTAGGCCCACCCTCCCCTATTCCGGTTAGTAGGAGTATTTGATCCACTTCATGATTTCGGGCAAGGTCGGTTTTTTGCCGTACATCAGGATGCCCACGCGATAAATGCGGGCGGCAATCCATATCATGACGTAGATACCACCGATGAGCAGCGCAATCGAAAGACAAATCTGCCAGATCGGTACAGACTGAGTGGCGATGCGCGAAAACATCAGTAGAGGGGAGGTTAGCGGAAACATCGACGCCCAAAACGCCAGGGACGAATTAGGCGACTGGATCAAAGCGCCCATCAAGACAGCCGATGCGATTAGGGGCATCATCACCCAGCTTTGCATCTGCTGCGCCTCTTGCTCGGAATTCACCATCGCTCCCACCGCTGCGAACATGCAACTGTAAAGCGCGTAACCGAGGATATAGAACACGGGAAAGAAGAGCAGCGTTGTGAGAGGAAGAACGTTCTTAAGTTGAACGGGCATGGAAGCACCGCCCCCAATCGCGGGAAGGCCCGACATCAACATCCATGCTGCAACCTGGGTCAATCCCACCGCGCCAACTCCGAGGATCTTGCCGGCCATTAATTCCCTTGGAGTCACAGTGGCGAGCATGACTTCCATGATGCGCGATGTTTTTTCTTCAACAACGGCGCGCAAAACAGTGGCCCCATAAATAATGACCGATATATAAAGCACGAATGTCGGGATCAGCGAGCCAAGGTACTTCAACATGGGGTTTGTTCCATTCCCCGTGGCATCCTTAAGCTCAAAAGTGGCGGGATCCAAGACGGCGGTTATCTCGTCGTCCACCAACCCCTTTTTCTTCAACATCTCCCGCCGCAAAACCCGATTCAATCTGCTTTGCACGATTTGATTGAACCCGATACCGGACACGCGAGTATCCAGCTCAATTTTCTTGGCAGCCAATGCTTCGCTGGTCGCCCAAATGACCATATCTACTTTCTTTTCGCGCATCTGCGCCATCAGAGCCGCGCGATTGGTGTCGGAAGCATCGGTCTCGATATCGACACTCACTTTTCCGAACGAAGGCTCATCATCGGAAAGGTCAAACTTGTCTTTCTTATCAATTGCCTTACCATTTGACTTATCTTTTCCGCTAGCAGGCTCCTGGGCCGACGCCTGATCTTTCTCCAGTTCGGCACGGATGGCCTCGCCCATGGTTCGATCGGGAGCTACCACGACGATGTGCCTGGATTCACCTCCTACGCGCAACATCAGCAGAGTAGGGACAGTCACCATACCAATCATGAGGAAGGGTAGCAGGAGCGTCGTAATCAAAAACGCTCTTGTCCGGACCCGCTCCTTGTATTCACGCTGGGCGATCAGAAAGATGTTACGCATCGTTTTTTCCCACCACCTCTATGAAAATCTCTTCCAAGGAAGGTTCCATCAATTCAAACTTGCTGACGCGCGAGCGGTCGGCCACCATACGCAGCAATTGCTGGGAGTCGGCGCCGGGAGCAAGCCTCACCTCGACGTGGTTGCCATAATTGTTATAGGAATGGACCAACTCGTTCTTTTCCAGAAAGTCGCCGTTGCCCTCATATTCGATTTGCACGTTGTTCTTTCCGTATTGAGCCTTCACCTCTTTCAGGCTCCCCTGAAGAACGGCCTTGCCTTTGTTGATCAGGCAGATGGAGTCGCATAGTTTTTCCACCTGATCCATACGGTGCGTGGAGAATAAGAGGGTCCTTCCCTGCTTCTTCAGATCGAGCAATATATCTTTAAGCAAGGTAGCGTTGACGGGATCGAGACCGAAAAAAGGCTCGTCCATTACGATGAACTCAGGCTCGTGGAGAAGAGCGCCAATAAACTGGACCTTCTGCTGCATTCCCTTGGAAAGCTCCTCCACCTTGTTTTGCATTTTTTGAGAAATCTCCAGGCGTTCACACCAGTCGATGGCTTTCTGGCGAGCACTGCCGGTCTCCAGACCGTGCAATTGGCCAAGAAAGACAAGGTGATCGAGAACCTTCATCTTTTTGTAGAGTCCGCGTTCTTCGGGGAGATATCCGGTTTTTTCGAGGCTCTTACGCTCAAATGGACGCCCAAAAAGGCTGATCTTTCCCGAATCGGGCGCGGTAATGCCGATCATCATCCGGATCGTGCTGGTTTTGCCCGCTCCGTTCGGCCCCAGCAGGCCAAACACGCCGCCCGGCTCGATTTTGAAGCTGAGATCGTCTACGGCCACAAAGCTGCCGTAGGCTTTACGAACGTTTGCCAACTCGATTGTATACATGGTGGGAAAGTTATCCGTTCTGCTGAGATACGCGGATAGATGATTTAAGGTTACATGATTTCCAAATATTGATCGATCCAATTCCGCACCAACACGCGGTTCTCATCGTTGGAATCGAAGCGCAAGCCGTAGAGCATCTCATTTTCCCTTGACCAGCAAATGAAGGCACGGATGGAAAACTTTTTGGCTCCCGGCAGGGCGAGGACAACATTCACCTGCTCGATAGAAGCCAGGGACGACTGGCCGCGCACGCACATTCCTCCAGCGCTGACTTCCAGAGACATCCCGGAAAACGAACGGCTTTGAGCAGAGATCGCAACCTCCGACACCACCGGAACACGAACATAACGCCGCAACTCATGGATCACGAGCAGGTGCGTGGCACGGACAATCCGCAAAACGCTCTGCCGCTCTAATGGCTCGTCAATCACCGCATTGATGCCGTAGGAAGAGAATTTCAATGCCTCCTGGGTCGAACGAGCCAAGCCGTAGATGACCATGCGCCGGTTTGAACTGGAGCCGCGGGCCGCCGAAAGGATGGCCTCGGCCGCAGGGTCATAGAGCCTTAGAAGGCATGCCTCAAATTTTTGCCGATTGAATAGTGCCGTAGATTCGCCGACGGCGGGCACAACCTGAATGCCGAACTGCCTAAAGCAGTCATGCAGAAAGGCATTTGCGTTCTGATCGATACCCATGCTGGCAACACGGGCAATTGCTTTGGCTGCGGGCGCGGTCCCAAAGGTACTCATACTTCCCCGTCCTTTACCCGTTTTTCCGACCTGCCATATCCAGGCAAAAGCGTTTTTGAGCGGCTTTCCCGTTTTCTTGTTCTCAGCGCAGAAAACCGCCGCCGCGATTCAATTCCCTGATACAACATTCCCGAATACAACATTCCTTAATACAACCCTAGGTCGAAAGAACAGCTAGCTTCCCGAAGATCCGGTCGCTTTTTTGAGCAGAGCGGCAATCACGCGGTTTCTGCCTGCCTGCTTGGCCACATACAAGGCCCCATCAGCGGCAGCCACCAGTTCATCGCGAGTCCTGCCATGTGTAGGATAATCGGCAACTCCGCAGCTAATCGTTACCTGTCTTGGAACTCCTGGAAAATGATGGTCTTCCACCTGCCTCCGAAGTTTTTCCGCTACCGTCATGGCATTTTCGCCCGAGGTTTCCGGCACGATCACGGCAAATTCTTCTCCCCCGTAGCGACACACCAGATCGGATTTGCGCAACGGCTGCTTCAGAATGGCCGAGACAGAGCGCAGCACCTCGTCCCCCAACAGATGACCGAACTCGTCGTTCAGGCGCTTGAAATGGTCGATATCGACCATGATGACCGACATGCGCCCTTGAAAGCGTGAAGCGCGCTCCAACTCGTCAATAATGCGCATTTCAAAATAGCGACGGTTATGGATGCCGGTGAGCCCATCCACATAGGCAAGCTGCTTCATGCGCTCGAAATAGTTGGCGTTTTGAATGGCCGCCGCACAGATGTCGGCGACCGATTCCAGGGGCTGGATATCGTCTGTGTCGAAGGCTTCCTTGCGAGCGCTATCCAATGCCAACACACCAAGCTTCTCCCCAAGGAAGATCAAGGGAACGCACATTTCCGATTGTGTTTCCACAAACCCGGCAATATAGGCTTCGATGTTGCGATCATGCACGTCATTGGCAATGATGCTCTTGCCCTGGGTCAAGGCTTTAGAAGCCAACCCCGCTCCAGGCGCAAGCCGCGAACCCATGGCTACCTTGGGGGTCAACCTTCCCTCGAAGGCGCGGACACGCAGCGCCTCGCCTTCCGCCATGAGCACGGCTACATGGTCGATACGGAACCACTCCAGCAATAACTGGCAGACCACGGTGAGCAACTCATCGAGATCGAGAACGGCGGTGGTCTGGCGGGCAACGGCGTTAATGGCCTCAAGCTGTTCGGCGCGGCGGCGCTCCAACGAATACAAACGCGCATTTTCCAGAGCCAGCGACGCCTGCGTGGAAAACATGGTCAACAGATCGATGGTTTCCTGATCGAAAAAGTCGTACTGGTCGCTCTGGAAATCCAACACTCCCAGCGCCTCATCACGCACCATGAGTGGAATCACAAGCTCGGACCTGGTCTCAGGGACCCTTTCGATGTAGCGGGTGTCTTTGACGACATCCGGGACATAAATTGGACGCTTAATCTGGGCGGAGATCCCAGTAAGACCCATACCGAGCGCCAGTCGGTAGCCTTCCGGCAGGTTGCTGTGTCCAAAATGGGCGCGAACATAAAGCTCACGCTTTGTCTTGTCGATCAGCATGATCGCGCCGTTTTGAAGCTGGAAATAATCCTTGACGATGGACAGGATATGGTTCAAAACCTCATCAAGATCAAACGTGGAAAGGACCGCCTGACTGGCTTCATACAAAATGGCGATCTTTTGCATTGATTCAAGCACGAATCGTCTCCACGAAAAACTGCCATCTTTGAACCACTTAGGTTCCCGGCGGGAAAGAGAACGGCGGCCGGAGGGGGAAATTCTTACTAGTATAAGTATTTGCCCGGAAGGTTGAACAGGGGGAAACGGCCTTTTTCCATGGCAAATGTGCTCTTTTTCGCACCAGACAGCTGGAGGAGAGCTAAAAATGTGCGAAAAACGGCAGGATTATAGCCTTTTTCGGCATTCCCGTATGCTGCTTGCCAAGGTTCTTCTTACGGTTTTTCGTTTATGAGGAAAACCAGTGGGTGAAGACCAAGGGAGCGAAAACCGGGCGGAAAAGCGCACGGCGACCTTGGTTACCCTGTGCTAATGCCTGAACGGCGCTTCAGTGCCGCATCGGGTCAGCGGACCAGCAAATCGGCTGATCCGCCGATATCTTTCATCCGAAAGTATTTGGCCAGGGAAGGATGTTTCTTCGCCACTTCCCTGTACATGGCATGGGCGACCGCCCGGTAGGAAAAGTGTCCAGCAGGCGCGGAGCGCAGCTCTGAAATATAGAGAGTCTCGGCGAAGTCCATTTTGAAAAGAGTTCGCTTGCGGAAACCCATAGGAAGTATGTAGACAGCTTCCGAGGGGCCCGCCGATGCGAAAACCCGATCATGGCAGGCGTGAGCCGTTTGCATCGCCTGCCGGTAACGAGCCTCTAATCCGGCAGACACGAGGTCCGAAGGAGTCTCATAGCCATGCACTGCGGTGAACCCCTGCTCAATTTGCGTGCAACGACGATGGCGGTGCATATCGCGAAAGCCGCCAATATCCATAAGGATGTCAAACTGGAACGGCTGGCCAGAATGAAAGCTTCTCGACAGTTCATCGTAGGCGCCACGCTGGCGCACGCCCAGGTCAATGATTTCGTCACGCTCGGCGGCGGTAAGGCTCTGCACCCGTTCCCGAATTTGCCGGTAGGAATAGTGGCTGGCTGAGTAAAGCAGCGTGGCCGCCATCTCAATTTCCAGATGTGCCGGTTCCACTAAATCCACGAGAGGAGCTTCTTGAATGGCAGCCCCCTGCATCATCTCAGCGGCTGCCTGAGCTAGCTGTTCCCTGGTTTGAATTTCGTAATCGTTGGCATTGGCATACTTCACGAGCGTCGGCGCGACACGCACAGGCCGCAGAAGCTGGCGCTCTGCGCGTTCACCAAGTTCGGAGTCTGTACGTTTAATTTCTTCTACTAACCCGAGCAAAGCATCGTCTTGTACGTTGAACGCAGGTTCCCGCGCAGCCTCTTTCAACAGCTCACCTAGACGCCGTACCTCGCCATAGGTACTGGAAAGCAGGCGCGAGATTTGCGCTTCCAGAGTTCGGGCGTTGACGATTTGCCCCAACGAGGTATTGGTCGCCAGAGGCAACAGGTAGCGAGAATTGTCGAAGGCGCGAGCGCGGAGAGCGCGGTTATAGGAATCCTGATCCATGGTCTCAGGACGCGCAATTTGCCCGGTGTAATACGCGAGCATCTCCCGGCTGAGTGCCTCGTATTCCGCAAAAAGGAAATCCGCCGTGCGGTGGTACTCGCCCCTTAGAACCTGATCTCCCCCAAAATCCGGGGTGTAATAGCCGCTCTTCTTGAAATTCTGGTAGCGCGTGGAGCGCTCCTGGCCGTCCCAACGCTGCTCATCGACGAGGATAATGGCGGCAAGCATCGACAGCTTCTCAATGGCAAAAGCCAGATGAGCGAGATCGGCAATTGAGCGATGCCCGTATTGAAAATAGAAGGTGTTGAGAAACTGCTCGGCCCGTTGTTCGCCGATCTCCTTTAAAGATTGCCGCATGGAGAGCGCTGAGCGCGAATATTTCGCCATCGCATAAGCAAGGACTTCCGGATCGGCTCCATGCACGGCAAATACGCTGACCTGCGGCTCATTCCCCTGGCTTTGCGGCTGCATCTCCGGGCTGGCTCCGTTCTTTTCGTTTGGCTTGGATTGCGTCAAGATCGGATTGGGCATGATGGTAAGGACGATTCTAAAGCAATTGCCAGTCTGACCGTAATGCTTTAGAAAGCGGGAGGCAGGCAGCTTCCGCTCGCGTTTAGAGGGGGCAACTACGCCACTCTTCGACTGGGGTGAACCGACGCTTCCTCGTCATCGTGAATTTGAAGGTCGTCTATTTGAAGATCTTGTATTTGAACGTCGTCGGCAAGACTCTCGGCCCGGCCCAGGGTGCCAAAAATCTTGCGTTTGCGCTGCGACCGCGTGGCGCGTTCGGGCTGGATGCTCTCGCGGCCTTGAGCTTCAGAATCCGCAAAATCCGTCATGCCAGTGACGGCGCCAATGACGACGCCTTGCATATAAAAGGGATCGGCTTCCGGTTGATCGGCAAACCCAAAAATATTGGGAACCGCAGCCGCCACTCCCGCCAGAATCGCGTCGATTTTGCCATGCGTCTCAAAATCGAGGATGCGCGCCCCGCGTCCGGGAAAGCTGGTCACCAAGGCATTGGCGGCTCCGGTAGCTCCGCAAAACATTGCCGCCAACGAGGCATGTTTGTTCTTCTTCCACAGTAAGACTCCCATCAGAAGGAATCCGCCCGCAGTCGCGTAGTCGATTGTTCGATGGGCCTCGGGCGAAATCATCTTGGGTAGTCTCTTGGCTATGACTCCTACGGCCTTGTTGATCAGCGGCATTGGAAACGCTCCTATACCCAACAGATGCGGGGCTGCCGATCAGAAGTTGGCGCGGTAACTGATACTGCCAGCAATCCAATGGGGCCAAGAAAAACCAACCGATTCGGTCTTACCGACGGGACGGCCACATTACAAATTTTGAGCAACCTTAGACGTTTGGGAAAGGCTTAAGCGCCTACGTTAACAATATTTAGAAACCCGAATATTGGGAGGCACTAAAACCATTTCAAAGGAGGCTTGGCCATGACTATAAAGCTATTGACTACGAGGTGTTTGCCGATTTCTGCAGCACTGCTCTTGTTTACAGGGTGTCCGCAAGAAGTGAAACCGCATCAGCCGGGCGCCACCGACGTCTATTGCGTGTATACGGTGACCGCCTCTCGCGGAGGAGGTGCAATCCCGGTTGGGGGTACGATCTGCCTGTTCTGTCCGCCTCCGCCGAAGAATACCTGTTCACAGAAGATGACCATTAGCCCCGCCAAAGGTATTGAGTACGATTTGACTACGTCCGGGCGAACGTGCGTCACCTGCCCTGCGGGCGGCAGTACTTATGAAAAGCCTAATTGAATGCAGCAAATCGGTTGTCAGGAATGCGACGCCACCGGCTGAAGCGCCGCACGAACCGCCAGAAGCTCAGACAATACCCCTGGCAGATCTTTGAGGTTGAGAGCGTTGGCTCCATCGGATTTTGCCTGGGCTGGATTGTCGTGGACTTCCATGAATACGCCGTCAACCCCGGCGGCGACCGCGGCCCTCGATAAAAGAGGGATAAATTCAGGTTGTCCGCCGGAGACGGCTTTACCGTTGGCTCCCGCCGAGGGAAGCTGAACCGAATGTGTGGCGTCAAAGACGACGGGGGCAAATTCCCGCATGATGGCCAAGGAGCGCATGTCCACTACAAGATTGTTGTATCCGAACGAACTGCCGCGCTCGGTCAGGAAGATGTTGTTATTGCCCGATTCACGCACCTTCTCAGCCGCGTGGCGCATATCCCAGGGAGAGACAAACTGCCCCTTCTTGATGTTGATGGAGCGTGCATGGCGGGCTGCTTCCACCAACAAATCGGTCTGGCGGCAAAGGAAAGCCGGTATCTGCACCACATCGACGGCATCGGCAACGCGCGGAACATCCACGGCTTCGTGCACATCGGTCAAGACTGGAACGCCCACGGTTTCCCTAACCTTCTTCAGGATGCGCAAGCCTTCCTCAAGGCCGGGCCCACGAAAACTCTGCAACGAGGTCCTATTGGCCTTGTCATAAGAAGCTTTGAAGATATAAGGAAGGTTGAGATTGCGAGCCACGGCGCTAATAGCATTCGCCATCTTGAGCGCATGGTCCTCACTTTCGATGACGCAAGGACCCGCAATCAGAAAAAGCGAAGCGGATGCGCCAACTTCGAGGCTGCCGATCTTGAATGAGTGGTTATTGGGCATATCGAGCATTCGCGGACGGATCGATTTTACCTTCCCCGGATCGGTCCTATCTTCCTATCGTCCCATGATGCGCTCAGGCCGGTGGAACATCTCCATCTCGTCGTGCAGGTGGTTATCGCGACGGCGGCGGCCACTTTCATAGGAGGCTTTGATAAAAGCGCTAAATAACGGATGCGGCTCAAGCGGCTTGGACTTGAATTCAGGATGGAACTGGCACCCAAGGAAAAAGGGATGATTGGGAATCTCCACAATTTCCACGTAGGTTCCGTCAGGGGTGGCTCCTGTGATCCGCAAGCCGCCGCCAGTCAAGACCGCCTCATACTCACGGTTGAACTCGTACCGGTGGCGATGGCGCTCGTCAATCTCGGTCTTGCCATAGGCGCGAGCGGCGAGGCTCTCCGGTTCGAGCTTGCACGCCCACGCACCAAGGCGCATGGTTCCGCCTAGCTCGTCGATGCCGCGCAGTTCACGCAGCTTGTAGATAATGCGATGCGCGGTGCTAGGATTGAACTCGCTGGAATCCGCTTCTTCCAGCCCGCAAACGTTGCGAGCATACTCGATACATGCAGTCTGCATGCCCAGGCAGATGCCGAAATAAGGAACCTTCTTTTCGCGCGAAAAACGAATCGCGTTGAGCATTCCTTCGATACCACGCTTGCCGAAGCCACCGGGGACCAGAATGCCATCGAAGCCTTCCAACTGAATCTCGTAGTCGCGGCTGCTCTTGTCCTTGGTCTCCAATCCTTCCGCTTCCACCCAGGTAAGCACGAGCTTGAGATTATGCGCGACCGCTCCGTGCACCAGCGCTTCTTTCAGCGATTTGTAAGAGTCCTCATATTCAACATACTTGCCGACAATTCCAATGTGGACTTCATCCTGCGGGTTGTAGACGCGGTGCACGAGATCGTCCCAACGGGCAAGATTTCGTTCTTTGGCTTCGACCCGCAAATAGCGAAGCAGGAGCGTATCGACGTTTTCACGAGCAAAGACCAAGGGCACTTCGTAGATCGAGGCGACATCCTTGGCGGTAATTACAGCCTCGTCTTCAACGTTGCAAAACAGAGCAATTTTGCTCTTGAGGTCTTTCGCAAGAAAACGATCGGTGCGGCAAAGGAGGATATCCGGCTGGATTCCGATGCTCAGAAGCTCCTTGACGGAGTGCTGCGTCGGCTTGGTCTTCAACTCGCCGGCAGCACCAATCCAGGGAACCAGAGTGACATGAACAAAGATCGTGTTGTCGCGCCCCAACTCCTGCCGCATTTGGCGAATAGCTTCGAGAAAGGGCAGAGATTCAATATCGCCAACGGTGCCGCCAATCTCGACAATTGCAATCTCGACATCCTGGCCCACCTTCTTCATGGCGGCTTTAATCTCATTGGTCACATGAGGAATGACCTGGACTGTCTTGCCCAAGTAGTCGCCGCGCCGCTCTTTGGCAATGATCTGCTCGTAGATGCGGCCTGTGGTCCAGTTATTGTCGCGGGAGAGCCGGGCATGGGTAAAACGCTCGTAGTGGCCCAAATCGAGGTCGGTCTCCGCACCATCGTCGGTCACAAACACCTCGCCGTGCTGGAACGGAGACATGGTGCCAGGATCGACGTTCAGGTAAGGATCAAACTTCATCAGATTGACCTTCAATCCGCGACTTTCCAACAGGCAGCCAATGGAGGCCGCAGCCAGGCCTTTCCCCAGCGAAGACACGACGCCACCCGTTACGAAAATATATTTCGCAGACATGAATTCCTCGATTCAGATGTTTGGGATGAAATTGGGGACTCGGCTCCCCGGCTCGCATTCAGTTTGCATGTGCCGTGGAAGCAGTAGGGGTGCACAATCAATTATGCCAAAATTTCAGCCGCAACGAAACTGATATTTCGTTGCGCCTTTCATTCTTCACTTGACCTTCCTTCATGCCTTCATTTGACATAGCGCGGTTTCTCTCCTTTTGCCCAAGGATCGTATTCATGTGCGAAGCGTACGCGATCGGAAATTGGAGGATGATCGTAGAACCAGATCACCGCTAAACGGCTTGGGTACGGATAGGAGAGCCCAACTTCGCCTAGCATCTGGAAGGCGTGCGCGGCAGCCTCCTTTGAATCGGGATTGATGCCATGGGTCACCTCCAGTCCATAGACGTCGGCTTGATGCTCCACTTCGCGTCCGATGCTGTTGCTGATGGGATCGGCCACGAAGTTCAGGACGCCAAAGATGAGGAAGAGCATCGGCAGAGCCGCCCAATCTCCAAGCTCACGCAGATGCCATCTCTGCTGAAAGCGCGGCAGGAGCCATCCGGAGATCCTGTAGGAAAGATAGAGCGCGAGCAACAGCCCTAAAGAACCCAAAATCAAGCCATGCACGATGTGGTTGAGGACGTAGTGCCCCATTTCGTGTCCGAAGACGAAGAGCGTTTCCGCAGTCGTCATCTTTTGCATGGTGGTGTCCCATACAACCACTCTTTTGGAAGCGCCAAAGCCGGTGACATAGGCGTTCAAGGTTGTGACTTTTTCACCGGCCTTCATCTCATACATGCGGTCTCTGGGAATCGACAGGCCGCCACGCTGCACGACTTTCTCAATCGCATCGACAAGCTGAGGATGGCCGGCATCGAGCGGACCGAATTTGTCGAAAAGCGGATCGATCACGACAGGCGCGAGAAAAACAATAAAAATTAGAGTTGGCGTGGCAATCAACCAGGAATACAGCCACCAGCGCGTTGGGCTCTTGCGGATTACAATCACGAACATCCACAACAAAGGCACGCCAAGAGCCAGGGTGAGGATTTCGCCTTTCGCGAAATCTCCAATCCAGGAAGACCATCCCTGGACAGAGAGGCCGTAGAGCAAACCGATCTGGTGGCGATAGGCGTCGAGCGGCAAGGCCAGGAGATTCAGAGTAAGCAAGAACAAAGGAACGGCGATTAGAGCCTGGATAAAGCTGTGCCGCGAGATCGATTCTGCCCAGTCGCGGTAACGCGCCGCGATACCGAAAAAGAGCAGCGCCAGAAGAACCGCGAGAGAGCAACTCCACTCAACCACCATGAGCTGCCCGCGCAGATCGTACAGAGCCTTGGATTGTTCAAGTTTGTCCGGAGGAAGAGTGTATTCGACTGTAGATTGTGTACGGCTCGCGGATGCCTCGATGGGCGAAGAGCCCGCAGCAACCTGCCCGTGGCCCCTGGCGTTGCAGGTCAACAAAAGAATCGCCATCAAGACGGCATGCTTCAATAGAGAATTCTCCTTCTCGGTTTCTTCTATACTTCGAAGCTTCGAGGCTGAAATTGGCCTAAAAAATAGGCGCAAATTTTGGCCGATTTCATCCCCTCTGTGCGATGCTATTGGAGAGAGTGGCGCGGTCTTAAGAATTAAGAAATCCGGAAATCAGTAAATCATGCCGAAGCATTTTAAGAAAGCAGTCATCCTGTTTTTCGTTTCCGCTGTGTTGAGCCTTGTGGGAGTCTCCTCAATCGCCGCTCAACAGAACCCCAAGCGGTTGGTGCTGAAAGACGGCTCCTTTCAGACTGTGACGCAATGGGAGGTCAAGGGCGACCGTGTGCGCTACTACAGCTCCGAGCGCTATGGCTGGGAAGAAATTCCAGCAAGCCTGGTGGATTGGCTAGCAACGGAGAAGTACAACAAGGAACGGGACGCCGCGCGCGCGGTAATGGCCGGACAGGTATCCAAGGAAGAAGAAGAGGACCGCAAGGCCGAGGACACCCGGTCGCCGATGGTGGCTCCAGGCTTACGACTGCCTGACAGCGGCGGGGTCTTCCTTCTGGATGATTTTCGCACTGAACCACAGCTCGTGGAATTGCCGCAAAATGCCGGGGATATCAATAAAGAAACGGGCAAGAACATTCTGCGGGCGGCAGTGAACCCGATTCCTCTTTCATCGAAGCAGACCGTGGAATTGAAGGGCGCCCACGCCCATATTCAGTCGCACATACCGCAACCCGTGATTTACGTGAACGTCGCTCCAACGGACGATCTGGCTTCCAATGTTGCGGGAACCGGAGACTCCGGCAAGGGCCAGCCGGAAGAGAGGTACAGAATTATTCGGCTGCTCACCAAAAAAGACAAACGAATCGTCGGCAACCTGAATATCGGCCTCACCGGGAACGTCACGCAGAAAGAAAGCTGGCTCAAGACCACCAGTTCCCAGGTGGGCGACTGGACCGAGGTGACACCAGCTGAGCCACTGCTTCCAGGTGAGTACGCCCTGGTGGAGATGCTCGACAAGAAGCAGATCAATCTCTACGTTTGGGACTTTACTGTGGACCCTGCCGCTCCTGCCAATCCAACGGCGTGGACAGCGCAGAAGCAGGCGCAGACCGTTCCGGACACACCTCCCAAGCTGCAGCCACGGCCTAAGTAGAAAACACTTTTCAAGCAGCATTTGCTGGCCATATTCCTCCTATTTGACCCAATTGACTGCCATTTAAGAAAAGAAAGATGTTTTTCGATTTTTCCTTTCAATATTCACCTATTATTTCAAGGCCGTTTTTATAAGTCACTGAAGCTCAGCTATGCGCAGAATGCGGCTTTGGGGCAGCAAGCGCCGTCACGGCCGCCTGAATATCTTCATTTCTAATTGATTTTTGGGGGCGTTTTGAAACACGCAAATTAATCAAGTGGAATGACTGTTTACGGGATGGTTTTACGCGGTGCGGCAGGGGCACTTTTTTTCCGTTGCACCGATGATCCAGAACCCACCCTTTGCTCCGAACGCAAAGACCAAGGGCGCGCTCTCCACAAAGGATGGGGCACCCACTTTCCCGTGAGAAGTAGATTTTCGTGTTCAGGTTGTGACCGCCGCGAATACGTTCTTAGGCTATGAATTGGTTACGGTCTTGGCGGTTTTTTGTTTCTGCGACTTCCAATAGAAATATAGGGGCACACCAACCAGCACGATCGCAATTCCGGCCAAAGCTTCCCCGGTTTTTTCCACCAGCGCATTGACGGCCCATGCGCCTGTAATGATCACATACAGCGCAGGGAGCCATGGGTACCCGGTACAACGGTAGGGACGGTGCGCATCCGGCATTTTGCGGCGCAAGACAAATACCGCAAGCACCGTCAGCAGATAACTGAGCACCATCATGAACATGACGTAGGTAAAGAGCTGATCGTAGCGGCCACTTAAAGCCAGGGCCGCCGACCAGACGCCCTGCAACACGAGGCTGGCGACAGGCGTCCGCCAGCGAGGGCTGACCCGGGCCAGCGCCCGAAAGAAAACGCCATCCTCGGCCATCGCGTAGTAGACGCGCGCTCCCGTCATGACGGCCGCCGCCATGGCACCAAAGCAGGAGATCGCGATCATCAGAGCCAGCCATCGTCCGGCTCCGGCTGAAAACATGGAGACCGCCGCAGCTTGCGCCACCGCCGTTTGAGAGGCAATCTCGCTCATCGGAAGCGCATACAGATAGGTGAGGTTGATTAGCAGATACAGCACGCCCACAATCAGAAGGCCAAATATCAAAGCGCGCGGCAAGTTGCGCTGCGGATCTTTGACCTCCCCCGCAACCCAGGTGATATACACCCATCCGTCATAGGCCCAAAAAACCGCGATGAGAGCGACGCCAATGCCCGCCAGCAGAGAAGGGCTTCCGGGAGCGGCGGGCAGAGGCTGAGAGTAATGAGTCCACGATCCTTTGCCTATCGCCAACCCGAGAAGGACAAATGCGGCGATCGCCGCAAACTTACACCAGGTGGCTACATTTTGGAGTGCGGCTCCGCGGCGCACGCCAAAGATGTTGACGGCCGTTTGCAGAGCAATCGCTCCGACGGCAACCAGGTGTCCTCTGGTGAGCGTAAAGAAACCAAGATCGAGAACAGGATGGCTCGCCTGAAGCGCCGGAAATACATGACCGGCGTACTCCGCGAAGCCCGCTCCGAGGGCCGCAATCGTTCCGCCGACGCTGACAGTGAAGATCATCCAGCCGTAAAGAAAAGCAGCGAACTCTCCGTAGGCTTCGCGGATGTAGACATACTGTCCCCCGGCTTCGGGAAACATGGCGCCGATTTCGGCAAAGGCAAAGCAGGCAAGCATGGTGATCGCCACGCCAATCACCCATATCGAGAGGAACATGCCGGGAGTGCGGGTGCTGGCGGCGATATCTTTGGCAGTGAGAAAAATTCCGGAGCCAATGATTCCGCCCGTGAGCAGGAGAATGGAGTCGAGCAGTGAGAGTCCGCGGACTAGTTTCGTTGGCTGGGACAATTTTGGTGCGACCCTGTGATTTTGGCGCTTAGATATAATCTCGTTTCTGCGGTTGCCGTCAAGCGTAAAGGTCAGAGCAATTGCATGAAAACTCTTGATAGCCTCTTTATGTGAAGGGGAAGGTTCGTTAAAGGCAAGCCTGGGTTTTAAAACGCCGAGTGAGCGCGCTCTCCACAAATGATGGGGCACCCATTTTCCCGTGAGAACTAGATTTTCGTAGGATTCAGGGTGTGAATTAAGGAAGATGAAGACCCAAATGAGATCCAAGCCGATTCTGAGAAAGCTGATCGATCCGGATATTGCACAGGCATCCACGCTCCCAGCCAACTATTACCTGGATTCGGCCCTGGAGGCACAAGAGAAAGAAGAAATCTTCTGCCGGACCTGGCAGGTCGTAGGGCACACCAGCCAGTTGGCAAAACCCGGTTCCTACTTCACCACCAACCTCGCAGGTGAGCCGCTGCTGATCGTTCGCAATACTTCTGGGGACGTAAAAGGTTTTTATAACGTCTGCAAGCATCGCGCAGGCCCTCCGGCGGAAGGCTGCGGAGAAAGAAAAGTTTTTCGCTGCGGCTACCATGGCTGGACCTACTCCCTGGACGGAGCGCTGCTGAATGCTCCGGAATGTGAGGGCGTTGAGAACTTCCAGCGCGAAGACTTCGGACTAACGCCTGTGCGCCTGGAAATGTGGGAGGAGCTGATTTTGGTAAACCTCGATCCAGAAGCGGAGCCGCTGGCCACATCGCTCGGGAGATTACCAGAGCAGGCGGCGTATTTCCAATTCGGACGGATGAAGCTCTTCGAACGCCGCATTTACGAGATGGAATGCAACTGGAAGATCTACATCGATAATTATCTCGAAGGGTATCATCTGCCGAGCGTGCATCCAGGGCTCAACCGCGAACTGGATTATGGGAGCTACACCACAGAATTATTTGAATCCTATTCTCTGCAATCAAGCCCCATTCGCGGACCTGAAAACGAAAGCAGTACGACCAGACGTTACTCGCAGGCCAAAGGCGACGACGTCGCGGAGTATTTCTGGATCTTCCCCAACTGGATGCTGAACTGCTATCCGGACAATGTTTCTCTGAATATTGTTCTACCGGTCTCGACGGAACGCTCCATCGCGATCTTTGAATGGTATTTTCCGGAATATGTACTCCAGACGGATGTGCCGGCGCAAACGGTGCATTTCAGCGATGAGATTCAAATTGAGGATGTTCGCATCTGCGAGACGGTCCAGAAGAATCTACATTCAAGGTCTTATAGCCGGGGGCGTTACAGCGTGAAGCAGGAGCGCGGAGTCCACCACTTCCACTCGCTTTATGCCGGAGCGCTGGGACTTTAAAGGACGGAAATTCTCGGGCAGGGCGATAATCTTTAAAGTTTTCATTGATCCATTTCGACGACCCTGCTTTCAGTAACTGCACCGCTTTGGAGACCGAAGTGGTACGCGAGAGCGAGAGCAACACATGGACGTGGTCCGAGATCCCTCCCACCGCTACAGCGGTCATCCCATTCTTCCGAGCGATCCCGCCAAGAAAGGAATGCAGCCGGTCTCTTATTTCTTCCTGTATTCGAGGTCGGCGGTAGTGAAGACGATGTGAACCAGGCAGCAGACATGGCTATGAGACATAAACCTCAGTCGTCCCTAACGGGACTTTTATTTCTATTGGAACGGTTCCCACCATTAGGATTCGTCGCCTAAACGGCTCCGAACCCATGG
>DATGIO010000148.1:0-97264 GCA_035295685.1 Candidatus Angelobacter sp.
TTCTTTCAGCACTCAAGATTCTCTGGTCGTGGACGGCGCCGGTAACGCATACATTGCCGGCCTGACGGCCGGTGTCTCCTCCGCTACGAACCAATTCGTGACCACACCTGGAGTATTCCAATCCTCGGATCCTGCTCCGTCGGAAGTAGGTCCTCGGGGCTTCGTGGCCAAGTTCAATCCGCAGGCGACCGAGTTGGTTTTCTCAACTCTGGTCACCAGCCTGCCAGATTCGATTGGCAGCGTGCGCAATACTGTTCAGTCCCTGGCGCTTGACGGCTCGGGCAACATCTATATTGTGGGAGACACGTGGTCTCCCAACTGGCCGGTAACCGCGGGCGCCTTTCAGGCGACCATTGGAGGCGGCACAGGAGGACCCGGCTTTAACGATGCTTTTGTCGCTAAACTGTCGCCTGACGCCTCCGCACTTCTCTATTCTTCCTATCTCGGCGGATCAAACGAAGAGTTCGGAGGTGGCATCGTAGTTGATCCGTCAGGACAGGTGGCGGTCACTATCCAAACCCAATCCACCGACTTTCCCTGTACAGCGCAGCACATAAGCTGCACGCTGAGCAGGGTTGGCCAATTCGTTAGCCCCCATGATTTAGCGCTCTCAATTGTTAATGCCGGCGGCACGGCGTTGACTTACTCCACCTATGTCGGTCCTAACGACTTTGGTGGGACGCCAGGCAACGGCGGGTCCCTGGCGCAGGATTCCGCCCTCAATCTGTATATCGGCGGCAGAACAGCTGGCGCCAACTTTCCAACCACGCCCGGAGCCTTTCAATCTACTTACCCCGGAGGCGGCGATAGCGGATATGTCATCAAAATCTCGCCTAATGCCGCCAGTATGCCGGTGATCGCCTACAGCCCCACATCGCTTGCCTTTGCCAATCAGACGGTCGGCACATCCAGCGCGGCAAAAACCATCACGGTCTCCAACACAGGCAATGCCGCTCTCACTCTTGGCGGATTTAGTTTTTCCGGTGCTGGTGATTTTAAAGAGACCACCACAACCTGCGGCGCATCCTTAGCGGCTGGAGCCACCTGCACCTTTAACATCGTCTTCACGCCCCTGGTCACGGGAGCGATATCCGATACCGTGCAGATAACGAGTAACGCTTCGGGAGTGCCGCCGACCGTGGCTCTCAGCGGTACCGGCGTTGCGCCGGCGGCTCCCACGGTCACGTTAACGCCGGCTTCGCTCACCTTCGGCAACCAAGTTCAGGGAACCAGCAGTACCCCTCAGGCCATAACCGTGGCCAATACCGGCAATGCCCCGTTGACAGGTATCTCCATCACACTCTCCGCCAACTACTCTTTCACCACCAACTGCGGAGCCACTCTGGCGGCCGGAGCCACCTGCTCTATCAGTGTGACCTTCTCCCCGACCACCATAGGATCCCTGCCAGGACAAGTGGCGATTGCTGACAACGCCTCGAATTCACCTCAAAAAGTTGCGTTGACCGGAACAGGACTGGCTGCGTCGACGCCAGACTACGGGGTATCCCCAACTTCAGGGTCGGCAACCGTGGTTGACGGCCAAGCCGCCACTTTCACCATCAACGTGAGTGGGGCTGGCGGGGCTTTCAATACGCCAGTTACACTGACAGCCACTGGCTTACCTCCGGGGGCCACGGCAACTTTCAATCCTGCTTCCTTGACTCCCGGAGCAGGCACAGCGACTTCCACACTGACTATCCAGACCGCTAAAACCGCCGCCATGCACCAACTCAGACTATGGTCTCTGGGCGTGCCCGCGTTCGCATTCATACTGTTGGCCGTGCCTCGGCGCCGACGCGCTTTTCTCCACGGCAAATCCTCCTTGATGCTCTGTTTGCTCGTAACGCTGGCAGTGGGAATCACAATGACCGGATGCGGTGGAGGCTCCGCCAAGACGCCGCCGGCCGCGACCTTCACCATCACCATTTCGGCAACCAGCGGCGCTACGGTGCATACAACAACCGTGAATCTGACTGTGCAGTAAGTAAGAATTTACCGGCGTACAGCCTGGCTGCTGTAACTGAAATTGCCAGGTAAAGGACGACCCTGAATGCGGCCCCAGCAGGAGAGGCTGGGGCTGTCTTGCGGTGTGGGCTGGGCTACCCACAGCATCCGGATGTCTTGTGCGACCCTGCGCGTGCTTTCGCAGTTCGAGCGTTGGCGGAGGAGATTAAGAGCGATGCAACTCAGCAGGAAGAAATTGCGGACGGCGCTTCCGACCTTTGCGACCGGTACCCTTCCCCAAAGGCTCACGTCGAGGACCCAATGGGTTTAGTTTTTAATACACCAGTGCTGACGGATAGCAGTGTGAAACCGCGCCGCGTGCGGTTTCACATTGGTATTGTAGTATCGGATTTCGGGTTCCGTCTGAAATTGGACGGCTATGCTGCGCCGACAGCCCACGGCATCAGGTGGCCACGGGTGCCTTCCAATGCTGGAGAGATGAGGGTTGTCGATCAGGGAACGGCAACAGCGAGTTGGCAGCTCTGATCATGCTGGTAACGTTGTGTCAGGTAGTCATGCAGCGGCGGCAGTGTTTCCACCAGCCGTAACGATTCCTGCTGAATACCGTCGAAAGCCGCCCAAGCACGATGATCGTCTTTATAGCCCAAGAGCGGCAAGCTGGTATCGGGGTAATAACCGAGACCAAGCAACATCACCGCATAGGAATAGGCCTCAAATCCGTGATATTTAGGGTTGATGTTTCGATTTGTGGGAAGCCGACGCTTCCATAACTGCAAACGCTCGCGCAACTCCGGAGTTATCGAAAAATCAGTCTTGGTGGCCTTCCAGAACGGAGTGTCGTTCCTGCTGCTAGCCGCGTAATGCAGAATAAGAAAATCTCGGACGCCATCGATCACGTCAGCAACGGAGCGGTTGTACTGGGCTATACTCTCCTGGTCAAATGCGCGGCGAGGAAAGTGGGCCGCCAGTTGTTCAATTCCATGCTGAATAAAAAAGATGCCAGTCGATTCCAGCGGCTCCACGAATCCGCTGGCAAGACCGATGGCCACACAGTTCTTCACCCAGGAATTTCTGTTACGTCCAATCCGCATCTTGATGTGGTTAGCCTTGCAGCCCTCACTGCGTTTTCCAAGATGCGTCCTAAATTCCTGCTCCGCGGATTCGGCGGTCTGGAAAGCGCTGCAATATACATAGCCGGTGCCGACGCGGTTAAATAGCGGTATATTCCACGCCCATCCTGAAGAGAGCGCCGTGGCGGTGGTGTAGGGATTGATTCCTTCGGCCTCCGGATGACTGGGAATCTGAAGCGCGATGGCGCTGTCATTCGGCAGGAACTCAGAAAACGAAATGAATGGTTCATTCAATGTCTGATTCACAAGAAGACCGCGGAAACCTGTGCAATCGACGAAGAGATCCCCCTCGATCATCCCGTGGTTTTGGGTGCGGACACCCTGGATGAAGCCGTTCTCGGCGAGCTTGACTTCCAGCACATCGTCCATGATCTGGCGCACGCCCCGCTCCTGGGCGTAGCCCGCCATGAACTTAGCGATGAGGCCAGCATCAAAATGATAGGCATAGGGATATTGAATTTTCAGCTCTTCCAGGAGAAGCGCGCGATTCGGATCATGGGATGAGAGATATCCATCCACTTTCCTGTCGAATACGTGACCATCATGAAATCGGGGTGACCTCTGCGCATCGCAGATTGCCGGAACAGAGAAACAGGAATAATCGAAGGGCGCGTTGTTCCTTTTAAGTTTCAGCCACCAATCGATCATACTGATGCTATCAACGGAATCAAACCTCTGGAAGGGATGATAGAAATGGCGCCGTTCCGCGTTCCAGTCCACGAAACGGATCGCGAGCTTATAGCTGGCGTTGCAGTGGTGCATCCAATCTTCTTCGCGCAACCCAAGAAAATCAAAGAAAAGGCGGATGGTACTGAACGTCGCTTCTCCGACTCCTATGGTATTGATATTTGGCGATTCCACCAGTTGAATGTCTACCCCGCGATATAGGGCTTGACTCAAATATGCAGCCGTCATCCATCCAGCAGAACCACCGCCAACGATAACTACTCTGAACTTACTTTCCACACTCTCTCCTTAGATTGACATATATATGAATAGCGTTCGCGATTCAGCGCTGATCTATTTCTTCGGTAAAAGCAATCTACGACAGGCAAAATCTAAAAACGTTCGGAAGGGCGATTCCGCTCCTTGGAACGATTCACCAGGGAGGCATCGTCTTGAGCAGACGCAACATCCTCGTTATATAATCGGATCGCTATGGTTAGGACTAGACTACTGCCTTATGCGTTCGGGATGGTCTATCTATCGACTCTTGGATTCCCACCGGCAACCCTTCAGGCGCATTCGTTGCATCAAGAGGACAAGCAAGTGTTTCACTGGCACTCGAATATAACTTCAGGGAAAACGGTTACAGTGCGCGGCATCAACGGCTCAATCGATGCTTCGTACTCCACGGACGGAGAACTGCACGTGGAAGCTGTCAAAACCGGCCCAGAAGCCAACCGCGTTGAAGTTAACGTTTCCACCAATCAGGACGGAGTTCTCGTGTGCATCGTTTCCAGCGGGCAGACGGGGACTAATGCCCCTTGCGAGAGCGGTCGGCTTCCACAAGATGTGCGCGTTGATTTCAAACTGGCGATTCCCGCCGGCATACCGTTCATTGCGCAAAACATTAATGGAACTGTCCGAGCCAAGTCACTTTCCAGCAACGTTGCGGCAACTACCATGCGAGGCGACATCGAAATTTCCACGAATGGCACCGTTACTGAAGCGCACACGAACGATGGATCGGTGAATCTTGCAGTAGGTAAATTATGGACGGGACTCTTGGCCATCAAGACCCTCAATGGAAATATCCGCCTACAACTGCCTCGGAACGTTTCCTTCCAGCCCTCTCGAAGCGGTAATGCCGTGATCACCGGAAGCGGTCCGGTGCAGTTGAAGGGTTTGGCCGTCGGTGAAGGGAGCCCTCGAACCGGGCCACCGCCCGAGTTGGAGATATCGACGCTTCATGGAAAGGTTACCATTAGCACCGGAGATTGATTCCGCTCACGGCATCAGCTCCCCAAGACGCGGTGATCGGGCTTGTCATGAAGTTTTGCATTCGATACTCATTTTCTAACATGGCTCTTGATTTCCTGGATAAGAGCTAAAACACTTGGCCTTGATATCTACTTTGCCCTCATCTTGCCAACAGTGACTTGGCCAAGTATCTTTTCGCGTAACACGAGCCAAATGGAATGCTGCTCCGACTGGTGCCCAACTACCTTGTAGTACCGCTGTTTTCCCGCGCGTCTGGGATATCGGACTCCACCCTTAGCAGAGGCCGGTAGAACATGCACCTTACTGTAAAGAGGAATACAACAACGGCTAACGTGAACAGAAACAACGCTGTTCCCCTTCCGGGGCCGAGTGCAATCAATTGGCCAATGCTGCTGCGCACGAAACCGTTCTGGGTCGTCAATGGTTCAAAGAGACGATCAGCCAACGTACCTGCGAAGAGATAAGCAAGAGGAACCCCCCATCCAGCTACAAAACGCATGGTAGCGAACACCCGTCCTTGGAAAGCCGGCTCCGTTTTGACTTGCAAGATCGGCACCGCGCATCCATTGGCGATCGGCGTTGCCGCCGAGATTAGGAATACACCCGCAGCGATCATCCAAGGGTTCGGCCGCAGGGATTCCAAAACCAGCGCAACGCTCATGAGGGATCCGTAGAGATAAACTCCGCGGATACGCCGCTCGGGGCCTCCCCAGGCGCTCATGACAACGCTGCCGAGAAGGAATCCGGCGCCACCGACGCCGGCGATGATTCCATATAATCTGGCTCCCGCAAAACTCATCACCATGGGAGGCATCAAAACGTTATCCATGCCCAGCACGAGATTTGTGACGGTGAAAAACCCGATCAGCGCTAGAAGGCCTCGCCTGGCCATGAGGTAACGGATTCCATCCGTTACATCTCCGAACATGGATCGTTGTTTTGTCGACGCAGAATCGCTTGACGCAACTTCTGGAAAACGGACAACGGACAAGGTGAACACCGCAAACACATAGGTCAGCGTATCGATGACAAGGATGCCGCCAAGTTGAATCGTTCCCATGAAAAAACCGGCCAGCATGGGCGCGAACATTTCCGCTGAGGCAGCCCCGAGTTGCACCATGCCAGAAGCGCGCCCGAGGTATTCTTTGGGAACAATCGATGAGATGCCAGCGGTATAGGTAGGCGTCAAAAGGCTGCTACTGATCGAGATCACAAGCATCAAGGCACAGATCTGCCAGAGCAACAAGCCGCCTTTCAAATAGAGAGACGCCATGGTCAGTGTGCAAAGACCCGCTGCTATGTTGCACAAGACCATGATACGGCGGCGGTTATAGCGATCCACGAGCACGCCCAGGACGGGAGAGAGCAGGATGCCGGGCGTAACCGTGCTGAGCACAATCAGGGAGAACTTGGTCGCCGAACCAGTTCGCTGGTAAACCCATACCGCAAGAGCGAATCCGCTGAGGCCGGAACCGATGATGGAGATGGTTTGGCCGAACCAGATCGTCAAAAAAGTGCGCAAACGTGGAGGGCGGTTAGGCTCCCCGCCAGCAAGGGTTTGAGCGGCAACGCCATCTTGGACTAGTTGGCTCATCAAGCGGACATCCCGGCCTTCCGGGACTGTGCCTCGTGTGTATGCCAATCAAATTCCAGTAACGCCTTGTCAACAGCGGCGGCCAAAGCAGTAGCCAGCGCGCGCACTCCTGGTTCTCTTGCTATCTCATGATGGTTGCCTGGAATTATGTGCAGGTCCAGCGTCCCTGTGGTGAGCATCGTAAAACCGCGCGCAGGATCGCGGGCGATTTCGGAGCTTGGATTAGCGTCCTGGGTATACTCCTGGCTAGCTCGAAAGAACGTTATGGGGCCATCATAGGGCGATGGGCAGTACTCGAGTATCATGCGATTTCTCGACTTGAAGATCGTGAGTTGGCGCGCGAGAAAACCAACAGCATCCTCCCAATTAAGCCCGGCGCTCCGCATGCGCGTCGCAATCAGCGCAAATTTATCGTCAAGGTTGAGCGGATATAGCTCCGCATCCGTTATCCGAACATTCATCTCACGGGCGATAATGCCGAGCAGAGCGGCATCGTCATTGGGATCATCCATCTGGCGCACGAAGTCCGGCGAACCTGTATCCAGCAGCGCCAAAAGACCAACCGTTTCGCCCGCGCCACAAAGCTGCCGTGCCATTTCAAACGCAACCAGGCCTCCAAAGGACCAGCCACCCAGGAAATACGGGCCGTGCGGCTGAACCAGGCGCATGGCTTCGATATAAAGAGCCGATCGCTTCTCGATCGACATCTCTGCAATCGTGGCTGCATACAGATTGGGATCCTGCAGGCCGTAGAAAGGCTGGTCTTTGCCGAGATGACGAACCAGATCCACATAACACATCACTTCTCCGGAGCCGACATGGATGAAAAAGAGAGCGGGTTTCGAACCGGCCGGCTGCATAGCGATCAACGGCGAAGAGGACTGGGAGAAGGAGGATTCCAGTGTCGCGGCCAGTTCTTTGATCGTCCCGTGCTGAAACAACGCTGTCAGGGGAAGCTTGTGGCCGAAATGGTTGTGAATTTCCACCATCATCCGCAACGCGAGTATTGAGTGGCCACCGAGATCAAAAAAATTATCGTTGATGCCGATGGCGGTCGCGCGCAAAACTTTCTCCCAGATGCGGACCAGGCGTCTCTCGATTTCGGTTGCCGGAGCAGCAAAAGGCACGCGGGAAATAAGGTTCAGATCTGGGGTAGGAAGTGCTTTCCGATCAATTTTTCCAGAGGGGGTAAGCGGCAATGCGTCCAGCACCAAAATTAGAGATGGCACCATGTACTCGGGAATACTCAGCTTGAGAAACTTACGCAGTTGATCGGGAGAAGAAGCATTTCGCCCATCCAGCACGACATAGCCGACCAGCTGCGTAGCCCCGTCGGCATCCCTAGTGTCTACGACCACGCAGTCGCGCACGCCGGGATGCTGCCGGAGCCGAAACTCGGTCTCACCAAGTTCAATCCGGAAGCCTCGTACCTTGACTTGGTGATCCACTCGACCGAGAAAATCAAGGCTTCCATCGAGCAAGAACCGTGCGCGATCGCCGGTTCGATACAGGACCTCATCCGTCTTGCTCGAGAACGGATTCGGCCGAAACGCGCGCGCGGTAGCCTCGGGATTATGGATGTAGCCGCGCCCCACTCCAACGCCACCAACGTAGATCTCTCCCGGAACGCCGACCGGCACGATCTGCATATTGGCGTCGAGAATATAAAGGAACATATTGCGCACCGGTATTCCGATCGGAATCGAATTAGCAGACTCAGCGGGAGGGTCACAGATATGCGCATGAGTCACGTCATCGGAGCATTCTGTTGGACCATATGCATTGACAATGGGAATTCGAGGATAGAGCGTGAGCCACTTGCGAGCCAAGGCTGGCGGCAAGGCTTCGCCAGTTGCAATCAGCCAACGCAAAGAGCGCAATGGGAACTGTCCGGGACTACGATCCAGCTCTTCCATGATGAGCCTCAACAACGCGGGGACGACCTCGAGAACAGACACCTTGTTCTCCTCTATGTCTTCGAGTAAACGTGAGGCGTTGTGTGCGGTTGCGTCGGGCATCACGTGCGTGCGACCACCCACAACCACCGCCGACACGAATTGCCAGATTGAGATATCGAAGCACTGGGAGGCAGTCTGCGCTATCGCATCATTCGAGGTGAGCCTCAGATCCTCGATTTTGGCGAATAGGTGGTTCAACATACCTTGATGTTCCACCATCGCGCCTTTAGGAACTCCTGTTGAACCTGACGTGAAGATCACGTAGGCGAGGCTGCGGGGCATAGAACGCGATACAGGGTTATGCCGGAGCGGATGGCGCAGCAACGCCTCGCTTTGCAGTGTGGCGATCCGCAATCGGGACCCAATTTCCATAACGGCTGCCTGCAAAAGGCCAACCCAGTCCGGCGTTACAATCACGATCTCAGCGCGAGATTGCTCCAGCATCTCGGCCAAACGTTTGGCCGGATATTTTGGATCAAGCGGCAAATAGGCACAACCGGCTTTCCAGATGCCAAACATAGAAGCCAGCAGGACGGATCCGCGATCGGATAGAACCGCAACAATGGCCTCGCTTGCGAGCCCCTGTTCCATGAGTCTATGGGCTATCGCGTTGGCGGTCTCGTTTAGCTCCGCGTAGGTGAGGGACCCATCTTCGGCGTGGACAGCGAGCCGGGCGGGTATTTGTTCCGCATGGGATTCCAGAATCTCATGGGGATAGCGGCCAGTTAGCGGCCGTTGGGGCCCGGCGACAAACTTCTCCAGGATTTCACGGCGCTCCTTTGCGCCCAGAAGCGGCAGATGATCGATAGCACACTCGGGATCGGCCGCGACCCGATCAAGAATGTTATGGAAATGAGAGATCATGCCGTTGATTGTCGGCGGCAAGAATAAGTCGGTGTTGTATTCGAGAACACCAGTCAGCTTGTCGCCGCTCTCGGTCATCAGGAGTTCTAAGTCGAACTTAGCGGTTCGAGGGTCGATGGCAAACGAGGCCGCATGAAGGCCACCGAAATCGCCCGCGGGTTCTGCTTCGAGTTGCTGGAAGCTGAACATTACTTGAAATAGGGGAGACCTGCTCAGATCACGGAGGGGGTTGACCTCTTCAATAATCCTCTCGAAGGGAACATCATGGTTCGAGTAGGCGCCAAGGGTAGCGGCGCGCACGCGCTTTAACAACTCGCGGAAAGAAGGATTACCGGAAAGATCGGTGCGCAGGACAATGGTATTCAAGAACAGGCCAACCGAGCGCTCCACATCAGAGCGGCTACGACCAGACACCGGGGATCCCACCAGAATGTCGGCTTGTCCGCTGTAGCGGTACAGCAGAGTTTTGAATACTGCCAACAAGATCATGAAGGACGTGGCCGATTCCCGCAAACTGAGCCGCTTGAGCATGCGGACCGTTTCTATGGGAATCTCAAAAGTACCACTCGCTCCACGAAAAGTTTGTACCGCGGGCCGTGGCATATCGGTGGGCAGTTCCAGAATCCCGGATGTGCCGGCGAGCACCCTCTTCCAGTAGCGGAGTTTCTCATCCAGCTTTTCTCCGGTCAGTTGTTGCTGCCAGAAGGCAAAATCCGCATATTGCAGCGGCAATGCGGGAAGCGGACTGGCTTGATGCTCTCGGAAGGAACGATACAGCGTGGCTATTTCCTGGCGAATTATGTCGACTGACCAGCCGTCGACAATAATATGGTGGAATGTCAGCAGGAAAAGATGATCTTCCGCGTCAAGCCTGAGAAGGTGGACGCGCAAGAGCGGTCCCTGCTCAAGGTCAAAGGCGGCTCTCGCTTCCTCGTCGACGAGTCTTCGGGCTTCGGATTCGCGTAGCCCCATGTTGATCGATGTCAGATCAATGACCGGCAGTTTGAACGTAAGATCGTCGGATATTAACTGCAGGAGCTCGCCTCCCTCCTCCGAAAACGTCGTACGCAAAACCGCGTGCCGCTTGATGATCTCCGCCAGAGCCGCCTCCAAGGCTGGTTCATCCAGAGGGCCGAACAATCGGAACGCCTCAGGAACGTTGTAGAAGGGCTCCCCCGGAGCCAACTTGTCGAGAAACCAGAGCCTCCGCTGAGCAAAGGACATGGGCGCCCGGCTGCTATCGACGCGTACCGGAAGCGCGGCAATCGGGAGTGGCGAATTTACCTCGCCCATCCATTGAATCGCCTCACTCAGTTCGGCGACGGTCGGCTTCTCAAACAGAAGGCGGACCGGAACCTCAATTCCAAGAACCTCCTGTATTTTCGAACTAATGCGAATTGCCGTCAGGGAGTGCCCACCCAGTACAAAAAAGTTTTCGTCGATGCCGACGACGTCACGCCTGAGCATGCTGGCCCAGATTGTCGTCAACAATCCCTCCAATTGGTTTCGCGAGGCTCTTGACGCTTCGGCAACCTCAACCTCAGCGGGAGGCAACGCACTTCGATCCATCTTGCCGTTGGGAAGCCGTGGAAATTCCTCAAGGAACACCAGGATGGATGGCACCATGTAGGCCGGCAGCTTGGTCTTAAGAAACTCTTTGAACTCGCGCTCCGGCAGCATCTGACGAACAGAGACGTAGCCGACCAGCAGAGGTTCGCGATTCCGGTTCTCCCGCACCATGGCAGCGGCTTCCCGCACCGCCGCGTGCTGCTGCATCGCTACCTCCACCTGCCCCAGTTCGATACGCAATCCACGGATCTTGACCTGCGAATCGACACGTCCAAGAAATTCGATGTTGCCGTCTTCAAAGAAGCGGGCCAAATCCCCTGTTCGATAGAGACGGCTTCCAAGAACCTGGCTGAAGCGATCTGGGATGAACTTTTCTGCCGTCAACTCCGGAAGACCGAGGTATCCGCGAGAAACGCCGTGTCCTCCGATATAGATTTCGCCCGCGACTCCGGACGGTACCGGCTGCCACCAGGAGTCAAGAATATAGATCTGCACGTTTGCGATGGGGCGGCCGATACTTACCTGAGCCGCGCTTGAATTCCGGGGGACCGCACAATCCGGAGTTTTTGTCCAACAACTGGCGTTGATGGATGTTTCCGTTGGACCATAGAGATTGGAGAGCGGGACCTGAAGCTTGGCAAAGACATGGGCAGGCAGCGTCGGCGGAAGAGCCTCTCCTCCACACAGAACGTGGCTTACGGATGCCACCTGCTCCGGACGCGCTTCGTCAACCAGAACCGCCAACACCGATGGAGGAAGATCCAGCAGTGTTGCCTTTTGCTCCTCGATGATTTCGAGCATTTGCATTACATCCTGGGCGCCCGGTCGTAGGCATATCAGTTCCGCGCCCGAAGCAAGGGTCGAGAATATCTGCGCGACGGACGGATCAAAGGAAGTTGAAACCGACAAAAGGATTTTGGAAGTCGAATTCAAAGAAAATGCGTTCATAACCCACTGGATAGCGTAAAACGCATTTCGGTGGCTCACCGCCACTCCTTTGGGCAGGCCCGTAGATCCCGATGTGTAGATCACGTAGGCCAAGTTGTCGGGTGCGGTGATGCAGTGAAGGTTACTCTCCGATTGAGCCTCAATCTCACTTTCTTCATGGGCAATGTCAACCAGACGGGCGCCTTCCCGCGGCAGATTAGCGATGAGCTTTTCTTCTGTGACAATCACCTTCATGCTGGCGTCAACCACCATCCGCTGCAGAAGCTGCAGCGGGTACGCCGCATCGAGCGGGACGTATGCCCCTCCGGCTTTGAGCACTGCCAAAATCGCCACCACCGTCTCCGCCGCCGACTGGAGATGGATGCCCACGCGATCCTCCGGGCGGACACCACATAGGCGCAGGTAGTGTCCGAGGCGGTTGGCGCGAGCATTCAATTCGGCATAGGTCCAGCGATGCCGGTCAAAACCGATGGCGAATGTTCGGGGAGACATATCTGCCCGTATTTCAAACAACTGGTGCAGGCAGAGAGGCGTACCGAAATCCCTGTTGGTCTGGTTGTTCTCGACCACAAGCCTAGCGTGTTCTCCGGCGGTTAGCGCCGAAATTTCCCAGAGCTGCCGGGAAGGTGAATAGCCAAGCATTTCCAGAACGGCGAAATAGCGTTCCATGAGACGCCTTGCGGAGGGATCAGTGAACCGACCGCTATCGTACGTGACTCCGAAGTGCAAGGCGTCATCGGCAGAGGCAAGCAACGCCAGGGGAAAGCTCCCTCTATCCAGCGAATGGACGTTTTTGAACGCCAGCTTGCCCGAACCGTCGATGGGGAGCCGCGCGGGGTAATTCTCGAAGACGAAGATACTTTCGAAAAGCGGGCGTCCGGGAGCCATCTCACTCCATTTCTGGACGTCGATCAAATCGCTGTATGCGTGTTCCTGGAGTTCCATTATCCGCGACTGCAGTTCCTGCAACCACGCGGAAACTACCGTGTCCGCGTGAGCCGGAGCCCTCAACGGCAGCGTGTTAATGAATAGCCCGACGATTTCGTCCACGCCCGGCAAGACCGCCGGACGTCCGGCGACTGTTAACCCGAACACTACATCTTTGCGATCATGGCAGCACTGCAGCATCAGCGCCCAGGCGCCGGCCAGAACCGTACTCAAAGTCACTCCACACGCGCTGGCAAAACGCTGCAATCGATCCTTTAACTGAACATCGGAATGAAATTCACAACTGCGCTGCAGAGCGCCGGCGCCGTGAAAGTTGCCGGGACTCATCTCGGGAACCGGTGTAGGTTCGGCGATACCCCGCAGAGACCTGCGCCAGAAGGCTTCTGCCAAAGCCGGGTTCTGAGCGCGCATCCATCGGATATAACTCTCATACGAGGCAGGCACGCCCGGCAACCCCGGTCTCGGCGACTCATCCTGTAGAAGGAACAACAGCTCTCTCATGATGATCGCATTCGACCACCCATCGACAACGATGTGATGGCTCGTGCCGATCATTTCATGCACCTCATCGGCCTTCCGTATGAGGGTGATTCGCAGCAGGGGAGACTGCGTGAGATCAAAGCCCTTGTTGCGATCGGCATCCAAGAGTTCTCCGAGTTGGCGATCTTGGACTTCGACACTATGCGAACGCCAATCGATTACTTGAAAGGGCAGTTTGACGCTCTTTCTTACCACCTGAACCGGGTGTTCCTGTCCTTGCCAAAGAAAGCTGGTCCGCAAGGCGGAATGACGTTCGATAATCCTTTCCCAGGCATTCTTCAAACGGGCGGGATCAAGCGGCCCCAGAATCGTCATCTTCAATTGCTGAGAATAGACTCCCGATCCGGGCGAATAGAGGCTGCTGAACAACAGCCCGTTTTGCAGCGGGACCAGAGGATAGATTCCCTCGATATTGGTAAGCTTACTCACCGGCGTCCTCGCTTCGTTGCAGTTCCTCGACCAAGCGGTTTAGCTCCAGACCACTGAGCTGGGTCATGGAAGCGTCCACCGAAGAAGGCACGGGAGCGGGAACGCGTGAGCAGCGAACGATTTCGCGAAGAGATTCGATGAAGCCGTCCGCCAGCTTTCGGATCGATTGCTCGCGATGGAGGTTGCGGCTGTAGAGGAAGGCCATTCGCAGTTCTCCTCCGCCTGTAATACCTCCTGTGATTTCGAGTAGATACGGCCGGTGATCGATGGGGGCATGCATAGGGCCGAGGGCTCCTTCACAGCGGCGCAACAACGGCGACTCCTCGATCTTGGAAACTGACCGGCCCATATAGTTGAAGTTGATGTCGGAAGGAGGCAAGTCTTCCATGCGACGCCGCATACTGGGATCCCGGGTGACATATCTGAGAAGCCCATAACCAAGCCCGCCTTGTGGAATGGATCGGACGTCCTCTCGAACGGATTGAAGATTCAAGACGCAGTCGTAGGTGGAAGTCAGGTTCAGCGTCACGGGGAAAATGCATGTAAACCAACCTACTGTCAAAGAAGGATCGACATCGTCGAACAGCTCTTCACGCCCATGATTTTCGAGGTCGAGAGTAAGACTCTTCTGACCTGTCCAACCGTAAAACGATTCCAGAAGCGCCGTCAGCAACACGTCGTTGATCATCGTATGAAAGGTCTTGGGTACCCGCTGAACCAGATCACTGGTTTCCTCCTTGCCCAGGGAACACCAAATGATGCTCTCGGAAGCCGCGACATTTGCGCCTCCAGGCAAGTCAACAGGAATGCTTGAACGTTTCCGGCGGCCGGGCGCCGTCCAATAATCCAGTTCTGCCTTGATCTCCTCGGATTGCGCGTATTCAGCCAGCCGCAGCGACCATTCCTGGAACGAGGACGTGCGCTGCTGAAACGGCTGCTCTTTGTGTTCCTTCAGTTGAAGGTACGCAGCCATCAGATCCGGAACCAGGATGCCCCACGAGACAATATCTACCGCCAAATGATGAATAACCCAGAGCAGCCGGTCCTTGCAGTTGCGGCGCCGAATCAGGCCGACCTTCATAAGCGGGCCTTGCTCCAGATGGAGGCCCGATTCGATCTCGGCGGCGAATCTGTCGAGAAGATCATCATGTTTCTCGGACCCGACGTCAGACAGATCCAGTTCAGCGACAAGGGGCCCTCCCCCCGCCGCGGCCAAGAAGGCCGTTTTCTCCTCATTGCCGCTGAAACGGAGGCGCAGCGCGTCGTGACGGTCTGCTATCAGCCCCAGCGCCTGTTCGAGCGCGGAGGGATCAAGCGTGTGCTGCGCCTCCAGAAGCATCGCCTGATTCCAGTGATGCGGATGCAGAAATCGTTGTTCGAAGAACCACCGTTGCACCGGGGTAAGCTCCATCCGCTTGTGGATAGTTTTTGCCGGCCCAGAACAGGGGGCATCCAATTTGACGATTTGCGCGAGCTCGGCGATCGTGCGGTGGTGAAACAACTGGCGAGGCGTGAAGCTTAGTCCTTGCTGCCGGGCGCGATTCACAATTTGAATGCTAATGATGGAATCTCCACCCAACTCGAAGAAGTTATCGTGAATACCCACGCGTTCCAGGCCCAAGGCCGTGGCCCAAAGGCCAGCTAAGATTTCCTCTG
The DNA here is from genome assembly GCA_035295685.1 of Candidatus Angelobacter sp. GTDB lineage: Bacteria > Acidobacteriota > Terriglobia > Terriglobales > Acidobacteriaceae > Angelobacter. The sequence continues at coordinate 15,546 of DATGIO010000148.1, forward strand.
TTGCACCGCGAGGCGCCGCATATCCCAGCCTCGAACGGTCCTCCAGTTGGCCGGGGTCCGGGAGAGCCCGCTTGTCCACCTTGCCGTGAAAGGTAAGGGGTAACCGATCAAGCACCAACACTCGCGATGGCACCATGTAGTCCGCCATACGATCAGAGAGAAAATTACGCAGTTGTTCAGACTCAGGCCATGGGCTCCTGGCAGCCACATAGGCAAGCAGTTGCTTCTGGTCTGCATACTCGCGAAGGATGACCGCGGCATCTGATACTCCGGGATGCTGCCGTAATGCCTGTTCTATTTCGGCGAGTTCGATGCGATGCCCACGCAGCTTCACTTGTTCGTCTTCCCTGCCCAAGAAATAGAGCTTGCTGTCGAAATCAAACGTAGCCAAGTCCCCGGTTCTGTACAGGCGTGTTCCTGGAGTAGCGGCGAATGGGTCAGGTACGAACCGGGAAGCGGTAAGATCAGCCCTTCCCAGATAGCCCCGGGCCAGACCGGCACCACCAATGTACAGCTCGCCGGTAGAGGCAAAAGGCACCGGTTGCATCACAGAATCAAGAACGTAGAGCTTGGCATTGGCTATCGCCTGGCCGATAGGCACCGCGCCCGATGCGAGATCGCCGGCTGTCACTTCGTATGTGCTGCAGCCCACCGTGGCTTCTGTCGGACCGTATTCGTTAATCAAACGAGTTTGCGGAGCGTGCTGACGCCACAGATCGATATGCCGATTGAGTAGATTTTCGCCGCCGACGACGACGGTGTTCACGGCTGCTTCGAAGTCCTGCGACTGGAGAAGCTCGTTGAGCATGCGCAAGTGCGAAGGCGTTACCTTCAATAAGGTGAAATCGGAGTCTTTTTGCAGCAGCCGGGCCAGTTCTTCGGCCGTCTCTTGGCCGTCCAGCAGAATCAGTCTTTGACCCACGCAGAGCGGTGCCAGCAAGGTCGTCACCGTCAAATCGAATCCGATAGGCGATTGGACAATGACGCCTCGTCCCTTGCTGAGATCGTAGGTCTGCTCACACCAGGAAAGGTAATTACCAAGAGCGCCATGGCTGATTGCCACGCCGTTCGGCATTCCCGTTGATCCGGAAGTATAGATGGCATAGGCGAGATTTAGAGGCTGCAGGTCAACATCGGGAGCGGATACTGTTGCCCTGCTTTCCCAGTCTTGATCCACATCAAAAATTGGGACGGCACCGGGGACAAGCCGTCGACTTGATTCCGTATTGGTTAGTATCAATGCCGCCTTACTGTCAGCAAGTACGAAACGCAACCGTTCGGCAGGATATCCAGGATCCAAGGGCACGTAATAAGCGCCCGTCCTTAAGACTGCCAAAAGAGCAACCAGCAATTCCGGACAACGCTCCATACAGACGGCCACGGCAACTTCCGACTTCAAACCGCGAGACTTCAAAGCCTCAGCCAGTCGGGTGGAGCGCTCATCAAGTTCTCCGTACGTCAGAGTTCGTCCACGAGCGGTGACCGCTGTTCGAAGTGGATTTTCCCGGGCTTGCGCTTGAATCCGCTGGTGAGCATACGGGGTTACCGCATACGCGACCTCTGTCTGGTTGCGCTCGTGCACCAGGTAGTTCCTCGTGGCAATGCTGAGGGCCGAAAGTTTTCCTATGGCTTGCGCAGGATTTTCCAATCCATGAGCCAGCAAGGCATTGAATTGGTCCTGCAGACCGACAGCAGCCAGCCGGGAATATACGTTCTCATCGTAGGAGATTTGCAGGCGGAGCAAGCCATTTTGCCAAAAGCACACCAGTTTGAGCTGGTGAGGGCTCAAGGTTGCGAAGGGCCGGTATTCTAAAATCGTGAAGTCTTTCGCTGTTGGAACTGGGGAAGCGCAGTATTCGAAGGCGACAGACGGAGCGGTAAAGGCGGCATCGAAATCGCTGTGCGAAAAGTAATCCTGCCACTCGGAGATCTGTTGTCGGCTCGAGGCCACGTTTTGAATGAGCTGCCCGAAAGCGATGTCTTTCGCCGGCCGGCAGGGGAAAGGCAGAATTCTCTCAAACGGGCCTGGGATTTTGTCGAGACCCTCCAGTTGCCGGCCACTTACGCTAAGACCGATGGTGAAAGAATCATTTTTAAAGGTTCGTGACAGCACGATCTGCCAGAGAGCGAGAAGAACGTCGGCAACGTCGCCTCCAATATCGGCCGCAAGCAGACCGGCTTTTTGCGAGAGATCAGGGGGAGCGTTCCACGACAGATGCCCCTCACCCGTTCCGCCGGGGTTAAGCGTATGGTCTGCCCGAAGCGATGGATACAATTCGCTCTTCCACCGCTTCCAGAATTGCCTTCCAAGGGTTATCTCTTCCGATTCCAGGGTTTCGTTCAGGTACTCGGCAATGTCGGCATACTGCGGCATCTGATCCCCGGACAGCGGGTTGACGCCTGTACACGATTCAAGCAGCTCCGCAATTACGTTATGCAGCCCGGTGCTGTCGCAGCAAAGTCTAGATGCCCGGATCAGCACAGCCTTCGTTGAAGAAGCCAGATACACGATCTGCGCCTGAAGCAGAGGCCCATTCTGGAAATCCCAGGGATGCTCTCGAAAATCGGCATACATCCGGTCCAGCTTTTCGGGGAAGCATTGCTCCGGAGACGACTCAGATAAATCAACCGTGGGCAACCAAGCTTCCGCGCTATCTCGGATAATCTGAACGGGAAATTGCAGGGTTTCCACGCGACTGAGTGCGGTGCGCAGGATCTCGTGTCGGCCAATCACCTCCGAGAGAGCGCGCTGCAGCAACATGTCATCCAGGCGACCTTCAAGCACAATGGCACAGGACACCGTCTGAAAGGATCCGGTGGGGTTCTTGTGCAGCGTCCAGAGAAAGCGCTGCTGGGGGGAAAGGCGATAACCTTCCATCACTTGAGTATTCAAAGCAAGCTCCAGGGGAGACGAGGATCGTGGATTCGGCTCTAGGAATTACTGCTGGGTGTGAGGTTCGGCCATTCCTACAAGAACCTTTCGCTCGCCGGCAAAAGGATTGCGGGAATGGGCCATGAGCATGTTGTCCACGGCGAGAATATCACCCTTTTGCCATGGGAAACTGATGGCCTCCTCACGGTAGGCGGAGCAAATCTCCTCGATGACCTCCGGTTCGATAGGAGACCCGTCGCCGTAGTAACTGTTGGCGGGAAGATCCGACTCGGGCATGGTAGCCAGCAAACCATCACGCACGGAAGGCTCAAGAGTTGAGACGTGAAAGAAGGCAACATGGTTGAACCACACTTGGTGGCCAGTCTTAGGATGCACAGCAACCGCGGAACGCACGGCTCGGGTACGCAGCCCGTTGTTTTCCTTCCATTCGCAGGTAATGCCATTGGCCTGGCAATACTCCTCGACCGCGCCACGATCGCTCGTCTGAAAAACTTCTTGCCACGATAGGCCCAGCGCCTCATCAAAATTCCTGACGTACATGCAGCGTTTTTCTTCGAATCGCCGCAGCGTGGAAGGAGCAAGGCGATGATAAATCCTGCGCACGTCGGCAATCGGGGTCTCCCCTCCTTGCGCCGCCGGAATATGGCAGAAGAAGAATATCTTCATTGGCCAGGTATGCTGATAAGAGTTCTCGTTGTGAAAGAAGATGCTCTGGTGCGCGGGATAGTCGGTGGAGGTATAGATATTATCCTGAACTTTGTGGCGAGGAGAAGAACGCTCTTTGTAGTCCAGCATGCGCGGGCAGAGCGTGAGCACGAACTGGTTGAACGAATCGACCGAATCCACATTGAAGCCACGAAGGAGAACGGCTCCGTGCGTCTCCATCAGGCTCTTCAGCAATGCCGAATTTTGCTGTGTCCAGGTGTGCAGATCAAGATCTGCGGTTGGGGAGAGGACCACCGGACCATCCTCGGAGCGAAGATAACTCCGCCCGACCCATTCCGATGAACTACCAACGGCCTTGCGCCGGCCGCTGAACGGAGGCCTTACCGGCCCTAATGTTTCTGACTGGCTCATATCGATGGCTCCTTACGTTACGATCGTCTTGCGTTTGCTGGCCGCGAAGCGCTGCTGTTCCTGGCGTTTGAGCTCCTGAGTAGTGAGCGCATTCTCGCGTGCTTCTTCTTCCTGCAACAGAGCAAGGTACTCGCGCACCGTACCGGAAGATGACTGACTGATTCGCTCGAGCAGCACCCGGAACAGTTCCATCCAGGAGGCAATCCGCCGGCTGCTGAAGAGGCCACTTTTGTACTCAAAATCGACGATCAGAGCTTCGGGGCTGTCCGTGATGTCCAGGGTCAAGTCGAACTTTGAAGTCCGGTTGTGACTCGGGAGTACTTCAACGACGAAGCCTTGCTGGTTCTTAGCAGTCTGAGCGCGATCAAGATTGAAAATCACCGAGACGGCCGGCTCCGGGTGGTCCCGATGCAACACGCGGAGCCGCTGGAGAAGGCGATTGAACGGATAGTCGGCGTATTCATAAGCCTTGACCAGCTTTTGCCGCAGAAGGACCACGAGTTGCGGAAAGCTAAGGTCCATACTCATTTGAGTTTGTAGAGCAAGCAAGTTGACGCAGCAGCCGGCCACATACCCGCCATCGGAAAGATTCTGGCCGGCGGTGGGGACTCCTATGACCACCTCTTCCTGTTTTGTGAGGTAATAGATGAAGATCTTGCAAACGGCGAGCATAACCATGAAGTAGGTGGAACTATACTTCTTGCCAATTTCCTTCAAACTCTCAACGGCCCCCACAGGCATGGTAATTCTTGTTTGCGCGCCAGCGATTCCAGGATCCTCAGGCGACGGTCCATCCGCCGGTAAGCGTTGGAGAGGAATCGAATTGGGGAATTCATTCGTCCAAAATGCTTCTGCTTCAGAACCTGACAAGCGACTCTCCGCGGCGGCCTTCGTTCTCGCATATTCGGCGAAAGACTTGACGGGGGGTAATTGCGGGGCCCGCCCCGAACCATGAGCGACATAGAGTTCCAGCAACTCATTCAAGAATAGTCCGAGCGACCAACCGTCGCCGACGATGTGGTGCAGGGTCACCAGAAGGAGGTGTATTCCGGGCTCCAGCTTCAGAAGATGCAGGCTCAGCAGCGGTCCCTTCGCAAAGTCAAAGGACTGGGTCGCCTCCGACCGGCGCCAATATTCGACCCGCTCTTGCCGTTCCGCGGACTCCGCGCCGGAGAGGTCGACCATAGGGATTTCGAGCGTCCTCGGTGCGATCAACTGGAAGTCTCCATCGGCGCTGAATGTGGCACGGAAAGCTTCGTGACGCTCCACCACCAGATTGATCGTTTTACGCAGCAGGGGGACATCGAGATTGCCACACCAGCGAATGACGAGAGGCAGGTTGTAGGCCCGCGCATCGCTTTCGCCCATGTGGCACACAGCCCATATCTGGCGCTGCGCTTCCGTCAGAGGGACGCGTATTTCTCCGTTGTGATCCGTTAAGCGTGTTGAAGCATCGGTAGCTCCGACCGCAACCTGCGGCGTAGACGCTTCCGGCAGGAACCCACCATCGCGAAGCTCCAGGAGGCTTTCCTGGCAGGCGCGAACGAAGGCATGCATATCGGCGTCCGTGTGGGCGGTTGAAACGAAACAATTGTGGGTTTCACAAACGTAGATGCCCTTTTCCAGAAGATGATAGAAGAACAGGTCCATGTAACGAAGCGAGGGGCCGTGCAGGATGCGAAGTAGTGATCCGAGCTGCGCCATCCGAAGCGGAAACCTATTTGCTGCAAAAAAAGCTCCTAGTTCGTCAGACGCGTACTTTGCTTTGGCGTTGAGGGATTCCTGGAGATTGGCGCCACTGTCTCGAACATGCTTGAGTGCCGCAACAACCGCGGGCATGAGCATGGGGTGTTTGAAATACGTTCCGGTAAAGAACGTGATCTCCTCCTCCGGATAAGAGGAATCGCCATACTGCCACATGCCACCATCTATTGCGTCCATGAATCGAGATTTGCCGGCCACTGCGGCGACAGGCAGGCCTCCGGCCATTGCTTTTCCATAGATAACAAGATCGGAACGAATTCCGAACACGGCCTGCGCGCCGCCGGGATGAAAACGGAATCCCGTGACTACTTCGTCGAAAATGAGGGCGGCGCCGAAGTCTTGTGTGATCGTGCGCAGCGCGAGCAAGAAATCCCTTGGCTGCACATCGGGACGGCGACTTCGCGGAGGCTCGATCAACACCGCCGCCAACTCTCCGGCACAGGCTCTGAGAATCTCCAGAGACTGAGGATCGTCATACTTGAGCATGAGCACGTTGTCGATCATGTGCTCGGGAATACCTGGAGCCAAAGGTGTGGTTTGAATGCTGCCGTCGGGCCTTCGCTGGCCCTTGACCAGAATGCCATCAAAGGTGCCATGGTAACAGCCTTCGAAGAGCGCGATGCGCGAGCGGCCGGTCACTGTCCGTGCTAACCGCAAAGCGGTCATGACAGCTTCGGTTCCCGAGTTGCAGAATGCGACTCGCTCCACCCCCGTCATTTCACAGATCAGCTGTGCCGCTTCTCCGGCTTCACGTGAGTGTGGCCCCAGGCGAAGCCCGGAGTCTAGTTGCCGCCGGAGTGTATCTAAGATGAAGCTGGGCGAGTGCCCAAACAGCAGCGCGCCAAATCCCATGGTCATGTCGATGTATTCGTTTCCGTCGACGTCCCAGATGTGAGATCCTTGGCCGCGTTCCACCACCAAGGGATAAAACATCTCTTTCCATGGCATCCTGAATCCCGCGGCTGTCCGATTGTCGGCATGGGGCCTGCGATATCTCTGTATGATGTGCTTCGATTCGCGGGTGCGTTTGTTGATCCGTTCTATCAGCTCTGCCAGGTGTTTTCTTTGGCGCTCCGAGAGCGATTTGGCCCCTTCGACCTGAATTGCCTCATAGGGTATGTAGACTTCAGGCTCAACCTCGGCGGTCGGCTTGTCAGATGCACGCGTAGGCTGCGCAGCGCCGCTTCCGGTCGATAGGCTGCTCCCCTCCTCTACGAATGGATTCTGAGGCAGCCCTGCGGTAGCCTGGACCGGAAGCGACGGCGACTGGACTTCGCTCTGACCTGTGAGGATAGCAATCTGCTGCGACATGAGGGCCAGTTGCTGGGCGAATATCTGTAAGACTGCGTCGTTTTCAGAGTGGCCGGTTTTCACTGGCCCCAGAGCGGCAGCCTGCTGAGCCAGCACGAGCTGCGGGATTTTCATTGCAGCCTCTTGCTGGGACAGCAAACTCCGGGGCGCTGCGACCGGTTCCGAGAAGGCCGCATGGCCTGAAGAATTCTTACTCTGGCCCGACGGAAGGGCAACGATGGATTCGGGAGGCATCTTTTGATCGAGATGGGTCGCCAGGCTGTCGATCGTCGAGAGTTCCTCCAACAATAGTCGAAAAGGAATCTTGACGCTGAACTTCTCCTTGATTGCATTGGAAGCTTGCAATAAGAAGAGAGAGTCTCCCCCCAGGTCGATCATGGACGCACACGTATCCAACTCAGAGGGCTTTCTACCAAAGAGCTTAGCGAGGACCTCCGTCAACGATGCAACGATGCGCTCTCTTCGGCGGGATCTTTGTGTTCCGCTTACATTTGTCGATGACATGAAGATCTGGCTCCTTGCCGGCAATTATGGAGGGGACAGGCGGTGACGTTTAGTGAACTTCCAATCAAGCGATGAGGATGGTTGTATTCACCGGTTCAAGGCTTTTAGTTGACTGGCGACCACTTCAAGCTGCTGGAGAATCAGCCGGTGAACAGGCGACATCGAGGCTGGAACGCGATTGGCGTTCGCGATGGAATCATCAGTGGACGACCCCGGTTCCGCGACCCCGGTTTTGAAGGAACCCTTGTCCGCCATAGCATCTCCGGTCTTTTTTGACTCGGGGATGTAATACTGCTGGCGCTCAAAAGGATAAGTAGGAAGTTGGATGCGTTTACAGTCGCTGCGACGACCTAATATCTGCCATTGGACTGAAATTCCACGAGTCCAGAGAGCGGCCACCGCCCACAGAAACGACAGGTATTCGTCCTCGCAGCTGCCCCTTGCTTGCATGGAAGGCACCAGTCCGGTACCCGGCAGAAGCTGTGGATTCCGCTTTGCCAGGACGATCAGCGTTTCCGGCCCCATCTCCAGCAAAGTCGCTCGCGGCTGCTGAAGCAAGCGCTCCAGATTTTCCGAGAAACGCACGGTCTTTAGGAGATGTTCCACCCAATAATCTGGGCTTGTCGCTTCCTTCTCGGTAATCCAATCTCCCGACAGGTTTGAAAGAAATGGAATCGTGGGAGGCCGCAACTGGATGCCTTTCAAATACCGTCTCAGAGATTCGGCCACAGGCGCCATCATCGATGAATGGAACGCATGAGAGGTGTGCAAACGCCGACCCTCCAAACCCCTCTCGTCAAGGTATGCTTCGAGGCGAGCGATGGCTTCCTCGGGGCCGGACAAGACGCATAATGAGGGGCTGTTCACAGCTGCGAGAGCAAGATTCCTATCGTAGTGCAGAAGTTCATTGACCACGTGCTCCGGTGCAAGCACCGACAACATGGCGCCCGTCGGCATATTTTGCATCAATTGTCCGCGAACCGTGACGAGCTGCAATGCCTCGTCCAAAGACATAACGCCCGCCAAACAAGCAGCTACATATTCGCCAAGGCTATGCCCTAGCAGCGCGTCGGGCCGGACTCCCAGTTCCATCCACAAGGACGCTAACGAATATTCCAACAAAAAGAGAAGCGGTTGGGCGTTTGCCGTCTTTTGGAGTTCTTGCTGAAGTAGAGAGTTATCGCCTGCCGCCGGATAAAGTATTCGCAAAGGATTGGACCTCTGAGCTTTGGCTACAACTTCTGCGCAGCGATCCACGAGACGCCTGAAAACGGGAATGGATTCGTAGAGCCCTCGAGCCATATTGACGTACTGTGCGCCCTGCCCGGGGAAGAGGAAGTAGATGGGCGCCGCCGTTTGTGCTTCTCCCTCGCAGATCTGGTGGGAATTGCCCGGGTAGATTGCGTGCAGGCCTTCCGTCCTGCTCCGAGTGACGAGGGCTCGCCGAAGAGGAAAATCCTTTCTGCCTTCCTGCAACGTGAATGCCACATCGCACATGCGTTGCTCCGGGTGTTTTTCCAAATGGGCGGCAAGTGCCACGGTGGCTGAGTCCAGAGCCGCCGAGGTCTTCGCGGAGATGGGAAGCACATGCGGGCCTTCGTCCTCCCCCACGTCCGGCCGGCACGGAGGTTCTTCTATTACTACGTGCGCATTGGTGCCTCCAATGCCGAACGAACTTACGCCCGCGCGCCTGGGCTCGGATCCACGCCTCCATTCCCGCAGTTCAGAATTCACGTAAAAAGGAGTGTTCCTGAAATCGATCTTGGCATTGGGCTGCCGAAAATGCAGACTCGGAGGGAGCAAACCATGCTCCATCGCCAATGCAGTTTTGATAAGGCTGGTAACGCCCGCAGCGGCATCAAGGTGGCCGACGTTGGTTTTAACCGAGCCGATGGCGCAAAATTGTTTGCGCTCGGTTTGCAAGTGGAAAGCCTGGGTCAACGCTGCTATCTCAATCGGGTCTCCAAGAGGCGTTGCAGTTCCGTGAGCCTCGATGTAGGAGATGCTATCGGCGGTGACTCTAGCCCTGGCCTGGGCCCGCGCAATGACTTGGGCCTGGCCCTCGACGCTGGGTGCCGTGTATCCAACCTTCAACGCACCGTCGTTGTTAATAGCGGATCCCAGGATGACGGAATAGATATGATCTCTGTCCGCAAGAGCATCCTGAAGTCTCTTGAGCAGAACTACTCCTGCGCCATTGCCGGCAATAGTTCCTGCCGCGTCAGCATCGAACGCCCGGCAGTGTCCGTCGGGCGAGCTGATGCCTCCCTCCTCATATATGTATCCGGCTTTCTGAACTGCCCGGATTGAGACGCCGCCAGCCATGGCCATCTTGCATTCGCCTCGGAGGAGGCTTTCACAAGCCATGTGGACAGCTACCAAGGATGTAGAACACGCGGTCTGGACGCTCACGCTCGGTCCTTTCAGGTTCAGTTTGTAAGAAACCCGAAGCGGAAGATGGTCCTTGTCATTTCCAATATTCAACTGAAAGGCGTTGACGGACTCCAAAACCTCAGAATTCCTAGCAAGGCGAAACCAATAGCCGCTTGCGCCCATGCCGGCAAATACGCCGATAGGATGGGGATAGCGATCGGGATCGTAGCCCGCCTCTTCCAGAACTTCCCATGCACACTCTAGAAAGACCCGCTGCTGCGGGTCTGTGATCTCAGCTTCGCGCCGGTGGAAGCCGAAGAATCCCGCATCAAAAGCATCGGCATCTTCCAGAATCGCTCCCGCTCGCACATAGGCTGGATCGTTACGCAAATGAGCCGGCACATCCTCAAGTTCCGCATCCGAAAAGGAGGAGATAGATTCCACGCCATTCTTGAGGTTTTCCCAAAAGGCTTGTACGTTGCGAGCGCCTGGAAAGCGCCCAGCCATGCCGATGACGGCAACTCTTGCTTCCTCTGTCGCTACCGATGAATCCGGAAGTTTGGCATCCGCAAGGTGGCCGCCGGAAGCAAGAAAGTCGGCTAGTGCCGCGACCGTAGGCAGTCGGAATAGGTCAATCACGGAAACTTCCATCCGAAATTTTTCCTTCATTTCGGAATGCACTCTCAGCAACGCCAGAGAGTGGCCGCCAAGATCAAAGAAGTTATCGTTGACACCGACCTGTTCCACCCGCAAAGCCCCGGCCCATATCGCGGCAAGGTTCTTCTCCAACTCGTTGCGTGGAGGTAAGTAACGCTCTTTCCGCGACGATGGTTCAAGCGGTTCGTTGGATAGGACCAGGGATAAGGCTTTCCGATCCAGCTTGCCGTTCGAACTCAGGGGCAGGCGATCAAGGAATACGAAGCGGGATGGAACCATGAAATCTGGGAGACACTGTTTCAAAAAGGCCCGCAGCGCGTGCGCTTCCCTTTGACCGTGGTCCTTGGGCACAACGAAAGCCGCCAGTATGTTTTCAGCGCTCTCCTGACGAACAATAACAGCACTATCTTTCACGCTCTCGTGCTGCTTGAGGGCTTCTTCAATTTCCCCCAGTTCAATGCGGTTCCCGCGAATCTTCACCTGGAAGTCAATTCGGCCGAGGTACTCGATAGCTCCGTCGTTTGCGTAGCGGGCCTGATCGCCCGTCCGATAAAGCCGGGCGCCCGCCGGACCGAAAGGGTTGGGAACAAATTTTTCTGCGGTCAAGTCGGGACGGCCTAGATACCCAACCGCCAGCCCCTCTCCAGCGATGCAGAGCTCCCCAGGCACCAGAGTGGGGACTTGCATGAGATGCTCATCCAGAATATGGATCTGGATGTTGGCAATCGGGCGTCCAATCGGAATCGTGAGTCGCGTCTCATTACGTTCACTCAACCAATAGGTGACGTCCACGGCCGCTTCCGTCGGGCCATACAGGTTGTGCAGCTCCGCCCCGCTTACGCGATGGAACTGTTGGGCAAGACTCACGCTCAGGGCTTCTCCGCTGCAAATCACGCGCTTTAGACTGGGACATTCGCGCAGGCCACCGTCCTCCAGCATGGATTTGAGCATGGACGGAACAAAGTGTACGGTCGTAATTTTTTCGTTCTCTATCACGCGCTTGAGGTAGGAACTATCGCGGTGGCCTCCAGGCCGCGCCATTACCAGAGCGCCCCCCGTGATGAGTGGCCAGAAGAACTCCCAGACTGATACATCGAAACTGTAAGGGGTTTTTTGAAGCACGCGATCCTGACTGCCAAGCTGATAGGCTTCCTGCATCCATAGCAGACGGTTGCAAATGCCACGATGATGGTTAATGACTCCTTTGGGCCTCCCGGTCGAACCCGAGGTATAAATAACATACGCTGCGTTTTCTCCGTCAAATGCACAGGGGCAGTTGTCGAGAGGTCTCTGCTGGAGAATTTCGCCAGCAGTATCCAAGCAGATAATCTCCGCCGAGGTTGAGTCAATCAGCCCTTTGAATCTCGACTGTGCGAGTACCACGCGAGTCCTGGCATCGCCTTGCATCCACTGCAGACGCTGGCTCGGATATTCAGGATCCAGAGGCAGGTAAGCGGCACCGGCTTTGAGGATCCCAAGCAGGGCAACTACCATTTCCACGGATCTTTCCATGCAAACGCCCACGCGAGTCTCTGGTCCAACCCCTCTCTCCAGGAGATAGTGGGCCAACTGATTGGCACGACCGTTCAATTCAATGTACGTTAATTTCTCGTCGCCACAACTTAAGGCCAGCGCTTCAGGCGTGGCGCGAACCTGCTCTTCAACCAGGATGTTCAGGCGCTCCTCTGCGCCATACTCGACATGCGTCGAATTCCAGACTCGAATCTGTTCCCGTTCACCCGGGGACAACAGCGCTGCCAGCTCATGCACGCGCCGTAAAGGCGTCGTGGCGATCTCTCCTAGCAGTAGCAGCAAGCTCTCCTGAAATCGTGCAATTGTGGGCGCCGCGAAGATATCGCTGTTGTAGTTCAACTCGCCTGTTAACTTTCCATCCAGCTCAATCATGCTGAGAGAAAGATCGAACTTGGCGATGGGAAAATTTATCGCCAGCCGTTGCCCGGACAACAATGACTTCCCGGAGCCAACATGCGGGCCGGCTTGCAAGACGAACAGCGTCTGAAACAGCGGGCTCCGGTTCAAATCTCGCTCAGGGCGAAGCTCCTCCACCAATAGCTCAAAAGAGACCTCCTGGTGAGCATACGCGCCCAAGGCTGTACCTTTGACCTGCCGCAGCATGTCCTGGAAGGTCAGACTCGGCTCTAAGTCGACCCGCATCACTAACACATTTGCGAAGAACCCGATCAACCCTTGCAGTTCCTCGAAGCCGCGATTGGCCGTAGGCGTGCCGATGAGGATTTGCTCTTGCCGGCTGTACCGGTAAAGCAATAATCCATAGACTGCCAGCAGGGTCATATAGAGCGTGGCGCCGGATTTGCGGCTCAAATCTTTCAGCCCGAGAGTCACGGCCTCACTTACCTGGAAGTAATTACTGGATCCTTGAAACGTTGGAAGCATGGGGCGGTGGAAATCCGCTGGCAATTCCAACTTTTGCTGCACATGGGCCAACTGAGTTTTCCAGTACCCGATCGCCTCCTGTAGCTGCCCCTGGCGAAATGCGTCCTCTTCCCAGCAAGCGTAGTCGCCTACCTGGAGCGGCAGAGCCTCGAACGGCGATGCCTCTCCCTTTTGGTAAGTTTCGTACAGCGTCTCCAGCTCGCGGTTGAATATACTTTGCGACCAGCCATCCCAGATGATGTGATGAATCACAATCAGGAGTATTTGTTCAACGCCGTGATCAAATATATGGACGCGGACCAGAGGCAACTCCCCTAGGTCGAACGGTCTTAGCGCCTCTTCCTCGATCCTTCGTTGAAAGGCCAACTGGCCTGGCTCGACTGAATGTCCATCCAGATTCTCGCAGCGAACCCGCAGATGCGACTCTTCTGCGACTATTTGCACGGGGTGGCCTTCGACGATCCCAAACCGGGTGCGCAACGCTTCATGCCGGCGCGCAATTTCAGTGAGTGCCTGCTCCAGGATGCTGGTGTCAATTCTTGTGCTAAGCCGGATTGCGAAAGGAACGTTATAGACCGCGCTGCGCGGCATGAGCTGCTGAAGGAACCACAACTGCCTTTGGCTGAACGACAAAGGGATGGCCGCTCCCGGCCTCCGGCGAGGGATCGTTGTTAAATCCGGGCGGTTACCGCCTGGGCTCTGTTCCTGATTGGAGGTTACAGTCATTTTTCTTAAGCGGCTATTCGCAAACCAGCGACGATTGGAATCCGTGCGTACCTCAATTGAGAGTGGAGGTACCGGCCCGTTGTTCTATCAACTTGGCCAGAGAATCGATGGTTGGATAAAGAAACAAGTCGGTCACCTTCACGAAGCTGTGGTTAGGCAGCTGCTTTCGTATCCGTGCATGAATCCGCATGAATAATAAGGAGTGGCCTCCAAGATTGAAGATATTGTCGTGGATACCCACGCGATCGACTTCTAGTATCTCCTTCCAAATTGAAGCCAGCGTCCACTCCAACTCGTTTCGCGGTTCGACGTATGGATTCTCCTCGCCGTCACCATTGTCTGATTCGGCTTCTGCGGCCTGCTCAAGCAGTCGGGCACGGTCGATTTTTCCATTCTCGGTGAGTGGAAACTTGGCAACCAGAACGAGCTTGGCGGGAGCCATATAGGCAGGCAGCTTTTCCTTCAAATGCTGGCGCAACTCCGGAAGGATGCTGTTGCTTTCGGCCGTTGCAACGTATGCCACCAGGCTATTTTCACCACGGCCCTGCTCTACCAACACCAGGCTTTCCCGAACCGCGGGATGCTGGCGCAGCACCGATTCGATTTCACCCGGCTCGATGCGAAAACCGCGAATTTTGACCTGCTGGTCAGTTCGGCCGACGAATTGAATCTCACCCTGCGCCGTGTACCGCACAAGATCACCGCTGCAATACAGTCTCTCTCCACCGCGAGTGCTGAAGGGATTGGGGATAAACTTCTCTGCGGTGAGGTCGGGACGGTTCACGTACCCGCGCGCGAGTCCCTCTCCTCCCAAGTAAAGCTCTCCAACGACACCCGTTGGGACAGGAGTCAATGTTTTGGCCAGGACGTAGGCATCTGTGTTGGCAATGGGACCACCGATCGGTACAGTCATGCTCCTGGGCGGCAGAGAATGAACATGTTGCCATGTGGAGAACGTGGTGTTTTCAGTCGGTCCGTAGACATGAATAAGGCGCTTCGGCGCACACGACCTCAGAACATGATCCACCCACCTCAGGTCAACCGCCTCTCCACCGAACAGCAGGCATTTCAATTCTGCAAAGACTTCCGCGTTCTCGCTGGCTGCGAACTGGTTGAACAAGGCAGTGGTCAGAAACATGGTGGTGATCTCTTCTCTCCGGATGCAAGCTGCGAGCAATCCGGAGTCCAGCGACTCCGCCCGGCTGAGTCCAACAATGCATCCGCCAGTAAGGAGCGCACCCCAGATCTCAAAAGTTGCGGCATCAAATGAGAAGGTCGAAGCCTGCGCAATGCGTTCACCCGGTCCCAGGGACACATAGTCGGTATTGCACACAAGTCGGGTAACGCCGCGATGGGGAACGCCGATGCCCTTGGGCGTTCCCGTTGATCCGGATGTATAGATAATGTAAGCAAGGCTCTCGGGGTCGGGCAGCACCGGGGCAAGGCTGTCCTGACTATCGGGAATCTCTTCGAAGCATGCAAACATACAGCGGCCCAGCAGCGTTTTTGGGAACGCATCTCGTAAAGAGATTTGCGTCAGAAGTACCGAGGCTCCGGTGTCTTCCAGCATGAACTGCAATCGGGAGCTGGGATAACCGGGGTCCAGTGGAAGATAGGCGGCACCCGCCTTGAGTGTTGCCAGCATTGCTACAACCATCTCCCAGGAACGTTCCATGCCGATGCCAACCACGGTTTCCGGACCCGCCCCTAGGCGCCGAAGATATCTCGCGACACGGTCCGCAGCCTGGTCCAGTTCCCTATAGGTGAAGGACTTGGAGGGATACGCCAGCGCCGGGGCATCGGGAGTACGCTCAACCTGCGACAGGAAAACCTGCTCGATGCGATTCGACCGAGGATATTCTCTTTGGTTTTGCCGCCAGCCGCGCAGCATTCGGTCTTCTTCCGGCAGCAACAGAGGGATGGTGGATATTCCGGCATCCGGTCGCGCAACGATCGTTTCCAACAACGATTGGAAATGCTGCTTGAATCGCTCGCATGTCTCGGGACTGAAGAGTCCGGTGTTGTAGCCTAAGTCGAGGGAACATCCCGCAGCCGTTTGCCGCACGATGGCGCCCATGTCAAACTTAAAGGTGCCATTGTTCAATCCCCTGAACGCTGGCCACGTACCGCTGCGACTCTCCATACCTGCTTCCTCAAACACCATGCTGAACGCCACCTGAAACAGAGGATTCGTTTTCAGATTGCGCTCTGGCTTGAGCTCTTCCACCAGGATCTGAAAAGGCAGATTCTGGTGCTTGTACGCGTCCAGCGCTGTTTTGCGTACTCGTTCCAGCAACTCGATGAATGATGGGTTCCCATGAAGATTTACGCGCACCACCACCATGTTGACGAAGAACCCAATCAGTTCCTGCAGCTCGGGACGTTCGCGGATGGCAACGGGAGTCCCGATCAGCACCTCATCCTGACCGCTATAGCGGTGTAAGACAGCGGCGTATGCGGCCAGCATCGTCATGTAAAATGACGCCGCTCCACGGCGGCGAAGCCGTTTCAGTCCATCCACCAAGGCCGGCTGGAGATCAAGGCATGTGGTGGCGCCATCGAACTTCGGGGTCTCAGGACGCCGGTAGTCGACGGGCAATTCCAATATCTCGGGTGCTCCATATAACTCGTTCTTCCAATACGCCAGATCTGACTGAAGAGCTCCACACTCGAACTGCTCCTTCTGCCACGAAGCATAGTCGGCGTATTGCAAGGGCAGATCGGGCAAAGGAGACTCATCTCTGCGTTCATAGGCTTGATACAGCGTTTCCAGTTCCTTGAAAAGGATCGGAAGCGACCATCCGTCCGCGATGATGTGATGCAGCACCAGCAAGAACACGTGATCGTCGATTCCGAGATGCACGACCTTGGCGCGGAGCAAGGGCAGATGGTCCAGATTAAAGCTGCGACGGCTCTCTTCCATCAGGCTGTCTTCGAGCCGGCGTTCCTGATCACTCCCGCGCACTTCCATCAAGCTCTCCCTCTCGATGGCAACATGCAAGAACGGTGCGATGATCTGTGCGGGCTCCCCTTCAGCGGACTCCGCAAACCGCGTGCGCAAAATCTCGTGACGGCGCAGCACCTCATTCAGAGCGCGCTCCAAGATCGGAACGTCCAACCGGCGCTGGATACGAAGCGAAGTGGCTATGTTATATGCAGGGTTCTCGGGCATCACCCGGTGAAGGAACCACAATTGCCGTTGATGGAAGGACAAAGGCGCTGTAGCGGCACTGGGGGGACGTCGTGGAATAGTACTTTGGCGCATTGCGGGCTTCGAAACCGAAGAGTCGGCGAAACCGGCTTGGTTCTGCTGAGGTATTTCTGTCGGCTTCAAGCATCTACTCCTTCATACGGCGTGGGTTGCGCGGCCGTTGTGCGGCACTTCTCGCTGAGGTATCGTGCCAGGGACTCCACTGTCGGATTGCGGAAGAGATCGATAACCGTTGCCTCGCACGCAAGTTTTTCGCTCATCTTCGTGCATGCTTTCATCGCCAACAGAGAGTGCCCACCGAGATCAAAAAAATTGTCAAAGATACCGGCGCGATCCACGCCCAGGACCTCCTCCCAGATGTGGGAGATCGTCTCCTCTGTTTTATTGCGTGGCGCCACGTAGGACTCTTCCCCTTCTCCGTCCGAGGTATCCACATCAAGTTCCGCCAGTCGCACCCGGTCTACCTTGCCATTAGGAGTCAGTGGCAATTCGCTGGTCTTTACAAGAATCGTGGGAACCATGAATGAAGGGAGCTTCTCTTCTAAATACTTCCTCAGTTCCCTCCTGGTTAGTTGTCCGTTGACAACTACGCAGGCCTTGAGATCTTTCTGGCCATCGCGCTCTTCCACAACGACGACGCTGGTGCGCACACCCTCGTGCTGGCACAGCACGGCCTCGATCTCACCAGGCTCAACGCGAAAACCGCGAATCTTGACCTGCTGGTCGGCGCGACCGATGAATTCGATGGCGCCGTCCCATCGATATCTGGCCAGATCGCCGGTTCGATAAAGGCGTTCTCCCGGAGTGCCGCTAAACGGATTGGGGACAAACTTCTCCGCAGTCAGGTCCGGGGAATTCACGTAACCGCGAGCCAGCCCATCGCCTCCGGCGTAAAGCTCACCGACCACACCGGTAGGCACCGGATCAAACTCGCAATCGACGATGTAGACTTGCGTATTGGAAACCGGTGTGCCGATGGGAATGCTCGTTCCCATCTCCGTTCCCGACCGCACCACGTGACAGCAGGAAAAGGTGGTATTCTCCGTAGGCCCATAACCGTCGATCAGCGTCGAGCCCGGCTTCGACCTAAGATAGTGCTGCGCCTGGGGCGCCGGCACAACGTCGCCCCCCACCAGCAATTGCTTTACGCCCTGCAGATCGCTCAGTCGATGATCGACCATCAGTTGAAACAATCCCGCCGTCAGCCACATGGTGGTAATCGCACTCTTTCGTATGGCGGCCCCCAAAGATTCCAGGGACGGTGTCCCTGAAGTCATCACAACCAGCTCTCCTCCGGTCAGCAAGCTTCCCCAGATTTCAAAGGTTGAAGCGTCAAAAGTTAAGGGGGCGAATTGCAGGATTTTTTCTCCTGGGCCAAGCTCCACGTAGTTGGCTTCCTTCACCAGGCGAACGATTCCCCGATGAGGGATAGACACTCCTTTGGGAACCCCGGTGGATCCGGATGTAAACATTACATAAGCCAGGTTCTCGGCTGTCGCACGATTTTCCGGATTTATGTCCGCTTCCTGATCCAGCGCGCCAGCTTCACTTTTAAGATCGACCACTTCGACGCCGGCGAATTGCGGTTGCGCTGTCGCATCCGCCGTCACTATCAGTAGGACTCCGCTGTCCTTGACAATCTGTTGCTGCCTTACCGGAGTATGCCCGGGGTCCAGCGGCACATAGGCTGCGCCCGATTTCAAGATGCCGAGAAGGGCGATGATCATTTCCAGGGAGCGATCGATGCACACTCCAATCCTCACCTCGGGACCAGCTCCTTTCTTTTGCAGGCGGGACGCGAGGCGATTAGAGGCGCGGTTCAACTCGCCATAGGTAAGGACACGGTCCTCATAACTTACGGCAATGGCTGTGGGCCGCAAATCGGCCTGCTCTGTAAAGAGCGCCGTGATCGTGGCTTCACGTGGATAGGCCCGCCGGCTGCAGTTACGCTGTTCCAGCAGTTGCCGTTTCCGCTCCTCGGACCACAGATGTATCTGGACAATCGGCTCATCGGGATGGACCAGCATTTCGCGCAGCACATGCCGATAATGTTCAGCGAATTGCTCGCAGGTGTGCGCCCGCAGGCGGGCGGCGTCAAAGTAGAGCGTGGCCTTAAGATTGCTATCCGGGCCGGAAAAGTGCAGAGTGAAATCCTGTCCTTGGTCCGTCACGGCATTGAGATCATGAATCGTCTCCAGAACGATGGCGCTGCGGAACAGAGGCTGCGAGGGTTCACTCCCGTCAGGGCTGTGATGGAGCTTCTCCACTGGATATCGCTGATTCGCGTACGCTTCGGACAGGGTCTGCCGGACATGACCCAGTAGTTGCCTCACGGTCATGTCGCTTTCAACCCGGTCACGCAACAACAGGACACGATTCGGGAACGCAGCACTCTTATGTCGTTCGTGGATGGCGCTGCCCACTACGATATCTGCAGTTCCCGTGTATTTTGCGAGGCAGATCTTGAGGGCTGCCACCAGGATGGCAAAGAGTAGCGAATCATTGTTGCGAGAAGCTTTCAGGACTTTATCCACTACGTCCGCATCAAGAGCGAAATCAATGCTTTGCGTCACGGCTGGCCGCGATCTATCCCAAGGAAAATCCAGGGGCAAGCCGGCCTGTGGGATTTCGCCTTTCAGTTTATCTAGCCAATACTCCCGCTCCTTCAAGAGATAGCTGGTCTGGATAGCGGGGTTGATGGCCATGATTTTCTCCAAGTGCCGGTTTCGCCGGCATCAGTCAGGGCTTGAGCTGCCTACAATTTGCCAATGAGACGAAAAATGAGAGTTTTTCTGCCGGTCTCCTCGCGAGTCGCGGGCAGGACAGCTGGTTGAAACAGTTGGGCTCCGCAATAGTTTTGCACCCGCACAGTCACGCGGAGAGAGGGCATCGGGTACCGACGTCGGGGATAGGGGCTTTAGATTACAGAAGAAACTCTTCTTCGGGCTCCCGAAGAAAAGGTTCTTCGTTCAGAATTGCTTTTTCATCGCTCAGCAGCAGGTCGAGTTCATTGATAGGGAGAAATTCTTTGTCCAGAATCTCCTGCAAGAGCAGCTTGAATCGCCGCTGAATCTCAGTGGCGGTGTCCAATGCAAACAGGTCTGAGTCGTGAATCAGACGGAACTGAAAAGAATGATCCGATTCGACCGCCTCCAGATACAAATCGAACTTAGCATTACCGGAATCGATGACGATCGCCGCGGTCTCAATGCCGGACAATTGCAGACCCGTGTCCGACGAACCGAGCAGATTGAATACCACCTGGAAAAGGGGGTTGCGGTTTAAGAACCTTACTGGGTTCAGGTCTTCCACCAATTGCTCAAAAGGCATTGCCTGGTGCGCAAAGGCCGCCAGCGTCACGCCGCGGATCCTTTGCAGCAACTGCCGGAAGGTAGGATTGCCTCGGACATCAATGCGTATGGGCAATATGTTGACAAATAATCCGATGAGCTTCTGCAATTCGTCGGGCCCGCGGTTGGCAACCGGCAAGCCAATGACGATTTCCGGCTGTTCGCTGAAGCGATGGAGCAGAACAGAATAGGCGGCCAGAAGTGTCATTGAAACCGTCACGCCATTGCGGCAGGCCAGTTTCTTAAGCTCCCGGGCGGCAGCCTGATCCATAACAAAGCGATGCGAAGCGCCCGTGTACCTGGGGAATTCGGGCCGGGGGTAGTCCGCGGGCAGACGTAGCGATTCGGGAGCACCCGCCAACTGCTTTCGCCAGTACTCCCGTTCCGGAGCCAGCAGCCCTTGACTCAAGTTCTCGCGCTGCCACACCGTGTAGTCGGCATATTGGACGGCTGGGGAGGCCAGGGCCGGCTCTTCGCCTCGACAATGAGCTTCGTAGAAATACTTGAGTTCCTGGTTGAATATCCGCAGCGAGGCTGCATCCGTGATGATGTGATGCATGGAAGTCATTAGCGCGTAATCTTCCGGCCCTAGCTGAAAGAGACGCGCGCGAATCAACGGCAACCTCGATAGATCGAACCCGCGTCGTGCCTCGATTTGAATGCGGGCCTGCAAGACACTCTCGCGCTGGCTCGCCTCTAGATCTGTCAGGTCTTCGACCTCTACGCGAATCTCTAGCTCCGGCTCAACGATCTGCCACGGCTCTCCCTCCCTCTGTTCGAACCGGGTACGCAATGCCTCATGGCGACTAATGATGAGATTGAGACTCTTTTCAAGCGCCGAAAGATCTACGCGCCCGTGCAAGCGATGGGCCATAGGTACGGTGTAGAGGGAGTCTCCATAGGCAAGGTTCTCGAGGAACCACAGCCGGCGCTGGGCGAACGATGCGGGAAGGAACATGAGACCTCGCCGCTCGACGGCCGGGGCGGCAGCCCCCGCATGCCGGGACTGCGAAGAGATAAGCTTGGATAGATGGCTAATGATCGGCAGCTCAAACACGTCACGAAGGTGTATCTCGAAACCAAATATCGCCTTCACGCGCGCCAGCATTTGCATTAGCAAGAGTGAATGCCCGCCAACGTCGAAGAAGTTGTCGTGAATGCCCACCGTCTCTAATTCCAGCATCTCCGCCCACAATTGGGTCAGGATATCTTCAACCTCATTTCGCGCCGCAGACTCCCCTGTCGTCTCAGTGGACTCGTTGGATCTTTGCAGGATCGCATCTTCCCTTAGCTTGCGGCGATCGATCTTGCCGTTTCGGGTGAGAGGCATTTCCGGGATGAAGATAATGGAAGCCGGAACCATGTAATGAGGCAAGCGATCGCGCAAATACGTTTGCAACAGAGCTTTGTCAATGGAATGATGGGGCACAACGTACGCCACCAGGCCATTCTGGCCGGTGATATCGGGTTCCACGAGCACGATGCCTTCCCGAACAGCTTCATGCTGGCCCAGGATGGATTCAATTTCCCCCAGTTCAATGCGGAAGCCGCGAATTTTCACCTGCTGGTCCTTCCGCCCCAGGAACTCAAGGACGTTGTTACCTCGGAACCGCACAAGGTCGCCAATGCGATAAAGGCGCTCGCCGTCCACACCGAATGGATTAGGAATGAAGCGTTCTGCTGTCAGATCGGGGCGATTTAAATAACCGCGCGCCAATCCGTCGCCACCGGTGTAAATTTCTCCGACTACGCCGGGGGGAACAGGCTCTAGATTGTCGTCAAGCACGTACACCTGGGTATTGGAAACGGGCTTGCCGATCGGTACGGTGAACTCCAGGGGATCGCCCTCGCGCATCACGTGACAGCAGGTAAAGGTGGAGTTCTCGGTGGGGCCATAACCATCTACAAAAACGCCACTGGGGTTGCCGCTCAGATACTTCTTAACCGCCGTCACTGCAACTACATCTCCTCCGGCTAGCAGGTATCGCACCGTCTGCAGGTCCTTTGTGCAATACTCCGCCATGAGATGAAAGATGCCCGAACTTAACCACAAGACCGTGATCCCGCTCTCACGAATAACCTTTCCCAGAGCTTCCAGCGATTGCTTGCCCGCACTCATGATGACCAGCCCAGCACCATTCAGCAGGCTTCCCCAGATTTCAAAGGTAGAAGGATCAAACGTTAGCGGCGAGAACTGCAGCAACCTGTCGTTCGGCGTCAGTTCGACGTAGTTGGCGGACTTCACCAGTCGTACCACGCCACGATGGGGAACAGCCACTCCTTTGGGAGTACCGGTGGAGCCCGAAGTGTAGATAACATAGGCGAGGTTCTCCGGCGAAAGCCGGACTTGGGGATCATCGGCGGATTCGGTTGTAATTTCGGAAATCTGCGCATCCATGGAAACGAGTTCCACTCCGCTCTCGGAGAACGCCGACTTTCCGCGCTCGACGACAAGGATCATCGGCACGCAAATGTCTTGCACCAGCCATCGCTGCCGCTGCACCGGCGTGTCAGGATCTAGCGGAACGCACACGGCGCCAATCTTGGCAAGCGCCAACACGGCAATGACCATCTCCAGCGAGCGCTCTCCGCTAACGCCGATAGGCGTCTCGATGGTTACTCCTTTTTTGTGAAGATAGTGTGCCAGTTGATTCGCACGCCGGTTCAGTTCGCCGTAAGTGAGGCTCGCTCCTTCATAACAGACTGCCTGACATTTCGATCGGGCCTGTACTTGTTCGGCGAACAACTCGGGCAGCGTGGCCTCCCTCGGGTAGGGCGCACGACTGGGGTTCAATTGTTCGAGTACGTCTTTTCGCTGCTCGGATGTCATCAGGGGAAGATCGCCGACGCGCGGCGCGAGCGAAGCCGTCATGGTGCGCAACACATTCTCGTAAAGACCTACCCATCGCTCCACGGTCCCGGATTGAAATAGATCAGAGCTATACTCCCAAATCATGGTGATAGGCTCCCCTGCCGAGTTCCGGCTGCCCACCTTTTGTTCGGCCCTGGGAATGAACACCACATTCAGGTCCCACTTGGCTGAACCGTTGCTGATGCCTTCAGTCAAGGAAACTCTCGGGCCCAATCCTTCGAAAGAACACAACGGCGAATCGTGAAAGCTAAACATGACCTGGAACAATGGATTCGAGCTGGGGTCTCGTTTGGGATGGAGGGCCTCGACCACCTTGTCGAATGGGACGTCCTGATGGGCATACGCCTCAAGGGTAACGGCCTTGACCTGCTCCAACAATTCCGACAGCGACGGATTAGCGGAAAGGTCCACCCGCAAAACGACATTGTTGACCAGCATGCCAATCAGGTTCTCTGTTTCTTTCCAGCGCCGATTGGCTATTCCTGTGCCGACGCAAAGATCCGTGCTGCTCGAGAGGCGGTGCAACAGGACCAGAAACGCCGTGAAGGTCATCATGAACAACGTGGTTTTTTGTTGGCGACTAGTAGACCTTAGGCGGTCGGAAAGTTCACCAGTGAGATCGCGCCGTATGACGCCGCCCTTAGGGGAAAGCACAGCTGGGCGAGCGAAATCCCATGGAAGGGCCAGTATCTCGTGAGCAGACGCCAGCTTGTTCTTCCAGTAATCGATTTGGCTTTGCGCCTCATGGCTGGAGATCCACTCCCTCTGCCATTGCGCGAAATCAGCAAATTGAATCGGCAATTCGGACAACTGGAGCGCTTGGCCGGTGCTATGCGCCCGGTACAACTTGAACAATTCCTCTAGGAGGATGTTGAAGCTCCATCCGTCGTGCAGCGAATGATGCTCTTTGTGTAAAAGCTGATGATCGTCGGCCGCCAGGCGGAAGAGTGTCCAGTGCACGAGCGGCCCCCGTTGCAGGTTGAACGGCGTCTCGATCTCCTTACGAACGAGAGCTTGCGCTTCCAACTCGGGATCGATAGACGTCGAGAGATCCACGAACAACAACTGAATCGAGCTGGGTGAGTGGATCACCTGGACAGGACGCCCGTCTATTTCCTGGAACGTAGTCCGGAGAATCTCGTGACGGTGCACAAGCTGTGTGAACGCGAACTCCAAGCTGGCAACTGAAAGAGGCCCGTGGAACCGCAGGAGCGACTGGTAGTTGTATGCCAGATTTCCGCGATGAAGCTTTTCCAGGAACCACACGCGCTCCTGTGAGAAGGAAAGGGGCGAGCTGTCCTGTCTGGGATACCGACTGGGCCGACTAAACCCGGATTCTGCCTTCCCAGCGTTTTCCAGAAACCCCGCGATACCGACGACCGTGGGGTTTTCAAACATGAATTGCAGCGGTACAGAGACATTGAACTCGTGCCGGATGCGGGCCAGCGACACCGTGGCCAAGAGGGAATGCCCCCCCAAAGCGAAAAAGTCATCGTCCCTGCCTATCCGCTCGCGGTGTAACGTTTGCTTCCAGATTTCTGCAAGTTTCTTTTCGACGCTTGTGCGGGGTTCTTCATAAGGAGCCAGCACAGACCATTGTTCCTCGGGCTCTGGCAAAGCCTTACGGTCCAACTTGCCGCTAGTGCCGAGAGGCAATTCCCTCAGAACCACTAGAGCTGAAGGAATCATGTATTCCGGCAGGCGATCTTGAAGGTACTGCCTCAACTCTGTGCGTTCCGGGGACGCGCTTGCGGGAACAATGTATCCAGCCAGCTGCTTCTCCGGCCCGTCGCCCCATGGCGCGACGGCCGCCTGGCGCACCATGGGATGGCTGGCTAGCACGGCCTCGATCTCTCCCAATTCGATACGATGGCCGCGAATCTTGATCTGATCGTCCAACCTTCCATGACATTCGATTTCGCCCACCGCATTGCATTTCGCTACGTCTCCTGTACGAAAGAGACGGTCTCCGGGTGCGGTACTGAAGGGATTGGGAACAAATTTTTCCGCTGTAAGATCGGGGCGGTTGAGATAGCCGCGCGCCAGCAGCAGACCTGAGATGCCTAGTTCGCCGGCACTTCCCGCTTGCACCGGTTCTCCGAATGAATCGAGTATGTATGTCCAGGCGTTAGCGATAGGTCTTCCAATAGGAACAGGATACGGCACGGATCCACTCCTATAACTCCAGGACGTCGCATCAATCGTACATTCCGTTGGTCCATACAGGTTGGTGACGACCTTACAGCATTTCAGGCGAGCGTTCAGGTCGGCGAGATCACGGCCGTCCAGGGGCTCGCCACCGCAAAAGACGTGGGTCAAGGTACTACAGCGTTCCAACTGGTCCGTTTGCAAGAGCATTTTCAGCTGGGAAGGAACCAGTTGCAGGACGCTAATGCCGTGATCCATGACGGCGCCCGCCAGATAGTCGGGGTCGCGATGTCCACCGGGACGTGCCATGACCAACGTTCCGCCGCTGAGCAAGGGCGCGTAGAACTCCCAGACTGAGGCATCAAAGCTGAACGGCGTCTTCTGTAGAAATATGTCGGCGGGACTGAAGGCAAAGGACTGCTGCATCCAGTCCATGTGGTTGCAGATGTTTTGATGAGTAACGCAAACGCCTTTAGGCAGCCCGGTTGAGCCGGAGGTATAGATCACGTAAGCCAGGTTTTCCGCCACGGCCGTCGCTTCCAGATTTGCGGGATTTTCTTGCGCCCACTCATCTCCATCAACGCAAATGACGGTACTCGGCCCGGAAGGCAGACTGGCGTTCAGTCTGTGTGTGGCCAGTAGGAGGGAGATGGCGGCATCTTCCATCATGTACTTCAATCGCTCACGCGGGTAGGCGGGATCAAGAGGCACATATGCCCCCCCGGCCTTGAGCACCGCCATAATGCTGACGACCATCTCCAGACTGCGTTCCATGCACACGCCAACCAGGATTTCCGGACCCGCACCCAGATTCCTTAGAAAACGCGCGAGCCGGTTGGCACTTGTGTTCAAGTCGCGATAGCTGAATCGCTGGTTGTCGGCGATCAAAGCGATGGCGTCCGGTGTTCGTTGCACCTGCGCCTCAAATCTAGCATGCAGGAGCCCGTCGCTGGCATCGGCGAGTCGCACGGGACCATGAGGATGCGTCACGCTAGCCTGAGCGTGGAGGCCGAGATGCAAGGAACTCAGATCAGGCGTCGCAGCTTTATGGTGCATTTGATTTCCTGCATTCCTCTTTTGAAGATGATTTCGTGAAGGTTTCCGGCACCCTGTTTGAACGTTTGTGAAATCTGCTCAAGGCTCAACGCCGGCTGACCGTCGATTTTGGCGATGACATCGCCGGGCCGCATCCCCGCTTCCTCGGCTGGGGAATGACTAGTTACCTGAACTACACGAAACACGTTCAGAAACTGACCTTCGGCGTTCAAGGCAAGCCCGCTCATGTCATATTCAAAGGGTTTCTGGGAATCAAGCGCCGGCTCCAGGATTAGGCGGCTACGAGGACAATCCAGTATGAGTTTGAAACGGCGAAGGATCTCCCCGCCGATGATGCCGCTGAAATTGCTGCTGGCCAGAACGCCCTTTTTCATCTCTGAGAAATCGACGATCGGCTCTTTGATTTCCAGATCTCCCAGGCGCAAGGCTGCAACCCTTCCGATCCTTGCACTGGTTTGGCCGCCGATCCCCGTGCCCCAAGCGGGAACGGTTTGACCGGCATGGGACAGAAGATCGTTGCTCTCCACAAAAGGGGTATTCAACACCAGAGCGGACCGGACCGCGGTATCGATGAGAAATTTCCCCTGGATAGTTAGGTCGCCCGTGTGGATGAAACCCGTTACATAGAGAGCATCGTTTTCAATCTGCATCGGGACGATCTGGCCTCCTGCTGGGTAATCGCAGGCGGACGGCAGAATATTCAGCATCCGGCTTTGATAATCGATTTCGATGCAGTAATGGCGGATAAATTCATACCCTAAGAGCCCGTCAATCTGCCGTCCTTCCGAATGGGCAAGAAGGGAGTCGACAGGAATCACTGTAAGGTCCTGGCTTTTCAGTTCAAGCCCGCCGAGGCGCAGGGAGACGTTGGATACGCTTGTGGAGACAACCGATTCGGCTCCCATGCCCCGTACCGTTGAATTCCCATGTAAAGCTATGCGGAGTGCCTTGGCCCTCTCCAGGTCGAGGACGTTGAAGATCGATCCGCTGTCGAGAATGAACCAATAGGGGCCCGTGTTGTTTACGGATACTTGCGTGTAAATCTTGTTGGCATTCAGTTGGAAAGGAATGCCTTTCGCCAGGGGTAGGGCGGGTTGAACGGTTTGGCGAGCCGCGTCCGATCGGCCGCGCGGATGGCGGGGCTCCATCGCAGAATTGCCGCAAGCTGAGATACCGCCCGCACAAACCAGGAGCAGTATGCAAGCAATGCAGCTTATGATCCGCCATAACATGCTTTCCGATACGGCTACTTTACAGCTGAGTACGCCGCCGGACGATCGGGAGAAGCTTTTCCCCAAGTTGGGATTCCTTCCTCCCACTTGTTCTCCGTAAGGCGCACTACGAGTCCATCACGTAAACGAAGGGCGTACAGATCTCCGTACGGCTGAGGCGTGATAAAGACCTGATTGATGAGCGGCTCTTCGTCGTTAATACCGCCCCTCTCGGAGGCAAAAATGAGCCATTGGGCGTCAGGAGAATACTGGGGATGACAGTCTTGGCCAGCGCTGTTGGTGATCCGGCGCAGCTCGCCCGGCGTACCATCGGGACGGATCTTCATGGTGTAGAGCTCGAAGGTACGCAACTTCATCTTTTCATCCATGTCCCCATCCCGATTTGACGCGAAGGCAATCTCATCGCCAAGGGGCGAATATGCGGGAAAACTGTCGTAGGCCGGGTTGTTAGTCAGGTTTCGCACGTTACTTCCGTCGGCGTTCATCAAGAAAACGTCAAAATTTCCGGTTCTGCTGCTGCGAAACACTATGTGGCGGCCGTCTTGAGAAAAATCCATAAACCCATCGTTGCCCGGGGTGTTCGGGGTAATGTTGACAGCGCCGGTTCCATCGGGATGGATCTTCCAAATATCCGCCTCCTCATTCAGGCCGCCAAAAGCAAAGCCGTCCATCCAGGCTATCCACTGTCCGTCTTTCGACCAGGAAGGAGCGTAAAGAGGGCGACCACCTTTGGGCCTCGTAAAGACAACGCGTTCGTCCGTGCCGTCAAGGTTCGAGACCAGCAAAGAGTGAGAGAGACGAAAGGAATCCGTGCGGACGATCCTGGTTCCGGAAGGATCAATCGAGGCTGAAAAACTTCGCATGGGGTAAAGGGCGAGGGTGCGGTCGGGCAAATTCACATATACAGGAGAATGCGGGACCAAGAGCGGACCTTCGCCCCCTTCTCCTTGAGGCACATTCCTCTGCGGCGGGCCGGGACCGTAAACCGCCATAGCGCCGGTTTTGGCGCTGAATTTAGGAACCCAGTAGTCTGTTGTGGTGGTGTCCGTTTCGAAACGAAAGTCCGACCCGTCAGGCTGAATGGAAGCGATTCGCCAGACTTGGGGAGGTTTTCCGTTTCCTGTTTCCCCGGTTTGTACGGAGAAAGCGATGCGTCCGTCAGGCATCACTGTCGGCGACAATGCGTTCATGTCCTTGGGGGAGACCATGCGGGGAGTCTCTCCGCGCGCATCCATGGCCCAGATGCGGGCGCCAGTGTCGCGCTCCGAATAGAAATATATTGTCTTGCCGTCACTCGACCAGGCAGGCGATCCGGCCCATCCAGGCGTACTAGTAAGCCGCTGGACGTTGGAGCCATCAATATCCATCACGTAGATTTCGCCCTTGCGCGAGCGTTGCGCGGCAAGCCCAGTCACAGGTGTATCCCAGTCGGCGGTAAAGGCTATTTTCCTACCGTTGGGCGAAATAGCGGGACGAAGCTCCCCACCCAGATGATGCGTCAGGTTTTTAGCGTCGGACATTGTCTGGGTAACTTCCGGTTTGAAGGGAATGGTGAAAATGTCTGCCGTGCCATCGATGGCGCTGACAAAGGCAAAGGTCTGGCTGTCGGCGCTGAACGACACCTGGTCCTGCATGTGGTCACCGCCAATAAGCAGCTTGGGCGGCCCGCCTTTCTGCAAATCAAGAGCGTACAAGTGGGGAATACCAGTTACCTCGGAGGTATAGACAAGCCAGCGCCCGTCAGGTGACAGCACGGGATCATAGTCCAACCCTGGATCGTCAGTGAGTCGCCGCGGCTGGTCGCCGCGGTGGGCAAAATAAAATACATCCAGGTTCCCAGGGCGAAAAGTGCCGAAAACCACCGGTTCAGCCCCCGGATGGCGGGGTGACCCATTGGTCTTGACCACCGTTGCTTCCGACGCGCCGACGTTCGGGCTCTGTCCGGATGCTCGAACAACCCATAGCATAGCTAAAGTAAAAGACAAGACAATAGCGGAAGTCGCAATCACGGGCGGCTTATTCATCTTCATGGCAGACCTTATTTCTATGGATCATCAGGTGGATCCATTCAGGAAGAAAGAGAAACTCGCAGCGGCTCGTCGTCGTTTACTTCTGACGTTTACTTCTGACGCAGCACAACCATAGGTTCGAGCTTTGCGGCGCGATGCGCAGGCGCATACGTTGCGAGCAGCGCCAGCACCGTCAACACGCCGCTAGCCCCGCAGAAGACCACGGGGTCGGTGGCGCTAATGTGATAGAGAAGGCTCGCAAGAACATGGGTGATGCCAAAAGCCACACTCAAGCCAATCGCCAGACCGACCCCCGTCACAATCAATC
The DNA here is from genome assembly GCA_035295685.1 of Candidatus Angelobacter sp. Lineage (GTDB taxonomy): Bacteria > Acidobacteriota > Terriglobia > Terriglobales > Acidobacteriaceae > Angelobacter. Next base: position 45,472 of record DATGIO010000148.1, read on the forward strand.
CCTGTTTCAGGATCAACTTGCGGATGTCTCCCGGCTGGGCGCCCAGAGCCATGCGAATGCCGATTTCCTGCTGCCGCTGGCTCACAGAAAAGACAATCACACCATAAACCCCCACCATGGCTAAGACCAGGGCGAGTCCCGCGAACGAGGTCAGCAGAAACATATTGAAGCTCCGCTGCGTGTTTGAGTCGCGGACCACCTGCTCCATAGACCTGATCTCGTACACCGGCTGATCGTGATCGACTTTCTGCAGGCTGTTAAGCACGACGGAAGTCATACTAGAAGGTTCCGACTTGGTGCGGACAATCAGGAAAAGCAGATTATAGGGAAGCTGGTCCACGGGCACGAACAGACCCGGTAACGGCTCTTCGCTCAGCGAGCTCTGCCGCACATCGCCCACGACGCCGATGACTTCGCGTTCGGTCCTGGTTTGGTCCAGGCCCTGCGTGATGAGTTTGCCGATGGGGTTTTCATTGGGAAAATAGGCTCTAGCCATGGCCTGATTGATGATGATTACCGGATGCGAGCCTGCTATGTCCCGGTCGGTGAAAAATCGTCCCTGCAGAAGCGGGATTTCCATTGTTTTGAAATAGCCTGGTGTTGCGATGGCAAAATCGGCCATAGGCCGGTCTTGCGGGCTCCGTGCTGGGCGCCCCACAACTTCAAAAGTGACGCCGGTACCCGTGCCGCTCAACGGCAGATTGATGGCCACGGCCGCCGACTCTACACCTGGCGCCGTTGCCACCTGTGGCACCAATTGCCTGACAAAGGCGGCCTGCTGCTCTGGTTTGCCGTACTTATATTCCGGAAGTGCAAAGCGCATGGTGAGCAAGTTCTCAGCATTGAAGCCCAACTTGGTTTGCTGGAGCAGCATGAAACTGCGTATGAGCAAACCGGCGCTAATCAGGAGCACGAGCGTAAGGCTGAATTCCGAAACGATCAGCACGTTGCGTGCGTTGCGGTTACGCGCACTGGTCGAGGCGCTTCTAGATTCCTCTTTGAGCACTGTATTCGGATCCGTACGTGAAGCATCGAGGGCGGGGATGATCCCGGAGATGACGCCGGTGACCACCGCGATCAGGAAAGCAAATGCAAATACCCAGGCGTTGAGGCTGATTTCGCCGGAGCGTGGAAAGTCCGAGTTCAGGTTGCGCAGAAGGCGAATTCCTAAGTCGGCAAGTATAAGACCGAACCCGCAACCACCAATAGCGAGCAGGATCGATTCCATCAGCATCTGCCAAATCAGCGCGGCGCGCGAAGAACCCAAAGCTGTGCGCAACGCGATATCTTTTTGCCTCAGTGAGAACCGGACCAAAAGAAGGTTGGCCACATTGGAGCAGGCAATGAGTAGGACGAGCGCCACTGCGCCAAACAATACCAACAGAGCCAGCCGGACCCCGCCCACGACCTGATCCCGGAGCTCCATCACCCGAACTCCGAAACCACGTCCACTGCGATAGGTGCGGTCGATGTTGGCGGCGATGGTCCCCATCTCGGCCTGCGCCTGAGATACCGTCACGCTTGGCTTAAGCCGTCCAATAACGGCCAGCGTAAAAGTGAAGCGGTCCTTTCTGACTTCGGGAGTAAACGTAAGTGGGGTCCATAGCTGCGTCCTGTGCGCGAAATCCAGTGTGGGAGGCATGGTGGCTCCTTCCGGGAAATCGAACCCTGGCGGCATGATCCCGATCACTTCATACTTCTCGCCCGTGAGCGTAACGGTGGTTCCCAATACGTTCGGATCGCCGCCAAACTGCGTGTGCCAGAGCCCATCGCTGATGACCGCTACGCGGTTCTTTCCCGGTTGGTCTTCGTCGGTAGCGAAGGTACGCCCTTTGGCGGCTTTGATTCCCAACACGGAAAAAAAATCGGTTGTAGCCTGGACGCCGTCGAGCTTGGCAGGCGCCCCGGTTCCAGTCAGGCTGAAGGAGAATGTGGTGAACGCCGCCATGTTTTCGAAGGTTTTATTTTGTTGCTGCCAATCCAGAAAACTGGAGGCGGCTACGGGAACCTTATCCCCTCCGGTCTTGAGGCGGACATAGGTCTCCCATATCATCATGATTCGGCGTGGCTCATGGAACGGCAATGAGCGAAACAGCACGGCATTGGCGACGCTGAATACCGCCGTATTTACGCCAATACCGAGGGCCAGGGTGGCTACTGCGATCAGGGTAAAACCGGGAGTTCGCGCCAGGCTTCGCAAAGCATATCGGACTTGGTCGCTCAATCCATCCATTGCTAGCTCCATTCTCTTTTGCAAAACGTATCCAAGAAAGGCTCCGCTTCAGGACGCAATTTTATCAACGCCCGTTCCAGGTAGTAGTCTGCCGGGCGCACAGATGATCTGAAGCCGTGGCGGATCCCCGGCGGGATCGCAAGTTCAAGCCGTTGCAGGCTGGCGAGGTGCTCTGCTAGACAAAAGGCGCTCTATCAAGCCGACCAGTTCCGGACTCTCCAACTTATCTTCAATTCCAGATACGTCCATAAGCTGGTCCACCACGGCGCGTCGTTCCCGGTCGATTTGAAGAGCTTCGGTGTAAGGAACCGGGGTGAAAGAAATCATCGAGTATAGATCCTGATAGTCCGCCGGATGCAACTCGTTGATCTTCCTCTCCAACTGCTTGCGAAGCAGAAACCTTGGAGCACCCACCAAGTCTCGCAATTCTCTGAAATGGTCCATGCAGAGGTCGGCGATGGCATCCGTGTTCGGCCGGCGCCTTTCTTCAAAGCGTCGCAGCAATGCGTCGGGATCGTTTCCCAAGTCTTTAATGCATTCGCCCAGAGCGGCACAGTCCTCGAAGCCGGCGTTGGCTCCCTGCCCGTAGGACGGATAAATGCAATGCGCTGCATCTCCAATGATGGCTACTCTTCCACGATAAGACCAGGGAGAACATTTGACGGTCGTCATGGCGTTGGCGGGATGGTGAAAGAAGTTCTCAGCCATCTCCGGCATGTAATCGATCGCGTCTCGAAATGATTCTTGAAAAAGCCGGTAGAGATCGTCCGGGCCGTGGATCGACTCGAAAGAAAGTGGGCCTTCAAACGGCAGATGTAAGGAGCAGGTGAAACTTCCGTCAATGTTGGGGAAACCGATTAGCATGTAGCTGCTTCGCGGCCAAATATGAATTACGTTCTTTTGCGACGTCCACCCGGAAGCGCATGGCGGCACAGCGATCTCCTTGTAGCCTTGTTCCCAGTGTTGCAGCGACAAGTTCAACCGTAGATTTTTTTGCATCCGGGCGCGCACGGCTGAATGCACTCCGTCAGCGCCAAAAATCCAGTCTGCGGATTGCGTCCGGACCTCGCCGGTAAGCATGTTCCGTAGCGCAACCGCTGGAGACTCTAGGTCAACGTCCACGCACTTCCAGTTGAAGCGAAAGGGAACGCCAAGCTTAGTTTCAGCAAACTGCAGTAGAGTGCGCTGGAGATTGTTTCGGGCGATCGAGTAGATGGCCTCCCGATGATTCCCATAAGGCTGAAAGGTCAATCGACCTTGCAAGTCGTGGATAACCCGGCCATAGACCGGCACCGAAATCGCACGCACGGCCTCCCCAACGCCGATCTCATCCAACACATCTAGGCCTCGCCTGCAGAGCGTAAGATTGATAGAGCGTCCGGCGTTCTGGGTAACAGCCCGCGGATCCGACACGCGGTCGAACACCTCCAAGTCGTGTCCGTCTCTGGCAAGGATACTTGCTAAGACGGCGCCAACTAAACCAGATCCGACTATGACTGTTTTTTTCAACGCCAACTCAGCTCGATCACCTTAAAAGAAAGCTATCCTGCCTGTACGCGGAAATTTATTTAAGAAAGATTAATATTTTGGAAGTGGATGTAGCTACCGCAGTGGGCAGGCTGGAGCCCCTCACAACCCGCCGAATTGCTTACCTCAATAAGAGTCAGAAGTTCGTTGCTTAGAATATACAGATAATTCAAACACAACGTAACTGGAACGAAGTAAATCTAATTGACTTTTTCAATTGAATCTTTTGATATCACAACTCTGCTCTGATAGTCAACAGCCCTTAGGAGCACAACTACACGATCCGAGTCGTTTAGCTCTTTCTCGAAGACTCCTACTAAATCCAATAAAGGTCCCTTAACGACAATCACCTTGTCACCCAAACGAAACGTCTGACCGTCATATATCGAACCGTCTTCTTGTACTCTCGACTTGATCAGAGCGATGATTTCTTCCCCGATAGGAACAGGGTTTCCGTTAGCACATAAGATCTTACGCACTCCTCGTGTAAAGCTAATCTTATGCAGCATGAAATCTGGATTAAAACGTGCAAATAAATAGCAGGGAAACACAGATTTAATGACCACCCCAGGCTTGCGCAAGCCAGAGTTCGATTGCACTTTTTTCATTTGTGGGTGGAATGTCTCTATCCCCCACATGTTGAGATTTTTTTCGGCGCGCCTTTCCTGCGAAGCATGCGTATGAACAACATACCAGCAAGCGACATTTGAGACAGAGCTTATATTCGGGGGACCGTTCATAAGGAAAAATTAGTTATCTATGTAAAAATTAAGAAAAACTTGAATTTACATGGACACTATTTTCACAATTTAATAGAACTAACGTCAAGCCGGAGAGCGAGTAAGAGGCCGGACAGACAGTTAGAGTTTAGATTAGAGATATCTTAAAATTGGTGAGGGGCGGATGCTGTGGATGTCGCCATCCACAACATCTACTCCAATGAACGGAGAATTCGACTCACAGGCCGCATCATTTATTTTTCTTGTTTTTCTCTAATGTAAATCCGCAGATTGCCCGGATGAGAAAAGGGACTGAGTTACCATGAAGCTGGCCTGCAGAGAAACTTCCTCGATCGTACCTGCAACAAAGTGATGATGCGGATATGCTGAATGAAAATACCGGTTACAGGCTCCTGCCATTGAGGTTGCAGAGTTATAGGATTTTTGCAGGGCGAAAGAAAGCGGTGGAAATACGAGTCATCGTGGCAGCAATGTGCCGAGATTCCGCTGCTTTGCCAGTGCATAAACTTCAGTGGCGAACGCCACATCCTCTATGGCTAACCCAAAAGGATTGACGACAATGATGTCGTCTGCTTTTTTTCTTCCTGGGTGGTGGCCGGAAAAGAGGTCTCCGATCTCGCCATCGACCTTTCGAACGCTTTGATCCGGCAGCGTGTCGTTAGGCCCTGCGATCTTTCCTTCGCGATACAATTTGCCCAGCAACCGCCTGGAATCGGCCCGGACTAGGCCCCAGTCGTCCACAAAAAGATGGTCGCAGCGAAGATAGGCGTCTTCATTAAGATCGTCGAGGGAAACATTAACGGCGACTGTTCCGGGATTCAGCCAGCTATAGGGAACGTATCCGTTCGTTACGGTTGTGGCAAAGACGACCCCAAGACTGAATTGGACTGCGCTTTTTGCATCGGACATGATATGGAAAGTAACCTTCGTTTTGCTGGAAGCCTGGGCTTCCGCCGCCATTTTTTCAGCGGCGCTTCTATCCAGGTCGAACAAGGCAATCTCTTCAAGCAAAGGAAAAGTGGATAATGCGAGACCGAGATGCGCCTTGCCAATGGCTCCGGATCCGATGATAGCGATTCGCCTTGCCTCTCCATGGGATAGCCTTTGGAGACAAAGCATGGAAACAGAAGCGGTGCGCAAAGCGGAGATATAGCTTCCTTCCATCATGCATCGAATCTGCGTGGTCTCCGAGTCGAACACCATGGTAAGGCCGCTGGCGCGCGGCAAGCCTCGTCCAACATTTTTGGGATTGCTGTTGATGATTTTTGTTCCCGCGGACTGAAATCTCCCGCCGAGATATGCGGGCATATTGAGACTGCGCACCGTTTCATTGTGCGGCGTATTCCAGCCCAAATAGGCTTCGTCGGGAAGGATAGTCTCACCCGCCCTGTGCAATTGGAATACTTGCCGAATCAGCGCTACGGCATCAATATCCTGGCAGATCTTTTTGACTTCCTGGCCGTTGAGATAGAGCAGGTGTTCCAACGATTCTTCCTCCAATAGTGAATAGCAAGATATTACGAAAACTACGGCTCAATGTCATGCATGAGCCATACTTGGCAGCAGCGCATGCTCGAAGCAGTCGACTTTGTTTTCGGGGTCAAAGCCGTTCTCTAGGAGCCATGCATCATTATAGATAGTGGATAGATAGTTATTGCCATCGTCGGGGCAGATGCACACCGGGTCTATGACTTCGGGATGTTTGGCAAGATACATCGCGCACCCCACCAGCGCTGCCCCGCTAGAGCCGCCAAGATGTATGCCCAGTCGAGACATTTGGCGGCACATGGAAAAGGCCTGTTGATCGGTGACAATCACGTGGCAGTCATAGAGATCCGGTGTGATGAAATCCGACTTTCTCGATGATCCGATGCCGGTCAGCTTTCGAGTCCCTGCTAGCGCTCCGAACACAACAGAGCCTGCCGCGTCCACGGCAATGATCCGGGTGTCAGGCTTTGTTTCCCGGAAATACCGGCCCACACCCGCTAACGTCCCGCCGGTGGATACCGCAATAAATACAGCATCCACCGCGCCGCTCGTTTGATGATGAATTTCGGGGCCGGTGGAAAGATAGTGCGCCAGAGGGTTTGCGGAATTACTGTATTGGTTCGTCCAGACATATTGAGAATGGCTGCTGCAAAGTTCCTTGATCCGCCGCAAGCGCGAAATAAGATATCCACCATTCTCGTCGGGCTCTGTGACTAAATCGAGTCTAGCGCCAAACTCCATCATGCGACTGCAAGCTTCGGGCGGTGTCTTGGGGTCGACAAGCCCCATGAATCGATAGTTCTTAGCCCGGCAAAGATACGCAAGGGCCACACCCAGATTACCCGATGTGGATTCCACGATTGTAGTGTCTGGTCCGATCAAACCTTGCATCTCAAGATCATGGAGAAGTGATGCGGCAGTCCTGTCCTTCACGGAGCCCGCTGGATTGGAGCCTTCCCGCTTCAATCGGATTCGGCGCCATTCATCGTTGATCTTGAGGTCAACGTGCGACATCGGGGTATTTCCGGCTAAGAAACGAGAATCGACAGAAACGAGCACAATCGACCGTCCTTACTGATTTTCCTATCTTTACATGGGGAATGGGCGTGGCGAGGTTTTAGGCCTAGTCAAGCTCAATCCAATCGTGCGCAAATCGTGAAAGCAAATATATCTTAACATTACTTCGGGCGTCTTTGCCGGGGAGATGAATAGTTGCCCAGATATATGTGCATCTGCGCTTTTCGCAAGAATCTGATATCTTACTTCAAGCTCGGCAAGTGCCAAGATCTCCTGAAGTTCCATCATAGTCTTCCGCATACTATTAAATTCCGACATGACCCATTAACTAGTCGGGTCGCGCCAGGACGCGTCGCGACGATACGTAGCCGCGGTAGCCCGCGGGCTTCCGGCAGACGTGAGATCGCGCCTTGCGGTTCGAGGGAATATGAGCCGAGAATTTGAACAATCGCAGAGGCCTGTCAGAAGAATTCCTTCCTCAGAAGGGAATGAGAGCTAGTGATATGTGAGATTCCCGAGATTCGAGACAGTCCCTTTCTTAGCGAATCCTCCGCGCTGGGCACCCTGCATGTTTCCTTTTGCAGTCAATTTGAAGGGCTATGAATGCGCGTTGCAGCGTGTCATGCGCAAGGCAGTCGAACCTATCTCAAATAAAGACCTCTTAGAATTGTCGGCTTTTTCAGAGCCCAAGAAACGCAAAAGCATTCAGACGATGCGCCATAAAATTAGAAATTTCTAAAATATATGCGCAATTGTTCTTCCTCTAGGTTTCTTTCTGTATATAAATTGTAAATTTTCGAATATAGGTTCACATAAGACTTGAGATTGTGATACATATCACGTCTCTACGTGACCCATGTTGCTAGAATGTGATTTCTCGTGTCTCAAAAGGCCGCCGACTGTGACTTAGGACCTACTCCTCGCCGAGTTGATTTAGGGATTCCATTTGTTAGATTTCCGCTTCTCCTGACGACCGGATTGCTGTGTTGATAGCTGCCCTCATCAAAATCGGATTCTACATCGAACGATTTCACACAGGTGATGAAATATTTTTGCAAGAGTTGGCATTACTCACTGAAACAGGACATTTCGATTGCAGAGCTTGCTTGGAGAGGTTGATAGGCACTACTTTTCAGGTGGCCTGCACCGGAAGTTCAAATCCTTTTTGAAAGGTAAGCGCCAATGTTGTCAATACAAGAACGAGAGCAACAAGCACAGCAGCATTCAAAAGAAGATAAACATTACAATGGGGGAACAGGATCTCCTCACTGGCTGGTGATGATTGATATTGCGGCTGATAATAATCTCGCCAATTTCGCCATTGAAACCCTCAAGCAACTGAAGAAAGTCAACTATCAGAATGTGGTGGTGGTCGTTCAGTTTGCTGTGGACGCCCCCGGCGGGCAAAAGATCCGCCGCTTTGTATTTGATCGAACGAATGCCGGGCCTACGTTTCATCCGACGGGTATCGACGGGTCCATCGCGCAAAATATCGCAGACATTTTGGATGCGCCCAAGAACATGACCGAGGAACAAGCCCTCTCTAGTTTTCTTGACTGGACTTATCGGCATGGGCCAAAGATTACAGAGGACACAAAGCGCATATTGATACTTTGGGGGCACGGGCCCGAGTTGCTGTTTCAGCCGCCATCCGGGGCGGCACAGGTGGACTGTTGCGGAGATGCGAACGAAGACAGTCAAGGCCTCTACCTAACGCCGATTGAATTGAAAAAAGCGTTAAAGGCTAATGTGCACTACAAGAAAAACGATCAGGATCATCGGAAATTGGACATTATTGCCTTCGATGCGTGCTCCATGGGCATGATTGAAGTTGCCTATGAAATCAAGAACTACGCGCGCTTCATGGTCGCCTCTCAGGAAGAAGTTCCGGACATGAGCTTCCCGTATGACAAGCTGGTTGGATTGCTTGACCGCGAAGGCGATCCGGCAAAGATTTGCAGCCAAAGTGTGGATAGTTATGTTCGCGACTATCAGGACTATATCTGCGACGATAATACCGGATTAAAGAAGGTTAACCTTTCCGCGATCGATCTAGGCAGACTCCTAACTCCATCGAATCCACCGGTTCAACCCGAAAGCAAAAAATCCGCAGGCATCAAGGATGCACTGAAGGGCCTAGCTCTCGCCTTGTGTAATGCACGCTCGGAGCCGGGACTACCCGATCTACTCGTCCAAACGCGTACAGGTTCCAGGGATTTTGCGGGAGGGCTCTATGTGGATATCTGCAGTTTTTGCGACCGCCTCAAAGGTGCCTTGGAAGCAGGGACCCAGATCAGCCACGGGGACGCCCAAGATCTAATCGACGCCTGCAATGCGGTTTGTGCTGCTCTGAGGGAGCCAGAAGGTTGCATTCTGATCAACCGCGCGAACGATCCTGCCGTATCCCACGGACTCTCAATCTACTTCCCCTATTTGAGCGACAAAGACCTGCGGAGAATCGGCCAGCCTTTGGTGAAGGGCGGCGCCGATACCATGGGCAAAGGCTTCACGGCTATCATGAACCGAGCTGCTTCCAACGTCCTGCTATGTATTCGACGCCAGCTTATCATCGATACGGAAGAGTATTATGAGGATTTGGATCTCTCGATAGCTACTTGTTGGTATAAGTTTATTGTGGAAGTGTGGTCGCAGATCCTGACAGACAGGCTACCCGATGAGCTTGATCTTCGATATTCCGCGCAGCAGGCGTCTATAAATTTGCTAAAAACTATATATTCAAGAGGCGAACCTCTTAGGACGATTCCCCCTCATGTTGATAACGCATTTCCTCCTGCTGGTGGTGGCGTCAAAGTTGTTGGCGCCCACGGCTGACCATAGAGCAATTCTAAAGTCTGCCGTCGTTGACCAAGCCGAAAAGCAACTGGGAGAAGCTTTGCTTCTGCGCCAGAAGCTTACCCAGCACGACCTGACGTCGGCGATCGGCTTGTTCCGCAAAAGCGCCAGCCAATTCCGTGCCTCTGGGCTGCCCCTAAAAGCAGCCCAGGCGGAGCGGGAGGCCGGTGATACTTACTTGATGAGCAGCCGTTATACGGAGGCGTCGGCTGCGTACGAGCGCGCCCTGAGCCTGGCGGGGGACGATTCCGAGGCGCGCTGCTCAGCCCTCGGCCGTATGGCTCGCCTCCAGTCCTCGATTGGAAATAGTGTCGACGCCGAACGCGAGTCAAAGCAGGCCCTCCGTATTTGCCGGGAGCATTCCAGCAAGCACACGCTTGCGGATGTTTTTGAGGCCGAAGGTGAAACCATCTTTTGGTCCGGCAAATGGAATGAGTCGGTAGCCTCCCTCAGCCGCGCACGCGATCTTTATGAGGATGTGCATGACGTAGAAGGACAGGCCTCCGCATTGCTGATCCTTGCCTATGCCCGTGGCAATGGAAATCGCGAAGTGGCTCTTGGGTTTGCCCGGAAGGCATTGCGGCTCTGGTCTTCGCTTGGCAATGCCTACGGAGTCGCCAAAGCTCGTTTAGCACTTAGCCTTTTTGCGTCCCTTTCCGGAGAGTTTGAGTTTGCCCAATGCGGCTGCGAGGATGCCTTGAGGACTTTCCAAGGCGTGGGCGACGCGGATAACGAAGCCATTGCCGGAAACATTTTGGGCAAGGTAACCAGGGAGATGGGCGACCCTCAAAGATCCTTGGCATCCTATCGGCTCGCCCGGACACGCGCCGCCGTCGTTCACGATACTCTTACTGAAGCCGAGGCGATTACCGGAATGAGCGAGGCTCTGATCGCGATGCGCCGCCGCGGACAACTAGCATCCCTGTATGAAGACAAGCTCCGGCTTGCACGGCGCGCACGCCATTCGGTATTGCTGGCCTCCGGACTGGCAGACATGGCAGCTATGAATCAATGGGAAGGTCACGACTCTGCAGCGGAGTCTCTGTACCGCAGGGCCATTGCCATCTACCGCGCCAAGGAGAGCGCCTACCGTGAAGGCGACGTTCTCTTCAACCTGGGCAGCCTCCAGGTCAGGCAAGGCCGGGACGCCGATGCGATTGCAACGTTTAAAGAATCGCTTCAGATAAAGGAAGCTAAGAGCCAAGGTGGAGATGTTGCCAAGGTGTATTACGAGCTTGCCAGGATCTACCGGCGGATGGATCGCCCTGAAGAAGCCTTACAGGCCATTAGCAATACCATCGAGATGGTGGAGTCGCATAAGCTCCAGGTCACGGATTTTGACTCCCGCGCTTCTTATTTCGCCTCTCTCCACCAATATTATTCCCTCTATGTGCAAGTTCTGATGCTGCTCGATCCTCGGTTTCCCGCAATGGGATTTGCGCAGCGCGCCTTCGAGGTGGCGGAGCGCAGCAAAGTGCGCTCTTTTATGGACCTGCTCGCAAGTTCGGGTCGAACGGCTCCGTGTAGCAAGCTGCTGGGGGAGGAACCGGACGCCGCTCCAGACGCAGGCGTTGAAAACGAAATGGCCTGGCCTCTGACCCTATCGGAAGTGCAAGCCGAGACCGGCGACGAGCACAACATCCTGGTGGAATATGTGCTTGGGGACGAAAAGAGCTATGCCTGGGTGGTCGACCGCGACCAGATGATTGCGTACGAACTGCCGGCGGCGGAATCCATCCGCCGGCTTGTGCATGGTTTTCGCACGTCTCTGGTCCCTCCTCAACCTGGTCCGACGGAAACAGCTCTTGAATACCGTGCTCGGGCCCAGCAAGCGGAGCGCGACTACCAACGCTACTCCCGGGAGCTTGCGGCGACGCTGATTGGGAGATTGGCTCTACCTGGCAACAAGCGAATTCTGATGGTTCCCGATGGATTTCTGCAATCGATTCCTTTCTCCACCCTGCCACTGCCTCAAAAGGAGGAGCGCGGCACTCTCCTTCTGAATCGCCACGAAGTTGTGGTGCTGCCCTCGGCATCGGCGCTCAAAGCATTGCGCGCCAGGAGCGCCATGCGCGAGGCGCCATCCTCCGGTGTCGCTGTCTTTGCAGACCCCGTTTTTTCGAGGCCCATTCTCCCCATTCCAGCTATCTCAAAGCCTATTTCAAGAAATTCTTCTACTGCTGAGATATGTTCGGAGTTCCTCGCCCCGGTGCAGCGTGGAAGCGGCCAAGAACACTCGCGTGCTTTAACCATGGCCCTGCGCGATACTCAAGGATCGGATCGTGTACCTTCTTTGCCGGGATCGTGTGCCGAAGCCAGGGCCATCAGGGAAGCTGTTGGACCTCAGAATGCGCATCTCGCGCTACGCTTTGAGGCCAACCGGCAGTCCGTGGTAGAAGGACAACTCAACCGTTACAGCGTGGTTCATTTCGCCACCCACGGCATTCTCGACGCCCAGCATCCGGAGATGTCGGGCTTGATCTTGTCTCTGTTTAATGCTAATGGTCGGGCACAGGATGGGTATCTCCGACTGGGGGACATCTACAGACTCAGACTCTCCGCCGATTTAGTTGTGCTTAGCGCGTGCCAATCCGGCCTAGGGAAAGAACTAGAGTCGGAGGGAATCATCGGTCTGCCGCGCGGATTCTTGTTTGCCGGAGCGAGAAGCGTAATTGCCACGTTGTGGAAGGTGGACGATGGCGCGAGCGCAGCCCTGATGCGGGACTTTTATAGGTTGTTGGGGGAAGGTAAGAGACCCGGGCAGGCCTTGCAACTGGCGCAGCAAAATATGGTGAAAGGAGGTACCTATGCCGATCCTTTCTACTGGGCTGCCTTTGTCCTTCAGGGAGACTATGAATCAAAGCCTATATTGAATCGTAGCAAACCGATCAATTAAGATTTTTCCGTTATGGGCCAAGAGACCGGCTTCCGTAAGGCCAAGACCCTCACTCCGGAAGATTTTGGAAAATTCCTTCAATGGCTATCGCCTGACCGTGAAAAAGCGGCAAAAGAGTATTTGCAACTGAGGACCAATCTGGTTCGTTATTTCATTTGCAAAGGGTGCGCTCACGCCGACGAGTTGGCTGATCGAACGATGGACCGCGTCGCCATCGTCATGAAAAACGAGCCTGACAAGTATTCAAGCGCGCATGCCTTATCCTGGGGAGTGGCCAAGAACGTCTATCGGGAATACTCACGGCAGGTTACATTCGCCGAGTTGGACGCCGAAACGGTATCGGCGTCCGAGAGCAGCCAGCAGATGCTTCAGGACACTGCGTCCAAGGAGCGAAAAGCCGGCTGCCTCGGCTCATGCCTCCAGGGGCTCTCCGCCCATGAACGCGATTTGATCGTCCAATACCATCGCTCCCAGGGACGTGAGAAGATTGAGACTCGTAAACGCCTTGCAGAGGAGCATGGCGGCGCAAATAAGGTGAGAATTACCGCCTACCGCATCCGCGCCCGGCTCCATGAATGCATCACAGCATGCGTCCAGCAAGGCCAGGTGAATTGACATGGGACCGAAGAACAATTCCAAAGAAGTGGGCCTCCCAGAGGAAGCCGTCGTTCGCAACTATCTGCTGGGCCGTCTCGAAGCATCTTCGGAACCCGGCTCTCGGCAAATAGTGGACTATCTTGATGATTGCCTGCTCTCCGGAAACTTCTCCGAGCAGATCGGCGTTATCGAGGATGAGATCGTCGAAGACTATCTGGAAGGGACTTTGCGTCCCCAGGACACACAGGCTTTCGAAGCTCATTTCTTGCGGCCTCCCGAGCGCCAGGAGAAACTTCGGGTCGCCCGCTTGTTAGACCGGCGACTGAAGATGGAAGGGCAGACCAAGGAGCACGGGAATCTCGAAGAATCCCAGATTGAAGAAAAATCTACGCTGCCTTCCAGCCATTGGCGGCGGCATCGCCGAAGCTATGCCGAGTTGGCTGCCGTTCTTTTGCTGTGTGCGGTCTTTGCCGGTTACCTTGCCGATCTTCGGAGCCGGTTCCGGTCGGAAATGACCGAAAGTAATCGCCAGGTTGCGGAATCGCGCCAGATATCGACGTCACGGCTTGAGACCGCGGGTAACCTCCAGCAGCCTGTTCTACTAAATCATTTCCAGACGCAGGTAATTCTCCGCAGGGGAGTGGAGCCCGCCGCTCACGCGGATGCCCCGTTGCCCGAACTCCCATTGGGGGCCGCCACGAAGAGCATTCAGGTGGAAATTTCTTTACCTCGCTTACCGTTCGAAACCTATGATGTGCGCCTGCAAAACAAAGCGGGACAATCCCTCTGGTCTGGTTCCGAGCCGCGGTTCTTGACCGATGCCGATCGAAACTCCAAATCCTCCGCCGGAGCTATCCTGTTCTTTGAGGTTCCATCTCATGACCTACTGGAAGGCGAATATACATTCGTGATCTCGCACGCCTCGAATCCGCTCGTGACCTACTCTTTCTATGTTAAAAGCTCTCACGATTAAAGCGCCTTTCCAACCAAGAAAGCCACCCAGAAGCAATGTAGCACTGAGCCCCGATTGAATTGGGGGCTTTGGGATTCTGCGACCATTTGAAGCAACCGAGGCCTCGTCGCCACTTTTATACTTATTAAGCTCGCTTAAGAAAAAGAGTGGATGAATTCCAGGAGACTCAGATGACCGTAGAGTTCAATTTATTGAATCATGTTCAGAAATACTTCAACGAGCAGGATGATCCCACGGCCTGGAGGGCAATTCTTCACGTGATTGGCAAGGAATTCATAGAACGGTACCGCTCTGAACGTGAGGGCGGCGACAAAAACTGGTTTATGCGCGTTGGCGCTTGCTCCCATTGGGTCCGCCCGCACCAGACGCGATGGACCGCAGCAGGTGGATTTGCATTGCCCATTGGATACAAGGGAGCCGCCGGCTGGTCCCACGGCTTGCCGGAGTTTGATTGGTCGGTTGTTTTCTCCTTCGACGGCGTCCATTGGAAGTGCGTCGATAAATTTTCGGGCAAGAAACAAGCTGTTTTGCGGGTTGCGCTGCCCTCGCGAACCGTAAGACACAAACAAGCCGCAGTCCACACTATGTGGTCTACCTTGCATGAGCCGGTGTTTTATGCCTTTAGAAATATGGATGGCGTGTGGCGCTTTGTTGCAGCCTCCGACGAACGGCGCCGAGGCCGCCTGTTCGACACTTATTCGTAGCGTTGCTATATCTTGGTCACAACATCGGTAACCTCTCCGGTCTACCCTGCTCGCCTGGTGGTCTTACCTCTTCTCACGAACCGAACGATCGGGTTCATCCCGATGCTCGACGCACTCTTTTGCCATCCTGGCACAACACACGGCAACCCATTCGACGCGGGACTGGAGCAATACCAACTATCTCGGCACGAAAGCATCAACGGCCGTGAGCAGCGTTCCGCGTCCGCGCTCCGGCCGGTCCAAGTGAACGAAGTGCGTGGCGCCGGCAAGCACCACGATCTTCACCTTTGGAGAATGCACAAGGTCGGCGGCCAGAGCAACTCGCACAAATCACCTCCAATATGGCACATTAGAGAGATGTCTGTTGCGGAAAAACCCGGTCTGGCCGCACGCGCCGCGTTGACGCATCCCAACTTCACGCGTTATTTGACGGCGAGGCTATTTATTGTCCTTTCCCTGGAAATGCAGTCGGTGGCGGTTGGATGGCAGGTGTACGAAATCACCAAGCGCCCGCTCGATCTGGGACTGGTGGGCTTGGCGCAGTTCCTGCCAGGCCTGCTTCTTTTCCTTATTGCCGGTCATACGGTAGACCGCGTCAACCGTCGCAGCCTGCTGGCACTCTGCCAAGGCGGCTTTTCTGTATGTTCGGCGCTTCTGCTCACGCTCGCTTTGCGGGGCATACATTCGGTCAGCTTTATATATGCGGTAACCATACTGCTTGGCATCGTGCGCTCCTTCAACGGACCCGCGGGACAGGCACTCGTGCCGCAACTTGTGCCGAAGGAACACTTTCCCAATGCAGTCGCATGGGGCGCAACGGTATTTCATGGTGCAACCATACTCGGCCCCACCATCGGCGGCCTTACCTATGGATTCTTCGGAGGGCCGGCGCCGGTTTATGCCACCGCCATGGTGTCCGCCCTGTTCGCAATGGTTTCTACGCTGCGAATTAAATCGCTCGTGGCCCCACGATCCAAAGAACCCGCCACCCTCAATACACTTCTCGCGGGCCTGCGCTTTATCTGGCGGCAAAAACTGATCCTGGGATCGATCTCGCTAGACCTGTTCGCGATGCTTTTGGGGGGTGCCGTGGCTCTGATGCCTGTAATCGCCCGCGAAATTTTGCATACCGGCCCATGGGGCCTTGGAGTGCTCCGCAGTTCTCCAGGCGTAGGGGCGGCGGCCATGGCGGTGGTTCTTGCATACCGTCCGCTGCGAAGGCGGTCGGGAACTGCAATGCTGTGGTGCGTTGCCGCATTCGGTGTCTTTACGATTCTCTTCGGTATTTCGCACAGCTTGCCGCTCTCCTGCATCATGCTCTTTCTGGTGGGAGCGTCGGACATGGTGAGCGTGATGGTCCGCAGCACGCTGATTCAACTCGGCACCCCCGACGAGATGCGCGGACGAGTGAGTTCCGTGAACATGCTGTTTATCGGAGCATCGAACGAGCTCGGACAATTCGAGTCGGGAATTACGGCGCATTGGTTTGGCACTGTTCCGGCGGTGATTCTAGGTGGTATCGGAACGCTCATCGTGATCGTTGTGTGGACTCTGGGATTTCCGGAGCTTCGCAAGGCGGAAAGTCCGGCTTAAGCGAAAATAGATGCAATCCTTACTAAGAGCTAGTTTTGCCTCAAAAACTAATAGACACTATTTTCGATGTGTGGTAGGCTGTACCTTCCAATGTTGATAAGGATCAAATCCATGATGAGACGGCGCAACAAAAGCGTTTGGCCTTCGGGATTTGTCCGCCCTTCATAGCGGAAGCTCGAAATCAGATTCCCGAAGGCCCCGGCAATGCCGGGGCCTTTTAGTTTTTGCCGATAGCTTGAAAATATTTGGCTCGCTAGTTCAGTAGGAAGAACACGGCTCTCATAAGGCCGGCGTGGCGGTTCGAATCCGCCGCGAGCCACCATACTTTGGAGGGGCCTCCCGTGAGGAGCAGTGGCTTATACCCACTCCGGCGCCAGATTAGCGCGGCTAGACAGGTTCAACTCCTGTACCCTCCACCATCGTTGATAGGTTAGCTAAACCGATATCGCGGGATTGGCAGATTAGGCTATGCACTCGCCTTTTAAGCGAGACGAAGCAGGTTCGACTCCTGCATCCCGCACCAAGTTTCAACGTTTGGAAGGGACACCCGGCTACGAATCGGGAAATTGGGGTTCAAATCCTCTCGGGGCGGCCATGACCGTATAGCTCAAGCGGATCGAGCACTCGCCTCCTAAGCGAGCGATTCCAGTTCGAATCTGGATGCGGTCACCACGGGCGGGTGGTGTAAGGGAACAACACGGCAGCCTCCGAAGCTGCAAACCCGGGTTTGACTCCCGGCCTGCCTACCAAAATTTGATAAAGCAGTTCCAACCTTGTCCTTTAGAAACCTGTGGCGTGCACCTTGAGAAAGAAGGGAAGCAGAAATCATGCTTGTATGCTGAATCTTTGTGCTTGATTTTTAATAGTGTTATTTATACACTAAGACATGGTTGTCGCAGACTCCAATCCTTTCATCGGTCATCTGGTTGACGAATGCGAGACACAGGAGAGCCTCTTTTACGTCACGGTGCTTTCCAATCTGGTGCGCGGATATGACAAGTACGCACGCATCTACGACAAGCGTAATATTGAAGAAAGCACTTTCTCCAACCGATTCTTCCTGCTAAAGAAACACGAGATCGGCATTGGAGTCGCCAAAGCGTCTCGCCTGCTGAATAAAACCGGCCTCCCCAACGACCGCCTGATTGCCCTTGAGACACATGCTTCGGCCGACGAGCTTCACCCGAATCTGAGCACCGGCCTTGGGCGTTACGTGGAGAGAAGCTGGATCGCGATCGAAGGCGTGTATCTTTTTAGCCGTTTTGGTCGTTTGCCGCTTCCCGAGGGCTCGGTAGATCTCGACGATTCAATGGCTCTTGTTCGCCTGCAAATGGAAGAAGCTTGTGCGCTCTCGCTTCAACTCCATTTACCAGACAAGAACGACAACGGATACGAGCGTCTGAGCCCCCGGTCTGTGTCAATTCTGCCCATTGCCATGGCGTGCCAGGCGCGGTGTCCGTTTTGCTTTTCCAAGGCGTCTGTGTCGGCCGACATGCAGCATGGGCCTATGGGTGAACGGAGCACGATCACCGCCGGGCAGTGGACAATTACAGAATGGCGACGCGTTACCGAGGTTCTACAACAGGCTCGTGTGCGGGGAGCAAGCCGGGCCGTCATCACCGGCGGTGGAGAGCCTTCCCTTCTCCGGGATGCCGACCTTGATCGCCTGATCCGCGAGGCAGCCGCTTGTTTCCCCAAAGTAGTTCTCATCAGCAATGGCTATAAGTGGGGTAGTTTGCCGGAAGCAGGAGACACGGTGGAGGCGGCAGAAGCAAAGACGCGGGCCGAGGCGATCCGCCGCCTTGATGTCGCCGGGCTTTCCGTGCTGGCAATCTCGCGGCATCATTTTGACAGCAAGCAAAATACCGCTCTAATGCACTTGGAAACGCGCAGTGAAGAAGTGGCGCGAACATGGATAACGATGCGTTCAAGCCTCAAGCAACTCCGCCTGCGCTGGATCTGTGTTCTGCAGCGCGGAGGCATCGATAATCGAGAGTCGCTCGAACAATACCTTGATTGGGCAGTCGAGAGTGGAGTAGAAGAGATTTGTTTTAAGGAGCTCTATGTTTCCGCCAGCGTTGAGTCTGAGTACTACGACCATGAGGCAAACGAGTGGAGCTGTCGCAATCAGGTTCCGCTTCGCCTGGTACTTGATCTTGCGCATGATAGTGGATGGGAGACAATCGAAACGCTTCCATGGGGAGCACCCATCTTCGATGGATGTTGGCGCGGACACCGGGTGCGCGTGGCCGCCTACACCGAACCCAGCCTGTTCTGGGAACTAAAAAATGGAATCTGCCGAAGCTGGAATTTGATGGCGGATGGCCGGTGCCTGACATCACTGGAAGATCGCAAAAGCGAGGTGCTCAACCGGTGAACTATGCGGCATATAGGCAGCTTCGCGACGAACTGCTGACGGACCGGGATTTCTTGCGCCTGGACTGCATGAATCCGACGAAAGCGCTCACGGCTTCGTCTTTGTCGCCATGCTTGCCATCGCCGATCCCAACGGATCACGGATTGCAAGCTGACATAGCGGAAGCAATTTCGGCATGGTCGTCGGCCACCGGCATCGTACTCGACGCCGAACGCACGTTAGTGGGCACTGGCGTCCGCGAGTTGCTGACTGCCATTTTTTTGCACTTGCAGCCGGCGATCGAAGAACTATGGCTGCCTCTGGATGTTTACCCGGTCTATTGGGATCTGGCGCGGCGCGCTAACCTGCAGTGCGAAGCGTTAACAACGCTACCACAACCCGATTGGGAGTTTCTCAAAAAGTCCGGAGAGAAGGCCGCCTTGCTATTGCCGGTTCCGCTCTCGCCGTTGGGCCGCCAGCTTATGGACGGTGAAGCCGAAACGATCTTGCGCTGGCTAAGGCAATCGCCAGACAGGATTTTGATCGTTGACGCGGTTTATACGTTCGACTTCGATTCAGGACGATCCCTTCTAGATCTGCTTCTGCAAAACGAAAAGCAGTGTATTGTACTCTGGTCATGCGCAAAGTCGTGGCTCGCGCCCGGATGCCTGGGGCTTGGCGCAGTGCCGCGTCGTCTTTCACAAACGTTGCAGGGCCATGTAGCGACGCCAACGCCAACCAATCTCAGCAAAATTCATGCCGTGTTGCGGGAACGTCCGCAGCTATGCCGTCTGCAGCAGGAGGCTTTTCGTCGAGAATGGCGGCGGCTCGCTCCCGCAATTCGCAAAGCGGCTCCCGGCTGGCAGCCGCCTGCGAACGGATATTTCTCAGTGGTCTCCGTGCCGTTCGCGACCTTGCTCAATGACCACGGCATCCTGTCGATACCGGCCAGCGTTTTTGGGTCTCGCCGCAATGATCTCTCCATCCTGACGTGCTTGTACGATCTCGCCGCACACGAAGGAGGAGTTCAGGCATCATGAAACCACTCGATTGTCTCTCGCTCTATGAGGACGCCTCCTTCTACGATGAGGAATTTCGAGAGCGGGCGCATGAAATCCCGTTCTATTTGCGCCAGGTGGCCACAATCTCGGGACCGGTGCTGGAGCTTGCCTGCGGCACCGGACGCATCACGTTACCGCTTGCAGCCCGCGGCGTGGACATTGCAGGAGTTGATGCTTCGGCGGAGATGATCGCCTTGGCACGCCAGAAAGCGGCCACCGCCAACCTCGCCGTTGAGTGGCATGTGCAAGATGTCCGAAGCCTGAGGCTGAATCGTAAGTTTGCCCTTGCCTTTATCGCCACCAATGCCCTGCAACATCTCCAGGATCTGGATTCGCTAAGTGCTTTTTTTCGGTGCCTACGCACTCATTTGCAACCGGATGGACTGTTGATCCTCGATGTTTTCAACCCGAATGTGGCAAAGCTCTGCCGAGGCTTCGATGCTCGGTACTTACAGAAGAGTTTCAGCCTGGAAGACGGGCGAACAGTTGAGGTCGAAGCAAGAAGCGAGTATCTTCCGGAGACTCAGGTGCTACACTTTGTTCTGACCTATCGCCATGCCGGTCAGATCCTTCGCACGAAAGACGTGCGCATGCGCTGTTTCTTCCCCGAGGAACTGCTCGCGCTCTGCCGTTTGGGTGGATTTGATGTAACTGATCGATTCGGAGACTATGACGAGTCTCCATTTACCGCTGCTTCTCCCAAACAAATCGTGCTCTGCCGTCCCACCTCCAACCCGCAAACCCATTCCACCGAAACTCATTTTTAAGAGAGACGACTATCGTGCCCTTTGCCTACGAGTTTGCGCGCCCAGCCTTGACGGTAGATTGTGTGATCTTCGGCCTCGATGAAGAGGGCTTGAAGATTCTACTCATCAAGCGAGCGTTGGAACCTTTTCGCGGGCGCTGGGCACTACCGGGGGGGTTCGTGCAGTCAGATGAGACGGTTGATGCTGCCGCGCGGCGCGAACTCGAGGAAGAAACAGGACTGCAGCGCGTCTTCTTGGAACAACTCTATACTTTCGGCGACCTGGATCGGGACCCTCGGGAGCGAACCGTTACCGTGGCTTATTATGCGTTGGTGAATCTTCACGATCACCGGGTGCAAGCCGCTACAGACGCGGAGAATGCCGCATGGTTTGACGCTGCCGACCTTCCCCGCCTGGCCTTCGACCATCAAACCATCGTCAAAATGGCCCTGACGCGCCTAAAGGGCAAAGTCCGCTATTGCCCCATTGGGTTCGAGTTGTTGCCGCAGAAATTTACACTCTCGCAACTGCAACGTTTGTACGAAATCATTTTGGAACGCTGCCTCGACAAGCGAAACTTTCGAAAAAAGGTACTGCAACTCGGCCTGCTGCAAGAACTCGATGAGGTGGAACAGGATGTCGCCCATCGGGCGGCACGTCTCTATCGATTCAGGGAGTCGAAATATCTCGAAGCGACAAAGCGTGGATTCAGTTTTGAAATCTGAAGGGTTGGTTCTATTGCATTCTTCATTGAAGTGAACCTTCCCCATGTCGTACATTGTCATTGAAGCCCGATTTGAACCGGGGAATCGGCAGCATGAATGAGCTGGGTATCCGCGCCAGAAAATATATTCCGACCAAACAAGCCTGCAGCCAACTTTCTATACTTGGCAGTGGTTTTGTGCGTGCTTTGTGGTGCGCTGCTGTGGAGCAAAGCGGGGCGCGAGACAAACGCTCGCCCGCGAATCTATCTATGGGCCTGGGAACGTCGCGAAAACTTGAAGCAGGCCGATCCGGCTGAGGTTGGGATCGCGTACCTGGCGGAGACGATCAAGCTCTCTCAGGGAGGCATGGAGACTGAGCCGCGCAAACAACCACTAGCTGTGGCTCCAAACGCTCAAGTAATTGCGGTAGTGCGAATCGAGGCAAGCCGTAGTCAGCCTCCTGTTCTCGACAAAAATCTGCAGGAAAGCATCAACGCCGATCTGGATCGACTGCTTGCGTCCCGCGATCTGCGAGAGCTTCAAATCGACTTCGACGCGATGTCCACGCAGCGAGGTTTCTATCGGACATTGCTCACGGAATTACGAAGGAACCATCCGAAGCTTCGTCTTGGCATCACCGCGCTCGCGTCCTGGTGCCTGGGCGACCGGTGGATGCACGGCCTACCTATCGATGAGGCTGTACCTATGCTCTTCCGAATGGGACCGGAAGCAAGAAGCGTTCGTGATTTCCTGAACGACGGCGGCGATTTCCAAGAACCGCTCTGCCGCAACAGTTATGGACTATCGCTCGATGAGCCTCGGCCCAAGCTCCCCGAGCGAAGAAGAATCTATTGGTTTAATCCCGAGCCATGGACACAAAGCGAGATCAAGATGGTCTCCGAGAGGTGGTAAATGAAGAATGTGCGTTTCGTCCTGCTGCTGGCAGCAGCTCTTCTGCTGTTGAACCAGCCGGGCGCGGTGGAAGGCTGCGGGCCCTTCAAGTCGACGGCTTTGTTTGTCGATCAACAGGAGCCAGATTCGCTTGCCGGATTCCTGAGCGGCAAGTTGCAGATCGTGAGCCCCGGCCTGCGAAAAAAATACCTCTTCGTGGCTTACCGGTTCCTCTCGGGCAAGCCTCTTTCGGCGGCGGAGCAGAAGGCGTTACAGGGCGCGTGGGAGCCGCCTGCCCCGGCTGCTTCGCAACAATCAGGTAGCCAGGAGCCAGCCGATCCCTTGCACCTCTGGCTGAAAGATCGCTCCCAGGTTCCAGGCGCTGCCACCGTCACAATCGATCCGCAGAAGCCCGCTGGAAGCTATCAGTCCTTTACGAATTGCACCAACTCCGCTTTTGAAAGCGCCAGCCACACGCTGCAGCAGCGCAGCAAACAATTTGGCGCGCAGAGCCAGGAGCTCAAGCTCTGGCTGGAGGGCCAGGATAAGGTGTTCTCCAACTGCGGAGACAAAGGTTCGATTCCCGATGCTCTGCCATCGAGTGTTGCCGCCATGGTACGGGCAGACCGTGAGTATCAGATCGGCACCGCTTATTTCTATGCGGGCGACTGGGACCACGCGCGCCAGCAACTCCAGCGGGTGGCCTCCGACCGCAATTCACCCTGGAAGCAGATGGCTCCTTACGTTGCGGCCCGCGCCCTGGTGCGAAAGGCCACGCTCCAAGCGCCGGAGGAAAAGAACTTTGATCCTGCAACATTGACCGCCGCAGAGACGGAACTGCAAGGGATTCTTGCCAAGAAGGACTTAGCTTCAATTCATCCGTATGCCCGTCAGATCCTGAATTTCGTCACCTACCGATTGCACCCCGAGCAGAGGCATAGCGAACTCGACCAGGAACTCTCCACAGGACAGGAAAAGATTGAAGATCTTTCTCAAGATCTCACGGATTATCTCTGGCTTGGTTTCGCGAGCGGCGAGATGTCAAAGGGAGCCATGTCGCAATGGATCGCACAGATGTCATCGTCATCTCTGGAGAGCGATCAGCGTCCCGCAGACAAGCAGTCGCGCAGTCAGCAACGCGACGCCATTGTTCAGACATGGCGTGAACACAAAGACCTGACATGGCTGGTTGCGGCTTTGTCGGTAACGCAGAGTGGCGACCCGGGAGCAGCGGATCTACTCGCGGCCACCAAAGCTCTACCGGAGAACTCCCCAGGATACCTAACCGTTCGTTATCACCAGCTTCGCTTGTCGGGCAAGGGCGCAAATTCTGCGGGAACTTACTCCGCGGTTTCAACGTTGCTTGAAAAACATCGGGCCGAGTTAACACCTTCCACCACGAATGCCTTCTTGGCGATCAAGCTTGAATCCGCTCCCGACCTTGAATCCTTCATTGCCAACTTACCTCGGCGCGCCGTCTACGTTGACTATGGCGACGCAACCGGCGAGCCCTGCAGCGCTCATCCTGCTTCTGAAGGCAAAGGGAGTGGAAATGAATTATGCGATGATTGGCTTCTGGATGAAACAGGCGAGCAGCTCGTCAATCGCCTGCCATTGAATACCCTTTTGCAGGTGGCGCACAGCGAGAAACTGTCGAAGTCCTTGCATGCGGAGATTTTGAAGGTCGCGTGGACTAAAGCAGCTCTACTTGAGAATCACGATGCGGCAAAGAGTGTCGCCTCCGACCTGGCGGCGGCGACGCCCGAAACCAAAGCGCTTTTGACCGCATATCTTTCTCCAAGCAGCAGGGCGGCAGACGACAAGACGGCAGATGAGAAGGTGAAGCACGATGCAGCTCTTTTCGCTTTGCTCCATCTCCCGGGACTCAGGCCTTACCTTCCTGCTGGAGGCTGGCGGACGACACCCATCGATCAAATCGACAACTTTCGAGAAAACTGGTGGTGCTCCGCCGGGCAACTCTCTAATTTTTGGGCGGTATATTCCGACAAACAGCAAGGCGGCACGCTGGAGGACTTGGGTGGCTTTCTCACTGCGGAGCAGAAGAAACAAGCAGACACTGAATCAGTCAAGTTACGTAAGGTTCTTACAGGTCCCAACTATCTGACTGCTGGAGTATTGCAATGGGCCAAAGAGAGCCCCGACGACCAGCGCCTTCCGGAAGCATTGCATCTGGCCGTCCGCAGCACGCGCTACGGATGCTCCGACAAGGAAACACGCTCTCTCTCCAAACAAGCTTTTGATGTGCTCCACCGGCGGTTCCCGCAGAGTACCTGGACGAAGCAAACCCCTTACTACTACGGAACCCAATAGAGTGTTTTCGGCGCATTTGAGGCTGTAATTGAAAGAGAATTTGGGGCGTCAACGAAATAAGCGGCTCTTATGTAGATACTCGCCGGTAGGCCTGAGAAAAGGCATGGGCGTCAATCAGGTAGGGTTCGCCCTGCACTTTTCCGCTTTCGTCGCACGTATCCGCCAGAAAGCAATTTTGATCTCCGATTTGAGGCGAACCCCACGATGCGATGATTTCTATGGGTTGCCCAAAGGGATTCCTGATCGCGCGGCAATAGCCTATTGCCCGGTAGACTCCCTCGGCTTCACTCGGCTCATATCGCTCCAGAAATTTTCGGGGAGGCAAGATATATTGTTCTCCGGAAAGGTCCGTCACGACATAATCGCCTTCCTTTGCAGTGTTGCCGGTTTCCTGCGTTCCATCTTTCAAAGTTGTTGTTATCCGCTCTCCCGCGACTGCGGCACGAGCTTTGACTTTGCCATGCTTCCTGAAGATTGGAGCGTCTTGCAGCGCGGTCATGATCTCAATAGATTTCCGGTTAATCCGCGTATATGTCATCCTTACAGCCATGATAGGCAAAGGTGTAACGCGGCACAACGAACGGCGCAATCACCCAGGCCTCACCGTTCACCCCATCAATATGGGAAGTTGGGCGTTATAAGTATCCCTGTAAATACCCCGTACCTCTAGAACAAGACAGGTAGAACCGGAACATAGAAACGTTGAAAACACTATAGAATTGAGCGCCATTCAAATCCTATGAAAATCTGCTGCTTTGCTCTGGCACTCATCTCGCTCCTCCAACCTTCGGGCTCTCCTGCTCAGGAGGACCACCCTTTTCGATCTCAGGAAATTCGAGTCGCGCCCTCACCCTCTGACCAGTCGCAGCTGTCAATTTCGCCGGAGGAAAAGGTGGTCGATTTCGATATCTGGCCGACCGGACCGGAAGCGGCGATTCTGGTACGAAGCAGCAGCGGCTATAAGGTCCTCCTCTGGACGATCGGCACAGATCGAGCCACAGATATAAAGCTAGGCTTGCCTGCCATCCGGCAAAGAGGACCTTCTATCTCAGCGGGAAGCAGAACCAGCAATACATCATTGCAGGATTTGAGAGCCACGATCCTAGAAAGGACGGAGCGGTTTGGACACGCGGCATGCTCTTCGCTTCCAAGAATGAATTACGCCGTCTGATCGTGGCCCCACGGCCTTTCGATCAGCACTACCGGCTGGTGTTTGGCAGCAGGAACGGCTCTGGGGCTTACAGCGTCCGCTCAATCACAGACGAAGGCCAGCGGGAGTATCAGATTCTTGGCCAGGAAGCGACGTACGTGAATCTTGTAGGCAAAGACGACATTCCTCCCAATCGGCATATTGCACCATGGGCTTTGCCCGTGGCGTTCCACCCCGCCGGGCATATTTTGCTATGGGAAGACGCCGCGCATTGCTTTCAGGAAATTGTCTACGGCGGAAAGGACTGGGAGAAAGTCTCTTCCCTATCGACCCACGTTTGCGGCGGCTCCCTCACCATTACTCCCAATGGCCTGGGATTGATTCACTGGCAGTCGGGCATCCCAGGTGTGGGGGTGTACCTGAATCGAGATAAGACCGAGCAGAGGCTGGCAACCGGCTTCACCTTCCTTTCGACGCCATCCTCGGTGCCCGACGGGAAAGGGATCGTCGGACTGGTTCAAACACCTACGGGCACCGCTTTAGCTTTCGTCCCTTTGAACATTCCGCTTGCGGATGTTGTCAACGCTTGGATGTTCACCGAAACTCCGGCCGATCAGAATCTGTTCGCCAAGAATTCTGGGCTGTTTCGCACATTCCCCTTTGAACAGATATATTCGATCTACGACAGCGAAAACTATCGCTGCGGCGGATACGACTATAGTGCGCCCACGCGGCCATACTTCGTTACAACCGACATCTTGTGGGAAGTATTTAGCGCGGCCTATGAAGGAACCTTTGTCTTACAAGAACGGCGGCAAGCGATTCCGGCATTCTGGGCCTTTGTGGATGCTGCAAACCAGGCAACAGCCGCTTTACCTAAAGGCAGTCCGTGGAGCGCGGTCTTTCAAACGATTTCAAAACTCCGCCTCCATGGAACTCCCTCCGATCCGGAGGTGGCTCGCATTGCAAAGGCAGCCGGAACGGTGCGATCTTCGGTGATCGGGAAGGATATCGACTATTCCGATCTGACCCCGCGCGGCCACTACACCTCAACTCCCGAACTTTCCGCCTATTTCAAGGCATTTCGTTATCTTACTTTAGTTTCCAGTGAACTCGACACTACCCCGCTGACTTCCCTGCCATCGCCAGTCAAGCTAAAAGCTCTCCAGTGGATTGGTTCTTACAAAAACTATGTTGCGCCGAGCCGTTCACCTCTGGTTTGGAGTGCGGAATTTGCACCTCCTTCCTATTCAAGGCATCCCGGTACGCAGCCTACACTGTTTCCGCTCTCTTGGGGCTTCGATAATGAAGCCCTGCAGGCCATGGTGTATCACGATGGCTGGCCTGCCGACGAGCAGATCGCCGGCGCCTCTGGGCCCAGGCTCACCTCGTCCGGCCTCGACGTGGCCGCCGCACTCGGCAGCAATCTCGCCCATGGCCTTCTGGCCGATCAGATCAAACAGTATCCGCCGCTGGCAAAGGCCATCTCACTCCTGCGGGAACGATTCAATAGGGGACAGAAAGACCTCTACAGCGCCTGGATCTCTGCACTGGCTATCCAGTGGGCCGATCGCGCCGGCTTCCCCGGAGGAATAGATGATGGGATGTTGTGGCAAGCAAAACGCCTACAAACAGGGCTGGCTTCATGGGCTACGCTCCGCCACGCCACTGTGCTTGTGAACGAGCGCATGGCCGCCGAATGCGGAGAAGGGGGATTCGAGGAAATAGAAATGAGGCCGCCTCGAGGATACGTGGAACCTGACCCGGAGACCTTCGCCGCAATGGCCGCTCTCTTCGAGAACCTGTCGCGGGAGATCGAGTCTTCCAAAGCAGTCTGGCAAGGCGACTTTCCCGACGACCAAGAATCGAGTTCCGAAAAGAGCAAGAAGTCTTTAAGCCAAGGTATCTTGAATCTATTGCACGAAACCGCTGCCAAAGCGCGCCTGTTTCAAAAGGTTGCAGAAAAAGAACTCAGGAATGAAGCATTGACTGAGGCTGAGTATGAAGAGATCCTCTATGTAGGGCGAGTGGCCGAGCACCACTTCCTGGTCTACAAGAGCCTTGCTAATAAGAATCTGGCGATCTCCGATCCTGACCCAATAGCGAAGATCGCCGATGTGGCCGGAGGTGGCGGTCTACCCTACGTTGAATCGGCCGTCGGCCAAGCCCTCGAGTGGGACCAGATCGTCCCATTTTTTGGACGCCGGGAAATCGTAAAAGGCAGCGTCTATTCCTACTATGAATTTACCTCTCCCACGCCGCTCACCGATACGCAATGGCGCAAACAATTGAAATCGCAACCGGCGCGTCCCCAGTGGATTGCACCCTATATCTCTCCGGGAAATCTCTCATGCCCCGCAAAGCCGCCTTTCTAGTCCTGATTCTAGCGTTTTCGCTTTCCGGGCGTTCCACGACCGAACGAACTGCTGAAGCGAAGACTGGTCCGGAAACGCGGATTCTCTTTACCGGCGACATCCTGCTTTCAAGAAACATTCGAAATCAAATAGAGCGGGAAAAGATTGTTCCGTGGCAGAATCTTCATCCTCTTTTCTCCGGGGCAACGTGGGTGGCCGGAAATCTCGAGGGTGCAGTAGGCCGCCATGAAGAGTGTTTGCTTCAAGATGCTAAAGCTCCATGCTTTGACATTGCATCTGAGCACCTCAAAGCGTTGAAAGCGGCGGGCTTCAGCGCACTTTCGATCGAGAATAATCACTCCGGTGATCTTGGCCCCAAGGGCCGCGAACAAACCGCAAACGCTCTCGCGGAAGAAAGCATTCTTCCGTTTAGCCTAAACGATTCTCCACAATTTCTTAAGATCGGTTCCGTAACGGTGGCGGTCATAGCCATCAACACAGTTCAGGGCGCGGATGGCGCGCCTACAGCAATTCCCTCCATTGAGGTCGCGCAGAAACTTCGGTTGGCCCGGCGCCTCGCTAACCTCGTGATCGTATCGATCCACTGGGGTCATGAACTACAAGATTGGGCCGCCGCTGAACAACGCCTCCAAGCGGAATGGCTGATGGCCCATGGCGCGGATATGATCGCGGGGCATCATCCCCACGTGGTGCAACCCGCCGAGTGCATCGCGGGAAGGCCGGTGTTTTTCTCCCTTGGCAATCACGTGTTCGATCAAAAATATCCCGCGACCAAAACCGGGCTGATCGCTGATTGCCGAATCTCCGGTCGCAAGATGACCTGTGGAGGAATCCTGATACAGACTCCTGGCCAGTCCTTTGTTCCTTCTGCTATAGGGAGGAGTACGACACATGACAAGGCGCTGGCAAACTGTACGGTGCCTCTAAGCCAGGATTTTGCAGTTGAGGAGTACACGGTGTCTCCCCAGCCGTGGTCAGCGGGCAAGCCTCTCCAAGGGACGATGCTCGGCATCTGGAAAGAAGGCTCGCTGAAGTGGCTTTCGCGGCGGCAAGAAATTGTCTCAATGGACGCCGCGCCTCTGGCTGGAGCAGGCATGCCCACATTACTTTTCAGCCTTGAGCGGCACTATTCTCCCATCGATAAAGAAATTGGTCTGCGGCCCTATGTCTACGCCGTCGGCTCTCATGGACTGGTCGCAAAGTGGCGTGGCTCCGCTCTTGCATGGCCACTGCTGGATGCGGTGATTCTCCATGACCGCAATTTGGTGTGCGCTTTGCATCGCAAGGATTCTTTCATTGCACCCGATCCGACTTCGGACGAAGCCCGGGTGGCTCTCTATCAATGGAACGGCTTTGGTTTTCGCGGCGTGGAAGATCCGGAAGCCTTGGAGGAATGCACCCGGCAATTTGCAGAGTACATCCATTGAGCGCATATCTGCACGAGAGCAAGAACTGCCGGCTGCGAGCCATGTTCAGCCTGGCTCGTTCCGGCAGTCCTATTCAACCAGTACGGACTTCGAGAGATTGCGCGGACGGTCTACATTATGTCCGCCTAAGACCGCGATGTGATAGGCAAGGAACTGCAGCGGGATCACTTCGATGATCGGTTGAAGAAGAACAGTGACATGCGGGACCGCCACGATCGACGGGGTAATTCTGGAAACGTCCTTATCGCCTTCGGTCACGACAGCGAGCACCGGAATGCCCCGCTCCACAAACTCGCGAATATTCGAGACGCTCTTTCCATAGCGTAGCAGCGAACCTTCGTCGCTGGGATCGCAGGTCGCCAGGACCACGATGGGCAGATGTTCGTTCACCAAAGCCGAAGGACCATGCTTGATCTCTCCGGTGGGATATCCCTCCGCGTGGATGTATGAAATTTCTTTGAGCTTGAGCGCGCCTTCGAGCGCGATCGGATAGTCGATGTCACGGCCCATGTAAAGGAAATCTTCGTATTTGCAAAACTCCTCGGCCAGCTTGCGGCAGGTCTCTTCGGTGCTCAACACACGCTTGATTTCGCCGGGCATGAATTCAAATTCGCGAACCAGAGACTCCACGACCGCGTGGCTGGTCCCGCGCACCTGGGCAAAGTAAGCTGAAAGTAGAAACAACGCAGTGAGCTGCGTAGTAAAGCTTTTAGTCGCTGCGATGGCAACTTCTTCTCCGGCATAGGTGAGCAAGGTGGCATCGGCATCGCGGGTAAGAGGCGTCTCGGGAACGTTGCAGATAGCGAGAGATTTAGACCCCTTGCGGCGGGCTTCGTGAAGCGCTGCGATGGTATCGATGGTAGTTCCGGACTGCGAGATAAAGATGGTAAGTTCGTTAGGCCCAACAATCGGATCGCGGTAGCAGTACTGGCTGGCAAAATCCACTTCTACGGGAAGGCCGGTCATGCGCTCCAGCATGAACTCGCCGACAATGCCTGCGTGCCGGCTTGAACCGCTGGCAGCAATAGTGATTTTCGTAAAGCGGCGTATCTCCTCGGGAGAAATTGCGAATCCCGGCAGCGTTACTCTGCCTGAGCCATTGATGCAGCCCTCCACGATGGCCTGCATGGCATCGGGCTGCTCGTAGATTTCCTTCAACATGAAATGGGGGAACCCGTTCTTACTGGACGCGTGTTCGCTCACGTTTTTTCTCATCTCCCGCTTGTAGCCCTACTTACTCTTCCCGAGCAAATACTGATGGCATTCCCATCGCTGTTATGTTCCCGCTGCTTATGTAACCCGCGCTGCTCTCTTTAAGGATGGACAAGTCGTTCAAGGTTCTTGATTCCTATCCACATCCCCCATCGCAGGTAATGTCAAACGCCCAAGCTTCAAATCGCTGATTCCAGCGCTTAATTCGTCCTTCTTGTCTTCGCTCGCCCTTTTGTCTTTCAATTTCGATCTTTCCATCTTTTCGAAGCTTCCGTCTCCACGCCCCTATGGCTTCACGAGACGGATGAGGTCCTGCTCTCCTCAGCTACGAGTCTTCTTCCAGTTGCCGATGGACCATCAGAAAACGATTGCCAGCCGGTCCGAGAGAGCTGCCAGAAGATCAGGTAGCCGGCCAGAGCTGCCACGACCAGCAGCACGATACCTGTGATCCACGACTGAAAAAGGAGTTTGCCTATGCCGAATAACGAGCCGTAAACCAGGACACACCCCATGATCCAAAGAAAAGCGTTGCTGCCCATATCGCGCACCTCGGCAAGCTCCGGCGCTTGCTTGGCGATGGGCTTCCAGCCATACACAGCCGGATGCACACGGCGATAAAACGCCAGCAGCTTTGCCTGAGGTTCGGCGGGCGTCAGGAACGTTGCTGCGATCCAGGCAAGCGTAGTAAGGCCCGCGGTCACCAGCCCTGTCTTGGTGAAAACTACCGATTCGCTTCCTGAAAATTGCACCCGGTTGAGCACCAGCGTGACAACAGCAGCCACCGACATAGCGGCGATTTCGCTCCAGGCATTGATGCGCCACCAATACCAGCGCAAGATGTAGACTGCTCCCGTGCCAATTCCGATATTGAGGACGACCTGCCATCCCTGCCGAATGGACGTAAGCTGGCCGGCAACATAGCCGCTGACCAGCACCAGAAGAATCGTGAACAACTTTCCAACGTTCACGTAGTGGCGCTCGGTGTTTTCCCGCACCAGGAAGCGCCGGTAAAAATCGTTCACCAGATACGAAACACCCCAGTTGAGCTGAGTGCCAAGCGTGGACATGTACGCGGCCAGGAAGGCGGCCACCATGATTCCACGAAGCGCGGGCGGAAGGTAGTCGCGCAGCACCATGACATAGCCCTGCTGCGGATTCGCTCCAAAATCGGCGCTGGGATGAAGCCCGCCGTTGGGAGAGTACACTGCCAATGCAACCAACCCAGTAATGATCCAGGGCCAGGGCCGAAGTGCGTAGTGAGCAATGTTGAACCAGAGCGTGGCGCCCAGAGAGTGCTTTTCGTCCCTGGCGCAAAACATTCGCTGCGCCACGTAGCCGCCGCCGCCGGGCTCCGCGCCCGGATACCACGCGGACCACCACTGGATTGTCACGTAGGTCAGAAAGGTGAGCAGAGGCAGCGTCCAAAGCGCACCGGCCGTCCAGCCAAGATGAAAATCGGGAAAGAACGCCAGGGGATTCGCGGTCTGCACGCCTGTTTGCCGAGTGTTGTTGCCAATGATTTGCAACTGCAATGCGAGTGCCTGCATGCCGCCGATCTTTGCCACTGAAACCCAGGCGAGTACCACCACCATTCCCATTTTCAAGATGAACTGGAAGAGATCGGTCACCAGGACACCCCATAATCCACCTAGCGATGTATAGAGCCCGGTGAACGGGATCAGAACGAAGATGCAGATCAGCAAGGCGGTATGGCTGGGAGCGCCGAGCGTGTAGCTCAATAGAGTATGCTCGCCCATCGCAAGCTTGACCACGCGGCCTTGCTCAATGAGCGGCCCGAGCAAAACGGCGATGATGCTGATCATGGCGTTACTGACCCATCCAAGCACCAGACAGTTCATCATGAGTCCGAGATAGATCGCCTTGAATCCGCGCAAAAACGCAGCGGGCCTGCCGTCATACCGAATCTCGGTGAGTTCCACATCGGTGAGCACTTCGGCTCGTCGCCAGTAGCGAGCGAAGAAGAAGACTGTCATCATGCCGCCGATGCAAAAGCTCCACCAAATCCAGTTGCCGGCGATTCCTTGTGTGGCAACGATGCCGCTCACGAGCAAAGGCGTGTCGGCGGCAAAGGTGGTCGCCACCATGGAAGTGCCAGCCAGCCACCAGGAGACATCTCTCCCCGAAATGAAGAATTCCGCCGTGTTCCCGCTGGCCCTTCGCCGGTAATAAAAGCCGATCAGCAAATTGATCAGCAGATAACCGGCTATGACCATCCAGTCGGCCGAATTCAGCGGCATGACAGCTCCAGAAAAACCGTTAAGGTTTGTTTAATGAAAGGCTTTAATATTGCGAATGTACTATAGCAGAAAACTGCACACGAACCGAGGAAATACCGTGTGCCGGAAGCTCCTCCCATTCGTGAAATATGAACCGCGCAAAGCGCAAATCACTACACAAGATAACGTCGCTGACGATGAGTACACCGTTTTTCTTGGATTTTCAAGGTAAGAAACCGTACGTGTCGGCTATCTCTTTCGCAATATGAAACGGAAGCAAGATCTGTGTGTCGGCCTACCCAGTGTTCCCACATTCCGGTACAACCACTCTTGCAACGAAGGCCGCTCTAAATCCCAAATAATCCTCGAAGCCGCCGCAAATGAGCCCGCAAATCGTAGCTTAAACCACAGTTGAAATCGAATTAAATCGCGTCGGTTCGCGGAGAAAAACTTGACCCAAGAAGGTGGGAAGCTAAAAAAATTTGGGGCCACCGGAGAACTAAACCGATGACCCCATAAGGAAAGAAAGGAAACATCCCTCTTCTAGAAACAAATATTTCAGTCCGAACTGAAGCTGGCTCGCCACCTTAAGAGGTAGCCGAAACCAAACTGAAAATGATGCGGGGGCATTACTTTGGAAGCGTTAGCCCCGCAATCGTTCACCAGGTCCCTTCAGCTAGAACTTCAACCTTAGAGCAATCTGGACTTGCCGGCCGGGATTGGACGATGTAACACGCCCAAAGCTGCCTGCGCCCGCTTGTCCATCCGTGATCTGCCCATTGCAAACTGGACCGCAGTTTGCATTGGGTGCACCAAAGATCGGCGTGTTGGTAAGGTTGAGGAATTCAGCCCGCAACGTAAGATTGGTTTTCTCGGTAATCGAAAATTGCTTCGACAAGTTGAGATCCGCATTCTTCAGGCCAGGCCCACGGAATCCACCCGCCGGGCAGTTTCCAAATGTGCCTTGTTTTGGCGCTGCCACCGCAAACGGATTCAAGAATTGGATACCAATCTGCCCGCCGATATTTGAGATGTCACCGGTACCTTGCTGTGCCACTCCCGAGACACAATCGGGGCGTGATGCACCGATGATGCCTGTTCCGGAGTTATCCGGACCGGAAGGATTGATGGCAAAGCCAGTGTGAAGGGTGAAATCAGAGCCAATGCTCCAGCCGCCAATGAATCCATTGACAACCGGGTTTGAACTACCACCGAATTGGCGTCCCTTGCCAAAGGGTAGATCATAGACGAGATACCCGTTGAACAGGCTGGCGGCATCGGCAATACACCTGCCGTAATCACCCTTGGGGTTATAGGCATTCTGGAAAAAGAATGAGCTGTTCGTCTGGCTAATGCTTCCCGCTGGAGCTTCTTCATCTCCAAACTGTCCGAAGTAACCGAGGCTGTTCGACAGGCATTTGGACCAAGTGTAGTTCAACTGATATTGCACACCCTGCCACGGACGCTGAATCAGGCTTACCTGCATGGCATTGTAGCGCTGGATACCGCTGGAGTCGTTGTACCGTATCGTGGGCGAGTTGCCAACGCCGCAGCAGTTGAGCAGCCTTTGCGCGAAGGGGCCGGGAGTAACGGTGCCATTCGGATTCAGGAAATTCTGATTGTAGATAAAGATATCGGACATGTGGTCGATCTTGTTGCCGACGTATCCAACCTGCACCGAAGTGCTCTTTCCAAGCTGATACTGAACACTCAGGTTCCACTGCTGATCGACTGCGGGCCGGAGCTTAGGATTGGTCAGATGGAGCGTTTGGGCAGAAAGACAAGTCTGCGTGGCTGGCGAGAATTGTTGATTGGCTGGAGTGCTGTTGATGGCCAGTATCGTCGCTACGCTGCAAGGATTGGCCGGGAAGTTGGAAAAACCCTGGTCTAGCGTGCTGCCCGGCTGCGCCAAATTCACGAAATCCGCGGTGTGGGCCTCAACGAATGGCGGATTCTGGTATGGAAGGTTATTGACGCCATTGGCTTCCATGAACGTAGAAATGCCATAGGCGCCGCGAACTACCGTGTTTTTAACCCACTTCGGCTGCCAGGCAAAACCAAGGCGAGGCTGGAAATTGTCTTTGCCCTTGTATGTGGCGTAGCCAGGACCAATTGTCACATTGCCCGTATTGCGGTCGAAGTTGACATCCTGGTTGTTGTTGGTGGTGCGGGCCGTGGTTAACTCATAGCGAAGACCAAGATTAAAGGTCAGGTCGCTGCGCATGCGCCAGTTGTCCTGCACGAAGGCGCCGTACAAGCCATTGCGCAGATACTTGTTGCCACCGCCGCCGTTTCCTTGGCCGACAGTCGACGGCAGGCCAAGCAGGAAATCTGCAGCGGCGCTGCCACCGCTTGAGCCGTTAGAACCGGTAAACTGCCCGCTAAACGTAAACTGGCCCGCTAGGCCCGAGGTGCCGGGAAAGAGATCGTTCAAGATATAGCGGTACGCTTCAAAACCTGTGTGGATGACGTGATTGCCATGGGTCCAGGTAAGTGAATCCTCAAATTGCAGCGTTGTATCATGGAAAGACTGCACTAGATCCTGGGTGCCGAAAGTACCGACCGTGGAGTTAAAAAAGACCATGGCAGGCAGGAAGTCCGTCGCCACACCCGCGATTCCAAATGTTTGCCCGAGATTCTTTCCGGTTGGATTGTTAAAACCCTCGGTAACCGGGAAGTAGGAAAAGCCAACACGAGCATCGTTAACGAGATTGGAGCTCAGGCTCCTTGTCCAATCCACAACGCCGTTCTTCAGTGGGAACGTATTATCTTTGTTGCCCAAGAGAACGATGGACGTAGTGGAGGTGAAGTCGACCTGCTGCTGCGACCACCGGCCCATGATGTGGTCTTTGTCGGTAGGAACGTAGTCGATCTTGGCATCGCCCTGATAGGAATTCGTCGAATTGTTGAGGAGGCCGTTGGTAACGTCGCCCGCCGGGTAGAACGGAGAGTTGACAATCGCTTTGGCAGCGGGGCTGAACCTGCCTACCGGGATCTGATTGTTGAGAAAAGGCGTTCTAGTCGCCGGATTGTTGCTCGATGCTGGATCAAAAAGCTGCTGCGTGGGATTGTTGCAAATGCCGGAAGCGTTAAAACCGGCCGTGCAAAGTGAAGAAAAGTTACCTGCGCGTTGGACATCGGGAATCGTGACTAGAGCCTGCGGAGTCTTAGGCTGATGGAAGAGAGACTGCGAGTAATCGACAAAGAA
Organism: Candidatus Angelobacter sp.; assembly: GCA_035295685.1. Lineage (GTDB taxonomy): Bacteria > Acidobacteriota > Terriglobia > Terriglobales > Acidobacteriaceae > Angelobacter. Next base: position 81,791 of record DATGIO010000148.1, read on the forward strand.
AAACAGCTTGTCCTTGACTATCGGGCCGCCAAATGTACCGCCGAAATCGTCGTATCTGACTCCCGGTCTTTTGGCAATTTCGTGGCCATTCTGGTCTTTGCCGCATGTGATTCCATCGCCCAGACAGGCTGAATTGTTTTGCCAGCTATTGGCGTTCAAGATGTCGTTGCGAAGAAACTCGTAACCGCTTCCATGAAAATTGTTCGTTCCCGACTTGAGGGTTACGTTGACTACGCCGCCGAGGTAGTTACCGAAATCGGCTGGCGCGTTTCCAGTGATCAAATTGAATTCTTCAACCGCGTCGGGAGCGGGAACAAAGCCTACGTCATTATTGTCGGCTTGGTTGTTATCCATGCCATCGAGGATAAAGTTGTTTTCCTGCTCGCGCGCGCCGTTTACATAGGGGCGTCCCGTTCCGAAAGTGTTCTGCGACGCTTGAAAGCCAAACAGGTTCGGAGTAATCACTCCAGGCGTAGTGACCAATGTTAATTGATTGATGTTGTGAGTCGAGAGCGGCAACTCTTCGGTGGTGCGCGCATCGACGATCGTGCCCAGGAGCGTTGTGTCTGTCTGAAGCACCGGTAACGCGGCGCTCACTTCAACCGTTTCGGTCGACTGGCCAACCTTCAACTGGAAGTCGAGGCGTGCCGTTTGATTCAGCGTAAGAGTGAACTTGGGGCGAACGGAAGTCTGAAATCCCTGCGCCTTAACCGACACTTCATAATCGGCCACTGGGGCCACAGGAAAATTGAAGGCTCCAGTGTCATTCGTCTGCGTGGTCAAGACTGTTCCGCGGGCCACGTCCTTTGCAGTGATGGTAGCGCCATTGACAGCCGCCCCGGTGGGATCGACAACCGTGCCGACGATGGCGCCAGTCGACTGCTGAGCCATTGCGGAGCCGGTCAGAAGCAGGATGAGTGCCAAGGAGAGCATTAGGCCGGTTTGTACCCAGGGCCGTTTACGTTGCCCAACGCCTCCCGAGCTTGAGGGAGGGCTGGAGTGTAGATTGAATCTCGTAAAGAGATTAGAGAGACGTGGCATTTGACCTCCAAGAAATTACTTTGCTTCATCCTGCTGCGGCAGGTTTGATTTGTATTTCTTTATTTCATTCGGCGCTTCATCCGGCATCCCACCGTAAAAAAGGCCATGAAAAAATGCTCAGATATTCTTCTAGGGCGCTGCCTTAACCGTTCTCGCAGCGCAAAAACAGGCACCTGGGACGCAATTTGAAGCGCTTGCGAAGCCGCTTCGGCCTGTTTTAACCCCTCAACAATGAAATCCTTTATTGAAACGTTTCATTGTTACCGGCGAGAATTTTGCGCTTCTCTCAATAACGCTGTCAAGCAGGAAATGGCGGGAGGATTTTGCCATCGCCCTTTGCTTGCTTCACTTTTCGGAAGATTTAGCCCTCCAGGGGATACCATTTTTTGAATTGTTAAAATTTGGCCAATAAATATAGGCCTCGCTCAGCTTCCAGTTTTTTGAATTGTGTTGCTGGGCGGTTGTAACTTTTTTCAACTTAACCCATGGGAGAAATCGCTTTAATCATTGAAATTCTGTTGGCTCGGCGAGATCTGAGGGCCTTAGAAACAACCAAGATCCTTTCCCCTATTTAAAATGGAATCTCACTTATGCAAGGTCCAAGCGCCGCTAGCTCTTCTCTCGTCCGCCAATCAGCCTCGGAGATCGCTCGCCTGATCCGGCAAAAGCACATATCTCCAACGGAAGCGGTTGAAGCGCATCTTCAAAGGATCGAGGAGATAAATCCCACGATCAACGCCTTCGCCGCTGTCTACGCGGACTATGCCCGTACGGAAGCCAAGCGTGTCGAGGCAGCACTGGCCCAGGGATCCAGCGGCATCGAGGGCAAGCCTCTACTGGGTGTTCCAATCACGATCAAATCGTGCATCGATGTTCAGGGCTTCCGCTGTGAGTCAGGAAGCCGCCTGCGTGAAGGTTATGTTGCCGCTAAGGACGCTCCAGTTGTTGCGCGGCTGCGGAAGGCCGGCGCCATCGTCATCGGCAATACCACCACGCCTGAGCTGATGGTTGCTTACCACACCGAGAACGAACTCCATGGCCGCACCAGTAATCCCTGGAGCCTCTCGCGTACTCCTGGCGGGTCGAGCGGAGGCGAGGCAGCGGCCGTTGCTGCTTGCATGTCGGCGGCTGGGATTGGCAGCGATGGCGGGGGATCGATCCGGGTTCCCGCACACTTTTCCGGCATCTGCGGGCTTAAGCCAACGCCCGGACGGATTCCCACCTCGGGCAAATATCCTCAGACCATCGGCCCGGCTTCGTTGATGAGCGTGGTTGGCCCGATGGCGCGCACCGTGGAGGATCTGCAATTGTTGCTGGAGGTCACCGCGGGATACGAGCCCAGCGACCCGGTTTCGGCCCCGATTCCTCTCGGCAGCACCGATCCACAGCAAGCCAAAAAGCTGCGCATTGGTTTCTACGAGGATGACGGCTACAGCCCGCCGACACCGGAGATTCGCGCCGCCGTCCGTTCGGCTGCCGCGGCTTTGCGGGGCGCGGGATTTGAGGTGCAGCAGTTCTGTCCGGAAGGGCTCGACCGGGCTCGTGAGTTGTGGTTTGTACTCTTTGTGGAAGCCGGGGCGATGTCGATCAATCCCGCGGTGCGCGGCCGCGACGCCGACATCAGCACAACGCTGAAAGAATTTCTAGTCCTAGCCGCCGAGCAGCCGCCCCTCACTGGCAAGCGGTTACTGAATACACTGGTAGAACGCGACCAGTTGCGCCTGCGCCTGCAGGCTCAGATGGAGCAGTTCCCCATCCTGCTCGCGCCCGCCTGCTCCATCCCCGCGTTTCTTCACGAAGAAGCGGGATGGGGGCCCAGGCACGCCGGTGACTACTTGCGTACGATGACCTACTGCCAGCACTACAACCTTCTGGGAAATCCCGCAGCCGTCGTGCCGGTAGCAAGATCCGTGGATAGCTTACCAATTGGGATTCAGATTATTGGCCGTCCTTACAAGGAGGACGAGGTGCTGGCGGTAGCGGCAGCCCTGGAGAAGCGCTTCGGCTGGAAGGGACCTGAAATCTAAAGGCAAGGTAAATCGATTCCTGGTCGATTCCTGATCAAAGAGTCATTGAATCGTTTCAACAAGGAGCTTAGTGTCATCGGAAATGATTCCGTCTACACCCAGTTCCGCTACCCGTAACATTCGTTCGCGGTTGTTGACCGTCCACGTGACCAACGTCTTACCCTGCTCGTGAATCCTTTCCACCAGCTTGGGCGACAACAGCCGGTGATTCACTACGACGACCGACGCCGGCATCTTCGGCCAGCGCCTCAACTGCCAGGGAGTCTGGCACAGATATCCGAGTGTGGCGCGCGGATGTATTTCGTAAAGCTCGTGGATCACGGATGGCAAGAACGAAGTAATAAGACATCCCCTGGTGGGAGGATTGCGTCGGATGGCATCAACCACCATCCTGGCCGCGCCCCTGACCTTCACCTCAATGTTCAGGTAAGCGGTTCCTCCGTAATGCGCCAGCACATCGTCCAGAACCGGAGGGACCCGTTCCGCGGTATCTACGGCTGCGCGCAGCCGCTCCAGCGTGTGCCTGCGCACGCTCAGACGATGAAACCTTGGATCGTGACAGATAATCGCCTGGCGGTCGCGGGTCACGCGAACATCGAATTCAAAGCCGTGCGCGCCGTGCTTCAGCGCAACATCGAAGGCGCTCAGGGTATTTTCCGGCGCATAGGACCGGGCGCCGCGATGTCCGAGAAGAAGGAGCTCTTTCGCCAAGACGCTATCCTGACCACCCACTAATCCAAATCGAAGTCCCGGATTCTAGGTTCGTCGGGTGTTTCTTTGGCTTTTTTCACGGCTTCCTGGAACTTCTTTTCCAGCAGATCGGCTTTGTTCTTCTCGGCGTCCACGGCTTGCCGGAAAATGGACTCCTTGCGTCCCTCGCGCTCGCGCATGGCCTGCGCCGCCTCTTCAAAATCATTGAATGTTTTGGGCTTGGCCGGCGCTACATGGGAGATCACGGCCTTGGTGGAGGCATCAACCTTCAACACCGCGGCACAGCAAGGACAGGTAATTTCAAAAGGCTCGTACGGCTTCGCCATACCAAGATTGTAAGCCCAATTGCCCATTTTGGAGCTAGTCGTGGACTTTTTCCTTGTTCTTCCCTCCAGACAAACCGTTCATTGGCATTTTCTTAAGAGCAATCGCAGGAGCACAGTAGCCAAGAGCACAAGTAGCAAAGGACAAAAAGATAACAGGTGCGGCGAGGGAATCAATGTTGCTACAATTTTGAAGGCACGAACAAAAGGATCGAAATCTATGTCTGCCACCAACCTCTTTACCGATGTTCCAACCGCCATCGAGGAAATCCGCGCGGGACGGATGATCATAGTAGTAGATGACGAAGACCGGGAGAATGAAGGCGACCTGACCTTAGCCGCCGAGAAAGTCACCCCCGAAGCCATCAATTTCATGGCTAAGTTTGGGCGCGGCTTGATTTGCCTGGCGATGACTCCCGATCGCCTGGAACACCTGAGAATTGGCCCGATGACCCGCGAGAACACCTCGCCCTACGGCACTGCTTTCTATGAAAGCGTAGAAGCGCGCGAGGGTGTAACCACCGGCATTTCCGCGCACGATCGGTCGCGCACGATCCAGGTGGCCATCGATCCGGCCAGCCGGGCTTCGGATTTGGTTCGTCCTGGACACGTCTTTCCATTGTGCGCACAAAAGGGCGGCGTGCTCATGCGCGCGGGGCAGACCGAAGCCTCTGTAGATCTGGCGCGTATGGCGGGACTGATCCCAGCGGGCGTGATCTGTGAAATCATGAACGAGGACGGAACCATGGCCAGGGTTCCCGATCTCGACAAATTCTGCAAGCAACACGGCATGAAAATGCTGACCGTGGCCGAACTGATTCGCTACCGGATGCAGAATGAGCGGTTCGTAACCCGAGTCGGCGAAGCAATGCTTCCGACGCGTTATGGCGAATTCCGCATGATTGCCTATGAAAGCCAGTTGAACCGCGAGTCCCACGTCGCGCTGGTGAAAGGAAGCATTGAAGACGCTTCCGGCCCCGTGCTGGTGCGTATGCACTCACACTGCCTTGCGGGAGACGTTTTTGAGAGCGCCCTCTGCGACTGCCAGATGGTGCTTGATCGTTCTCTGGAACTTATCTCGAAACGAGGCCGGGGCGCGCTGATTTACCTGCATCAGACCTCAAAAGGTTTTAGCGTGGATGAAGCCGGGAGGCTGGCGTTTCATCGCGAGGTGCGTGAGCCCGCCACCATGGACCACCAGAGAAAGACACAGCGCGAGATTGGCGTGGGAGCGCAGATTCTATCGGATCTGAAAATCCAGGCGATTCAGTTGCTCACCAATCACCCCCGCCGCGTAGCGGCGCTTGAAGGGTTCGGCATTACGATCAGCGAACAAATTCCCGTCGTTACAGGCAAGTACGCCACTACCTAAGGGCTCGTTTTCACTGATTCGCCGCGTAAGCGGAAGGTAGAGAGGGCGGTCCTAATTGGGCCGCCTGGGGATTACCTGCTCATCGAAAATCATGAATTGGGCGGAGCATTTGTGTGAGCCGCAAATCACCGGGATGAGTCCGTTGATCTGCCTCCGCGTAATCAAGCCTAAGGTACCGCACTCGGGGCAGGCTAAAACCGCCCAAAAAGGATCGTCTTCTTCGCCTACCTCACCGGCATTTTCCAGCACAAAGATCGTCCCCGGCTCCATTTGCTCGGGAATCCATTCGGTCAGAATATTGAGTTCAGCTACCATGTCCCCCTCCAGCCCTGCACAAGAGAACCCAACGCCCTTACGAAGGTTGCACTGCCGTTCCCTGTTTCAGGCAATTCTACGTCTTTTGGCGCTTTGGGTGATTCTCTGAATTAGCTTATCCCGCGAGCTTGCCTGTCTAGCTCTTTCCGACCAACTTCTGCCTGATCGCCGTTTGAAGATCTCATACCGCACCTCGCGCGCCGTATCGCTAAGGCACACATCAAGCAGCGGTTGACGAGCATTCTTCAATATCTCAATGACCTGACGCGGTGAGTTTTCCACGTAAATGTGCCGTCCGTCAATTAGCAGGTGATATTCCGGCCCGCTACTGACGGATTCCGCCAAACGCCCGCCAAACTCTTTCTCGAGGAATCTGACGACGGGCCTCATGCGCTGTAGCGGAAATCCCTTGCGCCGAAGAGCACAAATCACCGCCAACTCCGTAACGTCATCGAACGAATAAAGACGCCTGCGACCGTCGCGCTCGGGAACCACGATGCCCTGTTCGTCCCACCATTGAAGCTGCCGCAAGCTGATTCCGGAAAGCCGGGCCACTTCTGCTGAAGTGAACTGTTGCTCCATCCGGGCGCCCCTTTTAAGCTCCCTCGGATTGAAACATGCGGGGAGCCAAATGTTTGCCACATTGTTAACACACGACTGGTGAATGTCAATTGGAAAGACCGCTTTGGCCGCCAGTCAATGGTCATCAGCCGTTCCACCTATATAACAGGATCATGCTGAAAAAATTCCCTGCGCGAATTCTGTGAAGAAATTCCAATGCTGCGATAAGAAAGTACTGTGGAAGAGTTGACGAGATAAGGTTACTGGATCATTTTGTTGAGAACATCATTGAGGGAACCAGCGATATTTACGAGTTGATATTTACGAATGCATGAAAAACACGTAAATCGATGTGCGCCGCCAGCCACATCCAGTCAGTGGATTCTTACTTCGGCAATATGATTCTTATAGCACTCAGAAGAACTTGAAACTTACGTGACTGGCTCTCCACACTAACATACTTTTTCATTGAAGAAGTTTCACAACCATATCACAAACGCCAAGAGCTATGGCGCAGTTAACTCTTTGTTCAATATTTATCGCACAATGGACGAGAGAATCTGTCGAATGAATTGATTTGTTTCGAATCTATCGAAAGCCATGCCATTGTAGGCGCACACCACTGCTCTTACTCTGGCGCTCCCCCACCGACAAAGTGCACGACCTCCAGCTTGTCGCCCTCTTTGAGTTGTGTGCCTTGCCATGCCGTCCGGGGTACGATTTCGAGGTTCAACTCTACCGCAACGCGGTCGGCCTTCATGCCCAAATGCTCCACAAGCGCCGCCACGGTCATCTCTTCGGGATAGGTTCGCTGCTGGCCGTTGATCTGCAGTGTCATAAGAAAATCAGGCCGATGCCTAGCTCTCGGTCCCCAGGCTTGGATGCTTCAAATGAAAATCGGTCGCATCCTGGTAAGCTTTGGCCAAAGCCAGCAGCTTGGCTTCGCCGTAAAGCTGTCCAAGGAACGTGAGGCTCAGCGGGGTTCCTGGACCGCCTGGCTCAAGCTCGCCGTTGTCTCTCATACGCGGCTTGGGTGCGTCGTCTCCGCGAACACCGTTCGGCAGGATCACAGCCGGATGGCCAGTGAGATTCGTCACCACCAGCTGCGTGCTGTTCGTGGGCGCAACGATCACATCCACCTGCTCGAAGATCTTGTTCACCGCCTCCATCGCCATGGTTCGGGCGCGGTTGGCCTGAATGTACTCAACCGCCGGAATGAAACGCGCAATGCGGAAGGTGTTGGGCCAGTCATCACGCGTCTGCTGCGTCAAGAGCTTGTCCTTGCCGCTCCGGGTCAAATCGTCGAACGAGGCCGCCGCCTCGGCAACCAGGATCGTGCGCATCGCACCGTAGGGCAAGCTCGGCAGTTCCACAGGAATCAGATTTACGCCCATGCTGCGCAGCTTGGCAATGGCGGCATCGTCAAACTTCTTGTCGTACTCGCGGCGCTCCCGGCCGAGAGCGCGATTGGCAGCCTCTTCCGCCCGGCGTTTCTGCTCCTCGGGTGAGAGGTCCTTTTCCTCTGTCGGCTGTTCCATCTGATTGGCCGGAGGAAGCTCGAAGTCTTTCTTCAGATAGCCGACTCGGATCTTGCGCCAGTCGAGACTGGCATCCCAATTAAAGGCAGCATCCTGAACGGTGCGGTCGCGGCCATCCGGACCGTAAATAGCGCTGAGAACGAGACCGCAGTCTTCCACCGCGCGGCAGATAGGCCCGAGCTTATCCATGGTCCAAGAGAGCGCCATCGCGCCGGTGCGCGGCACCAGGCCAAACGTAGGACGCAGTCCGGTGGTTCCGCAGCGCGTTGAGGGCGACGAAATCGATCCCAAGGTTTCCGAGCCAATGGCAAAAGCCACACATCCGGCGGACGTAGCGGAAGCCGAGCCCGCCGAGGAGCCGCTGGAACCCTGCTTCGTGTTCCAGGGATTGCGGGTCATGCCGCCAAACCAGCGGTCGCCCTGGGCCAGTGCACCCAGGGTGAGTTTAGCGACAAGAACGGCACCCGCCGCGTCAAGCCTCTGCACAACCGTTGCATCTTCATTGATGGTCTGGTTCTCGAAGCCGCCCGCGCCCCACGTAGTGCGGTATCCTTTCACCGCCAGCAGGTCTTTGGCCCCCCATGGTAAACCATGCAGCGGGCCGCGATATTTACCGGCGGCAATCTCCCGGTCGGCCTCTTTGGCCTTAGCTTGAGCGCGATCTTCAGTAAGCGTAATGACGAACTTGAGCGTAGGATCGTACCGCTTCAACCGCTCCAGATACATATCCGTGAGCGCAACCGAGGACACCTTTTTCTCGCGTACCAGCTCCGCCAACTGACGCACGGTATGGAATGCCAGCGAGTCGATATCTTTGGGCGCTCCACTGGCATGGATGTTCGGCGCGCTCGAAATCTTGAGAGGACGCCGCTCAGTGTTCAACTTCATGCCCGGAGGCACCGGATCGAAAATCACCGCTGGAGCGACTTCATTCGGAATATGGAGGGAGTAGATGGCATCGTAGCCGCGGCCGTATTCCATCAAGGAATCCAGCATCATTTCCTTATACTCGTCCGCAATGGGAACGGCTGCGATAGAAGCGGCGTTGTCGATCATGTCGCGGGTGATCTTGCCTTTTTCCGCTGCCATGCCCCAAAGGACTCCCGGCAACAGAGTCGTCGTAAGCCCGAACTGCGAACAAACTGCAAGAAAGCGCCTGCGATCCAGCATTTGCATCTTCTCCTTCTGACCGAATGGCCGCCATTATAGCCGACCAAAGAACTTGATAAAGGCCGAAGTACGATTAGAATATCCGGCGGCCACGCAACATCAGGTATTGATCAACGAACAACGTCTATTCCTGGCTTTGCCGGAAGGCGGTTTTGCAAAAACGCTTGGCGGGAACGCCCCAAGGCTTGAGCCATGTTCTTGCAAAGGAAATGCCTGTTGCTGTGGTCATTTGGATCAAGGAAGTTTCCAGGAGAGTCCACCGATGAAAATTCGTTATGTCCTCGCCGCCCTCATGATCGCGCTCAGCGGAAGCGCGCTTTATGCGGCCGATTATCCCGCGCCGCAGGAAGGCAACTTTGTTGTCAAAGACTTTTCCTTCAAGTCGGGCGAGAAGCTGGCGGAGGTCCGGCTGCACTACTACACCCTGGGTACGCCCCAAAAGGACTCTCAAGGCGTCGTCCGCAACGCCGTGCTGATCCTGCATGGCACGGGCGGCACAGGCCACCAATTTCTCACTCCCAATTTTGGCGGGGTACTGTTTGGCCCCGGCCAACTTCTGGACGCAGCCAAGTATTTCATCGTTCTACCGGATAACGTCGGCCACGGCCAGTCGAGCAAGCCAAGCGATGGCCTGCACACTCGTTTTCCCCACTATGAATATGACGATATGATCGAGTTGCAGTATCGCCTGCTCACGCAAGGCCTGGGCGTCAATCATCTCCGCTTGGTGATGGGCACCTCGATGGGCGGTATGCATAGCTGGCTGTGGGCGGAACAGCATCCCGATTTCATGAGCGCGGTCATGCCGCTGGCGAGCCAACCCATCGAGATTGCCGGACGAAACCGCATGATGCGCCGCATGGTCATCGATGCGATCCGCACTGATCCCGAATGGAACAACGGGGAGTACCAGAGGCAGCCGCATGGACTGGAGGCGGCCCTGGGCGTCCTGATGTTCATGGGCAGCGCTCCCCTCCAGATGCAAAAGGACTATCCCACCAGAGAAAAAGCCGATGCCTACCTGGAGAACTTTGTCGCCACCAGAATGAAAACGACAGACGCCAACGACATGATGTACTACTTCGACGCGTCGCGGAACTATAACCCGGAGCCGCAATTATCGAAGATCGTGGCCCCGCTGACCGCCATCAACTCCGCTGACGATACGATCAATCCGCCGGAACTGAAGGTCATCGACCGCGACATTCATAGCGTCAAGGACGGGAAGTATGTTCTGCTGCCCATCACCGATCAGACCAGAGGCCACGGAACTCACTCTCTGCCGGCCATCTGGCAGAGCCACCTTGCCGAGCTTCTGCAAAGGTCGGAAGGACACTAAGACGAAGCACAGGGAAAGACAGCAGAGCATCAGGCGCAAGACTGGCATCCGGGAAAGACCAAAAGAGAAATCAGAACTAAAAGAACAGGGCGCAGGAGATGTACTCTCCTGCGCCCTGTGTTGTGATTCCCTATTGCTTTGAAATTACTCGGATGTACCCGAACCGGTGGAAGCGGCGGTCTTGGCATCCGGCGACGCCGGAGTGGCCGCGCTTGCCTTGGTCGAGCCTGGCAAGAACTTGATCAAGCCCCTGCTGAGCTTTTCATCCGCAGGAACGTTCACGGAGAAGAAGCCGATCATCATCTCTTCCCAAGTCTGTTCGCCCCACTTTACCTGCGACTTCGGATCGGGGTTGTAGAGATTGTTGGCCGAGTTATCGAAGTGCGCGGTGCACTCGATACGCGTTCCCTTCGGGAGTTCAAGCGGCTTTTCGAGCTTGTATCCAAGCTGCCAGTTGAAGTCGTAGTTGGGAACCGAGAGCAGCGTCTCGTTCTGACCATCGGGGTAGGTAATCTTGTATACGAAGTCCTTGCCACGATAGTGCATATGCGGCATCAGGTAAACCAGCGTTACGGGCTGCTGAATCTCCACGGCCGACTTCACTTCATAGTTGTCGTCATTGGGCGGGATGGCGAAGCTCCGGTTCAGGGCGGCCAGGGCAAGCTGGCGCGTCTTGGGCGGATTCTTGGCGAAGATCAGGCCGACCTTTGTCTTGTCCGTGCCAGCGGTACCGTTGGCGGTGTAATGGAGTTGCAGAACGATGTCGGAACCGGCGCGAACCAGGATGGCCGAATCGTGCTGCAAATCGAGAGGCTGCAACCCAGGCGCATATCCAACGAGGTTCTCAGCACCGAGAATGCTGTCTCTCACGCCACCTTCTTCCGGCTTTCTGCCTTCCGCTCGGGCGGCTGCCGCGTCGCGGGCCGCTTTTTCTTCCTGCGGCTTCAAGGCTACGGTTGTGCCCGGCTGAACATCGGTCAGCCACTTGGAGCCTGGAGGCCGTACGAAAGCGATTACGTGGTGAAGAAGAGCGCGGTTGCCGGGACGAACTTCGGCAGCGCGAATCCACATGTCTTCCTTAAAGTTGCCGGGAATCACAACGTACTGATAGTCAACGGTTCCCTGCGCAGGCACCGAGAAGGCAGCCGGCATTTCGAGCACTCTGTCGGGTTTGCCGATGTTCCAGCCATCGGTGAATTCAACCGGAGCGGGCGCGTCCTGCTTGTTGCCTTCCGGGGCGCCGGCATCGGCCCAAGAGACCAACGTCTTGATTTCCGCAGGAGTCAGCTTTCGCTCGTTCTCGAAGTGACCGTACTTGGGATCGGCAAACCACGGCGGCATCTTCTTGGTGAGAATGGAGGTCTTGATGGCGGTTGCCCAAGGACGAGTCTCCTCGAAGGTGCGTAGCGACATGGGAGCTACTTCGCCGGGGCGATGGCAGCTCTGGCAGTTGTTCTGCAAAATCGGCAATACGTCTTTGTAGTAAGTGACGGTTGTGGGCTTCGATGGCGTCTTTTCAGGCCCTGATGCGGCCATCGCCATCAGCAAACCACAGGATACGATTCCTAAAATGATACAAGCCTTGGCGAGCAATCTCTTCGTCATTAAATTTTATCCCCCGCTGTTTCTTCCCTGAAAACCTGCTTCATTTTCGATGATTTCGCATTGATTTCTGGGCCATTCAAAAAAACATCGAAAAAATCAAGTGTAATGAACGTTTAACAAGACAACGTTTAAAGACAACCGGAACCCAAACTCCGCCGACTCGTGGACAAGGAGGCCGACGCACTAAAGCATATCACCTAGGAATCATCTAAGAAACGTTACGACCGGCGGAGGAAGAATGTTCCCTTCCGCCGGTTTTTAGATGCATGCACTATCTGCTGGAACTGCTCGCTCCCGAAGCCCCAACGGCTGGCCCTGCAGGCGCCGCTTTCGGCTGGGATGTGGTACCGGGACGCTCAAACTTGACCAGTCCCGCAACGCTCACCTTGGGATCAACGGCCACGGAGAACCAGCCAATCATCATCTCTTCCCACGTCTGATCACCCCAACGAACTTCCTTGGTCGGATCGGGGTTGTAGAGATTGTTGGCGGAGTTATCAAAATGCGCGGTGCACTCGATACGCGTTCCCTTCGGCAAAGTTATCGGCTTTTGCAGCATGTACCCGAGCTGCCAATTAAAGTCGTATTTCGGAACCGAGAGGACGGTCTCGCTCTGCCCATCGGGATAGGTGATCTTGTAGGTAAAGTCTTTGCCGCGGAAGTGCATGTGCGGCATCAGATCCACCAATTGAACCGTATCCTGCAGCTCGACCTGGGACTTCACCTCATAGTTGTCGGCGCCCGGAGGAATCACAAATCCGTTGTTCGGAGCCAACAAGGTGACGTTCCTGAGCTTGGGAGCTTCCTTGGAGAAGATAAAACCGACCTTGGTCTTGTCGTCGCCGGCGGTACCATTGGCGGTGTAGTGCAACTGGAGCACAATGTCCGACCCGGCCTTGACCAGCTTGGCGGAATCATGCAGTTCCAGGGGCTGAAGGCCTGGAGCATAGCCCACGAGATTCTCGGACTCCACCACGCTGCCATCGTCGCTGCGACGACGGCGACGGTCGCTGTTCTCTTCCTTGGTAGGGACAAAGGGAACGCCCGGCTGGGCATCCTTCAGCCACTTCGCGCCCGGAGGCCGGACGAAGGCGATGACGTGATGCACCAGGGCGCGGTTGCCGGGACGAACTTCAGCCGCCTTGACCCATGTGTCTTCGGTAAATCCGCCGGGAATCACAACATATTGGTATTCAATGGTGCCCTGCGCGGGAATGTGGAACTGGGCAGGCATCTCGATAATGCGATCGGGTTTGCCGATGTTCCATCCATCCACAAACTCAATGGGTGCGGGCTTGTCTTTGGCATCGCCCTCAACTGCGCCACTATCAGCCCAAGAGACGAGCGTTTTGATCTGCTCCGGAGTCAGCTTGCGCTCATTCTCGAAGTGGCCGTATTGGGGATCGGCCAGCCACGGCGGCATCTTCTTTACCAGCACGGCGGTCTTGATGGCGGTCGCCCAAGGCCGAACCTGACTGTACGTCATCAGGGCCATGGGCGCTACCTCGCCGGGGCGATGGCAGGATTGGCAGTTATTCTGAAGGATGGGCAGAACATCCTTATTAAAGGTGACCTTGGTGGGCGCCGGCGAACCGGTGCTGTTGCCGGACGCCATACCCATCAGCAATCCGCACAAAGAAACTCCCAATGCCGCAAGCAAGCCTTTCATCAACAGGCGCTTCATAAGCAAGAATCTCCCGTCACTCGCCAGAATTTTGGGCGTCAGCGCACACGATCACAATCGAGACGCGCTTCCGCTGGGCTTTTGGACATTTAACCCATTGGGACCATCGACCGCCGATATTTTACTTAGCTTGCCTATCGAATTGCAATCGGATTGTACCTCCCTGTAAACCCTTGCAGATGTTGGGTTTTGCGCTTATAGTTCTGGGTCGCGCCGAGCGTTGCTCAGGTTTTTTTGAAAGATTTGGCGGCACAACCCGGGCTGTGCGCGCGGCGTTGTAGGATGAACACACATCCTGATAACTCTAGAGAATCAACGAACCAACAATGGAGAGAAACGTGAGCCTTCCAGCCCTTTTCAAAGGACGCATGACACTGCCGGTTATCGGCGCCCCGCTTTTCATTGTATCTGTGCCGGAACTGGCCCTGGCCCAGTGCAAGGCGGGAGTGGTCGGCAGCTTTCCCTCGCTGAATGCGCGCCCTGCGGAAATGTTTGAAGAATGGCTGAAGAGGATGCGCGACGAACTTGCGGCGTATGACGCGGCCCATCCCGAACGGCCCTCGGCCCCGTTTGCGGTGAACCTGATCGTCCATAAATCCAATGACCGGCTAGCCCACGATCTGGAGATTTGCGTGAAGTATCGCGTGCCGATGGTGATCAGTTCCCTGGGCGCGCGCGAAGAGGTAAATCAGGCGGTCCACTCTTACGGCGGAATCGTTTTCCACGACGTGATCAACAATACCTTTGCGCGCAAGGCTATTGAAAAGGGCGCGGACGGCTTGATTGCCGTGGCCGCCGGCGCGGGCGGCCATGCGGGAATTACTTCGCCCTTTGCGCTGGTGCAGGAGATCCGCGAGTGGTGGAGCGGGCCGCTGGCGCTCTCGGGGTCGCTGGCCACCGGCGGAGCAATCCTGGCGGCGCAGTCGATGGGCGCGGACTTCGGCTACGTGGGTTCGGCTTTTATCGCCACGGAAGAAGCCAATGCTCCGAACGACTACAAAGAGATGGTTGTGACTTCGAGCGCATCGGACATCATCTATACCAACTATTTTTCAGGAGTACACGGTAACTACCTGAAGCCCTCGATTGTGCGGGCGGGAATGGACCCGGACAACTTGCCGGAGGCCGATCCTTCCAAGATGAACTTCGCCGGAGGCACGAGCGCCAAGGCTAAAGCCTGGAAGGACATCTGGGGAGCAGGGCAAGGGATTGGCGCCGTGAAGCAGGTGGTTCCGGTTGCGAGCCTGGTCGCAAGGCTCAAAAAAGAATACGACGCGGCCTGGGAGCGGCTGGCCGCAGAGCATACCAATGCCGCGAAGCCCAAAGTAGCGGTAACGACGTAAATGGTCCGGGGCACCCTACCGTAAATATCATGCGAGCCGCAGCACCACTGTGGGTGGCGCGTTAATTAATTGGTGTCTTTTATCCGCATCGCGCCTATGAGATGCGCCAGCCGTAAAAACGGATTAGAGCGTGTTCACCCAGGCTTAAGACCTCGACGATAAGAACGCAGTAGATACAAGCGAGAAAAACGACATCGAGTTCCTCGAATCCTGTTTTCATTTTTTCGACTTGAACACCAACCGCTGCCTGCGGCTAAGGGCCACGCGTGGGTTCTTTTAGAAATAGACACCGGAGGGAGAATCACTGGCGGGCGAGTCCAAATATATTGTCTCGGTTTGGAGCACATACGACGATATCGTTTATGCACGCATTTTTAGACATCACGTTTGATGCGCAAAAAATGATCTCGCTCAGTAGCCAAATAACACCTTTAACCCCTTCTCT
>DATGIO010000149.1:0-44000 GCA_035295685.1 Candidatus Angelobacter sp.
CCAATGACGTTGCACCCAAAGCTCTGCGCCGTAGAACGCAATGACGTAGCGTCTCAAACAGTTGTAGCGGCCAACTAAGGAGTACTCCTGTCATGGACAAGACTATCGAGACAGTTGCCGTCTCCCCGCCAAAACTAGAGATCAAGACCGTGCTGAAAGCCTTGATCCATGTGGGGGGGATTGTTGGCATTCTCCTGCTTTCGGCCGGGCGAGTCGATTGGTCCGCGGCATGGGCTCTGGCTGGAATCTTCCTCGTTTACGACGTGATCATGCTTTCTTGGCCTGCTGTCGATTCGAAGATTGCCGCCGTGCTGGAAGATCAGCGTAAGCCTGCGCCCAAGCCACAGCCGCAGGGCAAAGTGCTCCTCCTGCTTTATCCGGTACTTCTGCTGGCTGTTTTGGTTACATCGGGTTTGGATGGTGGGCGGTTCCACTGGTCCTCAATGTCGCCGATGATGCGGGCGCTTGGAGCAGTCGCTGTGGTGATCGGCCACGGCGCTTTCTTGTGGTGTTTAAGTGCAAATTCTGAGGCTTTGCATGACGCTGTTCTGCGGCATGACCGGAATGGCATGCTGATGGAAACGGGCCCATATCGCTACATTCGCCATCCTTTTTATCTCGCCACATTTCTCGTCGCATTGGGCGGAGCGGTGCTGCTTGGATCCTGGTGGGCAGCCATTCCCGCTGGGTTGATCTTGCCTTTGTACATGGCGCGCACCGTGTTCGAGGAGCGAATGCTGGTGAATGAGCTTGAGGGATATCGCGAATACACCTCGCGCGTGCGTTACCGCTGGTTTCCCGGTATCTGGTAGCCCGGTATCTGGCGGTGTTTGGCTGGAAGCCAAGCTATGTTCATCCGCGAGCTGGGGACTGCAGAATGCTCAGCGCAGCAAATGCCTGATTCAAGAATCGCAGTGAAAAATCTCTGACTCAACACTCGTTCGATAAGAATTTGATCTCTATTTCATTCCGCATCCACGTCATTTATTAGCTGCCGAGCAAATAGCCTGTGCGAAATCCGTTCCGTAATTTGACCAAAGACGAACTTGCCCGCCTGTCCGAGCAAGAAAAAAGAGCCCTGCTCAGGGAACTGCTATCTCGCGAGCAGGCGCGTCCGCTCGGGGAAGAGAATGGGCAAGGCTTCGTTCAGGCTCTATCGTTTGCACGGAGCAAGCAAAGCGGCGATCTGCCCCTCTCGTTCTCGCAGCAGCGAGTCTGGTTTTTTGATCGATTGAATCCTGGCAGCCCGGCGTACAACCTGTCGTTTGTGATCGAGATTGATGGCGCGCTGGATGCACCCAGGCTTGAGCAAAGCATTGCCGGGGTGATTCAGCGCCATGAGATTTTGCGGACCCGATTCACTAGCAAGAGCGGGGATCCATTTCAGGTTATCGAAGAAAACATCGGGTTCAGACTGGACCTCGTAGATCTGAGCGGGATACCGCAATGGGACCGGGTACATGCGCTGCAAAGTCGAATTGGCGACGAAGCGAAACGTCCCTTCGACCTATCATCAGAGCCGCCAATTCGAGCGCAGCTACTACGGCTCGCAGTCGGGCAACACGTCCTTTTACTCTCGTTGCACCATATCGCCGGAGATGGCTGGTCGATCGGAGTGCTGCTGGGTGAAATAGAGTCCCTCTACAAGGCATTCTCTGCGGGCGCGGCTGCGCACCTGCCGGAATTGAAGTTGCAGTATGCCGAATTTGCTCTCTGGCAAAGGAGTTCTGTCGCAGGGGCTGCGTTCGCCCGGGACCTGACGTATTGGAAAGAGGCTCTCGCCGGAGTGCCTGCAGCTCTGGAATTACTCACCGACAGGGAGCGCCCCGCAGTTTCTCATCGCACAGGCGCTGTCATCGCCTTTGCCTGGAGTGATTTGCAGGTCAGGGATCTTGCCCAGGCCAGCGGCGCTACATCCTTCATGGTTTTGTTGGCCGCTTGGGGACTGCTTCTCTCGCGTTATTCCGGCCAGGATGACGTGGTTGTTGGATCGCCCGTCGCGAATCGTACTCGCCCTGAATTTGAGCCACTGATTGGCTTCTTTGCCAACACGCTGCCGTTGAGGTTACGGCTGAATGGTCGGGTGATGTTCAAAGCGATGTTGGCTGGGTTTCGGCAAACTTGTCTGGATGCCTTCTCCCACCAGGATTTGCCGTTTGAAAAACTAGTTGAAAGCCTCGCGATTGGCCGAAGCTTGAATCGCACCCCGCTGTTTCAGGCGATGTTTGTTCTGCAAAATGCGCTGCAGGGAGCGACGCATTCAGAATTTTTACGGCTACGAGCCTTTCCAACCCACAGCGGATCCGCCAAGTTCGATCTCACTCTTGTAATGCAAGAGACTCCGGAGGGCCTGCGCGGCGAACTGGAGTACGACACTGGGCTCTTCAAGGCGGAAACAATCCAGAAGATGCTGACTAGGCTGCGGCTTCTGATCGATGGAGCCATTGTCCAGCCCGAAACCGGTCTGGGTGAACTGCCGTGGATGAGTGGCGACGAACGCCGGCAACTTCTCATCGAATGGAACGACTCCCAGGCGATATTTTCTGAAAATGCTCCCTTGCACCGGCTCTTTGAAGCGCAGGTGAATAGGACTCCCGGCAATCTTGCACTGATTTACGGAGCGGAGCGCCTTACCTACAGCGAACTGAATCGCCGTGCAAATCTGCTTGCGCATCAACTGCGCGCTCCGGGCGTTGCCCCTGAAGTACCGGTTGCCCTGTGTGCTCGGCGCTCTACGGAGATGATCGTCGGTCTCCTGGCTATTTTGAAGGCGGGCGGCGTTTACGTCCCCATGGACCCGGCTCATCCTCCTGCTCGCCTTGCTTCAATGATCGCAGACGTTCGTGCAGGTTTCGTGCTCACCCAATCCTGCCTGCAACTCGAACTGCCGGCGAACGTGCAGAGACTTTTTCTTGATGACGATGTGAGCAAAGTTTCTCTCGGTGGCGAGGCAAACCTGACCGATGGCCCAAGCGAGGACAACCTGGCGTATGTGATCTACACATCAGGGTCGTCGGGCGTCCCCAAAGGTGTAGCGGTGCCACATTGCGGATTGAGCAATACACTGCTGTGGCGACGGTCTCAGTTTGGGCTTTCCTCCTCTGATTGTGTTTTGCAAAACATTGCGGCAACCTTCGATCCTTCTCTGTGGCAGATTCTCGGTCCCTTGGTTTCTGGAGCTTCGGTGCTTTTGGTACGTCACGATGCCCATCAGGACTTGCCTTACCTGATCGGAGAGATTTCCGCTCACCAGGTGACCATCGCCGATTTCCCGCCCTCGTTGCTCCAGGAGCTGTTGGCGTTTGACGATATTTTGAAGTGCCAGTCTCTGAGATTGGTTTTTGTCGGCGGGGAGGCCTTGCCCGCCAGCCTGTTGGAGACGTGCAGGGATCGTCTTCCACTGCGGCTTTGTAATGTGTATGGGCCGACTGAAACCTCCATCGATGCAACTTGGTGGATGGGAGTAGAGAAGGACTCGTCCCGTTGGCTACCCATTGGCCGCCCCATCGCCAACAAAGAAATCTACGTCCTCGATGAAGAGTTGCAGCCCGTTCCGCCTAGAATTGCTGGCGAGCTTGTAATCGGTGGCGCCGGATTGGCGCGTGGCTATCTTGGGCATCCAGCGCTGACCGCCGAGAAATTCATTCCTGACCTTTTCTCTTCTCGTCCGGGAGCGCGGCTCTATCGAACCGGCGACCGCGCCTTTTTCCATCCGGATGGAAATATTCAATTCCTCGGGCGTATCGACCGGCAGGTGAAGATTCGCGGCCTCCGCATCGAGCTTGGCGAGATTGAAAATGCGCTGGCTCGGCATGCCGCTATTACTGAATGCGCTGTTCTTGCGATTCCGAGAAATGGCGAGTCGCAGTTGGTGGCCTATTTTGTGCTCCATCCTGGCATCGCAAAGCCAAGTGCTGGCGAGTGGAAGGAGTACCTCAAGGCCACTCTGCCGGAGTACATGGTTCCCTCTGCGTTTGTCGCTTTGGAATCATTGCCGCGTACGAGCGCAGGAAAAGTTGACCGCCAAGCTCTGCTGGTTCCTAGCGATGCCGCGTCGCCCGGTAGTGAACTACGGCTTCCCGAGAACGAACTGGAACAGGCGATTGCCGGCATCTGGAAGTCTGCGTTGGGGCGGGATGAGGTTAGCACAGAGGATAACTTCTTCGACCTGGGTGGCCATTCGTTGCTGCTCGTGCGAGTCCACCGCCAGATTTGCGAAACGCTGGGCAGCCAGTTCCCGGTTGTGGAGATGTTCCAATACCCAACAATCTCGGGCCTAGCTCGGCATTTGGGGAACACACAACCTGAGGCGTCCCAGCAGCGGGCAGATAACATCGCTCGTGATATCAAGGCTGGGGTTGCGCATTCTTGGCCTTCAGGTCACATTGCAGTAATCGGCATGGCCGGACGCTTCCCTGGTGCTCCTGACATCGATCAATTCTGGAAAAATCTGCGGGATGGCGTTGAGGCAGTCACCTTTTTTGAGCGGCAGGAATTGGAAGCTGTTGGCGTTCCTGCCTCGCTCTTAGATGATCCTCGCTATATTCGCTCTCGGGCGGTCCTTGAAGATGTAGAGTACTTCGATGCTGCTTTCTTTGGCTTCACGCCCCGCGAAGCAGAGTTGCTCGATCCGCAGCAGCGCATTTTCCTGCAGTGTGCGTGGCATGCCTTGGAGAATGCTGGATATGATCCTTCCGCATCCCAGATGCCGGTGGGCGTGTTTGGCGGTCTTAGCTCCAGCACCTATCGCCGCGAGAATCTAGCGCATCTTCTCGATGACGATGCCACTCGCACTCAAGCGGAACTTGGCAACGACCGCGACTTCTTTGGGACGCGGGTTTCCTATAAGCTCAATCTAAAAGGCCCTAGTCTCACGATTCAGACTGCTTGCTCCACGTCCTTAGTTGCCGTACATGTTGCCTGCCAGTCGCTTCTGGCTCGTCAATGTGATATGGCGTTGGCGGGAGGAGCTACCGTCAGGCTCCCGCAGATCGTGGGCTATATGTATGACGAAGGCGGCATCGCGTCCGTGGATGGGCATTGCCGCGCGTTTGACGCCGAGGCGGGAGGAACCATTGCTGGCAGCGGCGCCGGTGTCGTGGTACTGAAACGGCTGGAAGATGCCCTTGCCGATGGCGACCGGATCGACGCCGTGGTTCTCGGATCAGCGGTCAACAACGATGGCTCCAACAAGGTCGGCTATACCGCCCCTAGTGTGGATGGTCAGGCGGAAGTGATTGCAGTGGCCCAAGCCGCAGCCCAGGTGGATGCCCGCACGATTTCGTATATCGAAGCCCACGGAACGGGAACGCGGCTGGGCGATCCGATAGAAATCGCGGCACTGACGAAGGCGTTTCGGGCCTCATCCTCTACAAACCAATTTTGTGCCGTCGGTTCGGTCAAGACAAACATTGGCCATTTGGATGCCGCCGCTGGAATCGCTGGATTCATAAAGACCGTGCTTGCTATTCGTCACGGAGAGATTCCGCCAAGTCTACATTTCCGGCAGCCCAATCCAAACATTGATCTAACAGCAAGCCCTTTCTTCATCAATACCGCGCTCACTGAATGGAAGCCCAACGGTGCGCCGCGCCGTGCCGGAGTCAGTTCTTTTGGCATCGGCGGTTCCAATGCCCATGTGATCTTGCAGCAGGCTCCGGAAATGCCCACACAAGACGCTGCCAAGCAAGGCGCGCTCAGGGGAACTCACCGCACAGCGGAATTGTTGGTCTTATCTGCAAAGTCGGAAGAGCGTCTGGATGAGGCTGTGGGCAATCTCGGAGGTTATCTCGGAAACTTTACCGGCTTGAACTTGGCGGATGTCGCATATACATCACAGACCGGCCGCAGCGGGTTCGGCTTCAGGGCGGCGATTGTTTGCGATGGCGTTTCCGATGCGGCGGCTGTTCTCTCAACTTGTGATGCCGCGCGGCTTCTGACCGGTGAGTGTAAGTCAGGTAAGACTAAAAGTGCTCCTGTGGCCTTCTTGTTTCCGGGACAGGGCAGCCAGTATGCCAACATGACCCTCGGTCTCTATGACGCGGAGCCTGTTTTTCGCGCTGAGATCGATTCCTGTGCGGAGTTCCTGAAAGTCCACTTGCAGTTCGACCTTCGCGAAGTTCTTTATCCGCGCAATAGTGGCATCGAAGATTCTACCCGCCGGTTATGGCAAACATCTATCACGCAGCCGGCTTTGTTTGTTGTTGAGTATGCTCTGGCTCGCCTGTGGATGGAGTGGGGCGTAAGGCCCGAGGCGATGATCGGCCATAGTATCGGTGAATATGTTGCCGCCTGCCTTTCCGGCGTAATGTCCAAGGAAGATGCGCTCCGTCTTGTTGCCTTGCGCGGACGCCTGATGGAAGACCAACCTCGGGGAGCCATGCTCGCCGTGTCGTTGTCAGTCATTGAGGTCGAGCCGTTGCTGGCGCCTGAGCTTTCTCTCGCGGCCATCAATAGTCCTTCTCAGGTCGTTGTTTCAGGGAAAGAAGACGAGATTCAGGCGCTTGAGCAAAATCTCCTGCAACTAGGCGTCTCGGCTTCGCGATTGCGCACGTCGCATGCCTTTCACTCCTCGATGATGGATGCGGTTCTTCCAGATTTTGCGGCGCATCTCCGCACGATCCAATTGAGAGAACCGCAGATTCCATTTGTCTCTAATCGTACGGGTCGTTGGATTACCGCCGCAGAAGCCACCTCGCCTGAATATTGGACGGCGCATCTTCGCGAGCCTGTGAGGTTTGCCGATGGCGTGGCTGAGCTATTAAAAGAACCATCGCGCTTGCTTCTCGAGGTAGGTCCCGGACGTACCTTGCAAACCTTGATTCGGGCTCAATGCGCTTCGTCACGTACGGTTCTTTCCAGCCTGCGCCATCCGGATGACACTAGTTCGGACTCCAAGTTCCTCTTGGGCACTCTCGGCAGGCTATGGATCTCCGGTGCGGAAATTAGCTGGCCGGCCTTGCATCAGCATCGTAGTCCGCGCCGTGTGGCCCTCCCAGGATATCCCTTTGAGCGCCGGCGATTCTGGATTGAGCCCGCCCCACATGGGTCGGCATCGATCCTCCATGAACGCAATCGCAAATCAGTCCATCAATCGATATCGAAAGACGACTGGTTCTACTTGCCGGTCTGGAAGCAATCCCCGCTCCTGCCTGGAGAATTGAGGCAAACGGACGCCGCGGAGTGTGTCTTATTGATGGACTCTGACGACCTCGGTTCCGCACTTGCGCAACAGTTGGGTCTGGCAGGTAAGCAAGTGGTGCGGGTTTTTCCTGGCAGCCGGTTTGAAGTTCAGCCGCAGGGCTTCATCATCAATCCCCAGCATCCCGCAGACTACGACACCCTTTTAGAAGCCCTCGCTTTCAGAAATCGTTATCCTTCGCAAATTGTCCATTTATGGAACTTCGTGCAGAACCCGTCTGCGGAATTGGAGTCGTTCGACAGCCTGCTGCGTCTGGCGCAGGCTCTCAACCGGGCCGCGCAGGCCCGTGCGGACGAAGCTCATGCTGGATCGCCACGTTCTGTAGAACTAATCGTTCTCTCCCAAGCAGCGTATGAAGTCACAGGGGCTGAGGCGCTGTGCCCCATGCAGGCCCTGGCTCTTGGGCCGTGCCTTGTGATCCCGCAGGAAATTCCAGGAATCGTATGCCGGAATATCGATCTGGCCGAAGTATCCGACCTGCGGGATCCATCCAAAATTGCGATCCTTCAGAAATTCCTGTTGTCGCCTACCCACACTGGCTCGGTTGAAGCGGTGAGAAACGGGAAACGTTGGATTTGTAGCTTCGAGCCTGTCGCAGCCACAAACAATGCCACAGCCACAAGCAACGCCACAGCCACAGGCAACGCCACAAAGGAGTGCGTGCGGGAACGTGGGGTCTACCTGATTACAGGTGGTCTTGGTGGAATCGCTTTGGAGATAGCGTCGGATTTGGTGCGCAACTTCAAGGCGCGTCTTGCGCTCGTAACAAGGCGTGGTCTTCCGCCCCGTGCCGATTGGGATTCCTTACTCGCAGGCAGTGCTCAGCCCGGCGCTAAGAAACCAGGCGAAACAAACGAGATAGGCGAAAACAGAAAAATAGAGATAGTCGCCCAAATTGCTCGCATTCGCGAACTCGAGCAACTAGGTGGCGAAGTGATGGTGTTGGCTGCCGATTGCGCGGATCGCACGCAGATGGCCAGTGAGATTGCCCAAGCTCGTGCTCATTTTGGAACGATTCACGGCGTGCTCCACGCCGCTGGGGCCACCGGCGGAGAACTGATCGAGTTTGCCACGCCCGCATTGGCGCGCGAAGTCTTTACCCCTAAGGTTCAGGGAGCCATGGTCTTGCAGGAGCTCTTTAGCGATGCCAACCTGGACTTTATGGTGTTTTTCTCGTCGTTAAGCGTAGTTCTCGGTGGTGTGGGTCGCGTGGACTATTGCTCGGCTAATTCATACCTTGATGCTCTTGCCGTTGCTTCCAACAAAACTGGTCCGCATAGAACTATTTCGATTGCCTGGGATGGCTGGCAAGGTACGGGAATGAGCCGCGAAGCCGGAGGTAGTGGCCATGACTCGCATCTCCCAGTTGGAATTGCGCCCGCCGATGGCGTACTCGCCTTCCGCCGCGCACTGTCTCTCGGTCAGCCGCGTGTCTTGGTTTCCACACAGGATCTTGGTCTCCGTGCGCGCAGTGCCTTTGTCGCTGCAAGCAAACCGGCACGTGAAAAGGCCAAGTCATCCGCTGGCGATCAACGCCCCAATGGTGTTGCCGCATACGTCGCTCCTCGAAACGACACAGAAGCCTCGTTAGCGTCGATTTGGCAAGAGCTTTTGGGGATCGACCCCATTGGCATTCACGATGATTTCCACGTCCTTGGCGGCCAGTCGCTCCTGGCCTCGCAGATTGTTTCGAGAATTCGCCGCGAACTGAAGGTCGATCTTCCCTTACGTACCTTCTTCGGCGGGCCAACCATTGCCCAACTCGCCTTGGCGATTGTGGAGATGCAAGCCCAGCAAGCGAGCGAAGCGTCGCTTGAAGAGATGCTTTCCCAACTAGAACAGCTCTCCGAAGAGGAAGCGGAGAGGGAAGCCGGATTGCCGAAAGAGGTCCCTCATGCCTGAAATTTCCGAGCGCATCGCGGCTTTGTCTCCCAAGAAACGGGAGATGCTGCTTCGTCAGCTTGAACGCGCAAAATCCCGCGAAGAAGACCACTCGATCCGCCCGCAAGATCGCCGCTCGAATCGGTTTCCGCTTTCGTTTGCCCAAAAGCGCTTCTGGTTCCTCGATCAAATGGAGCCTGGCAATCCCGCCTCCCATATGCCAGGCGGGTTGGTCCTCAAGGGCGATTTGAATGTGTCGGTTCTCATTGCATCGTTCAATGCATTGATCGAGCGCCACGAATCGCTGCGCACCAAGTTTACCTCCGATGCCGGCGAACCTTTGCAGGCAGTTCATGCTCCCACCCCACTCAATGTGCCCATCATCGATTTGGCTCATGTGCCTCTTGAAAGCCGGGAAGAGGAAGTTCAGAGGTTGGCACTGGAAGAGGCCGCACGTCCGTTTGACCTGGCTAGCGGCCCGCATATCCGGATCACCTTACTGCGTGTTCAGCCAGATCGCCACGTCTTGTTGCTGACCCTGCACCATATTGTTTCCGACGCATGGTCCATGAGGGTTTTGTTTGGCGAGTTGGCGGTTTTGTATTCGGCATTTTGTGCCAATAGCGTGAATGGAGGCGCTAGCTCTAATCCATTGCCTCCGCTCGAACTGCAATACATAGACTTTGCGGTTTGGCAGCGCGCCTGGCTCCAAGGAGAAGTATCGGAGCGGCAGCTATCATATTGGCGTCAGCGTTTGAGTGGGCTTCCTGAGTCTCTGGACTTGCCCACCGATTTTCCGCGCCCTCCCCGTCTGAGTCAGAAGGGCCAGGTTGTGTCGGCAGTGCTTCCATCGTCTTTAGCGGATAGGCTGAAAGCCTTGAGCCAGGCTCATGGAGCCACGCTCTTCATGACGCTGCTCGCCATCTTTAAAGCGCTGCTTTTTAAGTACACCGGGCAGCAGGACATCGTTGTGGGTACGCCGGTCGCCAATCGCACTCGTGCTGACATCGAAGGCATCATCGGCTTTTTCGTGAATAGCCTGGTTCTTCGTACCGGCCTTTCCGGCGATCTGCAATTTTCAACATTGCTGCGGCAGGTGGCTCATGCCAGCCTCGAAGCCTTCGATCATCAGGATTTGCCTTTTGATCGTCTTGTAGAAGAGTTGCAACCGGAGCGCAGCTTGAATCGGCATCCGCTCTTCCAGGTGCTTTTTCAGTTGCAGAGTAACCTTCTACCGCCCATGGTTTTACCAGGACTGAAAGTCGAGCCCCTGGTTGTGAGTACCTGGGCGACCGGATTCGACCTGAACGTGTGGTTTGTGGAGCGTGAAGGTGAACTGGCTGTCTGGATGCTATACAGCGCAGACCTCTTTCAGGAGAGCACGGTCGCGCGCATGTTGGAGCACTTCCGCACGTTGGCCGAACGGGTTCTTGATGCTCCTGACGCTCAGCTATTCCGTCTCTCTTTGCTTTCTGAGTCTGAAAGAAGCAAGGTGCTGCTGGAATGGAACCGCACGGAACGCGCGTATCCGCAAGGCTGCCTGCATACGTTTTTTGAAGAGCAGGTGAAAAAAACGCCGGACTTGATGGCCGTTGAGGCTGGTGGCCGGGGCTTTACATATCGGCAATTGAATCAGCGTAGCAATCAATTGGCTCGCTACCTTAAAGAGCTGGGCGTTGGCCCTGAGAGTCTCGTCGGCCTCTATGTCGAGCGCAGTCCGGAAATGATTGTGGGCTTGCTAGGAATACTAAAAGCTGGCGGAGCCTATCTTCCATTGGACCCTGGCTATCCCAAAGAGCGCCTGCACTACATGCTTGAAGACTCCGGCGCGGCCGTGTTGCTCACGCAAAGCTCCCTAAGCGGACAGTTAAGTTTTGCCGGCACAACCGTTGTTCTCGATGAGGGTGTGGATTATGACCGGATTGTTTGCCAAGGTGAAAGCAATCTTCGCGAAGTAGTCTCTCCTGAAAATCTTGCCTACTTGATTTACACCTCTGGCTCGACTGGAAAGCCTAAAGCGGTAATGGTGCAGCATGGTGGCGCGTGCAATCTTCCGGGCGCGCAGCAGCAGATGTTCCAGGTGGAACCGGGAGGCCGCGTTCTTCAATTTGCTGCTCTAGGCTTTGACGCTTCGGTATCGGAATGGACCATGGCGCTCATGAACGAGGCCACGCTTGTGCTCGGTCCTCCGAAAGAGCTCCTGGTGGGGAAAGAGTTAGCCGATCTTCTGGTTCGTCAAGCCATTTCACACGTCACCTTGCCGCCGTCGGTGCTGGCAACTTTGGAGGTTGCGGAGCTTAGCAACCTTGCAACCCTGATTGTTGCGGGCGAGTCGTGCTCCAAGGAGCTGGTGAAAGTCTGGTCTTCCGGACGGCGCATGTTGAATGCCTATGGTCCAACCGAGGTGACGGTTTGCGCCACGATTTCAGAGCCGTTAAGGGATGACGCGAGCCTGATCGGGCGGCCAATCGCCAACATGAAGGTCTTTGTGCTCGACTCCAGTATGGAGCCGGTGCCCGCGGGGATTGCTGGTGAATTGTACGTGGCGGGCGCAGGCCTAGCCCGTGGCTATTTGCATCAGCCTGGGTTAACGGCGCAGCGGTTTGTACCCGATCCATTCAGTGCCGATGGAGGCCGCCTCTATCGCACAGGCGATAGGGCGCGTTGGTGCGCGGATGGCAATCTGGAATTTCTCGGACGTGCCGACGAGCAAGTGAAGATTCGTGGCTATCGGATTGAGCTTGCGGAAATCGAGAATGCACTGCTCCAGCATCCGGAAGTTCGTGAAGCCGTGGTTGTGGTTCGCGAAGATGAGTCCGCAGGAAAGCACCTTGTCGGCTATGTCATTCCGCGTGATGAAAAGCTCGACACCAGGGAAATCAGAGCCTATCTACTCAAGTGGCTGCCTGAGTACATGGTTCCTTCAAAATACGTAGAGTTAAAAGAGTTTCCGCTCACAGCCAACGGCAAGTTGGATCGTAAGGCCCTGCCGCATCCCCAGGCATTGCTTGAGCCGTGGCAGCACAGCGTGCCTCAAAATGCTGCGGAAGAAATATTGTGCGGAATCTGGTCCAGTGTGCTGGGTGTGGAGCGCGTGAGTGCCACCGACAATTTCTTTGAGCTGGGCGGTCACTCGCTCCTGGTTGCAAAAGTAGTCTCGCGGATCCGCCAGGCATTCGGAGTTGAGTTGGCCATTCGCTCCCTTTTTGAATCGCCCACAGTCGCAGCGTTGGCCGGTAGACTAGGCGAAGCTCCGCAAGCACGCATCGCTCTTACTTGGCAGCAGAAGCCAGAGCGCATTCCCTTGTCGTATGCCCAGCAGAGGCTGTGGTTCCTCTACAGGATGGAGGGGCCGAGCGCCACCTATAACATTCCTCTTGTCCTGCGGCTGAACGGCGCACTGAACGTAGCGGCTTTGGAGCAAGCGCTAGGCGATGTTGTGGCGCGACATGAATCACTGCGAACCATCTTCCCCGAGCATGAAGGAGTTCCATACCAGCGCGTACTTTCCCAGTTTGAGGCCCAACCGCGTCTGAGCGTGCAAGCTGTGAACGTGTCTGATCTCGAAAGGCTACTCGCAGAGTCCGCATCCACCGGATTGGACTTGAAGGATGAGGCCCCTCTGCGCGCATGGCTCTTTCAAACGGGAGCGGAAGAATGGACGTTGTTGTTGCTGCTCCATCACATCGCAGGCGATGACGGGTCGATGGGGCCATTGGCACATGATGTGGAGCGGGCGTACGCTGCCCGCAGCCCCCGCCACCATGGAGAGCCTCCGCGGTGGGGTGCCCTGGAAGTTCAATACACCGACTATACCCTGTGGCAGCGCGCTCTGCTGGAGCAGGGCACAGACGAAACAAGCCTGATGGCGGTGCAAATCGATTTCTGGCGCAAAGCGCTTGCCGATTTGCCGGAAGAGTTGAACCTGCCTTCCGATAGGCCCCGCCCACTCGTGGGAACGCATCGCGGCGATCGCGCGAAATTGCATCTGGATGCGGAGTTGTACCGCGGTTTGCTTCATCTCGCGCGGCAATGCGGCGCTACGCTATTCATGGTCCTGCAGGCCGGATGGGCGGCGCTGCTCAACCTCTTGGGTGCCGGTCACGATATTCCCATTGGCACCTCGGTAGCCGGGCGCGGCGAAGCTGCTCTGGAAGAACTGGTTGGCTTTTTCGTGAACACGCTGGTTCTTCGCATCGACCTTTCTGGAAATCCGACCTTCGCCGAGTTGGTCAGTCGCGTTCGCAGCTTTGCCCTGGAAGCCTATCAGCATCAGGATGTTCCTTTCGAAAAACTGGTGGAGACACTTCAGCCGGGGCGCTCCTTGGCGCGGCATCCTCTCTTCCAGGTCATGCTGGTCATGCACAACATTCCACAAGCACATCTCGCCCTGCCGGGCGTGCAGGTAAATTACCAGCGCATTGAAGAGAAAATCGCTAAGTTTGATCTCACCTTGAACCTGAAAGAGAACCTTGGACCAGCCGGAGAGTTGTTGGGGATAGCGGGAGAACTCGAGTACAGCAAGGATTTGTTTGACAGCGCCACGGCGGAAGCCTTGGCCGAACGATTCGTCCGCTTGCTGCAAGAAGCCGTGTCTACGCCACTGGTGAGGCTGGATGAGCTGGAGATATTAAGCTCTGAAGAACGCCGCACCTTGTTGGAGACCTGGAATTCCACGTTCCATGCGGTGCCCGCGGTTACCCTGCCGGAATGGTTTGAGAAGCAGGCGGCTTCGGCGGCGGAGTTGACAGCCTTGGTATGCGACGGGCAGAGCGTTTCCTACAGCGAACTCAATGAACGAGCCAACCGTTTGGCCCACCATCTGATAAGCCTCGGCATCGGTCCCGAAGCTAGAGTTGGCATTGCTCTGGAAAGATCCATCGACTTGGTTGTGGCTCTGTTGGCAGTGGTGAAGAGTGGTGCGGCCTATGTTCCGCTAGACCCTGCGAACCCACCGGGGCGTCTGGCCACGATGATGCAGGATGCTTCTCCTGCCCTGGTTCTCACAGCGAGCAGCGTCGAGCACACTTTGTCCCAGGGTGTGCAGGTCTTCTGCCTCGACTCGCCCGAAGCGTCCGTCGTGTTCGATATCTATCCGGGAGAAAACCCCGGCAATCAAGACCGAGTATCGCCGCTGCAGCCGGAAAATCCTGTCTACGCGATTTATACCTCTGGGTCTACAGGCGTTCCCAAGGGCGTTGTGATCACCCATGCGGGGCTGATCAATTACCTTGCTTGGAGCAGCGCAGAGTATCAGGCGGAGGCGGGCGCAGGTGCTCCGGTGCATACCTCCATCGGCTTCGATCTCACGGTTACAAGTATCTTCTTGCCTCTGTTGTCCGGACGAACGGTAGTCTTGGTCAACGAATCGGGAAGTTTGGATAGCTTCAGCCATATGCTCAGGCAAGGGGCCGATTTTAGCCTGGTCAAACTTACTCCGGCTCACGTCGATCTTTTAAACCAGCGCATTCCGATCGATGAGCTTGCCGGTAGGGCGCGGGCGTTCGTCATTGGCGGTGAGGCCCTTAGCTATGACGCGCTCTCCCTCTGGCGATCACATTCGCCTCAGACGCGGCTGATCAATGAATATGGTCCTACGGAGACCGTGGTTGGCTGCTCAATCTATGAGGTGCAGCCGCACGATCCACAATCGGGTGCGGTCCCAATTGGAAAGCCGATAGCGAATACGCAACTCTACGTTCTGAATGAAAATCTGGGACTTGTCCCTCCCAAGGCGACCGGGGAACTTTATATAGGCGGTTCAGGCCTGGCTCGTGGATATCTTGGACGGCCCGATTTAACGGCAGAGCGGTTCATTCCCAATCCTTTTAGCGGGCCGGGAGCGCGCATGTACCGTACAGGCGATCTGGCTCGCTGGCGTTCGGATGGCAACCTTGAGTTTTTAGGTCGCGCTGACGAACAAGTAAAAATCCGCGGCTACCGTATTGAGCTTGCGGAGATAGAAACTGCTTTGCGCGACTATCACGAGGTCCGCGAAGCCGTTGTCATGGCGAGGGAAGATGGGCCTGCCGGCAAATACCTCGTTGCTTATCTGGCCGCTCATTCCACGGAAGGCGGCGGGAAACTGGATCTGCCGCAACTCCGATCTTACTTGGCCGATAAGCTGCCTGAGTACATGATCCCCGCGCACTACGTGGAGCTGGATCGCCTTCCATTGACTCCAAATGGCAAGGTAGATCGTAAGGCGTTGCCGCGCCCTCAGTTGGGAACGTCAGCAGAGAAGCAAAACTCTCCCCAAGATGCGACCGAAGAGTTGCTATGCGGAATCTGGGCCGAGGTGCTAGGGCTTGAGCGGGTCGGAGTGCATGATAATTTCTTTGATCTGGGCGGTCACTCGCTGCTGGTTACCAAGATCGTGTCGCGGGTTCGCAGCGCCTTTGGCGTCGAACTTTCAGTAACCAATCTTTTCGAAACACCCACAATCGCTGGACTAAGCGTCCAGCTTCGGTCTTCGGGGCAGTCGAAGACTGAAGCGCCTCCTGTCTCCGCCGTGGAGCGGTCAAGCATAGGAGAGCCGTTGTCTTTCCCGCAGCAGCGCCTGTGGTTCCTGGATCGCCTTCATCCGGAAGATCGCAGCGTCTACAACATTCCTCTTGTACTGCGGATGGAAGGGCCTCTGGATATATCGCTGCTGGAGCGCTGCTTCAGTGAAATCGTGCGTCGGCACGAAGCTCTACGCACCACTTTTGCCGCTCGGGATGGAGAGGCCGTGCAAAACGTGGAGCCGCCTCCGCCCGTGATGATCGCTCGGTTCGAAGTCCCGTTGGCTCCTTCCTCCAAGTTGGATACGACTGAGGACATAAAAGGTGAACGTTGGGAGACAGCCTTGGCCATGGCTGAGGAGGAAGTGCGCCGTCCTTTTGATCTGGCCATGGGGCCGCTCTTCCGCGTTGCGTTGTTTCAGTTGCACGAAAACCTGAACATTTTGGCGCTCACCTTGCATCACATCGTCTCCGACGGTTGGTCGGTTGGCATTCTGACGAGGGAATTGGAAGAGCTGTATAAGGCATTTCAATCGGGCGGGCCCAGCACTCTAGAGGACCTTCCAGTGCAGTACGTCGACTTTGCGCGGTGGCAGCGCACGTATCTCCAGGGCGAGAACATCCAGGGCCATCTGGAGTATTGGAAAGGCCGATTGGCGGATGTGCCCGCGCTGGTCATACCGTCCGACCGTCCTCGTCCTCCAGTTCAAACCTATACCGGCGCTCTGGCGTCGCTCGAACTCTCGCAGACTCTCCGTGAATCGATCCGCCAGTTTTGCCGCGTGGAAGCTGTAACCCCTTTTATGCTGCTCCAGGCTGGTTTCGCAGTCCTTCTGCGCCGGTATACCGCGCAAACAAAGATCGCGTTCGGATCGCCTGTAGCCAATCGCAACCGCGTTGAAATTGAAGGACTGATCGGCCTGTTTGTGAATACGCTGGTGCTGCTCGTAAACGTCGAAGGCGATCCCTCGTTCCGGCGGCTCCTGGAGCGGGTGCGGAGAGACAGTCTGGAAGCCCTTGCTCATGAAGATCTGCCTTTCGAGGTGCTGGTCGATGAGCTTCATGGGCCTCGTGATCTCGGGGCCAGTCCTCTCTTTCAAGTAATGCTCGCGATGCAAAATGCTCCTGTGTCCTCAATGTCGCTGCCAGGCATGAATTTGGAGCCTTTGCGCATCGACACGGGCACGGCCAAGTTCGACATGCTTTTGTCGCTGGTGGATTTCGGTGACGACTCTTCTTTACTGCTGGAATACAACACCGATCTGTTTGACGAAAATACGGCGGCTAGGATTCTGGGGCATTTGCGCACCTTGTTGGAAGAAGCTGTTAAGAATGCGGATCGCTGCCTTAGCGCGCTGGAGTTCTTGTCCCCGCAAGAACTGCGGCAGATCTTGATTGATTGGAATGCCCCTGGACTGGATGTAGAGCAGGACTACGACCGCCACGCCTGCATTCACGATCTCATCGAAGCCCAGGTTCTGCGTTCGCCCAATCGAGTGGCCGTTAATGATGGACATACAACGCTGACCTATCTTGAGTTGAGCCGGGAGTCCAATAAGCTCGCCCGCTATCTGCAAACTCTCGGTGTTGGCCGTGAATCGCTGGTTGGTGTCTGCCTGGAGCGGTCGGCGCAGATGATTATTGCCCTCCTGGGAATCTTGAAAGCCGGCGGCGCTTATGTGCCGCTGGACCCAAGCCATCCCAGAGAGCGGATCGCCTTCATTCTTCAAGACACGGGCCTGTCTATTCTCATCGCGCAAGCGGGGCTTTTACCGGAAGCTCAGGGAGTCAAGATCGTCGACTTCAGCAGGGATCGCGAAGAGATCGAGCGGCAATCGGCGTCGCCTCTTAATGCCGTTTCTCAGCCGGACAATCTTGCTTACGTCATCTATACCTCGGGCTCGACTGGGCGCCCCAAGGGTGTTCAGGTTTGTCATGGCGCGGTCGTGAACTTCCTTTGCTCCATGCGTCAGGTGCCCGGTATCGCTGAGCACGATGTTCTGCTTGCGGTGACCACGCTCTCTTTCGACATCGCCGGTCTCGAGATTTATCTGCCACTGACTGCAGGCGCCTCTGTAAAAGTGCTTGCACAGCGCGCGGGCTTGGATGGCAAGCAGTTGCTGCGCGAAGTGAGCAACGGCGTCACCATGATGCAAGCCACGCCTGCTACCTGGTCTCTGTTACGGGATGCTGGCTGGAAGGGCGCACCGGATTTCAAAATCCTGTGTGGTGGCGAAGCTCTGCCGTTCGAGTTGGCTCAGAATCTCACTGCGCTGAGCGGATCGGTATGGAACATGTATGGTCCGACTGAGACCACGATTTGGTCGCTGGTGGAAAAAGTAGAGCATTCCGCCGAGCGCATCTGTATTGGGCAGCCCATCGCCAATACCTCCGTGTATGTATTGGATGATGACAGGCGTCCGGTGCCGATTGGTGTAGCGGGCGAACTATATATTGGTGGAGAAGGGCTGGCTCGCGGCTACTGGAACCGTCCCGATCTCACCGCGGAACGATTCATTCCCAACCCTTTCGGTTCCGATGGCGGCAGGCTCTACCGTACTGGCGATCTCGTTCGCTATCGCCCGGTCGAGAAACTAGACGCCGGCAAGCTCGAATTTCTTGGCCGCTCCGACTACCAGGTCAAAGTTCGCGGTTACCGCGTGGAGCTAGGGGAAATCGAATCTGTACTGTTGCGGCATCCCTCGATTCGAGAGACTGTAGTGGTCGCTCGCGCGAAGGCCGAGGAAAGCCTACTGGTTGCCTATGTGGTTCCGCGCGAGGGACAGAGCCCCGCACTTGAAGATCTGCGCGCCTTCCTGAAAAGTGAGCTTCCCGAATACATGGTGCCTGCGGCCTTCGTGACTCTGCCTTTGCTGCCCAGGAACTCCAGCGGAAAGGTCGACAGGAAGAGCTTGCCCGAACCCGGCGCGTCTCGTCCTGAGCTGCAGGTTGGCTTTGTGGCCGCTCGTAATGAAATGGAGAAGACCATTGCGGCAATTTGGAGTGAAGTGTTAGAGGTCGATCAGGTAGGAGTTCGCGACAACTTTTTCGACCTGGGTGGTCATTCGCTGCGGATGGTGCGCGTCCATAGCAAGCTGAGTCAGGCGGTTGCGGCTGCCCCTTCGCTGCTCCAACTTTTTGAATATCCAACTATCGAGTCTCTGGCCAAGGTTCTCATGGCATCGCCTGAGGAAACCAGGCACTCCTCCGCAAGCGATGAACGACAGTTGGAGGAGTTGAAGCGGGGCCGAGATCGTGTACGGGCCAGAAAAGCGCGCGCGGGAGAGAATCAATGAGCAAAACACAGCTGTTCAACGGTTCGGAAATCGCCATCATCGGCATGGCTGGGCGCTTTCCCGGCGCGCCCGATCTGCGCACATTTTGGAACAACTTGCGGCATGGAGTTCATTCGATCTCTTTCTTTTCCGAGGAGGAGTTGGATGTAGCTGGCGTCAGCCGCGAAATGCGAGCCGATCCACGTTTTGTTCGGGCGGGAGGAGTGCTTGAGGATGCGGATCGATTCGACGCTGAATTTTTTGGTTTCAGCGCCCGTGAAGCCGAGATCATGGACCCCCAGCAGCGCGTACTTTTGGAAACGGCCTGGGAGGCCCTCGAGTCGGCTGGATACGACAGCGAGCGGTTTGAAGGGGCAATCGGCGTCTATGCTGGACTAGCGCACAATACCTATCTCTACAACCTGCTGGCCAATCCTGCGGTGGTCAAATCCGTAGGCACCTTCCAGTTGGTGATCGGTGGAGAAAAGGATTTTCTCGCCTCGCGCATCGCCTACAAACTCAACCTTAAGGGGCCAAGCGTCGTGGTTCAGACTGCTTGCTCAACCTCGCTGGTGGCCGTCCACATTGCGTGCCAGGGCCTGCTTGCTGGTGACGCACAAATGGCTCTTGCCGGCGGCGGAGCGATCACCTTCCCGCAGACGAGCGGATACCTCTATAACGAAGGCGGCGTGAACTCGCCGGACGGATTCTGTCGAGCCTTCGATGCGCGAGCGCAGGGAACTGTGGCCAGCCGGGGCGTCGGCATGGTGGTGCTGAAGTGCCTGGAAAATGCGTTGGCCGATGGCGACTACATCTTCGCGGTGATCAAAGGCTCTGCCATTAATAATGATGGAGCGCATAAAGTAGGGTTTACGGCTCCCAGCGTGGATGGACAGGCCAGGGTGGTGCGCGCCGCTCAGGCTGTAGCCGAAGTAGATCCCGCGACCATCAGCTACATAGAAGCGCACGGCACCGGTACGGAGCTTGGCGATCCCATTGAGATTTCTGCGCTCACCAGGGCCTTTCGCACGTCCACAGACCGCAAGCAGTTTTGTGCCATCGGCTCCTTAAAGAGCAACATCGGCCACCTCGATACCGCCGCCGGAATTGCCGGATTAATCAAGACTACGCTCGCCCTCGAGCACATGCAGATTCCGCCGAGCCTTCACTTCGAGCAGCCCAATCCAAAGATCGATTTTCAAGAGACTCCCTTTTACGTAAACTCGCAGCTTGCGGAGTGGCCGGTCAATGGCGTCCCGCGCCGCGCCGCCGTAAGCTCTTTCGGCATCGGCGGCACGAATGCCCATGCGGTTCTTGAAGAGGCTCCGGAGCGTGAGCCTTCAGAATCGCGGTCGCATCAACTCCTGCTCTTCTCCGCCAGGACTCCGGCGGCTCTTGAGAGTGCAACGGAGAGACTGGCTTCGCACCTGCGCGCAAATCCGCAGCAGGATCTTGCGGATATCGCTTTTACCACCCATGTGGGCCGCCGTGTCTTTCCGCATCGGCGCATGCTGGCCTGTCGCAGTCACGAAGATGCGGCAGTTGCACTTGAAAGCCGCGACCCGCAGAGGCTCCTGACTCTGCATCGGTCTGAGACCGAAGCTCCCGTGGCATTCCTCTTTCCAGGGCAGGGAACTCAATACCTCGATATGGCGGCCGGGCTTTACGCGACCGAGCCGATTTTTCGCCGATGTATAGAGGAGTGCGCCGCAGTGGTGCGGCCCCATCTGGAGTTCGACCTCCTCGATGTGCTTTATCCAAAGGATGGCCATCGCGAAGGCGCAAGCGAAAAATTGCGACAGACCGCTCTCGCGCAGCCCGCTATTTTCATAGTCGAATATGCTCTTGCCCGCCTGTGGATGGAATGGGGAGTCAAGCCCCATGCAATGATCGGGCACAGCATTGGCGAGTATGTTGCGGCGTGTCTCGCGGGCGTCATGTCGTTGAAGGATGCCCTGTCTCTTATTGTGGTTCGCGGCCGTCTCATGCAGGAGATGCCCGCGGGCGCCATGCTGGCTGTGCCGCTTCCAGAGGCCGAGGCATCCGCTCTGCTCCATGAGGAGCTTAGCTTGGCTGCTGTAAATGGTCCTTCGATGTGTGTGCTATCGGGAAGTATGGATGCCATCGAAAAGCTCGAGGCTGCACTGGCCGAGAGGAAGGTGAATGGAAGGCGGCTTCACACTTCCCACGCCTTCCATTCCCACATGATGGCGCCCATGCTGGATCGGTTCGCGCATCATGTGCGCTCCATTTCCCTCCATCCGCCGACGCTGCCTTTCGTCTCGAATCTCACCGGAACCTGGATTACATCCGCTGAGGCAACCAGCACAGACTATTGGGTCCGGCACGCCCGTGACGCGGTCCGTTTTGGCGATGGGATCGCTACCTTATATGAGGAGGTAATCCACCTTTTCCTTGAAGTTGGACCCGGATCGGCGCTGAGCCGCCTTGCCGGAGCGCATCCAGCCAAGCCGCAAAAGCAGGTGCTCATATCGTCCATGAGCAATCCTCCCATGAGTAATCCGGCTCGCTCCGCAGAGGTGGAAGCCCCAATCGAAGCTGGAGCCGGAAACAAAGCTGAAGCCGAAAACAAAGACGAAGAGGTTCTGCTCGGGGCGCTCGGACGCGTCTGGCTTGCTGGCGGAAGCATTGATTGGGAAGCATTTCACGGACAAGAGCGGCGCGGCCGCGTGCCTTTGCCTTCTTATCCGTTTGAGCGGCGGCGCTACTGGATCGACGCTGTCAATGCTCCTACTCCGTCACACGTCACTGCCCCTTCTTTACCTGCTGAATCGAGTGCTCAGTCTTCAGAGTTGCCGATGAATGGAAACATACCTGCTTCGGGCATGGCGGCGCGCCATACCAGGCCGGATCTACCGGTAGCGTATGCGGCGGCGCGCACCTCGCAAGAAAATCTGTTGGTAGCGCTGTGGGAAGATCTGCTGGGTATTGCGCCTGTAGGCATCCACGACAATTTCTTTGAACTTGGCGGACACTCCCTGCTCGCTACCCAGATGGCGACGGC
The DNA here is from genome assembly GCA_035295685.1 of Candidatus Angelobacter sp. Lineage (GTDB taxonomy): Bacteria > Acidobacteriota > Terriglobia > Terriglobales > Acidobacteriaceae > Angelobacter. Next base: position 21,886 of record DATGIO010000149.1, read on the forward strand.
GCTGCGTGAAAAACTCAACGTGGATCTGCCGCTCCGCAAGATATTCGATGCGCCTACGGTTGCGGCACAGGCGGCCATGATCGCAGCGCGCCAGGAGAAAGCAGGGCTAGGCACGGCGGCAGGAGAATCGAAAGTCCCTGAATCGTCCGCTATCCCATCGTTGACTCCCGATATTCGTGGGCGCTATCAGCCATTTTCCATGACCGATGTCCAGCAGGCGTATTGGATCGGCAGAAGCGGATCGTTCGAGCTTGGGCAGGTGGCGACGCATGCTTACGTGGAAGTGGAAGAGCGCAACCTTGATCTGGTCCGCCTTGGCCGGGCGTGGCGCAGACTCATTGATCGGCATGACATGTTGCGCGCCATCTTCCTGCCGGATGGTCAGCAGCAGATTCTGGAGCATGTTCCGGAGTACGAGATTGAAATTCTAGATTTGCGCGATGTCGCCTTGGAGCCTGCGGATTTCCGACTGCAAACCGTTCGGCGGCGTATGTCCCATCAGGTCCTGCCTGCAAATCGCTGGCCACTGTTTGAGCTTCGAGCGTCGCTGTTGGCGAATGGAAAGACCCGCATCCATTTCAGTTTCGATCTGCTGATCGGAGATGCCTGGAGCTGGCGCATCCTGATGTTTGAGCTGCTCCAGTTCTATCAGGATCCTGGTTTGATCCTGCCCCCGATCGAGCTTTCGTTTCGGGACTATGTATTGGGAATGGCCGCGCTCGAAGAAACAGAAGGTTATCGCCGGTCGCTGCAATATTGGCGCGATCGTCTTGAGACTCTCCCGCCCGCGCCCGATCTGCCGCTCGCGCGTAGCCTGGCCGGAATCGAAAAACCAGTGTTCAAGCGGCATGAGGTTCGGCTGCCTGCGGAACAGTGGCGGAATCTCAAGGCCCGCGCCACACGCCGCGCCCTCACTCCATCCGGCGTTCTGCTTGCGGCCTTTGGAGAGGTTTTAGCGGTCTGGTGCCGGAGCCCGCGCTTCACTATCAACCTCACCTTGTTCAACCGTTTTCCCATGCACCAGGATGTAAATCGTCTTGTGGGTGACTTTACCTCTCTCACGCTGTTGGCCGTGGACTGCTCCTCTCCCGAATCGTTTGAGGAGCGCGCCCAGCGGCTTCAACGGCAGCTTTTTGATGATCTGGATCACCGCTATGTAAGCGCCGTGCAGGTATTGCGCGAACTGGCTCGTCTGCGCCCCGGCGCTCGAACGATGATGCCGGTCGTATTTACAAGCACCTTGGCGCTTGAAGAAGAGCCTCGCAACGGTCCTCCCCGAGGAGAACGGGTTTTTGACGATCCCCAGGCCGTTGTCTACAGCATCAGCCAGACGCCCCAGGTATTGTTGGATCATCAGGTGGGCGAACAAGACGGAATGCTTATCGTCAATTGGGATGCGGTGGAAGAAGCATTTCCCGCCGGGATGCTGGACGATCTTTTTAACGCCTATTGTCATCTTCTGCGTCGTCTGGCAGATGACGATGAGGAGCATGCCTGGAAGCAAACAAGGCGCGACCTGCTGCCGCAGTGGCAATTGGAGAGGCAGACCGAAGTCAATGCGACCGCTGCTCCTCTGCCGTCCGATCTCTTGCATACTGCTTTTGAGCGGCAGGCCCAGGAGCGGCCGAATGAGCCCGCCGTGATCTGGTCGAGCGGATCAATCACCTATGGAGAACTGGATCGCCGCGCCAACCGCCTTGCGCGCCATTTGCGCGGTTTGGGGGCGCGTCCGAATCGGCTGGTAGCGGTATCGATAGAAAAAGGATGGGAGCAAGTTGTAGCCGTTCTGGCGATTCTTCGCGCCGGAGCCGCTTATCTTCCCATTGAGCCATCACTGCCGAAAGAGCGCCGCCTGTTCCTGCTTCAGCATGGCGATGTTGAAATCGTGGTCTGCCGGTCGTCCGCTGCCCATGATCTTCCACCGGGGATAACGCCGGTCTCTGTCGATGATGCCTCGCAGTACAGCAAGGAAGACGATGGCGCTCTGAATACGGTTCAAGGGCCGTCCGATCTTGCCTACGTCATTTTCACCTCGGGCTCAACCGGACTGCCCAAGGGGGTCATGATTCAACACCTCGGAGCCATCAATACTGTGGTGGATGTGAATCAGCGCTATTCCGTCGGGCCGGGGGATCGGGCGTTGGCGCTTTCGGCTTTGAATTTCGATCTCTCGGTGTACGACATTTTTGGCCTGCTGGCCGCCGGCGGTGCGATTGTGATGCCCGACGCCGATAAGCTCCGCGATCCCGGCCACTGGGCGACGTTGATGGAGCAGGAGCGCGTAACCGTATGGAACTCGGTTCCCGCGCTCATGCAGATGCAGGCGGACTATCAGCAGGGTAAGGGCGAGCGGCTTCCTTCAAGCCTGCGGCTGGTAATGATGAGCGGCGATTGGGTGCCAACCACTCTGCCCGGTCAAATCGCGCGGCTTTCGGATGAGGTGCGCATATTTAGCATGGGCGGTGCCACCGAGGCTTCCATCTGGTCAATCGACTATCCAATTTTGCAGGTGGATCCTTCCTGGACAAGTATTCCGTATGGCCGGCCCATGTTGAATCAGACGTTTTACGTCCTCAATACGCGGCTGGAGCCTTGTCCGGTGTGGACGCCCGGTGACTTATTCATCGGCGGTATAGGTCTGGCTGCTGGCTACTGGAAGGATAAGGAGAAAACCGACGCGAGCTTCATCACTCACCCTGGTACCGGTGAGCGGCTCTATCGTACCGGCGATCTGGGGCGGTGGCTGCCGGATGGAAACATTGAGTTCCTCGGGCGAGAAGACTTCCAGGTTAAAGTTCAAGGCCATCGCATCGAGTTGGGTGAAATTGAGACCGCTTTGCTGCAGCATCCATCGGTGAAAGCTGCGGTGGTCAGCGCGGTAGGAGAGCGCCGTGGAAACAAGCGGCTCGTAGCGTACGTTGTGCCCAACGAAGGTGTGGCCTGCGAAGCCGAAGATCTTGTGGCCTTCCTGCGGGAAAAACTCCCGGCATACATGGTGCCTTCTGCTTTCGTACCACTGGCCTCTTTGCCGCTCACGGCCAATGGCAAAGTGGATCGGAGCGGGCTGCCCTCGCTCGATCATCTTCTTGTGGAAGCCGATCAGCAAGGGTTTGTTGCTGCGCGAGATCCCCTGGAATCTGGTCTCGCCGATATCTGGAAAGAAGTCCTGAAGGTTGATCGTGTAGGGATGCACGATAATTTCTTCCACCTCGGCGGCCACTCGGTTCTGGCCGTGCGTCTGATGGCGCAGGTGGAGCGCCGCCTTGGCGTCGATCTCCCCATTTCGGCTTTGTTTGAGAATCCCACGGTAGAGCGGATGGCTTCTTTGCTTCGCATCCGGGGAGGAGCCAAGAAGGCTTCTGCCTTGGTGCCGATCCAGCCAAAAGGTGGGATGCCACCCTTCTTCTGGGTGCATCCGGTGGGTGGAACCGTATTTTGTTATGCACCTCTCGGCCGCGCGTTGGAACCGGAACAGCCGCTCTACGCGTTTCAGTCCCCCACGCACCTGCTCGATGTGCCCAGGTCTGGTTTGAATGCCCCCGATGTGCCTAACAACGGTGTACCTGTCCCCAATGTGCCAGTTGACGTGCCAATTGGTGTGCCAATGAACGATCGGCTCATCCAAATGGCTTCGAGCTATTGCAGAGAGTTGACTGCGTTTCAACCGCGAGGGCCATACTTCTTGGGTGGTTGGTCCATGGGAGGCGTGATTGTCTTTGAGATGGCCCGCCAGCTTCGCGCTGCCGGGCATGAAGTCGCCCATCTGACGATTGTGGATGCATTGGCCCCTGTCTCTGGTCTGACCGGTACGGGAAGCTTTGAGACGCTTGCGATTTTCGCATTTGCTTTTGATCTGGGCATTACTCTCAATGGGCTAAGCAGGGAAGACCTGAACGTGGAAGAATTGATCGCTCTGTCACCGGCGGAAAGGTTTGAGCGCATCTTTGAGCGTGCCAAGGTGGAGCGAATCGTGTCTGAAGAAGACCGGACCAGGGTCCGTGCCTTGTTTGAGCTATCGGAATACAACCGCTTGGCCTTGGCTGGATATTCTGGCCTTGAACGCTCGGACCCAAGCCACTCGGGACAAAGCTATCAGGGGAATGTCCTGTTGCTTCAAGCATCCGAAACCGTTGGCCCATTGGACGATCCTCAGTGGGGGTGGGGAAGACTCGTAGAAGGCGAAGTGGAAACGCATGTGATCGAAGGCAATCACTTCTCCATACTGACCGCGCGCTCCGCATCGGAAGTGGTTCAGATAATTCAGGAGAGCGTTCGCCATCTCCAACCGGCCAGTCAACCGTAGCCGCTGATCCAAAACAATTGGCGGGTATGGCCTTCATTGAAACTCGCAGTCTGGCCTTATACATTTTGCCTGTCGATCTCATATTTGTGCGCCAATAATGTCGATTTCAACTGTGGAAGAGCATGGCTTTTTGCCATGTATTCCTCAGTTTCCTTCAACCGCCGCACTGTAGTGCCGGCGTTCGGTGACTAAGGGTACTCTCATGATCGTAGCCATGCAGGAAAACGCGTCTGAAGAACAAATCAGCCATGTGATTGGAAGGCTGATCGAAATCGGGTTTGAAGTGCATCGTTCTACCGGCGAGCGCCAGACAGTGCTCGGTGGCGTTGGGGGCGGCGATACCCCGGATATTGGCTGGCTGGAAATGCTTCCCGGCGTGGAACACGTACATCGTATTGGCTCGCCTTACAAACTCGTTGCTCGCCGCTTTCGGCCCGAGGGCACGGTAGTACGCTTCCCCAACGGAGTAAGTATTGGCGGCGAGGAAGTTGTGGTGATGGCGGGTCCGTGCTCGGTCGAGTCCCGGGACCAGATTTTTGCCATTGCGCAAGAGGTGGCCATAACTGGTGGAAGGTTCTTGCGTGGCGGCGCATTTAAGCCCCGTAGCTCTCCTTATTCTTTCCAGGGGATGGGGGAGGAGGGGTTGAAATTGATGCGCGCGGCGGCGAGTGAATTTGGCTTGCTGGTGGTGAGCGAGGTCATGGAAATCTCCCAGATAGGTCTCATGGCTCCCTACATCGATATGTTTCAAGTTGGCGCGCGCAACATGCAGAATTTCAATCTGCTGAGGGAATTGGGAAAGGTGCGCAAACCTATCCTGTTGAAGCGAGGCATCGCCGCTACCATCGAAGAGTTGCTGCTTTCCGCCGAGTACGTGATGGCGGGCGGAAACTACAATGTCGTGTTGTGTGAGCGTGGGATTCGCACATTTGAAACCTACACCCGAAACACCATGGATATCTCGGCAATTCCTGTTGTGAAAGAACTGTCTCACCTGCCGATCGTTGCTGATCCGTCGCATGGCACCGGCAGGCGTGACAAGGTGCCGGCTATGGCGAGGGCCTCGGTCGCCGCCGGCGCGGACGGGTTGCTCATCGAAGTTCATAACTGTCCTGACAAAGCCGTGTCCGATGGAGCTCAGTCCCTGTATCCCGTACAGTTGGCCCGGTTGATGGAAGATCTCCGCTCGATTGCGCCAGCCGTTGGTCGCGTCATGTCTTCTATCGATCGGGACTTGCCATCCGTTCCTATGGAAGTCGCCGCCGCAAATTAACGTGAGATTTGTGTCTTTCTGATATTTCAATTTCTATGGAAGGAATTCGCAGGTTGCTCTAATGTCTACGCCCCGGCTCTCCGCGCAGCCCGCTACTGAATTGCCCAGCCCTGAGTTTCATAGCCTGGGCCGCCTTTTGTTTGCCCGGGCCACTCAAGCGCCTGAAAGAACCGCATTTACCTTTCTCGAAAATGGGGAAGGAGTGCGAAGCTGTTCCTATCGGGAACTTGATGGAAGGGCCAGGGCCATTGCAGCGGATCTTCTACAGGTCTGTAAGCCAGGGGACCGGGCTCTCCTTGTGTATGAAGCCGGACTGGAGTTTGTTTCGGCATTTTTCGCATGCATGTACGCTGGCGTGATCGCGGTTCCGGTTGCCGTTCCCGAGCATCGGCGTATCGCTCCCGTTTTTTTAAGTATTGCCCATGACGCCCAACCAAGGGTCGTGCTCACGGCAAACGCGGCGCTCGATGGTGTGCTGCCGAGTCTCCGCGACGAGATGCCGCAGTCGGTAGCATTTTTGCCAACGGATTCCATTGCCAGCTTCACTGGCCCAGGAGCGGATTGGGGCCTTGGAGACATTCACGAATCGGCCGTGGCCTATCTCCAGTACACCTCTGGTTCAACGTCAAAGCCGCGCGGCGTGATGGTGACTCACGGCAACGCCTTCAATAACCTGCGCGCGATCGATGCGGATTTCAAGCATGACGAACATTCGATAAGCTTGACCTGGCTCCCGCACTTTCACGATATGGGCCTGGTTTACGGTGTTCTGCAGCCTGTATTCAACGGCTTCCCCTGCCTGATTCTGTCGCCATCGACTTTTAGCCGGCAGCCGATTCTCTGGCTGCAGTCTATTTCCAAGTATCGGGTAACGCATAGCGGTGGGCCGAACTTTGCCTATGACCTGTGCGCCAAGAAAATTGAACCGGATCAAAAAGCTGCGATCGATCTAAGTTCATGGCGAGTGGCCTTCAATGGAGCCGAGCCGATTCATGCCGAAACCTTGCACCGATTTGCCGACACCTTTGCTCCCTGCGGCTTTCGCCGTGAATCTTTATATATGGCGTATGGCCTTGCCGAGGCCACATTAAAGGTCTCCGGTCGTTTCTACAATTCACAAGCCGAGTCTGTCGATGTGGTGGAGACGGCTGGTTTGAGCAAGGGGCAGGCCATACGCGGCCCAGGCGATACGCAGCCGGTTACTTCCGTGGTTAGCTGTGGAGCAGCGGCTTTGGATACGGAAATGCAAATCATCGATCCGGAATCCGGTGACGTATGCAATGACAACCGCATCGGAGAGGTATGGGCAAAAGGGCCGGGAATCGCTGCTGGATATTGGGGCAGAGCTGAAGATACAGAGGCCGTCTTTGGCGGAAGAATCGCGGGCGACAAAGGGGGCTTTCTTCGCACCGGCGATTTGGGATATCGGTTCAGGGGCGAGATTTTTTTAGTGGGACGTCTCAAGGACCTTATCATTGTTCACGGCAGGAACTTCTACCCGCATGATATCGAGGCAACAATCGCAAAGGTCATGGGGCAAGCGGCAAAAGGGTTGACCGCCGTGTTTTCAGCGCCTGTGGATTCCCGTGAGCGGGTGGTGCTTGTGCAGGAAGTGGCGCATCGTCTCGAAGACTTTGGGCCCCTTGCCGGGGAGATGTTGTCTGCTGTGGCTCAGGCTCACGATCTGGCGATCGATGTGTTGGCCTTTGTGCGATTCGGAAAAATTCCTCGAACCACCAGTGGAAAGGTGCGCCGAAGGGCCGTTCGCGAATTATTCTTAGAGAATGCCCTGGAACCGATATGGCAGAGATCGGCGCAAGAGCGGGCCGCGGAATGGCCGGTAGTCGCTCCGCGTACGCCGCTGGAAACAGGGATTCACGGTATCTGGTGCGAGGTCTTGACGCGAGAGGTGGTTGGGATCAACGACCGTTTTCTGGATGTCGGAGGAGACTCTGTGCTGGCCGCTCAGATCGCGGCGCGACTCTCCGCGGCATTCGGTTTGGATGTTCCAGTCAAGTCGGTTTTTGAGTATCAAACCATCGCCGCGCTCGCGGAGCGCGTGCAGGAATTGCTCGCGGAGCGGACCCAGGAATTGGAAGCAGCGAAAGCTTTACGCTGCCGCCAGTTGGAAGAGAACAAGAACCTGCTCGAAAAGATCGACCAGCTATCGCCCGAGGAACTCGACCTTCATTTGAATCGCCTCTATGGGAATGATGTTGCGAGTGACGCGAGCGGTCAGTCCGAGCAGCTAAGTTTAGGAAAAGCCGAATGAGCACCGGACAACTGATTGTCTCGATCGGAGTGATTCTTCTGGCGGCACGCGGCTTTGGTTGGCTGTTTCAGCGCATCGGCCAACCGCGGGTTGTGGGCGAGATGGTTGCAGGCATTGTTCTTGGTCCCTCGTTGCTGGGGCATTTTCTCCCCGCCGCCTCCGCTTATATCTTTCCTTCCTCTTCGCTTTCGATATTGAATGCCTTGAGTCAACTGGGCATTCTGCTGTTCATGTTCATCGTTGGGCTGGAAGTGGACCCGAAGCATCTTTGGGGGCAGCGCGTCACGGTTGTTGTTTCCAGCCAGCTAAGCATTGTGGTTCCATTCCTGTTGGGTTTGGGGCTGGCCCGGATGCTCTATGGACAATTCGCCGGCAAGGACGTTCCGTTTTCTTACTTTGCCATGTTTATGGGAACGGCCATGAGTGTGACGGCCTTCCCGGTGCTGGCCCGAATCTTGAAGGAACGCGGTATGTTAGGCACGAACCTGGGCGTGCTTGCCATCTCCTGCGCTGCTGTCGGGGATGTGACCGCGTGGTTGCTGCTGGCGGTCTTGACCGCGATGGCGCGGTCTTCGCAGGGATGGCAGGGATTTGCGTTTGCCTTTCTCAAGCTGGCGCTGTTTGTCGCGTTCATGGTGTGGCCCGGGCGCCGCCTGGCATCGTTGTTGAAAACCTACTACTCCCGCCACGGCGTATCGTTGGGCATCTTCTCCATTGTGATTCTGGTGATGCTGGCGGCAAGCTGGGTCACGGAAGAAATTGGCGTGCATGCCCTCTTTGGCTCATTCGTGGTAGGTCTGATCTTGCCAAAAAACAAGGGCTTGGTGATGGGTGTGATCGAAAAGGTCGAATCTCTCACTTTGACTTTGCTCTTGCCGCTGTTCTTTGCCCTTACCGGTCTGCACACACGCATTGACCTGATTACCGGGGCATCGATGTGGGGTTACGCGGCCTTGATCACCGGAGCGGCGACCATCGGCAAGTTTGCCGGTTCATCCTTACCGGCGCGTATTTCAGGCATGAGTTGGAAGAACTCTGTAGGGCTGGGAGTCTTGATGAACACCCGTGGGCTGGTAGAGCTTGTGGTGCTTAGTCTTGGAATGGAACTGGGCATACTCTCTCCCGCGCTTTTTGCCATGATGGTGATGATGGCTCTGGTCACAACCTTTATCGCCACCCCGATATTGGTCGCCATGAAGATCGCTCCCGCCAGGGAGAAAATATCGCAATTCGTTCCTGCTGTGGAACTGGAGCAAGTTGGCTGAAGCCTTCGTATCCAGATTAGAAGAAAACTGATTGCCCCATATTTCCCGCTCATTTTTCACCGCGACAAAACTGACACAACTGCGGAAGAGCCGGGTCGCTGCGTTCGCACCGGATCGATCGGAACGTACATCATGCGTTTCAAAAATCCCGCGTGGATTTCATAGTTTTAAACCCCTGATGCCGAATTTCTGAAGGCGCAACGAATCGCTTTTGAACGACAAAACAATGACCGCTGTGCCTGCGGAAGACGGCTGCCACAACCGTGGAAGAGCACGACTTTAGTCGTGCGTTGCGGGGCCAGGAGTAGAGCGGCTTTAGCCGCTGCGCCCCACCGAATTGACCTAAAGGCGTAACAATCGCCCAACAAAACTGCCGACTCTTATATGAACTCAGCTACCACCCACGACATTGCCATTCCCGATCTTTTTAGCCCCGAGGCCGCTTCCAATCCCTATCCCATTTACAACGAGATTCGCGAGCAGTCGCCGCTCGTTTGGTACGAGCGCTCCGGCATGTGGCTCTTCACTCGTTATCAGGATGTCTCCGCGCTGGTTCGCGATCCACGCCTTAGCTCGGGCCATCGCCACAACAGCGATCGCCTTCCGCCGCAAATCCGCGACAAAATAAAGCAGATGGACGAGTCGCTCTCGGATTGGACTGTATTTCTCGATGGCGAAGATCACCTGCGGCTGCGGCATTGGCTGAACAAGGCTTTTACTCCGGCGGCCATTGCGGGGCTGGCGCCCAAAATTGACGAAGCCATCGCGCACCTTCTGCGGGAGGTGGAAGGCCACGATACCTTCGATATGCTGCGCCTCATCGCCGGTCCTCTTCCTGCGATGGTCATTGGCATGATCCTGGGAGTTCCGGCAGAGGATATCGGCCTGGTCAAGCAATGGTCGGAAGGATTGAGCAACTTCTTCTCCGGCAAAGCGCCGATGGCTGGCCCTGCGGCTCACGAGGCCATGACGGAATACGTGGGCCATATCGTACGTGACCGGCGGCAGTCGCCCCAGGATGACCTGATTAGCGCAATGATCCACGCCGAGCCGAGCGGTCGCCCTCTCACCGATAGGGAACTGCTTGCGAATTGCGTCATGCTGCTTTTCGCCGGTCACGAAACCACCACCCGCCTGATGTGCAACGGCATGATTGCGCTGCTGCAAAATCCGGTGCAGCAGGACTTGATGCGGCGCGACCCATCTGTTTTGGTAAGCGGCATCGAAGAATTTCTGCGGATGGAGCCCGCCTTTCTCCTGGTATCCCGCATTGTCGGCAATGATCTCGAAATGCACGGAGCGGTGATTCCCACCGGCTCCCGAATTGGATTGCTAATTGCCGCCGCCAATCGCGATCCGCGCCAGTTCGACCGCCCTGACGATTTCGAGGCGGCGCGCCATCCGAATCAACATCTTTCTTTTGGAGCAGGGCCACATTTCTGTCTCGGTGCTCCTCTGGCGCGCACCGAAACGCGCCTTCTCTATCAGGCTCTGTTCAGGCAATTCAAGAGCTTTGTCCTTGCGGAAGAGCTTGAATGGATGGGAAGCGCCGTATTCCGTGTTCCGAAGAAGGTAGAAGTTCAAGTCGTTCGGAATTAGGTCTTTCCCTGCCGTCAGGAAGGAACGATCCGGCGAAACAGTTCGTAATTCTCAACAGAACCTGCAATCCGAAAATTCCGAATGCCCCCTGCTCCTCTACAGCTAGACGAAATTGCTGTCGCATCCTCGCGCCAACATCCACGGCGCGTCTGGATGAAGAACGCCATGGCCTTGATTCGTGAGGCCGTCTGGGGCTCAAAGCAGGACTTTACCGTCATTTCCATCGATCGCGCTGTTGTCCTCTTGGCCGTGCCCGTCGTGCTTGAAATGGCTATGGAATCGCTCTTCGGGATTGTCGACATCATTTTCGTGGCGCACTTGGGAGCCGTGGCGACCGCTACCGTGGGCCTGACCGAAGGATTGATGATCGTGGTTTCCACGATTGCTGCCGGACTGAGCGCCGGTGCCGCGGCGATGGTCTCCCGCCGTGTCGGCGAGAAAGATGGAGACGGCGCCGCTGACGCCGCGGTGCAGTCGATCTTGCTGGGGATCGTTGCTTCAGCGCTGCTCTTTGTGCTTTGTTTACCGCTTGCCCCAAGCCTGCTCTCGTGGATGGGAGCCGGTCCCGAAATTGTGCGTGCCGGATCTGCTTACACCAGAATCACGATGAGTAGTTCAGGAATCGTCCTGATGCTATTCCTGATGAATGCTATTTTGCGTAGCAGTGGCGATGCGGCCACAGCCATGCGCGTGCTTTGGTTGGCGAATCTCGTGAATCTCTGCCTGGACCCCTGCCTGATTCTGGGCTTGGGGCCCTTCCCGAAGCTAGGTGTCACCGGCGCGGCCCTGGCCACCTTGATTGGCCGCAGCCTCGGTGTGGTGGCTCAACTCTTTATCCTCTGCCGTGGCCTTGGCCGGGTTGTGATCGGACGGAAGCATCTTAAGGTTAATTTCAAGCTGCTGACCGGCATTTTGAAAATCGGCGTCAGCGGAACGCTGCAATCCGGAATCACTTTGTCGAGTTGGCTGGTCATGGCGAGGCTGGTGCAGTCGTTCGGCGCCGCAGTCGCGGCAGGTTACACCGTGGCCCTTCGTATCGTCGTCTTTTCCATGGTGCCTTCCTGGGGTCTGAGCGCCGCTGCTGCGACCTTGGTGGGACAAAACCTCGGCGCTAGGCAGTATCAGCGGGCAGAGCAGGCAGTCTGGCGGGCGGGGTTCTTCAACATGATTTTTCTCGGCTCCCTTTCGGCGATATTTCTGTTCTTCGCTCCTTCGATCGGCAGAATCTTCAGCGAAGATCCGGCCGTGATAGCGGCTTCCGCGAGCTGCCTTCGGATTATGAGTCTTTGTTATGTGATCTACGCCTGGGGTTTGGTGATTGTGCAAGCCCTGAACGGTGCTGGAGATACCCTGACGCCTTCCGTCATTAACATTGTTTGCTATTGGGTGGTGCAACTCCCTCTGGCATTTCTTCTTGGACGACGCCTTCAGTTCGGCCCCAATGGATTGTTCTTTGCCATCTTCACCTCCCAACTCGTTATGTCTTTGGTCTCCATTGGTGTCTTCCGGCGAGGGAAGTGGAAGACATATGCCGTCCTGGGAGCGGAACCGGCGGCCTGATTGCCTTCTGAATTGTTTGGGTTTTGAATCCTTTTTGTGCTCCACAACTCCGGAGCACGTCTGCTCTTGTTTCTCGCAAGCCTTCTCTCTACGTAAACAGTTCTCGTGAAAACCAAGCAAAAGGGGAATATCGTGCAAAAGGACGACCTAGTTGTTGTTGCCGGAGCGGGCGGTTTTATTGGCGGGCACCTGGTGGCATCGCTTCGCGCGCAAGGTTACCGGCGAATCCGGGCCATTGATATTAAGGATTTTGAGGAATGGTACCAGCATTTTGATGATGTCGAGAACCTGACCCTCGATCTCAACATCAAAGAGAACTGCGAGGTAGCGGCCCAGGATGCCTATGAAATCTACAACCTCGCCGCCAACATGGGAGGAATGGGGTTCATTGAGAACAACAAGGCGCTCTGCATGCTTTCCGTTCTTATCAATACGCAAATGCTGCAAGCGGCTGCAAAGTACGGGGTAGAGCGCTATTTCTTCTCGTCGTCGGCCTGCGTTTATAGTGCGGCCAAGCAAACGGCATTTGAAGCGCCGTCGTTGAAAGAAGAGGATGCTTATCCCGCCCTTGCCGAAGATGGCTACGGCTGGGAGAAGCTCTTTTCCGAGCGCATGTGCCGGCACTTCCGTGAAGACTTTGGCCTATATACGCGCGTGGCCCGGTTTCACAATGTTTATGGGCCGTGGGGAACGTGGGATGGAGGACGGGAAAAGGCCCCTGCCGCCATCTGCCGCAAAGTGATTGCCGCGAAGCTCAGCGGAAGTCACGAGATTGAAATTTGGGGTACGGGCGACCAGACGCGTAGCTTTATGTACATTACCGACTGCCTCAAAGGCATCTCCCTGATTATGAATTCAGGCATCGAAGAACCCATCAATCTGGGATCGAGTGAAGCCGTTACGATCAACCAGTTGGTGGATGTGGTGGAAGAAATAGCGGGCGTTAAGCTCAAGCGAAAGTACGATCTCACCGCCCCCAAGGGCGTGAACGGGCGGAACAGCGACAATACCCGGATACGCGGCTATCTGGACTGGGAGCCCAGTACTTTGTTGCGCACCGGGCTTGAAGAAACCTACGCTTGGATTTACGACCAATATGTAGCCGGGGAACAGAGTGGTTCTCATACTCTTCCTTTGGTACATGCCGCTGCTATCGGATAGGTGGAACTGCTTCGGAGTCGCCCTCCTTTTACTCTCTTACTCCACATCTTGAAAAGGATAATTGCATGATGGCTAGTGGGGATCGCTCTAGTCCGGCGCTCCAGAATAATTCAAATGGATTCAAACGTTTTTTGGCCGCCGTGGGCGATGGCGTACGGGCCTGGAACATCAGTCCTCATCTTTTTGAGATAAGCATCTATGATCCGAATACCAAGCAGCTCATCTCGCGGCGGCCCTATCACTGGTACGAGCGCATCATGATCAAGGTTCTCCAGGCTGCCACCACGTTTTGGCGCAGCCTGAGACTACGAGAAGCAACCGAGGTCCGTATCCCCTGCTTGGGTACGGAAGGTCTGCTGGCCAACTTTCTCCACGTCTTGGAAGTCGCGCATCGTGTGCGTCCAGGCGCGCGCCTTCACGTGGATTGGACCCTTAAGGGCAGCGAGATAGGCTTTCGCTATGGGAAGGTTGGCGAGAATGTCTGGCCGGGGCTGTTTCATCCGGTGGGCTCCCGCAATGGAGATGCTTTCCATGCGGACTCCCCTTTGGATTTCGCATTCTGGGGCAGCGGCAAGGACTACTTGACGGGCCGCTCGCTTGACCTCCATCGGGAAGCCTATGGGCAAACCTATGCAAAGTGGGTCGAAGTAACCAATGCGCGCGTTTGCGCAGAGGTCGAGGCTGTTCAGGCGCGCATGCGCGGCCGGTTTTGTGTTGGAGTGCACCGGCGCGTTGGCAATACGATGGTGGCCAACTTCCAGCGTGATGGTGCGGTGCCCACGCTGCAAAAATTGCTGGATCGCATCCACGCCGAAGTACGCGCCGCCAACGCTGCCGATTGGATGGTATTCCTAGCCACTGACGACTCTCAGGTTGTCCCCATCTTCTTAGAGGCGTTAGGGGATAGATTGATCGTGAGGAATGAGGTGCAGCGCACCACCGAACAGGGAACAGAAGTGCACTTTGGCGAATGGGGCAAAGTTTCCGGATCGGATGCCGAAGACGTACTCATCGATACGTTGCTGCTGGCAAAGTGCAACGTATTGATTCATGCTGCAAGCTCGATCAGTACCGCCGCATCGCTGATCAATCCTAAATTGGTTTTGGCTCGGGTGTCTGGCGCTCTCTAAGATCCTCGGTATAAGGATCGTCGGCATAAAGACCGTTGGTATAAAGATCGTCTGTATAAAGACCGTTCGTCTTAAGATCGTCCGTCTCAAAGATCGTTCATCGCAGCCCAAATTTTCTGTCAGTTGAACCGCTTCTCTCCAAGAGGTTCCAGTCTTAAGGCGCTCCAGTCTCAGGTGGGCGCTAACCAGCCTTGCATGTAGAGCCCCGTTTCTTTAATTCCTGCCTATCGCCACGCGAGGCTTCTTCCTGCTCCGCCCAACTCGCCCATCCCTCGCCGATCTATTTTGATTTAGCAATCAGGCGGGCCTCTCCCAAGTCGATCTCGCGCTCAATTTCCCGAAGTAGTTCATCGCTGATGCGCCGTTGATTACGGAGCAGGACGGCGGTTTGCCTTTCCACGCGCAGTAACTCCCTTGATAGATCGTTGAAGTATCTGTAAAAGTTGGGATCGATATCGTCGGGTCCAACTTCGTCTTTTTCCGCTAGGGAGGCAAGACGATGGCGGTAGTGCTGCGCCAAATCTTCATGAGCTTCAGCCTTTTGCTCGCCGCTTTCTGCTCTTGCTTTTTCCAGGTAGTTCAGTGCCGCCTGCAAAATAGCGCGCCTTGCCTCCTTTTCCTCTGCGCGGTGCCCAGTGGTTGCGCCCGCTACTCCGAGAATGCGGATCAACGGTGGCAGGGTGAGGCCTTGGAGCACGAGTGTCACGAGGATCACGCTGAATGCCAAGAAGACGACCATGTTCCGCTGAGCGAACGGCGCGCCATTTGCCAGGGTGTGAGGTAGGGCGATAGCGGCGGCCAGCGATACTACGCCGCGCATGCCAGTCCATCCAATAATGAAGATGTTCCGGGCCGGAGGCAGTGCCTCATCCTGGTGGAGCAATCGAGTTCGTATGATGTTGGCCAGGAATGCTCCCGGAAACATCCAGAGCAGGCGTAGGAGAATAAGGAATCCGCTGAAGGCCAGGCTGTAGAGGATCAGCGTGTGCAGATTATGATCGCGGATCGCATCCATGATATATGGCAGTTGCAACCCAATCAGAACGAAAACCAGTCCGTTGAGGATGAACGTGAGGGCGTCCCAAACAGACCACGCCTGCAGGCGCACCGTGGGAGAAAAGAAGTGGGAACTCTTGCGGCTGAGATAGAGTCCGCATGCAACCACGGCCAGAACACCCGAGGCTCGCATAAAGTCTGCCACAAGGTATGCCGCATACGGCGTGAGGATGCTCAGCGCAATCTCAATGGGACCGTCGTCGATCCAGTGCTCGACCAGGTGAACGATCTCACCCACGCCTAATCCGATGGCGATTCCAACCACCGTCAGGTAGCCGAGCCGAAGCGCCCCTTCACGGAATGTAGGCACATGTCCTGAGACCAGCAGGCTGACGCCGAACTCCAGGGCGAGAAGGGCGCTGGCATCGTTCAGCAGGCTCTCGCCTTCGAGAATATCCACTAGCCGTCGTGGCAGTCCGAGGCGCTTGGAGATTGAGGTGGCCGCGATTGCGTCGGTGGGAGCTACGATAGCTCCAAGCACCAGGCCCACACGCCAATCGAAGCCGGGAAGAAACCATTGGCCCGCCTGGGTCACGCCAAAAATCGTGAAGGCTACCAATCCAAAGGCCAGCAGGCAGATGCTGACCAGGTTGTAGGAGAACTCCCGCCACGAGGTGAGCCACGCCGCGCTGTAGAGCAGCGGTGGCAAGATAACGAAGAACACGAGGTCGGGATCGAGATTGATCTTGGGGATCCCTGGAACAAAACTCAGAAGCAATCCTGCGATGACGAGGACAATCGGGTAAGCAATTGCCAGCTTCCGCGCAAGCATGCCGAAAACAACAACAAAAAGCAGCAGCAACAGAAATACGATTTCAATGCCTTGAGTACCGTGTGTCGGCAAGAATGCACCCTGCATAATTCAAAATATAACAATTGGCGAATGGGGTGTACTGAAATGGCGAGTACTGGTAGGTTTACAGCTTTGCCAGTTGCGCCTTGTTACCCGAAAGATTCTGGTCAGCATGAACTTGATCAGGCGCGATAAATCCTTTCGTGAAGCCAAAGCATTTGATCACTGATCAATGATCACTGCTCGCTTTTGCCGAACGATGCGGTGTTGAAATTGGCGCGGTGTTGAAATCGGCAAGGCTGCTTTCGTGAATTTTGTCGAGCCATTGGTTGGCGTTTGTCTTATGTTTTTTATTTCTTAGTAGCCATAACCTCCAGATATTCGGCGTGGATCAGAGTGCGATTGCCACCGGCCTGATTGTTCTCGCGCCAAAGGGCCTCCAGGTCCGCGGCTAAAAGCTCCTGGCCGTTCGCATCGAGGCGCGCAAAGGCTGCCTGTGTGGGGCCAAAGTATTCACGAAAGAACTCTACGACATGCGCGGGAGGAAACGGATAGTCAAACTCAATCATCCGGCGTACCAGCCCGATTTGGGAACACCCGTCGCTCAGCCGGTCTTTCACCGTTGCCTCATCTCCCCAAAGTACGGGCGGTGGTAGATCCGGCGGCGGAGGAACATGTCGGCTGGTTGTCGCAAATTGCTTTCCCACAAAGCCCTCGCGAGTCCAATTCGCCATCGCGATCGTACCTCCCGGACGGCACACACGTAGGAGTTCTGCCGCTACCAGATTTGGGCGTGGCGCAAACATCGCGCCAAACATGGTCATGACTACATCGAAGGAAGCGGATGGATATGGAAGTTTTTCCGCATCTCCCTCCTCGAAGACGGCACTGAGTTTCTCGGATGCCGCGCGTTGACGCGCCTGCTCCAGCAAGTTTAGAGCAATATCAATCCCGGTGACCTGTGCTCCCAGGCGGGCGGCTGGGATGGCCAGGTTGCCGGTGCCGCAAGCCACATCCAGCACCTTTCCTCCGGAATGGATGCCGATGCGGGAGACGAATTCCGCTGCGCCCTTGGCCGTATATTCTGCAATCTTCCCAAAATCCCCCGTCATCCACGTAGTGCGCAGACGTTGTTTGAGCCTGTCGAAATCCATCTCTTTTTCCGGCATCCTGCCCTCCGATAAGCATCTTCATTTTCTCACGACCTTAAATAGAAAGACGCTGACCCGCCATGCTCCCCTGCCTCCATTTATAAGGTGCGGATGCGCGAATTTGTTTGGGACGGAAGGTCGCGACGGCTTGATGCGACGATTTGAATTCCCAGATTTGTGGATTCGCGAATTTCTTGATTTTGTGGATTCTTCGATTCGTGGATTCTTGGGTGCGTAAGATACATTTACACTGGATATTGATCCCAGCGCATATGTCTGAAAAACCTCGCTGTCCTTGGTCCACCACGCCCCAATTGATCGCCTACCATGACGAGGAATGGGGAGTCCCTCAGCACGATGATCGCGTGTTGTTCGAGTTCCTGGTTCTGGAGGGCGCGCAGGCGGGTCTAAGCTGGTCGACCATTCTGAACAAGCGTGATGCCTACCGCAAGGCTTTCAACGGGTTCGAGCCAGCGAAGGTTGCGCGCTTTGATTCGGACAAGATCAAGGAATTGCTGGACAATCCCGGGATCGTCCGCAACCGTCTTAAGATAGGGTCGGCGGTACGCAATGCGAAAGCCTTTCTGGATGTGCAAAAACAGTTCGGCAGCTTCGACCGTTATATCTGGCAATTTACCGGCGGAAAGCAATGGAAGAACTCTTGGTCCGATATGAAAAAAGTCCCAGCCGAAACCAGCGAATCGCAGGCCATGAGCAAAGATCTCAAGGCCCGGGGCTTCAACTTTGTCGGCTCCACCATCTGTTATGCGTTCATGCAAGCGGTCGGGATCGTGAACGATCACTTGGTCACCTGCTTCAGGCATAGCGAAATCTCCAGTAAGAGATAGCTGGCTATTTTTGGTCCTTCTTCGTTACTCCGCCTCGTATCTTTGTTGACCCCGTTTCTATCCGTGCGTTACGATGGCCCGCCTTGGCTAGGACGAAGACTCGCATAGGGAGATCACTATGAATTGCTGTCCCCGAAAGAACTTTACCGGAATCGTTTTTGCTGTAACGCTCTTTACCATTTTTGGACGAACCACCGCCAGGGCCGCCTCCTGCGAGAGCCTGAGTGCCTTGAAGTTGAAGGACACCACGATTACGTTGGCTCAATCGGTAGCGGCGGGCGAGCTTTCGCTTCCGGGAGCAACCGGGGCGCAAGCTGCGGCACTCAAGACGCTACCGGCATTTTGTCGTGTTGCCGCCGAGGTAAAGCCTACTGCCGATTCCAGCATCAAGATGGAGGTCTGGATGCCTGCTGGCGGATGGAACGGCAAGTACGAGGGCGAGGGCAATGGTGGGTTCGCCGGCTCCATCACATATCCAGCGCTGGTGAGCGCAGTGCGGCGCGGCTATGCCACGGCATCGACCGACACCGGACATGGTGGGGGTACCACGGATGCTTCCTGGGCGTTGGGACATCAGGAGAAGATCGTCGATTTCGGATATCGCGGCATCCACGAGATGACCGTAGAGGCCAAAGCCATCATTCATGCCTTTTACGGAGAAGATCCTAAGAAGGCTTATTTTGCAAGCTGCTCCAACGGCGGTCGCCAAGCCTTGATGGAGGCGCAACGATATCCCGAAGACTATGACGGCATCATCGCCGGAGCGCCTGCAAATTTCTGGACGCATCTCCTGGTGTCAGGTGTCTGGAATTTGCAAGCCATTCAGGCCAGCGCCGAGAGTTTTATTCCCTCCGCCAAGATACCCGCGCTGAATGCAGCCGTGCTGGCCGCCTGCGATAAAAAGGATGGCGTGACCGACTCTCTCCTCAACGATCCACGCGAGTGCAAGTTCGATCCCACCACCATGGTCTGCAAAGAGGGCGACTCTAACAATTGCCTGACAGCGCCCCAAGCGGCCGCACTGAAGAAGTTCTACGAGGGTCCCAAGAATTCCAAAGGAGAACAACTCTTCCCAGGATACGTGCCGGGCGGAGAAGAAGGGCCGGGAGGCTGGCCGCTCTGGATTACCGGGCAAGGACCGGGTACGAGCCTGCAATCGGCTTTTACCACCAACTTCTTTAAGAACATGATTTTCAGCGACCGGACGTGGGACTTTAAGACATTCAATTTCGACTCGGGCGTGGCCGCTGCCGACAAGCAAGCCGCCGTTCTCAACTCCACCGATCCCGATATGAAGGCGTTCAAAGCGCGCGGCGGAAAACTCCTCATCTACCATGGATGGAGCGACGCTGCCATTCCCGCCGTCAACGCGATCAACTACTACAAAAGTGTGGCCTCCACCATGGGAGCCCATGATACAGCGCAGTTTGTCCGGCTTTACATGGTTCCGGGAATGCAACACTGCGCAGGCGGTCCCGGCCCCAACTCCTTTGGACAGCTAAGTGCCAACGCCCCGAACGATCCCCAGCACAACATCTATACGGCTCTCGAACAATGGGTCGAAAAAGGCAACGCGCCGGACAAGCTGATTGCCACGAAATACGTGAACGACGATCCCAAACAAGGCGTCAAGATGACGCGGCCTCTGTGCCCGTATCCACAAGAGGCGCAGTACAAAGGTACCGGCGACACAAACGATCAAAACAGTTTTGTGTGTGCCGTAAAGAAGTAGCAAAACGGGTCCGACAACAAAATACATGACAGAAGGGACCCCCGCTGCCATCTTGCTAGGCCAAGGCTTTAGAAGCCCGCGCGCGATCCACGTCGTCTCAATAACCAAAAGGCGTAACGATGATCCTATGGGGGAGTACCTTCCGGACGTTTGAATCTTGTCCGAAGGGTCCGGGCAGTTCGGTCGATGGAGAGGACTCCCTCCCGCCAATATGGAGCTAATAATTGGTCCATGATTGACTTGCCGGGTTGTAGTAGCTCCTGAGTGAGATTATTCAGGAACTGATCTTTGTCGATTGCTTCCCATTCAACGTGGAAGCGAGCCCGTCGCGTCAGTTCCGAGAAAACCGTGAGGATCGTTCTCCCATTCCCCTCAAGGAAGGGATGTGCATACGCCAAATATCCAAAGACCTCGCCAGGATGTACGCGAAGGTAGCCCTCGTTTTGTCCTAGAAAAAGGGCATGTTCCGCTGCCCGTCTAACATCCGCGGGATGTGCAAACAAGGTTTTGTATCCCGCTTTTACGATGGCGATATTGGGTGCGGTTATGAAACGGTCTTGGCCTGCCCAAGGATAGAGAGAGCTAAACAGCTTAAGGTGGGTTTCGGTTAGGTGTTCGTATTGAAGAGTCGGCAGTCGTTTCAGAAAACGTAATGTGCCGATAATTTCCTGCTCAAAAGCGGCGGTTTCAAGATGGCCTACGACACGGATGTCTTTTTCCTGGTATGTATTTCGGAGATATCCTTGAGTCTCGTAGTCCCCGAATGGGTCGAGGATCTTCGATTCCATTATCGGAGATAGTGAACCTGGAGAAGACCTCTCTGGAATGAGGTGATGACACCTGCTCTTCCGAGTGCGATGAGCAACTCCTCCACTTCGTCGAGATCAACCACACCGTCTGAAAGACGGGAGACGGCCTTTACAAACTTATCTCTAGCCATGCGCTGCACGAAGATGCCCCGCCGCTTCGCAGTTGATTCAACCCACTGGGCTATAGCTTGAGAGTTGCCCTGCGCAATTTGGCGAATCTGATGATCCGAAAATTCCGCGCTCATCGGCGAACGCCTGGGAACCCTAGGACCGACAGTTACGCTCATGAAAACTCTCCAGCTCTCTATTTTAGCAAGTTTGGGTGACGCTTCCCAGCTCTGAGATCGTTGGAAAAATCCTCGATGCCGCTCGTGTACGTCATCGAATGGCCACCGTATTTGGCACAAGGGGTGGGAACCCACATCTTTCCTTAACGACGCTTTTTCCCAGCAAATACCCGGTCGCATCTCTCATTGACCCGTGTTTCTTCAAAATGTTATAAAGACTGGTCTTACGCTTTGTCCGAAGGCGGGGAGCGCTTAATTCGGACGAGCTAAGTTCTGACGCGGCCAAGCCTCAACCATCGTTCTTGATGTGGAAGCGCGTTTCCAGGACAGCGCCGCTGGCTCCAGGTGGAGTCGGGGCAGAATAAGGTTCAAATCCACACTTTTACCTTCTCGGAGGAACTCATGGTTCGTGCAGTAGGCTTTGTGCGTCGCCTTGGTGCGTCGCGTCAGGCATTGTTGCTGATAGCGGTAGCTGCGATGCTCGCAGTGGCCGTGCCTTCAGCGTTTGGCCAGGGACAACCTGCGGCAACTCAGCCGGCGGTCAGCGCCGCCCCCAGCCAGCCTGCCGCCACCCAACCGGCTGTTAGCGCCGCCAGCGAGCCTGTAGCTACTCAACCGGCCGCGGCGGCACAGGAGAACTCGGCTCCTTCGCAGGAGGCCGGCGGTGAGGCCAACCTGAAGCTGCCGGACATGTCGACGGTCTCGTTTTTCAACGGCAGCATTGACGGCCACAAGCTCCTGTTGATCGGTATTGCTTTTTGCTTATTTGGTGGACTGTTCGGGCTCGTCATCTACACCCAGTTGAAGAATCTGCCGGTGCACCGCTCCATGCTGGAGATCTCCGAACTGATCTACGAGACCTGCAAGACGTACCTG
>DATGIO010000150.1:0-73027 GCA_035295685.1 Candidatus Angelobacter sp.
ATCACGCGCTTGCCCATATCGGCCAGGCGGATCGCCAGATCAACCATGTTCTCGCCCAGGAACTGCGCCTCGTCTATACCGATTACTTCGGTGCGCAAGTCCAACTTGGCATTGACCTCTTCTGCCGAGCTCACGCACTCCGAATGGATGCGGGCCTGGTTGTGGGAGACGATATGATTATTGGAGTAGCGTTGATCGATGGCCGGCTTGAAGATCTGTACGCGCTGGCGGGCGATTTCGGCCCTCCGCAGCCTGCGGATCAGCTCTTCGCTTTTTCCGCTGAACATCGGGCCGCAGACTACCTCGATCCAGCCTAGATTTCCTCGCATTGCATTCATGAATAGGTTTCCGATTGGGCCTGTTTCTCTGGCGCTTCCACGTCCAGGCCGCCGCGCATAAACTTGCAAAACATATCGAGACTGCTGAAGACCTCGGTTGCGCACCCTAGGAGCCAGCCGCTCATCTCCTCGATTGGGAGTTCACAAACAAGATAGACTGGAATCCCCAGGCGATGGGCAAAGGTTAGTTCGCCTTGCGTTCCAGCACCGCGCCCAGCATAACGGTCCCAATAACAGACAATCCCATCGCAGTGATGCTCGATTAGATCGAGATCGTAGGCGATGATTTTTCGGATGGTCTCTTGAAAGCGGGGCAGGTCGCTTCTCTTCCAGGAGCGAAACTCTCTTACTTCACTGTCGGTCAGGTTCTTTGCCTCGTCTTCCGCTGGATCATAGACATCATGCCCGAGTGACTTTAGAAAGGGAGTCAGCTCGGCCCGCCAGCCCTTACCCAGATCGGGAGAGTACTCGATAGAGCCGGCAAGATAAAATAACATGACGTCCTGGATTGTCGGCCATGGCGCTCCGCGGCGTCAACGAGCTTTTCCATGATTTCGCCCTGGTTTTCCAGAATTTTTTGCACAGGCCCTTCCAACTAGTTTCCACCTTCTTTCAGATGGATTGATCGCTAGCTTGATCGTGTCGACGCCATGCAACTCCTGCGCAATACCAATCTGAAGGCGTTGCCTCAAGTAAATTCTCAAGCCGCAGTTGGGTGAAATGCTAGAATCTCACTCGTGCTCCAGCGCGCCATCGCCTTGCTTTTTCTATCGGGACTCGCCGCCTTCGGGCAGGAACCTTCGCCTCAGCCCCAGGTCAGGCTCAATATTCTGAATGTTTGCACTCCATCCGCCGAAGAGCAGGGAGTGGTGAAAAGTGTGCTCGACGAGATCCCTGCCAAGCCGGCTTTCATTCAAGATTTTGAGATTACGCGTGGCCTCGCCACCATGAAAGATGCGCCGGCCTCTAAGTTTGTCCGGTTGCGGAGGGAATTTCCGGCGGACTCACTGCTGCTGACAGCGCAATATTCCGTGAGCATTGAGGAAGATGAATTGGTGGAACTGCTGGTGCTTCGCCACCGCGATTCCAAGGATTTTCACGAAATAGCCCTGGAAGACCGCATCTCCGCCGATTCAGCTTCGCCGTCAACGGTTTTTACCACGGACACCCCGGTCACGCACCTCAAGATTGAACGATTCGGAAAGAAATCGGTGGGCCTGTCTCGTTGCCCGAATGCGGACCAGAGCGTATACGAGCCGCTCTTCAGCCAGGCTTCTATGGTCATGGCCAATTTCCGCCGGGCGCTTGGCCTGCGTAATGCCTTTCGGACCGACTTGACCTGGCTCACCGAGCACGGCAAGCCGGCGGCTTCCCCGAGTCCCCGCAAGCAGCCCTGAAACCAAAAGAGATTCAGTGAATCAAAGGAATGCTATGGAAAATTCTGTTCGCGATACTGTGATTTTGGGTACTGGCTGCTCCGGATTGACCGCGGCCATCTATTCCGGCCGCGCCAACCTTAAGCCTTTAGTGGTGGAAGGCCACGAGCCTGGCGGCCAGCTTTCGATCACGACTCTGGTCGAAAACTTTCCCGGCTTTCCGGAAGGCATACAAGGTCCGGAACTGATCGAGAACATGCGTAAGCAAGCAGAGCGATTTGGCGCGGAGTATATGAGCGGGCATTTGTCGAGCGCCGATCTCAGCGAGCGTCCCTTTAAGCTGCAATTTGGGCATAAGATTGTTCACACGCGCACCTTGATCATTGCCAGCGGCGCATCTGCGCGCTGGCTGGGCCTGCCGAGCGAAAAAGCGCTGATCGGGAAGGGAGTCTCTTCCTGCGCCACCTGCGATGGATTCTTCTTTAGCGGTAAGCCCATTGCCGTGATCGGCGGCGGAGACTCCGCTATGGAAGAGGCGCTCTTTCTCACTCGCTTTGCCAGCAAGGTGACCCTTATCCACCGGCGCGATCACTTTCGCGCCTCCAAGATCATGCTTGATCGCGCCCGTAAGAACGAGAAGATCGAGTTCCTCACCGATACGATTGTCGAGGAGGTTCAGGATGTGCAAAAGCAGGAGGTTACAGGGCTTAAGCTGCGCCACCACAAGACAGACAAGACCTGGGATTTTCCCACCAGCGCCATGTTCCTTGGAATCGGTCACGAACCCAATGCCAAAATGTTTACGGGACAGCTCGATATGGACGACGACGGATATCTGAAGACGCACGACTACGTATTCACCAAGGTGCCCGGCGTCTTTGCCTGTGGAGACGTTCAGGACCGCCGTTACCGGCAGGCGATTACCGCCGCCGGATCAGGCTGCTCCGCAGCCATGGAAGTTGAGAAATTTCTGGAAGAGCAGGGCCGGTAACTTCTCTTTGGGATCTGCTGAGGAAAGACCTTCTGAGGAAAGACCTGCCGAGGATGAGGTTCATCCATGTCATGTTCCGGGCCTTTGATTTTGGAGAGATTGAATCTGTGCGTTGGCAGGTCTTTGGGAATCGTATATGAGTCTCCCCTTCCGGCATTGCCGGCAAAATTGACCTGCCCCCTGTTTCGTATGGTAAAAAGGGTTTGCTTATCATGACCATCGTTTTCGCTTCTGTCCCTTCAGGAGATCCGTGTTAAGAGCCGCCTTTATCGGTCTTTCCCAAAGCAGATCGCTTCGCAGCGCCGCCGAAAGTACGTGGGTCGGCAATCGCCTGTCGCGGCGTTTCGTCGCAGGGACCACGTTGGAGGATGCGCTTCGGGTTACGCAAGCGTTGAACCAGCTTGGGTTAAGCGTGAGCGTCGATAATCTCGGCGAAAATGTGACCAACGCGGAAGAAGCCCATCAGAGCTCCCAGCTTTACTCGCAGCTTCTCAGCCAGATGCGTAGCATGGGCCTCGACGGAAACGTCAGCCTGAAGCTTACCCACATGGGTCTCGATCTTGATGACAATCTGGCTTACGAGATTGCCGCCAGCCTGGTGCAGCGGGCCGCCCAGTTCAACAACTTCGTTCGGATCGACATGGAAGGTTCAGCCTATACCGAGAAGACGTTGAACATGGTTTACCGCCTGCACGCCACTCCGGGGCTTGCCGGGCATGTAGGAGCGGTAATTCAGGCGTATCTCTTCCGAAGTGAGAAAGACATCGAACATCTTCTAGCGGAAGGCATTCGTATACGGCTCTGTAAAGGAGCGTACAAAGAATCCCCCCAAATTGCCTTTGAAAAGAAGTCGGATGTAGATGCCAACTACGTCCACCTGATGAAGGCCCTGCTCAAGAGCGGCGTCTACCACGGCATTGCCACTCACGATGAAAAGATGGTGCAGGCCACCATCGAGTTCGCCCGTGAGGAGAAGATCCCGGCATCCAGTTTTGAGTTTCAGATGCTCTACGGAGTCCGCCGCGATCTCCAGCAGCAGCTCATCAAAGAGGGCTGGCGCTGCCGAGTTTATGTCCCGTTCGGCACGGAATGGTATCCGTACCTCATGCGGCGTCTGGCCGAGCGGCCAGCCAACGCCATTTTCATTCTGAAGAACCTGTTTCGCTAGGTCTTACTTAGACTCAGTACGCCAGACACGACGCTCGATATCCAGAAGGAAAGATCTCAAATTCTTGGAATGGACTTCCTTGTCATTATCATTGGCTGAGGAAAGGATTTCACCGCCAAAAACTCGAATCTCATGAGGCCTCGATAACATCGCCCGGTGATTGTAGATCCAACCTGGCTTGTCGCCACTTGTCTCCATCCGCTCAATTCGAAAAGTTGTGGTGTCCAGCCGGTAAACGGATATCTCACCATACTGCCGCGTGCCTCGATACCCTAATGAGCCGATCAGGTAAACATAGTTGTCGATCAGAGTGGCCGTGTGGAAATCCGTTGGTGGGAATACCGATTCCGGATAGCCATAGATGGTTATTCTTCCATCAGCATCGTGGACAAAAACATCATTGTAGATGCAGAAATCCGGGTCGTAGTGATCTTCATGCTCCCCCGCGACTTGTACAATGCGGCCGTCCGGCAAGAAGGTGATGGATTGCCCGAAACGCTGGGCGCACCATATTGGCTCGTATTTCCCATCAAATTTGTTTTCAACCCCAAACAGTGTCCCTGCCTGGTAGGCGCTAAGTCCCGCTCTTATCATTCCCTGCCAAAATGGATTGTTCATTATTTCTGGATTTTGCGCTCCAAAGCGGCGTGAACGGCCCTGCTGAAATTCGGTTGCCGAAGCCTCTAATAAGTCCTGGTCAGGTTCGGAAGGGTAGCCCAGTATCGACCGCCGTCCCTCGCCACTCAGATGTCGCGGGTCGGCCCCGGCTTCCATAAGTTTCATCGCAATACCGCGAGTATCGGCAAAGCCAAGAGGCGTTCCGGTCTGGCTCTCCTGATTTACATTTGCTCCCGCCGCTAGGAGTATGTCGATGCTCTCGTCGTTGCGGCATTCGACTGCGGTTTTAAGCGCCGTTTCCCCAAAATCGTCCGTATGCTCAATGTCAGTTCCGATTTCAAGCAACCATCTCAGCATCGGCGCATGGCCATTTTCTATTGCATAGAACAGAGGAGGCTTACCGCAACGGCCACGCGCGCTCTTGTCTGAGCCTTGTCCAAGTAGAAATTTTGCTTTGGGGATATCACCTGTTTGGATGGCAATAAGCCAGGCTGTTCTTTCCCAATAATCCCGTTCCTCTAGATCGGCCCCGCTTTCAGCCAGAGCAGCAACTTCGGCAAGTGATCCAAAGGTAACCGCTTCCATCAGTGGGGTGAATTTTATGTCGTTAGGATTGGCTCCTGCTTTAAGCAACAGATGGACGGCATCGAAGCGCCCGACACGCGATAGCACGCGAATACTTGATTCTTTGTAAGCGGTCATGCCCCTGAGTGACACACCATTCGCAATGAGCAGGCTCAGAATCTCGATCAATTGTGGATTATGAAGAACATCGGGCCTGCAAGCCGCGTCTATCAGGGTGTCATAACCCTGTTCCTTCTCGTAACGAACGTCTGCACCTGCTTCGACGAGCACGCTAAGCTTTTGTAAATCAGAAAGAGCGAAAGACAAGCTGGTCTGGTCGATATTCGCGCCGTGGCGAATAAGCGCATGCAGTATCTCTATGCGGGCTTCGGGACGAGCAACCGCATACATCAGGGGCGTCCAGCCCTTATGGTCCCCCTGGTTAATGTCTATTTTCAGAGGCGATTCATTCAGGAGATCGCTGACCCTATGCAAATCCCCTTTCTTAACCGCCTGATGTAATTCGTAAAATGCCATATATTCTTAAGAATAGCTAAACAAAAGCCGGGACAAGATTGTCCCGGCTTTTTATTCATCTCAAGAATCCGTTTCCTATTCCCGCTGGACGTTTCCTTTAGGAACTGCGCCTCGGCCTTACGCTCAAGTCGCGCACTTGGGAGAGCAGGCTGGAGCGCTGCATCCGGTCCAGTTTGTCGAGGTAGGGTATGAGTTGGGAGATGAAGTCGTCCTCCATCAGGGCGGTGATTTCATCCTCCTGAGTCTTATTGTTGCTGTTCAGCAGGTCGGCCATCGAGACTTCCAGCGCGGTCGCCAGCCGTTGAAGGGATGATAGAGTTGGTATAGCTTTTTCGTTTTCGATCTTGGAAACATACGTACGCGGCACCTGCATGCGCAAGGCAAGCTGGCGCTGGCTTAAACCGGACTTCTGACGGAACCTGCGAATGGTGGTGGCGATTTGCAGATGCGAGTCTTCGCAACGAACGGGCTCGGGCGCGGGAGCATGAATCTCCAAAATCGGCTCGCGCTCCTCTTCGTCGAGCGAGGTTCGGCACTTCCGGCAAAGATTGTTCGTCGTTCGGAACTGGACCAAATGGCAATGGTCGCAGCGCACGACTTCCCGGGAGTCAACCGGGGCCAATGTTGTCGCCATCAAGATTTTGGGAGTTGCCAGAGCGGGGCTACTCCAAGTGGAACTTCTAGAAACCTATTCCAAATTTAGTTTCAAGGAATACTTCAAGGTTGTCAACGGAATAGTTTGTGAAAAAACGGTATAGACTCCATAAAAACAGGAGAAGATAAGGCGAAAGTAGGATAAAAACCATGATGAATCGCGAGTCTGCATGGAGTTTACTTTGCGAATACACGGAATCAGAGAGCTTGCGCAAGCACATGCTGGCCGTAGAGGTCTGCATGCGCGCCTATGCCCGCAAGTACTCTCAAGATGAGGACAAATGGGGTATAACCGGACTTCTTCACGATTTCGACTATGAAAAGTACCCCACTCCCGAAGAGCATCCGTTTGTCGGCTGCCGGATTCTGGAAGAACGCGGCTACCCGGAAGAGATGCGCAGAGCCATCCTTTCGCATGCCGACTATAGCGGCGTAAAGCGGGAAACGCCGATGGAAAAGGCACTCTTCGCCTGCGACGAGTTGTCCGGATTCATTACCGCCACGGCACTGGTTAAGCCCAGTAAGTCTCTAGCGGAGGTCGATGCCAAATCCATCCGGAAAAAGATGAAGGACAAAGCCTTTGCCCGGAGCGTCAACCGAGACGATATCGTGAACGGCGCAGCCGCCATGGGTATAGACCTGGAAGAGCACATCACATTCTGTATCGACGCGATGAAGACCAAAGCACAGGAGTTGGGACTTGCAGGTGTTCAGGCGCCGGCCGCCGGGTCCCCGACTCTATAAGTGGCTGGCATTGCGGTCAAGCTTCTACGGCGTGGGTATCTTCGTCCGCGCCGTGAGTAGTTATGACATAGGGTCTCGTGAAGTACGGCGCTAGCAGCAATCGTCCATGTGGGCTGCGTCCCGGTAGTTCTTGGCAGGTGTTTTGGCGGGTTTGGGCGGTTCGGCCGGAAACGGATGGTTCTCCATACCTTCTAAGATTAGGCCCGAAAGGCCCTTTCGGAGGAACGCCACGAGAGATGCCTTTTCTTCCCGGGAAAGATGAAGAGGAACGATGTTTTCGTCAAGGTGGGGATTGGCATTCCCGCCGCGATCGTAAAATTCCACCACATCTTCGAGCGTCGCCAGGCTGCCATCGTGCATAAATGGTCCCCGTTTGCCGACCTCGCGAAGCGTCGGGGTCTTGAACGCTCCTTTGTGGTAGTTCTTGCCGGTAATCGCGGCGCGGCCTTCGTCGCGCAGTGTTCCGTCGACCCACGCCACGCCTGTATTGTGATAACCCTCGTCGGTGAGCTGCCCGCCGGAATGGCAGATGTAGCAGCGGGCCTTGTCTCGAAACAGCAATAATCCTTGGCGTTCAAACTCGCTCAGCCCATGGGGCCTGCCGGAAAGAAAGCGGTCGTAGGGACTGTCTTCTGAGCGGAGGGTGCGCACATAGCTGGCGAGAGCCCGCACAAGGGAGTCCTGCGTGAGCCCTCGATAGGACGTGTCTCCATTCAGATGATTCAGACGCTCCAGCACGCTAGCGACGCTATTGTCCATCTCATTGCGGTTCAGGATGGGCTGCACTACCTGCTCTTCCAGGGTGCCGGCCCGGCCGTCCCAGAACTCCGAGTTGCCGAAGCCTCGGCCAAGCAGGGCCGGTGCATGGCGCTGTGTGAGGCGGCCAAAGACGCCGACGCTCAAGGCATGGCTGTTGGAAAAAGAATGTTTGGGATCGTGACATGTGGCGCAAGCCACCGTGCCGTCAGCGGAAAGGCGTGTATCGAAGAACAGCTTTTTTCCTAGCTCGATCTTGGATGCATTCAGGGGATTATCGAGGGGAACTTTCATCGCCGCCAGGGACGATCCGCTCGAAGCATCGTATTGCTGCGCCGATACGGCAGCTGCAACCACTCCGATCAGCGTCGCGACCGTCAGCGCTCCTATTGCTTTTGGGCTGATTTTCTGGAAACAAGCCCATCGCTTGTGAACGGTTCGCAGGCTCTGCTGTTTCGTTTCTGGCTGCCGGCGATCGCTGAAATCGCCGACGTCGTTGGGAACAGGATTCAAGGTCTTTATCGGCTACGATGCCACCTGCGTTCGGCTTAATGGTACCGGATTGCCTGGGAAAAGCAACCGAGGCGAAAAGCAATTGCGGCGAGAATCAGTCTTGGTCTTTAGGGAAGAAAACCTACGCTCTCCCACAACTTAGCCGAACTATACATCCGCCCGTCGGTTATCACCTTCCATACCTTGCGGATATCGCTGATGTTTTCCAGGGGATTTCCATCCACCAGAATCAGGTCAGCGCGCTTTCCCACTTCGATAGAGCCTGTATCTTTTTCGAGATTCATCGCCCGCGCCGGGACAATGGTCGCCGTTTGTATCGCTTCCAGCGGAGTCATTCCCGACTGGACATAAAGCTCAATCTCCCGATCAAGCCCGTATCCAATCAGGCCGGTATCGCTCCCGGCCACAATCGGAATTCCCGCCTTGTGAAGCGCGGCAATAATGGCCCTGCTCTCTTCCATGCGGGCGCGAAACTTGTCTCCATCGGCGGCCGGAGCGCCCATACCTAGGAATTTCGAGGAAATCATATAGGGTGCTTTTGCAATTCCCGGTTCAAAGGATGCAATCTCCATATCCTTGGAATGGCCAGCCATCTCTCCCCAGGAGATTGTTGGATCGATGACCGTGTGGTGCTGCTGAAAGAAGCGAACGGCGTTCGTGGCCGTCTCGGAGTTCAGGTCGAGATGTCCATCTTCGCCGGAAGAGCGGAGAACGGGCGTCACGAAGCCCAGGTGATTGATCTGGTCCATGCCGTCCTCGACTCCTTGAATTGCATTCAGGGCGGCGGGGACGTGACCAGTCACGGACATTCCGGCGCGGTGCGCCTCGGCAGAGAGCGCCTTCACAATTTCCGGCTTCAGGAGCGTATAGAGCTTCAATTGCTGAAACCCTGCCGCTTTGTATTTCTCCACAACTTCGTGGGCCTGCTCCACCGTGTCCGCGCTTACGGCTCCAAAGGCGTCCAGGCCGCCGCCATCGACAAGCCCAGCCAGCAGTAGACGCGGCCCCAGCGCATGGCGCTTTTCGATCTGATCGCGCTCCGTTGTAAGAAATTCAAACTCTCCGCCGCAATCGCGTGCCGTGGTGATGCCCGCGGCCAGCAGTGCAGGGCCAAATTCCACGCCGGAAAAATGCGTATGCATTTCCCAGAGTCCTGGCAGTAGCGTCTTGCCTCCGGCATTCACTACCTTCATTCCGCTCGGAATCGGCGTGCTGTTGCGCGGCCCGGCGGCGGCGATGCGCCCGTTGCGCACGATGACTACCGAATCCGCTACCGGCGCTCCGCCGATGCCATCCACTAGCGTTGCGCCCGCGATGGCAAAGTTGCCTGTCTGCTCCGGAGGAGCCTGCTTTCCCAGCTCTTCAAGGTCTTTCATCTCCTGCTCCACGCCGCTGTGGACAAGCTGGGAGAGGCTTGGTTCATACTCTTTTCGGATCGCCTCAAAAGGAAGGCCGCCCCCAAAAGTCATGAGCGCCGCAAGCTGGCTTTGCTCGTTGAGCCAGACAACCTCGCGTCCAAAAACAATGTTGCCCACCGTGTAACGCGTGAGAGGGACTTTCTTTCCATCCACAAGTAGAGAGTCGTGCCCGGCAAGCCTGATTTCGGCTTCCTGCGTATGAGCGTTTGCCCTCAGGATCGGCAGCCGGGTAGGTTCACCGTGGTTCTTCCAATAGCGCAGCATCATCATCTGCAGGGAGAAGGGTGAGGAGCCAAAGCCGACGAAGAACCGTTGTGGAAGCGCGATCTCCTGCTTGGTTTCGGCCTCCCGGATCGTCGCGGTACCGGAGCGTATTTCGGCAGAGTTTTCGGTAGTGGAGGTTGGCGAGTTCTTACTCTTCACGCTGAGATTGGCTGGAGTGAAGTCCTGCTGCATGCGCAGCACCGAGGTTACGGTCCTTTTTCTGCCCCTGTCGGAGTATTCGAAAGACGTATTCATCACCATGCCGCCCGCATCATCTCGGACTACTTCATAATTTTCTTCGCCGATGGGATGAAGCAGGAGATGGAGGGTCAAGCTGCCTTTCTCTACGCTGCTAGTAGGTAGCTGGTTTACGCTCCCGGCTTGCAAAAGCGCGCTCAACACTACAACCGCGGCAACACGCAGGAGTCCTCCTCCAAAACGGATCATGGCTTAACCTCGCTCTTCGATTCTCCAGAATTTTCCGGAAGAGCAGTCTAACATCAGCAAGCGCCAGCCGAAGGAATCACATCATTGGGACCGGGCCGGAGACCGCAAGAGAGCGATCGTAAAGAGGAAGCTTGGAGAGTGATTCACAGAAAAATGCTGCCGGCCATTTTGGCCGGCAGCCTAAGGGAGCCAAATTTACCAGCGGATGCCGAATGTCACCGGCACAACTTGAGTATCGATCTGCGAAGGGTACGCGTGGTGATACCGTGCCTCGGCGAATACCTTGAGATGCGAAGCACCCACGCGGTAGGTGACACCCGATCCGACGTTGAAGCCGAATCCGTCGGCGCTTCCCGGCCTCAAGGTCGCTTCACCCTGTACCAGGCCGTTCACACAGGTTACGCCCCACCATGCAAAGCTTGGAACACAGATTGTGCTGGGGACCAGCGTAGGGGTGGTCAGTTCCCAGGCTTTTTTGCGCGTGTCTCAGTCATTGCCCGCCGCGTTAATCCTCTTTCTTAGGTTTCGGCGGAAAGTCTTTGAGCATTTTGTTGACTGCTTTTTCCAGCTTCTTCTGGTTCTTTTCGGGTTTATCGGAGAGCGTGTCCGAGGCAATGGACCGCCAGACCAGCCGCTTCGATTGGCCATCGAAAAAGTCGATAATCAATGTGCCGGCATGGTATGTCTCAGGGACGGTAGTGGCTGTGGCCATGCCTCCGCCCCATCCCCATCCTCCACCCATGCCCGAATAAAGCGTATTTAAGGTGGTTTTCGTCTGCGTGGTGCCTAGCGCCGAGAGGGCCAAGTCGCCGCTGCCGTCTCCTTTGGTCCACCCCTTGGCCATGAGTTCACTGTCAATCTCGTCTTGGACACGCTTCTGCCACAGCGAATTCACAACATCTACCTTCAGCCAGTAGTAGCTGTGGTGTTGGGAAAAATCGTAAGTCTTGTCATAGTCTGTTTGGGTCTTTTGGCCGAACGCAAGAGACGTTGCAAGAACAAACAGTAGGAGCAGTGGAAAAAGATTTCGCATTTTGGTTGTCATAGGGATGCCATCTCGATTGGAATGATGATGCAGAGACTCCCGCCGACGCCGGCCCCGCCGGATGCCCATCCGCAATCGAGTTCCTCCGGCATGCTTTGGCGCCAAACGCTATTCCTGCTTTGTTGGAATGCCTTCTATATTTCCAAGCCTATTTCCGCTCCTCTCCTGCCTCACAGGCGCAAATCTACGAGATTCCTTCTACGGGATCTTTTCCCCGTAGAGGCAAGAGATTTGGGATCGGATATGCCTGCTCGCTGGAGGAAATTTTTCGGCGAGAGTGGGCGCGTAGATTCTCCGGTACCAGTCATCCGGCTCATCACGTAACCTACCCGATAAAGGCAGAGCATAGATTCGGCGGAAGCTTGAGTTTCCCAGGAAGATGGCAAGACGAAGTGTACGTTGCCTTCTTCCGGCTTCGATTGTTGGTTTTCGTTTTCTGGGCCTTTGTGTCTTTGCTTCGATCTCTTGATTAAGGAGGGAATCAATGCGTCAGGTTGGTGCAGTTTTTGCAATGCTAGTACTGATGGGGGTGCTCGCGGCGGCATCCTTGGCTCGGCAGGATAGCGGATCGGCCGGCGGTAGCGCGCCGCAACGCTCCACGGGCACGACCCGATCGCAAGTCACGGGAGCTTCCGGAGAGAAGACGATTGTGGGCTGTGTAGCCGAGGGAGCGCCTTCGGGCTATGTATTGAAGACAGACGAGGGCAAAGAAGTCTCTCTGCATACCGATCGCGACCTGTCCGCATTCGTCGGGAAAAAGGTAAGTATTCACGCGGCCTGGCAGCGAACCGGCGTCACGATGTCGGAGCCTGACGACACGGCAGCCAAAGCAGGAGAAGGCGCTGCGGCAGGAAAGGCCACTCACCGTGAGACGGAATTCGGCGGCGATCTGCGGTTGCGTTTCAAAGGCAAGGTGCTAGGCGATTGCAATACCTCTAAGTAGCTCGCTTACCAAGTAGTTCTGGCGCACCGTTGAAAGGGCAGGTTGCAGCAGAACGCAGCCGCGCCCTTTTGCCGGTGGCCATTCTTCTTTATTCCTTTGCCCCCTCTTATTCCGTTTGTTCTGGGCACGGCTCAATCCCAAATTTCCTCAGCAGCATGTCCGGCGTTTGCAGAGCGCCTTCCATTCACGCTTGCGCATCCTGTCTTTCGGATTCAGGCATTGGTCCTTCTTCCCTGAATTTGCTCTTTATTGAATTCTTTGAATGCTCTGCCGCAAGCTTTGTCCGAAATGAAGGCCAATCAGGCCACAGCTGTTTTTAGCGCGGACCAAGCGACCTTTGGATCGCTCAGGCCCCGATAGAGTGCCGGGATCTCCTTGTTCACATTGAAGTGATGGTAGACGGCCATCATTGCGGCCCGCACCGAGTATTCAACGGTGAAGACCACGGCTTCGGGAATTTCCACGAACTGACCGAGAAACGCGTAGTTCTGTGCGCCATGGGGCACCACCAGTGGGCGATCCTCCACCACTCGGCGCTCGAACTGGGAGTCGATATATGGCATCTGGACGGTGGTTACTTTGGCGGTGCGGTGAACCTCCGCGGCAATATCGTCGAAGCCCAGGTGGCCCAATAGCTCCGTAAGGATCTCGGAGCCGGTGCAGTCGTCCATTTTCTTGTTCACGTAGTCGCCATGCACATTTCCGAAGAGTGCATATCCCCAAAGCGTAAAAATATTGGGTTCCTGGCGGGGGAAATGCGGCTGGGCAGGCACCACGATTGATAGCCGCCACTTTGAATCCTTCCACGTCATGAGCGCGCCTTCTCCCGGAACATTGGAGGAGAAAGCCTGGATACGGTCGAGAAGGGTTCGTCCAGTTATTGTCAGTGTGAACGACTCCCACTTACTCTCATCGATATTGCCGCAGAAGCTATTGGGCCGCCCAAAGTCGTCGGCCTTTTGCGCAATCAACTCCCATAACCGCCACGAGCCGTCTCGCTTGTCGCGGATGATCTCCGGCACGGTATGGCTATCCCCGTAAGTCGTATCGGCTGTCATCGAACCGAGTGTTGCAAAAACAAAGTCGTTCTGGCCAAGGTCAATCGTCTCTTCAGCGGAACCGCGCTGAAGGTGCAGCCGGGTTGCGCGGCGAGCGCGTGGCCCGCCGAAGTCGATGTCGGTCACGGTCACTCCGAAATTGATCTGTACGCCGTGGCCCTCGATCCATTTTTGAATGGGCAGAATGACCGAATCGTATTGGTTGTATTTGCTGCGCCGGACTCCGGCGAGCGTATGGATGCGGTCGAATTCCTGCACAAAGCACAGGAAGTAGCGCTTCAGTTCGATGGCAGAATGCCAAGTCTGAAAGGCAAAGGTCGTCTGCCACATGCACCAGAAATTTGTGGAGAAGAAATGCGGCTGAAAGAAATCGTCAATGCGGCGGGCTCCAATGATGTGCTCAGGGAGCGCTAGAAGACGAACCATGTCGGCGCGGTCGCGCGCATCAAGGCCGAGATGCGAGGCGTCCGGGATGGAACGATCGTGAACAATAATACGCGCCCGGGCGTGGGTGGGATGCTGCTTGTTGAACTCGATAAATTCCTCACGAACATTGATCGCGGGGTTTTCAAGCGTGGGAATCGTTTCCAGCAGATTCCAAAGGCATGAATAGTACTCTTCCTCGAACATGCGCCCGCCGCGTGTTACGTAGCCACCCTCGTGCGTCGGCGCAGCAGCGCCATCCATGGACCCGCCGGTAATGTTGAGTTGCTCCAGGATCCGTATATTTTTGCCGGGTACACCGGCATCGCGCACTAGGAAGGCCGCTGCCGCCAGGGAAGCAATTCCTCCTCCAATGAGATAGACCTTGGAATTTTCCGGGTCTACTTTTTTCGCGGGGCTTTTGCGAGACCTTACTTTCGACAACCTTGCTTTGAGTGGGCCTGTCATGCGCGAGTTCCTCCCTAAAGCGTTTTCGGCATAAATCGCGAGCGGCCTTAAGTTCGGCGTTGCGGTTTTTTCCGCGGGAAAGAAAAGCCGCATGAGAACCAATCAAACGGCGTGCAGCAATGCTGAAAACGTGATCAACATGCCAGGCCCAAAGGTGTCCTGTGGCCATAGGCATGACAATGCCATCGCTGTAAGCAATGAAACTACGAATCATTACAATCGGGGCATTATCATTTTGGAGGAATCTGGACGCACTCAGGTTGTCTGTCTTACACTGCGCGATCCACACTTGGTTCGCGCTCTTGCCTTTTCAGTGAGGGTGGCAGGCGGAGCCGGAAAACCTGCTCTCTCTTTTGCTCTTCTTCAAGTGAAACTTCTCGGGCCTTCAGCAGATCCTGGAGGCTGATGATTCCCACCAGAAGGTTTTCCGAGCCACGTTGAACGACTGGAAAACGAGTCAGCGAGGTTGCAGCCATGCGATTCACGACTGCCCGCAATGGCTCGTCCGGATGGGCCACCACCGGCGATTCATCCACAATTTCGGCAAGCCGAACCGCATGGCTCTTGCCGGAGCCGAACTCGCGAATATGCTCTTGTAGCTCGGCGCGGCTCACCACACCAACCAACTTCCGCTCCCCTTCGATGACGGGGTAGAGACGCTGGGTGCGCGCGATGTCGTTGTGCTTCAGCACTTGCTCTAATTCTGAGATGGTGCTTTCAGCGGGAAGAGCCATTACCGATGTGCGCATCACGTCCTCAACCGCGAGAATTTCCAAGGGATCGATAGTGTACTCGCGCGTCAGGTGATGGCCTCGGCGGCTGAGTTTCTCCGTAAGAATGGACCGCTTGAGCGTAAGAACTGAAAACGCATGAGCGGTTACGCAGGCAATCAGCAGAGGCAGGATCGAGTGATAGTCGTTGGTCAGCTCGAAAGAAAAGATCACGCCCATAAGCGGGGCGTTCATCGTGCCGCCGAGCATGGCGCCCATGGCGATGAGAGGCCAGAAACCCGGTCCTTGGTGGGGCAAGAATTGAGCCACCAATGCGCCCAATGCGCCGCCCATCATCAACAATGGAGCCAGCACGCCCCCTGACGTTCCTGAGCCCAGAGAGATGCCCCACATCAGAGATTTAACCAGTAGCACCCCGAGAATAAGTGACATCGTCGCGTTGCCTTGCAGAAGCTGTTCGATTACGTCATAACCCACGCCCAGCCCGCGGGGAAAGATCAGTCCGCCAACGCCGATCGCGATCGCGCCAATGGCCGGCCACCACATCCAATGCAGCTTGAGGTGCGAGAATGCGTCTTCAACACCGTATACAAGGTTCGTGATGATTGCCGAGAGCACTCCAGCAAGGAGCCCGGTCAGAAGGCAGCCGAAGAGTATGGCTGGACTGAAGGCAACCGGATGTGGCGTAACCTTGAAGATTGGTCCCGGCCCCAGAAGGTGGATACGGGCCGCTTCTGCCGTTACGCTGGCCAACACTACGGGGATGAAGCTGCGCGGCTTCCATTCGAACAATAAGAGTTCAACGGCAAGAAGCGCGGCGGCAAAAGGCGCCGCAAATGTGGCGGACATTCCCGCCGCGGCTCCGGCCACCAGCAGCACCTTGCGCTCGGCGCTCGTGAGATGAAAGAACTGGGCGATGAGGGAACCGAATGCTCCACCCGTTACAATGATCGGCCCTTCCGCGCCAAAAGGCCCGCCCGAGCCGATAGAAATCGCGGTGGAGAGAGGCTTTAATACCGCAACCCTCGGCTGCACCTTGGCTCCATGGAGCAGGATGGCTTCGATGGCCTCGGGGATTCCGTGGCCGCGTATGCGGTCGGAGCCGAACCTGGCCATCACGCCTACGATCAGCGCGCCAAGGATCGGAATGAAGACGACCGCGTAGCCCAGGTGATGTTCAGCGGGCGACACCATCGTGGTATCGAACCTGCCGTAAAAGAAGAGGTTGGTAAAGAACGCGATAAGCTTGAGCAGGCCAACCGCCACATAGGCGCTCACCACTCCGATGACAATCGCCAATCCGGAGATGGGGAGGACCCGCCAGGTGGTTGTAAAGTCCCCAAGGGTTTCGATGGAAGGAGTGGAATACTTTGCGGTCTTTGGAAGCGGTTCAGCGTGCGATGGTTTCATGGGCCTGATTTCTCTTTTCCTCCTGCCCGTTCGCGGGCTTTTCTGCTCCCTTTCACGGCGGTACCGGAATCGCGAAGCATTTGCATCACCGACTCCACCAGGATTGGTCCGCGGTTCTGCAACTCCTGGCGTGCGGCGCTCGCCAGCCTTCGCAGGATTGGATCGCCTTCGGCCGTAACTTCAAGCTCAACTTGCCTGCGGTCCGCGCCGGAGCGAGTCCTGCGGATCAAGCCGTGCTGCTCACATCGATCCACTAGCTCCACCATGCTGTTGTGGTTGAGCTGCATGCGTTCCGCGAGAGAACCAATGTTGGGCTGCTGCGCCATTGGCAGCCCCTTAATGGCCAGGATCACCTGGTACTGCTGCGGGCTGATCCCCGTTTCGCGGCAGGTTTCTTCCATGTGCCGCAGGTACCGGCGCACCTGGTATCGAAATTCGGCCAGAGCCAGATATTCGGCCTTCTGCAAAGGCTTGGCCTGTCTGGACGCCGCCGGCGTCTTTGATTCAAGAAGCGTCGATTTGTCTGTGGACTCTTTGTGCTCTTTGCCAATGGATTTTTTGTACTGAGACATTTTATCGCTCTACGATATATTTAGTCTACTATCAGGGCCGGTTCCAGGTCGCGCTCCGGTTGCGGCGCGCAAGCCCAGGAGGAATATTTTTGCGTTGGGTTGAATTTCCATTATTAATTCGTGTACGGGAGAGGGGCAAGCTGGTCCTTCGCTCATTCTTAGCGTTCTGCTGATTCTTCGCGCTCTATTCTTCGCGCTCTGAAGATCGCCTCGTCTTTTTCCGCTGCGGTGCCCTTAAAAAGTATGTTGAGCGGACGCAAGGCGTTGCATTGCCCGTCAGGCAGTAAACATTTACCATAAATGGTTTTGACGCGAATTGGATAATTGCGGTTTTGTACCAGTGGCTTGAAAATCGCAAAGGAGCGCCCTCGTTGATTTCCCGCTATACGCGCCCGGAAATGGGCCGAATCTGGACAGATGAAAATAAGTTTCGCTGCTGGCTGCGGGTTGAAACGGCTGCCAGCCTCACCCTCGCCGAGGCCGGCATTGTGCCCAAAGAGGCGGCCCAGGCGATTGCCGATCGCGGCGATTTCGATTTAAAGCGGATTCAGGAAATCGAAGCCGAAGTCAAACACGACGTGATTGCTTTTACGACTTCGGTTGCGGAAAAGGTAGGGCAGGAGGCGCGCTGGTTTCATTATGGCCTCACCTCGAACGACGTGGTGGATACGGCTCAGGCTCTGCAAGTCCACGAGGCTTCCACCATTCTTCTTTCTGATCTGTTGCGCCTGAAAGAAGTACTGCGCAAGCGGGCGCACGAATTTAAAGACACACCGATGATTGGGCGCACGCATGGAATCCATGCGGAACCGATTACGTTCGGCCTCAAGCTGGCCAACTGGTATGCCGAGATCGAGCGCAATATTGCGCGTTTTGAATCGGCTGCCGCGGATATGCGTGTCGGTAAACTTTCGGGGGCCGTGGGAACCTTTGCCCATCTCGAACCGGAACTGGAAGAGAAGATATGCCGCAGGCTTGGACTGGAGCCCGCACCGATTTCCTCGCAGGTGATTCAACGCGACCGCCACGCCCATTACGTTGCGACCCTGGCGGTGATCACGGCCACGCTTGATAAGATTGCCACGGAAATTCGCCATCTGCAGCGAACCGAGGTGCGCGAAGCCGAGGAGTTTTTCAGCGAAAAGCAAAAAGGGTCGTCCGCTATGCCTCACAAGCGCAACCCGATCACTTGCGAGCAGATTTCCGGATTAGCGCGGGTTGTACGCGCCAACTCCCAGGCGGCTTTTGAGAACGTGGCCTTATGGCATGAGCGGGATATCTCCCACTCTTCCGTGGAACGCGTAATTCTGCCCGATTCCACCATTCTTACGAACTATCTCTTGCACAAGACCACCCAGTTACTCGATACGTTGATGGTCTATCCGGCGCGGATGTTGAAGAATCTCGAAAGCACCGGTGGGCTCGTGTTCAGCGGCCAGCTTCTTCTTGACCTTGCCGAACACGGCATGTCGAGAGAAGACGCCTACCGCCTGGTTCAGGCGCACGCCATGCGCGCGTGGAAAGAAGATCTGAACTTCCACGCGCAGGTGTTGAATGATAAGGAAATTACCAGCCTCGTACCGCGCGAGCAGGTGGAACGGGCTTTTGATCTGAAGCGCCAGCTTAGGAATGTGGATAAGATTTTCGATCGTGTTTTTTCAAGGAAGTCGTGAGCCCGCGGGGGCGCCTGAATCTTGCCTTTGCACCCCGTGAAATGTTACTTTGTGCGCCTATGAAAAATATCAAGAAGGCGACACAAGCCTCTGCGATTCTGGCATTTACGCTGTTTGTAGCTGTTTCCATGTTTGCGTTCGCCACTGACCTGACCGGCACATGGAATGCGAAAGTAGACCTGGGTGGACAGGGCGGTAGCCCCACGTTCGTGTTGAAGCAGGATGGTGAAAAATTGAGCGGCACCTATTCGGGCGCGCTCGGTGAAGCCCCTGTTCACGGCACCGTGAAGGGCTCCGAGGTAACCTTCGATTTTGAAGTCTCGGGGGCGGCGATTCACTATGCAGGCAAGGTTGACAGCACGGGTAAAAAGATGGAAGGAACGGTCGACTACGGCGGGCAGGCGAGCGGCACCTTCACGGCGATCAAAGCTGAGACCAAGAAGTAACTTCGGCTCCAATTTCTGGCTTAATTGCGCGTCCGCCCGTGGGCGCGCAGATGGGCCAGGAATGCCCTTTGCACTTTACTCAAAAAGTGCCCTTTAAGAGTCACGACCCCGATGGTGCGTGAGGCTCGCTCGTCGGAGATCAGTACGAAGATGCAGTCGGGCCGCTGCTCCAGCGCCATCTCCGGCACAATCGAAACGCCCAAGCCGGCTCCCACCATCGAAAGAATGCTGCTGAACTGGCCGCTCTCAAACACGATGCGCGGAAGGATGCGCGCGCGTTCACACACCTCGATGGTGGTTTCGCGGAAGCAGTGATCGTCGCGCAAAAGAAGGAAAGGCTCTTCCCGCAATTCTTTCAGTATGAGGCTCTGCTTGTTGGCCAGCGGGTGATGTTTGGGCAAAATGGCGAATAATCGCTCGGTGCGCAGTGGAGTCGCTTCAAAATCGTGCCCGCGCATGGGAAGCGCCATGATGGCCATATCGATCAAGCCTGCGCGCAGGCGATCCATCAGCCCGAGAGTAATGTCTTCCACCACCGTTAGAGATGCTTGCGGATATTTCCGCGAGAACATGGCGATGCGCGAGGGCAGGAAATAGGGCGCAATCGTTGGAATCACGCCAATGGCTACGGGGCCGGAAATCGAGGTCTTTCGATCCGCTACCTCTTCCTTGGCCGCCTTCAGTTCGCGCAAAATCGCGCGGGCCCTGGGTAGGAAGGTTTGCCCCGGATCGGTCAGACGAACAGTCCGCCCCAATCGGTCGAATAAACGTGTGGCCAGTTCTTCTTCTAGCTTCAAGATTTGCTGAGAGAGAGACGGCTGAGCCACCTGCTCGCGTTCCGCCGCGCGCGTAAAACTCCCGGTTTCAGCGACGGCGCAGAAATAGCGCAGTTGATGGACTTCCATAGGGCGTACCTATCACAAACAGAGTCATTATATATTGGACTTATAGTAAAAATTGCATTATTTTTTGGGAGCTTGCAAAGGGCTTGGCAGCAGGCGATGGCGAGGAGATGCAAATGAAGAGCCGGCTTCAGTTGATTATTTGCCCCAACGGTCATTCGTTTGTAACGACACAAACGCTATCGCACCTCTTCCTTTGCCCCGAGTGCGGAGAAAGTTTCGAGGAATTGCTCGGCTACAGATTCGACATTCACTGAGGACCGGGAGAGCGGGATGCGCGGGTTTCCCCGAGCACTACCTAGCGCGGCCAGGCATCACGGCCAGAAAACGAGCATAAATATGTCTATACCCAATATCCAGGAAGCATTCCTTACCACGGCGCTCAAAGAGAAAAGGGCAATCACGATCTACCTGTTGGGCGGCGTGAAGATCACCGGCAACATTCAGTCCTTCGACAAATACTCTCTGATCGTGGAAACCAACACACAGAGACAGCTCATCTTCAAACACGCGATCTCCACGGTTTTCTTCGCCACCAGCGAGCGGCAAAGGGACGTGCGCCGCCAGCCCGCAGAGACTATGCCGGAGCGGATTCCGGTTGGCTCCGTGGCCGCAATCAACGGGTCGCGATCCAGCAACGGCGTTGCTTCCATGAGCGGCGTTGCATCGATGAATGGCGTTTCCAGCGTGAACGGCGCCGCATCGGTGAACGCGGTGGACACCATGGAACTTGCGTTGGCTGCGGAGGGCGCCGGACGATAGATCCGTCGTTCGCTGATTGTTTTTGGGGGTAGAGGCCAGTCTTAGCTGACCAATGCCCCCGCACGCACGGCATCAGCAACCCTGAGAAAATCTCCGGCAAGCACGCGGTCTTCCACGATTTTAGGGCTGACTTCGCGAATGTTCGCGTGGGTCTGTTGCAGTGGCTTGCTGGTTTTCAATGGGACAAGAAAATCGATGGCCTGGGCTGCGGCGCACGCCTCGATTGCCAGGACGTTGGTGGTATTGGCGACGATCTTTTTCAGCTTGATCGCCGCCGCCATGCCCATGGAGACATAGTCTTCTTTGTTCCCGGAAGTCGTGATGGAGTCCACGGAAGCCGGATGCGCGAGGACTTTATTCTCGCTCACCAGAGCGGCTGCTGTTACCTGGGGCATCATAAAGCCCGAGTTCATCCCGGCGTCGGCGGCCAGGAAAGGCGGCAAGCCCTCATTCAGCGAGGGATTCACCAGGCGCTCAATGCGCCTTTCGGAGATGCCCGCCAGCGCTGTCAGCGCGATGGCCAGGTAGTCCAACGCGAAGGCCAGTGGTTCGCCATGGAAATTCCCTCCGGAAATGATGTCGCCCTCTTCGCCGCGATTCACAAATACCAGCGGATTATCGACCGCTGAATTCATCTCCGTAGTGAAGGTGCGGCGGCAGAATTCGAGCGTGTCGCGCACGGCCCCATGTACCTGGGGAATGCAGCGAAGGGAATAGGCGTCCTGCACGCGCCCGCAGTCTTTGTGCGACTCCCGGATTTCGCTTCCCGCGATGAGCCGCCGCAGGTTAGCCGCTACTTTGATCTGTCCCACATGAGGGCGCGCAGCATGAATGCGCTCATCAAACGCCACGTCAGTGCCGCGCAGCGCATCCAGGGACAAGGCGCTCACCACATCGGCCGTTTCCGCCAGGTTGTCTGCGGCCAGCAGCGCCAGCGTCCCCACGGCCAGCATGGCCTGCGTGCCATTGATCAGAGAAATCGCTTCTTTCGCTTCCAGCACCAGCGCCTCGAGGCCAGCCTGCTGCAGGGCTTGTGCCCCACTCATTTGCTGATTTTGGAAGATCGCCTCGCCTTCGCCGATCAACACCAGCGCCAGATGTGCTAAAGGCGCGAGGTCTCCGCTCGCTCCCACACTGCCCTGCGATGGAACCACAGGATGAACGCCGCGGTTGAGCATCTCACACAGCAGGTGAATGACATCGGCGCGCACGCCGGAACGGCCTTTTGCCAGCGAGTTGGCGCGCAGCAGCATCATGGCGCGCGTCTCTTCCTGGGAAAGCGGCTCACCCACGCCCACGGAGTGAGAGCGAATAAGATTCACTTGAAGCTTACGGTTTTGGGCGGGCTCGATCCGCACGTCGCTCAATTTTCCGACGCCGGTGGTGACTGCGTAGGCAAGGCGGTTTTCGCGCACGAGCTTATCCACAACCGAGCGCGCCGCGTCAACCTGGCTGCGGGCTGTTTCGGCAAGTTTGACGATGCGGCGTTGATGGACTACCTGCTGCAAATCTTCCAGCGAGAGATCGGCTCCCTGAATGAATAGATCGGTCATGAAATTACTCCCTAGATGAATCGATGGGCGTGCTCATAAAGGCCGCCAAATATTTTTCCGGCAACCGGCGGCGTTGGAGCTTCTCATCCACAATCAAGTGAGTAGTCTCCCCCTCGGCCAGTAACGCGCCGTCGTCTGCTCGCCTGACTTCATAGCGAAAATGCAGCAGCGACTTGCGAACATTTGCGATCGAAGTGCGGACGAGAATCTCTTCGTCGTACATCGCCGGCAATTTATAGCGTACACGCAAATCCACCACAGGCAGGCGGCAATTGTCCTGTTGCTCCATGTCGCGATAGCGGAATCCGAGCTGCCGCAGCAGTTCCACCCTGCCTATTTCGAACCAAATGGCAAAGTTCGAGTGGTACACA
Source organism: Candidatus Angelobacter sp. (assembly GCA_035295685.1). Taxonomy (GTDB): domain Bacteria; phylum Acidobacteriota; class Terriglobia; order Terriglobales; family Acidobacteriaceae; genus Angelobacter. The sequence goes on from DATGIO010000150.1 coordinate 22,746, forward strand.
ACTCCCATCTGGTCGGTCTCCGCATAGCGGACGCGAAACTTCGTTTCTCCTGTTGCGCCTTTGCTCATCTGCACGGCTCGCCGCGGATGCACGGTACTTTGAACTTGGAACTTGGAAACATCTCTGGCCGCTACCGGTTCCAGGCTGGTTTGCGCTTCTCGAGAAACGATGCAATTCCTTCTTTGAAATCGGCTGTCCGCCGGCTTGAGGCATTTTCGCGGATTGCCGCCCTCAAGTCCGTGTCGAGTTTCTCGTGCTTATAGGCTGCGAGCAGTGCCTTGGTTGCCTGCAGCGAGGCTGGGCTGTTTTCCAAAAGTTGGCCGGCGAGTTCTCGCGCCCGAGGCAAAAGTTGATCGAGTGGAACAATCTCGTTCACCAAGCCAAGGGCATGCGCCTCATGGGTGGAAAAAATGCGTCCGGTTAGCAGAAGGTCGCGGGCGCGCTTCTCGCCGATGTTGGCAATTAGAAAGCTGGAGACAATAGCTGGGATGAAGCCTATGCGCACCTCTGTATAGCCGAACTTGGCTTCGGCGATGGCCAGCGTGAAGTCGCAGAGCGTGGCGACGCCGGTGCCTCCCGCAATGGCAGGTCCATTGACGGCCGCAATCGTTGGTTTAGGGAAGTCGTAAATCGACCGGAACAGCTTGGCCATGGTTTCCGAATCCTGGAGATTCTGTTCATGAGTGCGGCCGCCAAGCTGTTTCAGGTTCTCAAGATCCATGCCGGAACAAAACGCATTCCCGGCCCCGGTAATGATGAGCACCCCGGCGCGCGAGCACGCCGCCTCGTCCAGTCCGGCCAGCACATCCTCAATCAAATCGTAGCTGATCGCATTGCGTTTTTCCGGACGGTTCAGAGTGAGAGTGGCGATGCCGTCCGATTCAGCGTATTGAATCGTGTTGTAGGGCAAGTTCCGATTTATCCTTTGGCCAAGAGAGTTTGCGATTTCTTACAAGAATTCCAAGAGTCGAAAATAAGAGCCCAAAAACGATTCGGCGGATGCAAGGGCATAAAGCCTGGTACACCGGCTACATGGTCAAGGTGTGTTTCTTGGCAATGTCCGCAGACATCTGAATCACCGCATCCAACGGCTTCCGGAGCGGAATGTTCCCATTTTGCGCAGCAAGAGATTGTACGGCGACTTCCGTCGGAATGTTGCCCACCAGCGCGTTTTGTGCAAAGGGGCAGCCTCCTAGCCCGCCGATGGCCGAATCGAAACGCCTGCAGCCTGCATTATAAGCGGCAATGATCTTACTCGCGGCATCGTCGGGTACGCTATGCAGGTGCGCGCCGATCTCTAGGTGATCGTAGGCCTCGATGACCGCCGACAACAATTCGCCAACCTCCTTGGGGGTAGCAAGCCCGACGGTATCGGCCAAGGAAAGCTGGGTGACGCCCATGTCGGCTACGATGCCTGCTGCCTCGATGACTTCATCGGCGCTCCACAGGTCGCCATAAGGATTTCCAAAGGCCATGGAGATATAGACGACCATGTCCAGGCCCGCCTCATCGGCCTTGAGCTTGATCTTCTCGACCGCCTCTATCGACTCTTCCAGTGTCTGGTGCTGGTTTCGCTCCAGGAAAGTCGGCGAAACGGAATAAGGGAAGCCAAGCGTATGCACCGCTTCCGTCGCGATGGCCCGCTCCGCCCCCTTTTCGTTTACTACTATTCCGATGATCTCAACGTCGTCCGGAGGATCAAGAAGCTTCAGTACCTCTTCGGAGTCCGCCATCTGTGGTACCGCTTTCGGCGATACAAAAGAGACGGCATCAATATGCTTGAATCCCGCTCCGATAAGCGTGCGCAGGTACTGCGCCTTGGTTTCTGTGGGAATCTGGACTTTGATCCCCTGCCAGGCATCGCGTGGACATTCAATGATCTTGATCTCGCTCAACATACGAAGTTACCCCAATAACTCAGGCGATTGGTGAATCTTCCACAGTCACCCGCCGTTTCTACTTCACTGCTCTGCCTTTCTTTCCTGCATTTCCTGCCACTGCTTGACGCTTGGTTGGCGGAGGCCCTGCCGCTACGTCTGTAGCACTCCCACTTTGAATTCACGAACCTCGGGATTCAGTGACGCCGCTTCGAGGGCCGCAATCAGCGCGCCGCGAGTCTCCGCCGGATCGATGATCTTGTCGAGCCACAGGCGGGCAGCTCCATAACGAGGGTCGGTTTGTCGGTCGTAGGTGGCTTTCACCGAGTTGTATAGCTCTTGCCGCTCTTCTTCGCTCAGTTTCTTTCCGCCACGCTCAAGCTGTTTGATCTTGATTTCCACCAGCGTCCCGGCCGCCGAAGCCCCGCTCATTACCGCATAGCGCGCGCTCGGCCAGGCGAAAACGAAGCGCGGATCGTAGGCTTTGCCGCACATCGCGTAGTGGCCTGCTCCAAAAGATCCGCCCACAATGACTGTGATTTTCGGCACCACCGAATTGGAAACTGCATTCACCATCTTGGCTCCCGCCTTGATGATGCCGCTCCACTCCGCGTCGCGTCCCACCATAAATCCGTTCACGTCGTGCAGGAAGATCAGGGGCACGAGCTTCTGGTTACAATCCATGATGAAACGAGCGGCCTTTTCGGCGCTCTCGGTGTAGATCACCCTGCCGAATTCCACGCGCTTTTCGCCGGAATTGGGATCGGCCTGCTGGACGTGCGATGTCTGATTGGCGACGATGCCCACGGCAAACCCGCCAATGCGTGCATAGCCGCAGAGCACTGTCTTGCCGTACTCGGCCTTGTATTCGTCTATCTGGCTTCCGTCCACAATGCGGGCGATGACCTCTTTCATGTCGTAAGGACGTGCCGCATCGGACTCAAAGATTCCGTAGAGTTGTTCTGAAGGATAGGCTGGAGGCTCGGCTGCAACGCGGTCGAAGGGAGCGGTAGGCCTTCTGCCCATCTTTGCGGCCAGCGAACGGATGCGCTCCAGGCAGATATGATCGTTAGCCTCGCGGTAGTCCACGGTTCCGGAAATCTGCGCATGCATGGCGGTGCCGCCTAACTCCTCGGCGGAATATTTGGCGCCGATTGCCGCCTGCACCAGGGCTGGACCAGCGAGAAAAAGCCCGCTGCCCTCGGTCATCAGCACGGTATCGCACATTACAGGCAGATAGGCTCCTCCGGCCACGCACATCCCCATGATGGCTGTAATTTGCGGAATTCCCATCGCCGACATCACGGCATTATTGCGGAACACACGTCCGAAATCGTCGGTATCCGGAAATACGTCTTCTTGTAGGGGTAGAAAGACGCCCGCCGAATCCACCAGGTAAATCGTTGGAATGTGGTTTTCGATGGCGATATTCTGCGCTCGAATGACCTTCTTGGCGGTCATGGGGAAGAACGCTCCCGCCTTCACGGTTGCGTCGTTCACGATGAGCATGAACTGGCGGCCATGAATATGGGCCAGTCCGGTAATCACTCCGGCGGAGGGAGCGCCGCCCCATTCTTCGTACATCTCGTAGGCGGCATAGCTGCCCAGTTCAAAAAACTCGGTGCCTCGATCAATCAGAAGGTGGATGCGTTCGCGCCCGGTGAGGCGTCCCTTGCTGTGTTGCGATTCGATGGCTTTGGTCCCGCCACCTTGACGGATCTGCTCCTCTTCTTTGCGGAGAGCGGCGACCAACTCGGCCATGTTGCGTGCGTTCTTAACAAAACGCGCAGAGGTGATGTCGATTTTTGTAGAAAGTTTGTTGAGTTGATCGGCCATAGTCCTCAAAAAGCAAACCAGTTAGAGTAAATGACGGCGCAGCTTCGCGTAAACCGGCAACGGCTTTGGTGCAATCCCGCTCTTTGGAAAGCAAATTTTGAGGGCCAAGCTATTACAAATCAGAGAGACGAGGTAGTGCTTTGCTCAAGCAGAGCATCCGTGCGCCGGCGCATGCGGCAACAGCGCACCCCGCAAGCACATCTTAAGCACGTGAGCTGACTCCGGGGACAATACGCGTGAAGATTACCGTTTTTGGGCTAACGATCTCCTCTTCTTGGGGTAACGGCCACGCCACGCCATACCGGGCTATTTTTCGGGCTTTGCATCGGCGTGGCCATCAGGTTCATTTCTTCGAAAAGGACGTGCCTTACTATCGCGCTCGCCGCGACTTTGATGCGTGTGACTACTGCCGGCTCACGCTCTATCCAAGCTGGGATCAAGCGCGCTCAATGGCGATCGAAGAGGCGCGCGATTCCGATGTGGTGATGACCGCCAGCTATCTGCCTGAAGGCCAGAGAATCTCCGATGAAATTCTCGGTCTTTCCGGTCCCTTGCGGGTCTTCTACGATCTGGATACGCCAGTCACGCTCAAAAATATTGCGGACGGCGAAACGGAGTATGTCCGACGGGACCAGCTTCCCGCATTCGATCTGCTGCTCTCGTTTACCGGTGGAGCGGCGATTCGAGAATTGGAAGAGACCTATGGCGCCAGGATGGTGCGCCCGCTCTATGGCTGCGTCGACCCTGATGTGTATGTTAGGACGCCTGCGCACCCCGGCTTTACCTGCGACCTGAGTTATATGGGCACATACGCTGCCGATCGGCAGAGCCAGGTGGAAGAGTTGTTCCTGGCGCCCGCTCGGAGGAACCCGCAAAAACAGTTTGTCCTTGCCGGCCCGCTCTATCAGCAGGAGTCTTTTCATGCCGGCAATGGCTGTCCGGAAAACATACGCTGGATCGAGCACGTTGGCACGCTTGATCATCCCCGGTTTTATTCATCGTCGCGCATCACGCTCAACCTTACCCGCGGCGAGATGGCGCGCAACGGTTGGTGCCCTTCAGGCCGTTTCTTCGAGGCGGCAGCCTGTGGAACTCCAATCCTGAGTGATTGGTGGGAGGGGCTGGATACTTTTTTCGATGTAGTTCATGACCTTCGCATCGTATCCCGCGCCGAGCATGTCGAGAGCGCGTTGAATATGCCTGAAGCGGAGTTGCAGGCTCTTGCGCAGCATGCCAGGCAGCGAGTGCTTGAGGATCACACCGGTGAGGTTCGGGCTGGTGAATTATTGCGATATCTTGAAGAAGCCCGTTCTTCTTCCTTGCCAAGGCCAATTGGCAGCCCTTTGCGTGAGGCGGCACTATGATTGGCATCATTCCGGCAGCTGGAGTGGGCGCGCGCATTCAACCGCTTGGGTGCTCCAAAGAACTGCTGCCCGTGGGTTCCAGGCAGGTGGATGGAATCGAGCGCCCCAAGGCCGTATCGGAGTACTTGGTCGAAAGAATGGTCGCCGCCGGGGCTAGTCAGATTTGTTTTGTTATCTCGGCCGAAAAGACCGACATCGTGAAGTACTATTCTGAGCGTGATTGCGGCGCAGAGATTTTCTATGTGGTTCAGCCCCACCCGCGGGGGCTGTGCGACGCGATCTTTCGCGCCGGAACTTTCGCTCGTACCCATGATACGGTCCTGATTGGCCTCCCCGATACCATCTGGTTTCCCGAAGACGCCTATCTCCCGGCCCTCAATCTGCAGGAAAGCAGTTGCAACCTCGTGCTGTTTCCGGTGGAAGATCCAACTGTCTTTGACTCTGTGGATTGCAATGAAGACGGCGCAGTACGGGAGGTTCATGTGAAGAAAAAGGACGCAACCTCTCGATGGATCTGGGGAGCGGTGACCGCCCATGGTGAATCGTTGCACCATTTAAGGCTGCTATGGGAGGCGCGCCGGTGCTCTGATGAATACTTGGGCGACCTTCTCAACGCTTTTATCGCGGAGGGAAATGTCGTGAGAGGAAAGTACAGCGGTAGCTCCTATTTGGATGTGGGAACTCTGGAGGGATACAGGAGCGCCCAGGACTATCTGCGGGCCAATGATTTGCGAGCCAACGCTCTACGAGCGAATGATTTACGAGGCAATGATCTACAAGCGAATGAGACGATCGGCGAGGCGGCTTGAACGAAACCCAAAGGCGTCCTTAAGGCTCCCCATCAGCCTTGGCAGAGCGCAACGCGCGCTGACGCGAGGCCAATCTTACGGAGTGCTGGCGCGAAGGATTTCGCGAATTTCGCGATTGATTTTCGCGGCGTCTCGGCCGGCCTGATCGATCAGGTCCGACCATTTTTTAGCGTTTTCATCCAGCTTCATCTGCGCCAGCAGATAAGAGGCCTGCAGGATGGTTTCTAGTGAGTTGCTCAAATCGTGGGAAAGCGCCCGAAGCTGGTTGTTGATTTCGGCTGGGATCTTGTTGTTGCCTTCCATTTTGGGTTGTGCGCTCATTTGCCGCTCCTCATTCGACCGCGACGATTAAGAACAAATGAAGCCCCTGGGTGAAATTCGCCTCGTATCCTTTGGAAGCAAATGGAGGGGAACAAGTTGTTTGCCCGATGTTACTATCGTGTTTTCAGCATTGACCGTATGCTGCTTGCATGTTCCCGTGCGGCTTTTTCTTCGGCTTACCCTGATGCTGAAAACGCTTGAAGGAGCCACAATTCGTAACCTCAATCAAATCCGCCGATCTGGAAAGGTTTCAAAATAGCTAAGTAACTGTGCATCGAGCGCAAGGATCATAACAGAGCAGCCTCCCATTCCATGCCGGGACTCATACCAGTCTTGAAAGGCGTGACAGTGATTTGGCGACGTCCTGCTCAATTCCAATAGGGAAGCCGACGCCGTGATTCTTCTCGTCAACCATGTAAACCAGAGCATGTTCCGGACGCCCTGAAATCCACATCTCAAATTTGGCCTTCCAAAGAGTCAAATGAGTCTGGAGTTGAAGGAGCTTGTCGGCCAGCGGCCCGAACGGCCGTGGCCTTCCATAGTTGCCTTTGAAGAAGTCATCCTGATCGAGCCACTTCATCAGTGCCGCATTTCCCGGCTGAAGGGAATTGATCGTGATGCTTCGTATGAGCAAATGCAGCTCTTTTTCTGCGGGAACCATGGTGGGGAATGCCTGCGAGAATACGGCCTCATATCCGGCAGACGTATCAACCGCGGGCGCGCGTTCCATGATCATGTGTAGCAGGGTCTTCGCGTGCTGATTTTGAATCCCATAACTTACTTTGTTGGCTTGCAGCAGCGACTGTATCTCCACTAACCGTTTTCTTCGCATTCGTCTATTTCTCTGATGCTCATTCCAGGCATTCAAGAGGAGTTTCCCGACATAGCCGAGTGCCGCAACCATGGCGGCCGGTAGTGTTTTTGAAATTGCGTCGCTAGCGGATGGCAGTGGTTCAAAGATGGACAAGAACACTTCACCTCCAAACGATATTCAGGCAGCAGGTCCACATGTCACTTGGGTAATGCGCGCTGCTATGAATTTCGCTACCCATGTTGCGCCGAAAAGACATCGAGCTTGCTCAAATCGGCGGAAATAATAGACCAAGCCACCGGACTTTACATCTCTTTGTTCTTAGCGAAGAACGTTTTTAGCGAAGAACATTCTTAACGTGGGTATAGAAGCAAGAAGTAAAGAATCAAAGAAGTAAAGAAGCGAGGAAGAAGGAGACGCAGCGATTAACGTATGAGCGGAGTTTGTCAGGTGCTTCCCATTTCCGGCTCCTGGCGGAGCCGGAATGTGCAGGAAGAAGCAAGTTCGAATTACTTAGGGTTGGATGGTGACCGTAATCGGGATACTGGTGCTTTGGGAACCGCTTACAGCGGTCACGACCATCGTGGCGGTCGAAGGAGTTGGAGTCGGGCTTGGTGTCGGCGTGGCCATGGGCGTAGGTGATCCCGTCGGGGCCGTTTGAGAAGCGCTGCCCGATCCGCCGCCGCAGGCACACAATGACAAGACCATCAGCAATGTAAGCGTCAGCATGATCATCTGGCCGGCCTTTCTTCTGTGACGGAATACGATGGAACCAAAAACTGGAAGGAATATCGCTCCTGTCAGGATCGTGAAGCGCTCGAATGGAGAGCGCGATAGCCCGGCATTGGCAGAGGTTGCAATCGTTACGGATAGGGGAGATGAGGAGCTGGATGCCGTGAGATTGATCGAACCAGGGTTCACCGAACAGGTGACTCCCGCGGGAGCGCCTGAGCAGGAGAAGGCGACGGCTCCGACGAACCCATTGGCTGAATTGATCTTGAGGTCAAGAACAGCGGTTTGACCTGCGCTGACGGTTGCCGATGTTCCGCCTGAAGTCGCGAATTGAAAAGAAGGCCCAGTGGACGGTACCGTCGCTGCCGTAAACTGCGCGCCGGCGGACATCTTATTCGTCATAGAAGCCTTCCCAACTGCCTTTACGTAAATCGTGTAGCTGCCGGCGGGAAGCTGGAATTGGCTCAGATCAAGGGACATTGTGCCGGAAGGAAGATCCAAGAGTGGCATGAGATCCGTGCCGTCCTGCGACGCAAAAACCGTGTAGTGATCGATGGTATTGGCCTGTCCCGTGATGCTCCAGGATGCCATTTGCCCGCTAACGGAGGCGCTGATCGTTACGCAATTGTCGATTCCGCTCTCGATTTCGGTGCCCTCTTCATAGTCGTTCCACGTCGTAATCTGAATACCTAGCATCTGCCGGCTAGCGGAGTAGAATTTTCCGCTTTCCGCAAAGGTGGTGAGCCAGGTTTGTCCGCAATCTTGCGGCATAAGGCGATGGGCGGTCCAAGCAGCCAGGGAGTCGTCAAAGCCCTTGTATGCGGAGCCCGTCGAAAAGGTGGTTGGTTGGGAAAGGGCGGTTTTGTAGAAGTTGTCCAAATAGCTCAACACGATGGGATCCGCGGAGGTGGCGATCTCTGGAGCCATCCACGAGAATGCGCCGTTGCTCTGGGACTGCTGAAATCCGCTGGCATTTCTGAAGATGAGCAGTGGATTACCGGCGACGGACGAGCGCACCCGGTTCCAGTCGAGCGTATATTTTTCATGCCCAAAGAAATAAACTACCGGCCGGCCGTTGAAGAGCAGATAGGCCGTTGAGTGTTCGTAGGCATTGAAGGCGTAGTTGAGGTCGTCAATCAAAGTTTGCGTCATGTCGCAGCCGGAAGTGGCGGCGCAAGCTTTGAGTGCGCCGGCATCGTGCTGGATCGCAAATTGAAATCCTGCGTGTTGCTCCGCTTCATGCATCAGTTCCGTAGTTGCCTGGTCGTAGAAGACATACTTGGGGGTCATTGTGCCGCGCCCATACCAATCCACGATAGTGCCATCCAATCCACGGCTCGCCATGTCCACAACCTGCTTCTGCACTTGGGCGGCGTCATTCGACGTATATCCCACGTTCATGTGATCGCCGAAGCCAAACCACGGCATAAAGTGCGTGTAGATCTTGGCCGTCGAGCCTTGATACAAGAGGCTCCGGATGGAAACTTTGCTGATATTGTTTGCACCAGTGTTTCCATTGGTTTGTGTGGTGAAGCTGCTGGTCGCACTGGTGTTGTTGGCTGTCTCGGCTGTGAGGGTGGTAGTGGTTTTGAAGGGTGTTTGAGCGGAAGCGAGCAAGAACGATAAAGACACGAACAAAGCTGTCCATACAGCATTAAATCTGCGCACACACATCTCCCAGAAGTCGCCCTGGGGTGCGACAGGAATTCGTTACTTGGTATTCGAATTTCGCCGGCGGATGCGAAGCGGCGCGTCTCGTGCTGTAAAAGATCTCATCTCCGCCGAACCGGTCTCTCCCTTGCAAGAAGTGGCGATACCGTAATCATGACCAAGAATGCTTCGGTGGAAGATACGACGGACCACGCGGGCCGCGTGAGATGAGATTTGCCTAAGGGCGCTGTCAAAAACTACCTAGATCACTCGGAGGAACCTCTTATAAGGCAACCCTGACGTGGCCTCTCTAAGTTCATCGGCTATGGAAAGGAGAGAATTGAGGAGGGTGCTGAGACCGAGGGCCCGAAGGCGGGCCACCGAGATCCGAGTCTCACCCGGCAAAGCCAAGTTAGTTAAGTGAAAAATTAAGATTCGTTCGTCTAGTTCCAAAGTGGTAATTAAAAATTATTAAAATTTTCTGCCAGCTATTGTAAAAGCCTTAGGCAGGCGATATAAACGCAGTGAAATACAAAAATTCAACGCGCTGGACCAGAAGCCCAAGATGAAAATCTCCCAATGGGCTCAATGACTACACACGTCTAGTCCCCCATTGCTGTTTCTAAGAAATTTCTAATAAAAGGATTACAGACATGAGTGACGATCCCAAACCACTAGTCAATATGACTAGCGGCTTTCGCTTTTCGCACGTCCGCGCCAATCACAAGGTAGTGACTCCACCGCCCCCGGCCCCGCCCCTCGGCCCACTGGCCGCATTTGTGGGGGACTGGACCGGCAACGGCTTCAACACGATTTTCCGCCCGCAGAACCCGGCGACCCCTACCCCGTTGCCTCACCCGGATCCAACCAGCGACAATATCCTGGAGCTGAACCTTACCTCCGAAGTTCTTTCTTTTTCACCATCGCTAGGTTCGGTGCCGAATCGCGGTACGAGCCCCCAAGCGGATCTCTTCCTGAATGGAGTGCCCTACCTGCAGAGGGTCAACGATATCACCACCCCCGGTGAAAGCGTTGGTATCCACTTCGAGCCGGGAATGTGGATTCATGTGCCTGCAACCACCGTACCCCAGCTCGGGGAGACGGTTGCGCGCATGGCTTCAATTCCCCACGGGACTACCATCGAAGCCCAAGGCAACTTTTTCACCGTTAACGGTGGACCGAAGATCGATCCAGTCGACATTACGCCATTCAAAATTGGAAACCCGGCGCAGAAGATCAAGTTCCCCAGCCAGACCGCCACGGCTCAAAACACCCCCAGGATTCCCCAGGATCTTACTCCCTTCATCCACAATGGCACGATCACGCAAGCCATTTTGGACGATCCCAACTCCGTGTTGCGCGACCACATCAAGAACCAAAAGATCGTTCAAACCTCTGTCATCGTGATCAACACCCAGGCTCCGCCCATACCTGTAGGCGGAGGCACCGACAACATTGCTTTTCTGGTGGGTCCTGCAGGAGGCGCTGCTCCGAACGCCAATGCCGTACAGATGACGGCGATCTTCTGGATTGAAACCGTCGAGGAAGTGATCCACATACCGCCCTTCAAAAGAGGCCAGCCGCCCCACATCATCAGCGCCACGCCAAGTGTCCCCGGTCAACTGGCCGCTAAATTCTCTGTGGAACCGCCTATCGACATAGATAAGCCACGTGACATTACCGTTCATTTCACCCAGATTCAGTACACCCAAACGGTGTTTCTGAACTTCAAGGGTCTTACCTGGCCGCACGTTTCGGTGAACACGCTCGTGCCGGCTGCCCATGTTGTGGTTCCTCCAACAGTCTGGGGTAAGTAACCCAGCGATGGCTGCGGAGCTTTCCGCGGCTGTTTGCAGGCAGTTGTTTCCTTAGTTAATTCGGCGCCAAGAAACGGCGCCGAATTAACTCAAGCTTTGCCATCGAGCGAAAGCTTTCCCCCCCAATAAATGAAAGATGAAGTAAAAAATGGAATGAAAAGTCAAGGGAGTATCCTTCGGCAAGGGGCAAGGATAGATCCGCCTGCCGGTTGCCCCCGGCCTTGTAGGTAGGGCGAGGCCTCTGCGGCACAAGTTATCGAGCGATTCGTTTCCGCGCGTTGTTCATCGCCTTCTTCTTTTTTGTTTTCTTGGCGGACTTCTTAAGGGCTTTCGGTGGCTTTTTCCCGCTCTTAGCTTTCTGAAATTCAAACTCGAACTCGGCCATGCGTACACGGCGTCCGCTAAAACCCACGCCTTCCGACTCCAGGCGAAATCTTTGTTCCATACCGGCTTCGCCCGGGAGAGCGATCCGGCCGCCAGCGGCCACCACTCGATGCCAGGGAATGTCGTAGGCCCTCTGCAAAGCCCGGACCACTTGCCGGGCCGCGCCCGGAAACCCAGCCACGCTGGCAATCTTTCCGTAAGTCGAAACCTTGCCCCTGGGAATTTTTGAGATCGTTGCGCGAATTTGAGCAAGCATGCGGTTACAACCTGGAATTTTATGACTTCGTGCTTAGCCGATCTACCTCTGCAATATCTTCCGGAGTCAGAACCCACTCTCCTGCCTTTACGTTCTGTTCCACCTGCTCCGGTTTGGTGGCTCCCGCAATCACGCTGGAGATTAGCGATTTCGAGAGTAGCCAACTGAAGGCCAGCTCCAGGAGGCTGTGCCCTTTGGCGGCACAGAATTCCGTGAGCTTTTCTACGATCTTCCAATTGGTTTCATCGAGATACTTCTTGGCCAATGGCTGCCAGGCGGCAAATCGTGTGCCCTCGGGGGCTGGTTCATCCTTCGTATACTTCCCGGTGAGAAGACCGCTCGCGAGCGGGAAATAAGGCAGTAATCCGAGGCCGTAAGCTTGCATCGCGGGCAAAAGGTCTTTTTCCGCGCCTCGCACCAGCAGGCTGTACTCATCCTGGCAGGAAATGAATTTCTCAAGATTCATTTGCCCCGAGATCCACTGTGACTCCACAACCTGCCACGCAGGAAGATTGGAGCAGCCGATATACCGCACCTTGCCTTGGCGGACGAGGTCGTCCATCGCGCGTAACGTCTCGTCCTGTGGGGTGAGCGGATCTGGAACATGGATTTGATACAGGTCGATCCAGTCGGTCTTGAGACGCCGTAGGCTCGCCTCTGCAGCCGACAGAATGTAGCGCCGGGACGCGCCCCTGAGTTTTCCCGCTTTGTCCATCGCCCAGCCGAACTTCGTGGCCAGGACTACGTCCTTCCTGCGCTCCTCGAGAATCTGGCCGAGAATCGTCTCCGAGCCGCCAAGGTTTCCGTAGTAATCCGCCGTATCCAGAAGGGTGATTCCCAGTTCGAGAGCTTTGTCGACCACGAGCCTCGATGCTTCCAGGTCGATGCGTCCGCCGAAGTTGTTGCATCCCAGCCCTATAACCGATACCTGCAAGCCGGACTTGCCCAGATTGCGTGATTTCACTCGTGCATCCTCGCTTGTTGTGAAACGGTTGCTTGTTTGAAATCTCTTGTTTGAAATCCTTGGAACGGCGTTCAGGAGCCTTGTCGCGGGGCCGGCTCCTTGTCGATACGCCTTATTAATACGCCTTTGCGATCACCGAACGTTGAGGCACAGTCTCTCCGGTGATGATGCACTTCCCTGGGCCGTCATATTCGTCTTTCAGCGGAATGCAACGGACACTCGCTTTGAGGTCTTTGATTTTAGCGTCGCATGCCGGATCGTCCTTGATGTGTACCATCACGAACTTGTTGCCGCTCTTCTCGCCGGTCTCGTTATCGAAGAGCTTGGTTACTTCTTCCAGGCTGTTCGCCACGATCGTATTGTCCTTCATTCGCTTGCGTGCGGCTGCCAGCAAGTCGGTCTGGATGTTTTCAAGCATCGGCGGTATGGCATCGGCGACTGTGCCGAGCGGCAGGGTCTCTTTGGTTCCAAGATCGCGCCTCTTGAGGACCGCTTGGCCCGCGGCCACATCACGGGGACCAAGCTCCAGTGTGACCGGCACCCCGAGTTTCTCCCAATGAAAGAATTTGTGCCCGGGACTATGCTCCTCGCGCGCATCCAGATGCGTGGAAATGCCCTTGGCGTTCAGGGTCTCGGCGAGCTTGTTCGCCTCTTCCATCACCTTGATCTTCTCGGCTTCTTGGCGGAAGATCGGAACGATTACGACCTTGGTGGGAGCTAGCTTCGGAGGCAGCACGAGTCCTTTGTCGTCGGAGTGAGTCATGATGAGCCCGCCGATCAGCCGTGTGCTCACTCCCCAGCTTGTCTGCCACACATATTCGAGCTTGCCTTCCTTGCTCTGGAACTGGACGTTGAACGCCTTTCCGAAGTTCTGGCCAAGTTCATGGCTAGTGCCGGCTTGCAGCGCCATCCCGTTTTGCATCATCGCTTCAATGCTGAACGAGCGGTCGGCTCCCGCAAATTTTTCCGCGCGGCTCTTCACGCCCCTGATCACCGGCATCGCCATTGCCATTTCCGCCACGTCGGCGTAGACGTGGAGCATGCGAATCGTTTCTTCGCGGGCTTCTTCCTGGGTAGCGTGGGCGGTATGGCCTTCCTGCCAGAGAAATTCGCTGGTGCGCAGGAACATGCGCGTGCGCAGCTCCCAACGCATCACGTTGGCCCACTGGTTGAGCAGAATCGGCAGGTCCCGATAGCTTTGGATCCAGCGGGAGAAGAAATGCCCGATGATCGTCTCCGAGGTGGGCCGAACCACATAAGGCTCTTCAAGCTTCTTGCCGCCGGCAATGGTTACCACAGCCAGTTCCGGTGAGAACCCTTCCACGTGTTCAGCCTCCCGGCGCAAAAAGCTTTCGGGAATCAGCAGGGGAAAATAAACGTTCTTGTGGCCGGTGGCCTTGAAGCGGCGGTCCAATTCCGCCTGCAAAAGTTCCCATACGGCGTAGCCGTTGGCCTTAATGACCATGCAGCCTTTGACGATCTCAGCCGGTTCGGCCATGTCGCCGTGCATGACGATATCTTGATACCACGCGGAAAAGTCTTGTGAACGGGGTGTAATTTTCATATTTATTATTTCGTTCTGCCGGCCTTGATTCTGAATTGAAGATGAGTTGCTTGCGCACCGCAGCCGTCTCGCACAAAGCCCCGCAAAGTTTTGTGAATTCCAGCCTTTAAGTCTGGGAGCCAAGCCCCAGCCATTAAGGCTTCTGTGAGATGGCTGCTAGTAATATACATTTTTCTGTTCCGGCTTGATTTGCAGTGAGCCGTTGGTTTCCTTCGAACGACTGGCGCGCGTGGGTAGTTCAGAAGTTTTTTGCTCTGCCTCTGGTGCAGCAGAATGTCGGAATTTCAGCGGATGTGTTCGGCGATCTTCAACGGTTTTCCATCGAGACTCGAATCAATTGAATCAAGATCCAAATCAAAATCCACCACCACCGCGGTGAGATTTTGCTATTGGAGAAGGAAAAAGAAGTCTGCAGGTTGGAAGAGATCCTCTCCCAGCGCAGGCCCCAGATTTTTTTTCGGAACAGGCGCCGGTCGCCACCTTCCAGGATGCGGGCCATGACCGGAATATCTGCAAGAAGGTAGCGGCGCTTGGAATCGAACCATTCGTTATCTTCAAGCTTGCCGTCAAAATATTCGCGATATCGCCTCCAGATTTCCAGGAATCCCGGTTCATCTCGGAGCAGGGCACAGGCCTCAGCTTCAATGTAAACAAGATACCGGGCGCAATGGTCATGAGGTAATCCGGCCAGCGCGTCCCTACAGGAAGAGCGGATTTCCTTCAGCCGTTTCGGCCCAAGCCCAAAACAGCATTTCACGTAGTTGGCCACAGTCCACATTGCCACGCCATTGCGCGACTGCCAACCGGACATGAGCCGGGCTGTGGCTCGGCGATTCTTTAGAGCCGTCTGGGCTCGGACAGTCTCTGACCATGCCCCAATTTCACTCTCGACGGCCTCCTTGTGCGTCCTCCAGTACCGGACTACGAGCCTCTGATATCCGAAATCGGCAAGCTCGCGCAAAATCTTGCCGCGGCTACCTTGTGCCCCGTGCGAATGCGGTTCAATGGCTTTCAACAACTTCATTGCGTCACGTGCTCCGCTGTCGGGAAACAGGGTCCGGAAGAATGGCTGGAGAGTCCGTTTGATGCTACCTCCATTTTCCATGGCAAACGCGGCCAGGATAGCGACAGAGTGTTCTGTGGGCCTCCCGCCCTGCTGCAGTCGCCTGAGAGCGCTTTGATAAGCGTCCTTAGCATAGCCGGCGCCCTTAATCGCCTCCCATCCATATCCGGGCGGCCATGTGGAAGGTTCGGTTTCTGCGAAGAAAACTTGCATCATGGCGCCGATCGCTTCTTCCTTCCGTTGGGCGTTGGCTAGCACTTCGATCCAGCGCGCAAGCCAATAAGGATTGTCCTCATACTCAGAGCGAATCTTTTCCAGCACCGCCGCAGCCTCTTTCCACCGGTTCGATTCATGCAGCGAGTCGTAGCGCCGAAGGTGAAGCGCGAGGTCTTCGGGAAAATCGCGCAGCAGGCTATCCCACTCTTGATCGAGGATCTCGCTTGCTACGCCCGCCTTATGCAGCACGTCCAGGCGCTTCTGCCGCAGGCGGGTATTCGTGTGTAGCTCGGGAGGGGCTTGGAGGAGTAGGTTCTTCGCGTCAGGCCAGGACTTGTCTTCCACTATCCAGTCCAGCAGCACCGTCCAACCCCATGTGTACCAGGGAGCGCTCCGAACAACGGCGATCATCTCTTCCAGCGCCTCGTGTTTGTGCCCCTGGGAACGGCGAATCCAAGCCCGGCGGCCCCGGACGGGAGAAGCGTCGTCGAGGCGCTCCTTCATTTGAAGCAGTACGGCTTCGGCTTCCGCATAGCGGCGCTGATCCGCTAGTAACATGCAGAGGTAGTCGGCTGCCTCAAAGAATTGCTCGTTAAACGCCAGGCTCCTGCGAAAGCAAGATTCGATCTCCCCTGGGGTAGCAAATCGATTGAGTTCGTAGAGCGTCTTCCCCAGAAGCATCCAAAGATAGGCCCCACGGGGATACTCAACCACGCCGCCTCGCGCAGTCTCTACGGCTGCCTCATCGACGCCGCACTCACGCAGCAATCGGATGGCGTGCTCGCGCCAGCCTACGTCGTCGGGGAAAAGCAGCGTCGTTTTCGTGATTGTTTCTTTGGCTTCTTGAAGCCGCCCCGCATCGGCCAGAATCTCAACTTGTGCCCTGTGGAGACCTGAGTTTTGCGGGTCTTGCGCCGCGGCGGATACAAGGCTGTTGAGCGCCTGCTGGGTTTCTCCATGGTGGTGCGTTACCCAGGCCCGCCGGATGCGCGCATTGGAATCGTCGGGGTGACGTCGGATGATCTCATCGAGAACTTCTTCGGCTTCTTGAAACTTATTCAGCTTTTGCAGGGCATTGGCGTGGGAGAAACGCAGGCCAACCTGGAAAGGGAATCGTTGCAAGGCGGGAAGGAGAAGATCCAAAGCTCGTTGATAGTCCGAACGGCCATGTCCGTGATCGAGCAACAGATCGACGTAGCCCTCCATCACCTCGGGGTCGTTTTTTCTGGATTCCAGCCACCGACAAGCGGCCTGTTCCGCCGCTACCACGCCAAATCTTCTCCCGGCCATGGAAAGCAACTCCCTGGCAACGGCCGAGTGGCCGGGTTGGCGCAAGAGGATGGATTCCATTTGTGTCCACATGGCCCATCGCTCTGAGGCATTCAGTCTGGTGGAACAGTCCCATGCGCGCCGGTAGGAGTAAATATCGTCTGGTTCCTGCTCAATGATTTCCAGCCACCGCTCGACTGCTGCCGGCCATTCGCCGCGCGCCTCCATCCATCGGACATGAGTTCGCAGTGTGGCCGTTGCCTCCGGCGCGGTGCGATCGCATTCTTGAAGGAAGCAAACGATACGACGCTCCAAGCGTTTTTGCAGGGCTGAGCCGCCCAACTCAAAATCGTAGATTGCGCTCAGAGCCAACTCTCTCCAGGCCCAGCCATCTTCCCGGTTGCGCTTCACACGTCGCCGCAACAGCGAGTACTTGCGCCACGAGGAATACGAAATTCGGCGCAACTGCTGGCAATAGAGCGTCTCTAGTTCGTCATGGCCCGGACGCTCCGCGAGCCATTCCCGGGCCAGTTTGGCCGCGGCGGAAGGCTTGTCGCGTTTGGCGATAAGATCCACGAGTTGATACCGTGGACGCATGGAAAGCGGTGTTTCGCGTAACCATGCTTCGCAGTGTTCAATCGCCCTCCCGAGTTCGCCGCGCATGCGGTAGTAAGAGGCGGAAGCTTCGTGAAAGTGAGCTTCGTTTCCTTCTTGCCGCAACCGGTTCAGAGCATCTTCGGCATCCTGCCAGCGACCCATGCGCGCGAAAAAGGGAATTAAAAAGGCCATGAGTTCCGGAGCATTGCCGTGTTTTTCCAGGGCGTCCCCGGAAATCGTCAACGCGCGCTCTGGGTGGCCGCCCTCCTCGAATGCGTCGATCCATGTAATCCAGGTTGCAACACCATGTGTTGAGTCGCCGAACCGCTTCACCCGGCGGGCCAGCCAATCGAGTCCCTCTTCCTCTCGTCCGGCATGGCGCAGCGCCGAACAATACGCGCGCGCATAGTGCTCACTGTGGTCTTCGAGACTGGTGGCGATGCGGTATCCAAGGATCGCTCCTTCATAGTCGCGTTCGCTCCACAGCAGATCGGCCAGAACATGCCACGCCGGGCCGCAGGAGCGGTTGCGCTGCAGCAGCGAGAGAAGTAATTTCCGGGCCGTGTTTCGCGTCTGCGCCGAAACGCTCAGAAGATCGGCGTATTCGGCTACGTAGTTGCTCGGGGCATACATCCAATTTTGTTGTGAATCGACTCCAGGCAGTATCTTGCGGTCCACCACATTGGCGAGTATTTCGCGCATGGTGGCGGTGTTGCCGAGCGACCTGCAGCAAGCCAGGAGGTTGGCGCGAATGAACGACGAATTTGGAAACTCCTTGAGCAATCTTTGAAACTGGGTAAGGGCTTCCCCGATACGGCCGTCCTCGTGCAGTTGCAGGGCCTGTACCAACCTGGTGTTCGGATGAGCCGGATACCTTATCGCCAGATCCGCAACAACTTTTCGCGCGCCGCTTGGCCCATGCAGGAACTGGGCTCGCCGGCGGGCTTCGCGGGCCGCCATCGTTTCGCAATCGTCCTTGGGAAGAAGTTGGTCAAGTAGGGCGGCCCGTTCCGGTAGAACGGCGATCATCGCTCTGGGGCCGAGCGGCGATTCCTCCCGGCCGAGGGCTCCGATCAGATATTCGTTTTCACGAAACCCTTGGGGATCGTGAACCAGGATGGTTCCGGCTGCTTCATCCAGCCCAACAACCGCCACGGCATGGGCGCTACTGTCATATTCCAATGTGACAACGAAGGCGAATCCATGCTTGATCAGCGCCACCGAAATCTCTGGCGACGCAACGAAGAACCGCACCTCGAAGCCGAGCTTCTGCAGCCACTCTCCGGCTGCCCACTCCTGCGTTCCGCCGAAGGTGATTTCGGCGGCCATAGCGTCGGCGTCGATCCTGGTTCCCATGGCGGCCATTGCAGAGCCAAGGCTGGTTGGAAGGCATTCGTTGTACTTCTGGACTGCGTTTCGAAATGGAAGCCGGATGCGAACTCCCTCTGGATGCTTCCGAATGTTTTCCAGCACTTTGCGATGGAAAGGGGAGCGGGCTTCGTCGGCCCACTGCTCCATCGCAGCATGGTCGTCCGCTAGCTGGGCAATATCCAGTCTTGTGCGCGCCACGGAAGAGCGAGTATCACGATCGGCCAGTGGCGCAAGGTCGAGAATCTTGTCGGCCAGTTCGGTGGCGCGCCGCAGGGTGCGGGTACGATCTTTGCCGTTTTGAGTTTCGGCAAACGCGCACAGATACCAACAGGCAAGATGCAGGATTTCGTTGGACTCGGTGTTGTCCGCCGCCGCCGCCGTTCGTTCGGCGGCGGCCCGTACCTGGCGAAGGTTGAGGAGGCTGCCAGTCAGGCTCCGCGCCGCATAAGGAGTTCCAGGGCTAAGCTCCCAAGACATCTCCGCTGCCGACAGGGCCTCCTGCCAGCGATCCTCCATGCCAAAGACATCCGACTCGCAACTGAAGACCCACGCCTTTTCGCCCTTCCATGAGCGGGCTTGTTCAATGCAGCGATGCGCCCGCTCAAAATCGCGAACCGTGGCCCATAGCACCGCCGTATATGCGAGCCAGCTGGCTTGCAGATCGGGCGCGGCCCCAACGAGCTCCGGATTTTTTTCAAGCTCTCTGAAAGCATGGAACGCGCGTGTACCGGATTCCCCAATACGGAAGGTGTAGTACCTGACCAGCGGATGATTGGGGTCTCGGTCGCGAGCGGCCCACCCGAGCCAGCGCGCCAGCCGATGTCCGCCCAGGCGGGTTGCAAGGCGAATTCCGAAAGACTAATTCTTCGATCGATAGATCCGAGAGCCGGGTGGCTGGATTCCAATAGACGGCAGTCTGCCGGTAAGCCTGCACGAAAAGATTGTGGTCATAAAGATTGAGAAGGTCCGTAAGGTCCAAGGTGGACCGGGAAATGCCTGTAGCGTTTGAACCCATAGCGTTTGACAAGAGACACAACCTCACCCATCTGCGGTTTGCAACGCAGTCCGATCTACCACATGCCTGGGAAGGATCAAGAGTGCCACAAAAGGGCAT
Organism: Candidatus Angelobacter sp.; assembly: GCA_035295685.1. Taxonomy (GTDB): domain Bacteria; phylum Acidobacteriota; class Terriglobia; order Terriglobales; family Acidobacteriaceae; genus Angelobacter. The sequence goes on from DATGIO010000150.1 coordinate 42,761, forward strand.
GGCGCGCCAAAGGTTATTGTGGGTTACTTACTCTTGTAGTCGGCAAAGAAAGTTTGCCGGGAGATCGCTGTCAATAGCCAAGAGTTTTGTTGACCTGGTTCAATAGCGGGCGTCCGTCAAGAAACCGAGTAAGGTTTTCCTTGATGAGGGCATAATGCCCCTCCCACAGCCGTTCGCTGGCGGCTGCCGTGTGCGGTGTGACCAGCACGTTCTCAAGCGACCAAAAGGGTGAATCCGGTGGGAGGGGCTCGCGGTCAAACACATCCAGGGCAACGCCGCCGAGCCTTTTTTCCCGCAATGCCTCGATGATGGCCGCTTCGTCGATCAGAGCTCCGCGCCCTACATTGATCACGTACGCATCGGACTTCATCCGCTCGATCATATCCCGGTTCATGAGCCGGGTCGTTGAAGGCGTCACCGGCGTGCACAGAAGAACAAAATCGGCTTCCGGCAACAGGCCTGGCAAGCCGTCGGTGCCATAAACGGCATCAGCTACATTGGCGCCCTTGGAAGGGTCTTCGCGGACGGCAAGGACCTTCATCCCTAGCGCTTTAGCGCGAGCAGCGAATTCTCGTCCAATGCTTCCCATGCCCACGACCACCACTGTGGAGCCGGCAACCTCGCGGGGACGTGGATATTCATTCCACAGCGTTTGTTGGGCCCATTCAGCCCGCGCCTGATAGCGCACACATTGCGGAATTCTCTTTGCCAGCGCCAGAACGCAGGCAATCGCGTGCTCCGCCACAATCGGCCCCTGAACATCGCGGGAATTGGTTACCCTTACATCGCTGCGGACCAGTTCCGGAAACATGAGTTGGTGGACGCCGACGGCCGGAGAGTGGATCCACTTCAACCGATGGGCTGATGCGAAGAGGCGCGGTTCCAGAACTGAGCCGACAAAAACGTCGGTATCGGTGATCTCGGAGGACGCTTGCTGAAGGTTCTCAAGCTGCACTACCGATGCCTGTGGAAAGTCGCGCTCCATTCGCTCCCGCACCCATTCCGGGGCGCTCCACAGATCGAAGAACCGATAGGTGTGGACGACCACCACCTTCAGGGTTTTTGCCGCGGTGTCGGGAGTTTTCCCGGTTCCTGTCATGAGGTGCGCAGCACCCGCAGGTCGTGCCCGGTCATGTCTTGGGGCTGATTGAATCCAAGCATTCCGAGTACGGTGGGCGAAATATCCTGCAGCGAGCCGTCGGGACGCAGGGTAATTCGCTTTGCGTCCTCACTAATAATAATGAGCGGAACAGGGTTGGTCGTGTGGGCCGTGTGCGGCCCGCCTGTGCCCGGATCGATCATCATCTCGGCGTTGCCGTGATCAGCGGTAATCAGCATTGCTCCGCCCCGCTGGCGCACGGCTTTGTAGATCTCGCCTAGGCAGGCGTCTACGGTCTCCACCCCCCGAATGGTTGGAGGAATCTTGCCGGAGTGCCCAACCATGTCGGCGTTGGCGAAGTTCACAATGATCACGTCGAAGGTTGCGTCGTTCACGGCTTTCACCACGCTCTCCGCGATTCCTGCAGCCGACATTTCCGGCTTCAAATCGTAGGTCGCCACTTTTTGGGAGGGAACCATGACGCGCTCTTCACCAGCAAAAGGCTTCTCGATTCCGCCGTTGAAGAAATACGTTACGTGCGCGTATTTCTCCGTTTCCGCGACGCGCAGGTTGCGGAGATCGTGCGACGCCATTACGTTTGCCAGAATGTTTTTCAGGGAGTCGGGCTGTACCACGAATGGCAGCGCGAACTGCTTGTCGTACTGCGTCATGCAGATGTACTTCAGGTTTTTGGGTACGCGCTCGCGCGGGATATCGGCATCCAGTGTTTCGGCGTCCGGCAGGTCGCGTCCACCCTGGGCCGTAAGGCCGCTCTCGCGGGCAAGGCAGCGCGTAATTTGCCGGGCGCGGTCGGCGCGAAAATTGAAATTGATGACGGTGTCCTCGTTACGAATGGTTCCTAGCGGTTCGCCCCGGCCATCGACGCACACAAACGGGACAATGAATTCGTCGGTAACGTCGCGATTGTAAGAGTCCTTCGTTCCCTGGACCGGATCGACGTAGGTTCCGCCCTCGCCCTTGCCATTCACCATCGCATCGAAAGACTTCAATTCCCGGTCCCACTTCTTGTCGCGGTCCATGGCATAGTAACGGCCATTGATGCTGGCGATCTTCCCCACACCATATTCGCGGATCTTCTGCTGGAGCTGCTGCAGATAATTTGCGCCGCTAGTGGGCAGCGTGTCTCGCCCGTCCATGAAACAGTGGATCAGGACCCTGTCCACCCCATTCTGCTTCGCCATTCGTAGCAGTGCGTAGAGATGATTCTGGTGCGAGTGAACGCCGCCATCCGACAATAGGCCGCAGAGGTGCAGTTGCCGCCCGCCGCTCCGGGCATTCTTGATTCCTTCCAGGAGGACCGGATTTGAGAACAAATCTCCGTTCTCAATCATGAGGTCGATCTTAGTAATGTCCATGTACACAACGCGGCCGGCACCGATGTTCAGATGGCCCACTTCGCTATTTCCCATCTGCCCGTTCGGCAGACCAACGTAGCGTCCGCTGGTTTGAATCAGCGTGTTGGGAAAGTCGCGCAGCAAGCCATCGTAATTAGGCTTGCGCGCAAGGGATATGGCATTGGCGGCGGAAGCCGGGGCGTGGCCCCAGCCATCGAGGATGATGAGAACCAAAGGCTTGTTCATGATTTCAGTTCAGAGAAAATTGTAAATCCAGAGAAAATTGTAATTGAAGATTGCGAGCGGCCTATCGCAGGTAAGTGAAAGGCGTGTGAAACGAGCCGGTGTCTCGCTCTACGGGAAGGAGAATCCTGTGCGGCTAAAATCCACCACCGTCGCGGGCCGAGGTACGTCTTAATAGTGGATGGAATTTACTCTAGCTTTTCGTCCGCTTGCCTTATTCTTTCGCCGCTGGCTTCAGGTTCACTAAGCCTGCAACGTCACCGCCCGAGCTATCGACGGCATGTGTCCATACATTGTTAACCACCTCTTTTAACTCTGGATACTGCGCGACATAAGCGTTTGCCAGATTTCGCGCATCGGCTTGCGTGGCGTTAAAGTCGGCGGTGCTTGGAACGGAATATTTAATTGAAAGATCCATTGTCTTCTCGTTGTGGATCACGCTCATCGAGAGAATCTTGTAGGTCTTGCCGTTTGCTGAGTAATCGACGGCATTTCCCCCGCCGGGGATATCTTTTGGATGAATGCTGTTCGATTCCTGGGTAATCTTGGAGAGAAGCCGCGTCTCGATGAAGGTCACAGGAGCCATCAAATCCCATGAGGTCACATAATTGATCCAGGCGCTATGCGCCTGTCCTTTACCTTTGAAGTCGCGGGCGCGCTCCAGATACCAGAGACCGTCGTGACCGATAGCGGATTCGGGACGAATATAGAATCCAGCCAGCTTCCACCCGCCGCTGTCCTGGAAAATCGTGGTCAAGGCAAACGGTGCCTTGCCGCCGGTCAGATCTTGAATCACGATGGCATATTTGCCCGCTGGAAGCCCTGGCAGATCGAACTCAGCGCTACCGCCCGTCATTCCGTTCGCGCCAAAAACTCCGCAGTAAAACCGTCCGTCTGGAGCCGGTGTTGCTCCGGTATCCAGCAGAAATGAAGCGCGAAGTTGCGAGCGTGCACCCTCGATTCCGGCCTTGTTGTCGCTGATCGCGGTTGCAATGCCGTCAAACCCCGATTGCAGGGAAGGCATGGCGTTAGCCTTCATGCCGTTCACATCGCCCTTGGCGGCCTGTTCAAAAACTTTCTGAGCGCCGGTTTCAACTGCAGTTTTTATCTGCTCGGGAGCTTCATCCCGCGTCTGGCAACTTTGCGCCCATAACGCGGCGGGAAGCCCGGTGAGCAAGAGAAGCGAGGAAAGCGCTTTGAGGCATGAGTATTTCATTTGCTTAGCACCCGATTTTCCATCAAGAGGCCGATGGATGCAATGACTGAAACGTTCGTAAAGATGGACGGATCTTTTAAGCATGAGATTCCGGAACTTAAGATGCCCACGCCGGCATTCCAAGATGTATCTAAGTACCTGCCCCCTCGATACCTTATCGGCGGAGGCGTATCCAGCGAACCCAAGAATTGGTATGTGCCTTTCCCCAAGTAAAGCAGGCGAAAAACAGGCAAATAACAAAGAGAAACTCGACGGAAATGCCATATAGCCCGAAATCGAGCGAACAGGGCGAGCTCTTTAATCCTCGGGGCCCATTCTGAACATCTAAGCATGGAAGCAAGTTTTCCGCGGCGGTGCGTTCTTTTATCAGGCGTAGAATTGAATGAAGGGTCCAAGGGTGGTTGTAGTAGGGACAATGGTGTTGCGGTCGGGTCTTACCGTTCTGGTAGCTTGGGCCGTACTCGCCAATACCGCCTTCGCTGGGCGGTCGTCCGGCGAGAGCCAGTTGCAGGAAGGTCCCAAAACTTCGAATACCGCCCAAGGCGCACAAGTCCCCGGGCAGTCTCCGGCAAATGCATCTGTCGCTCCGGATCAGGCTCGATCCGACCAGCACTCGCTGTCGGCGCCGTCGAATGTCGGGCCTCCGGTTTCGCCAAAAGTGCAATATCAGAACGGCCTCTTGACCCTGGAAGCACCAAACTCAACGCTTGGTGACATCCTGGCCGCCATCCGAAGCAAGACAGGAATTGAGTTTGAAGGCGTAGGGAACCCTCAAGATCGAGTTGTTGCGTTCCTTGGCCCTGCTCCCGTGGACCGTGTCCTTGCCGGTCTCCTTCACGGTTCTCGTTTCGATTACATCATCCTTGCCCAGCCAACCAACGAGGATGTCGCGCAACGGGTCGTGTTGAGCCTGAGGGGCAGAACTGAGCCGAAGGGGGCCAGCGCTGCTGCCGCGGGCCAGCCAGTTGATGAAGAAGAGAGCGGAGAAGGCTCCAATTCCGAAGCAGAATCCGGAGTGCAGGCGCAGCCCCCGCCGCAATCCCCGGTTCAGGTGCAGCAGAATCCGGACCTGTCTCCCAAGACAAGCGAACAGTTGATGCAGGAGTTGAGGCAGATGCAATTTCAGCAGCAACAACAGCAGCAGAATCCCATGAATCCGCCTCCCCAACAGGAGGTTCCGCAAAATAACCAGGTGACCAAGCCGCGCGCTCCGAACTGACGCTGCGCGGAGCGGATCTATCGGCTGGAGGCGGTGGTAATAATGGCGATGCCCGGGGCTGGAGCCTCAACCTTTGCCGGCTTGTGTCCGAAAGTGCGAAGGATGGCGATGATTGCGAAATATCCGCAGGCAATGCCGAACGCTAACGCGAAAAGGATGGTCATGAGGACGATGGAGGAAGCGAATAGAGTTCTCATTGTTTCTTGTTCGTTGAGATGTTCAATCTAAATACCTGGTTGGTTTAAACCAATGCACGGATTTTCGTGCATTGCGCTTTGAAAGTCTCGATTACCGCCGTCGTTGTACGCTCGTTCCAGCGCGTAGACTTTTGTCATGGTTCCCGGCAACTCGCTGAGGTTATAGGTTGTTCCTCCATTGACTCTAGCGGGCGTTGACCGTCTTCGGTATTGACAAGTAAGATACGTGCGTAGAGTCGCGCATTCACCGCTCGAAACCCGTCCGTGGGGGAGCAACCTTGAAAATATGGGGTGAGCGTGTTTCTCATTGGTTAGGTGATCCAGGTTACCCGTCCCATGCCCATTGACAAGATAACGGTGCGCGGCGCCCGCCAGCACAATCTCAAAAATATCTCTGTCGAAATTCCGCGCAATACTCTCACCGTAATCACCGGGTTAAGCGGTTCCGGCAAATCTTCTCTGGCCTTCGATACCATCTACGCCGAAGGGCAGCGCCGCTATGTGGAGACTCTTTCCGCGTATGCGCGGCAATTCCTCGATCAGATGGAAAGGCCGGATGTGGATTCTATCGATGGTTTGAGTCCCGCCATCTCCATCGAACAAAAGACTACCTCACGCAGCCCGCGTTCTACGGTAGGAACAATCACTGAGATCTACGATTATTTACGCCTGCTGTATTCGTCGATTGGCGTTCCCCACTGCCCGCAATGCGGCAAGCAGATCAGCAGGCAATCAGCCGAGCAGATCGTCCAGAGGGTCATGGCGCTCAAGCCGGAAGAGCGCGTCATGCTGCTGGCGCCCATGGTCCGCGGACGCAAAGGTGAATTTAAAGCCGAGCTTGCCAAGTTGGTGCAGCAAGGTTTTGTGCGCGCTCGGATTGATGGAGAGCTGCGGCACCTGGATGAGGAACTCGACAATCTTCAGCTCGATAAGCGCAAGAACCACACCATTGAAGTGGTTGTGGATAGGCTCCTGGTAAAGCCGGGCATCGAGAAGCGGCTGGAGCAATCCGTGAGTACTGCCATGAAGTTAGGGAGCGGGTTGGTGCAGGTTGCTATCGTGGGCGGAGAGGAACATCTATATTCGTCCCGCATGGCTTGTCCCGACTGTGGCATTAACGTTCCTGCGTTGGAGCCACGGTCGTTCTCGTTTAACAGCGTTTATGGGGCATGCCCGGAATGTAACGGACTGGGCAGCAAGTACGATTTCGATCCCGCAAAAATCATCGTGGATTGGTCTAAGCCTCTGCTGGATGGTGCTCTTGGCCCCGGCTCGGCCTCCACCTATCTGCTGCGCATGCTCGATATTGCCGCCGCAGCCTACAAGATCGACTTGTCCACGCCGTTTGAGAAGTTCACCGCCAAGGTGCAAAATCTGCTGCTCTACGGACCTGGAGAAAAGGACGCTCCCAAGATCGGGTTTCGCGGTGTGTTGGGATTCCTTCGGCAGAATCTGGAAGAGTCGAGTTCGGAGAGCTATCGCGAATGGCTTCTGAACTATATGTCTGCCACCAAGTGCGCGGCTTGCCACGGTAAAAGGCTGCGGCCGGAAAGTCTTGCGGTCAAGGTAAACGGTCTTTCGATTGCCGAGTTTACAGCGTTGTCGGTTGCGAAAGCGGTGGCTGCGGCCGGCAGCATCAAGCTCAATGAGCGCGAAAAGATCATCGCGGGCCGCGTCGCCTACGAGATCAGCGAGCGGTTGCAATTTCTCGATGCGGTCGGCCTGGGCTATATCTCTTTGGATCGATCCGCCGCCACGCTCTCGGGCGGGGAGGGCCAGCGAATTCGCCTGGCCACGCAAATCGGCTCGAAGCTGCGCGGTGTTCTCTATGTTCTCGACGAGCCTTCCATCGGGCTGCATCACCGGGATAACACTCGGTTGCTGAAGGCCCTTGAGTCCCTCCGCGATCTGGGGAACACGGTTCTAGTGGTGGAGCACGACGAAGATACGATTCGCCGTGCCGATTACGTGATCGACCTTGGTCCGGGAGCGGGCCTGCACGGGGGCGCACTGGTTGCTTCAGGAACCCCCGCCGAAATCATGAAGCAGCCGGAATCGCTCACCGGCCAATACATCTCCGGGGCAAGAGCCATTCCGGCGCGTTTCGAGCCGCGTCCCTCGAATGGAAAATCCATCACGATTCTGGGCGCGCGGGAGAACAATCTTCGCGGCATCGACGTTGTTTTTCCCTTGGGCGTCATTACGGTGGTGACCGGGGTTTCCGGGTCGGGAAAATCCACGTTGGTGAATGACATTCTGTATAAGTCGCTGGCCAAGGCGCTCTACCGCTCGCGCGAGGAGCCTGGGGCTCATAAATCCATCACAGGCGCCGAGCACATCGACAAAGTGATTCGCATTGATCAGTCGCCGATTGGCCGGACACCCCGCTCGAATCCTGCAACGTATACAGGTGTCTTCACGCATATTCGCGACCTTTACGCCATGTTGCCGGAAGCCCGGGAGCGCGGTTATAAGGCAGGGCGATTCTCCTTCAACGTTTCCGGTGGGCGTTGCGAACACTGCCAGGGAGAGGGCGAGCGTCGTATCGAGATGAACTTTCTTCCGGATGTCTATGTATTGTGCGAGGTATGCGGAGGAAAGCGCTACAACCATGAGACGATGGCTGTGAAGTTCAAAGGGCGCTCGATTGCAGATTTGCTCGAAATGTCTGTCTCCGATGCGCTGCCGATTCTCGAAGACATTCCGCTAGTCCGGCAGAAATTGCAGACTCTCGAAGATGTGGGGCTAGGCTACATCAAATTGGGGCAATCCGCAGTCACGCTGTCGGGCGGGGAAGCGCAACGCATGAAGTTGGCAAAAGAACTTTCCAAGCGGCAGACTGGACGCACGCTCTATCTGCTCGACGAGCCGACCACTGGCTTGCACTTTGACGACGTGAACAAGTTGCTTGAAGTAATCCACAGGCTTACCGACCTGGGAAACTCGGTCATCATCATCGAGCACAATCTTGATGTGATTCGGAACGCCGATTGGATCGTCGATCTCGGCCCCGAAGGTGGAGACGATGGAGGTCGTGTCGTAGCCCAGGGCGCGCCGGACCACGTTTCAAAAACCAGAAAGTCCTATACTGGCCAAGCGTTAGCCGCGTACTCGGTGAAAATGTAAACGTATGATAAATATGGAATTATTTGACGTCAAAAGACCTTTTTCCTGAAATCGTAACAAGAAATTTTTTTTATTGCAGACAGGCGACCGTCCTGTAAAGTGCACTCAACCTTCTCCTTATACCTGGGCAAAAAAAGGGGTAGCAGCACTTTGGCTTTCATGAATGCGTAATGCTACCCCTTCACCCTCCAAAACATTAAAACCTTCCACAATTGAGTTGTTCCCTGATGTAACTAAATTAGGGTAGCAGCTGTAAGCTACCCCCCTTCCTTCTTGAAGGATTGCTTTGGTGTAAATTGGTTTCAGGGCTTTGTCCCGTTCAGAAAATTGCACATTGCCGATCCCAACCAGGAGCATGACCCGCAGGAGATTCAGAAGCAGGGAGAGCAGGGTTTTCCTGACGCTACCGGGCTGCCTTTCTTTGACGGCAGCGCGCCCATCCTGTCTGGGACTATTCCCCCCGGTCTCGATCAAACTCCACCCCGCGATCCGGTGTGGAATTTGGTAGATGTGCTCCTGATTGTCTTGTTTGCTTTCTTATCCACGATCTTCCTCATTCCGATCTTCGTAGGAATTGCGCATACGCTGCCTCGTTTCAAGCAGGCTAGATTCCTCGATCTCGCGCAGAATGGATTAGTGGTTATTCCCGCGCAGATTGCCTCTTACGTGGGCCTGATCGCATTTATGGTGGCCCTGGTCCGCGTGAAGTATCGCGAAAGCTTCTTAAAGGCGATCCGTTGGAATATGCCTTCCGGACGATTCATAGCGTTTGCATGGGGCGGAGGTATGATCATTGGCCTGCTTTCCGCGGCGCTCTCGCAAGTGCTGGAAAAGTGGGTTCCAAAATCGCTGCCGGTCGAAGACCTTTTTCACGACACGGCCTCCGCCTATATGGTTGCTTTCTTCGGCGTATTCGTAGCGCCACTGGTGGAAGAGCTGTTTTTCAGGGGTTTTTTGTATCCTGCGCTGACTCGCAGGATCGGCGTAGTTGCCGGTGTTCTGCTCACCGCCGGTGGATTTGCGCTCATTCATAGCCCACAGCTCGCCAACGCGTGGGTGCCTCTCTTGGTGATCTTCATGGTGGGCGCTATTCTCACGGTTGTAAGGGCCGTTACACAATCGGTGGCTGTAACGGTGCTCATGCACATGGGATACAACAGCACGCTTTTCATTGGTCTTTTTATCGCGACGCAGGGTTTTCGCCACATGGAAAAGCTGAATGGATAGGCGTGCTCTCTTGGAAGGGAGCTAAATCGTTCAAATGACGGATTCTTCGCCACGATCGCAACTTCTCCGCAGGATTGCTGAAAACTCCTTCCGATTGGGTGACTTCACTCTTTCCTCCGGAATCAAGAGCGATTACTACATCGACTGTCGCACAACGACTCTCGACGCGTTTGGTGCCGAGCTGACCGGGCGGGTCTTCTTGGATTTACTCCGCGAGCAGAACTGGCAGCCTCAGGCTGTAGGTGGGCTTACTCTCGGGGCGGACCCGATTGTTGTTGCGACCGCCGCCCTTAGCGCGCAGACCAAAACACCCGTCCATGGATTTCTCGTCCGCAAGTCGGAAAAAGCACATGGGACTGGCCAACGCATTGAGGGTTTTCAGCGAAAAGGCGCGCAAGTTGTGATTGTGGACGATGTTTGCACCACCGGCAGCTCCACGATCCAGGCCATCGAGGCGGCACGGGAATTTGGGTTCAAGGTAATTGGCGTTGCCTGCCTCGTCGAGCGTGAAGAAGCTGGCGGTCGCAGTGCGGTTGTTCAGGCCGCCAACCCGGCGCCATTTATCGCTGTATTCAAGTCCAGCGAGATCAAGACTGCACATTTGCAATGGAAGGACGGACAGGTATTCGCATTTTCCGGAGTTTGTGAGGTTTGTGGACGGCCAGCGGTAACGAATGCTCCCGGCCTTCGCTGCAATGTCCACCAGCCCTGAGTAGATACGAATCAACTCGCAGAATGAGGGTAATAGCGCAATCCATCCGCGTATTCATCGAAACTCCAACATATCGCTTTGATCCAACGAAGAAGGGACACAGAGCGCGTCCTGTGTCCCTTTCTTCGCAATCAGATTTGATTCCCTAGCGGTATTCAGCCTTTTCAGGCAAGCCGCTTACGCATTTCTCCGAAACGAAATCTTCCCAAAACAAACTGCGTCTACTTCGATTTCTGCTCTGCAATCCACTGGTTGGTGCGCGTATCGAGCAAATCGAGTGGTAGGGTCCCGCCGTTTAGCATCTCGTCGTGAAAGCTCTTGATATCGAACTTGGCGCCTAGCTCTTTTTGGGCGCGGGCGCGAAGTTCGCGGAACTTGAGTTGCCCGAGTTTGTAGCTGAGAGCTTGCGCTGGCCAGGCAATATAGCGATCGGTTTCGGATTGAATCGTAGGCTCATCGACGGCGCCCGACTTGCGGAAGAATTCCACCACCTGGTCGCGCGACCATCCCTTTGCGTGAATGCCGGTATCGACAACCAGTCGCACCGCGCGAAACAGCTCAGAGGATAGTCGCCCATAATCCGAAACTGGGTCCTGATAAAACCCAACTTCTTTCCCAAGCTGTTCCGCGTACAAAGCCCAGCCTTCTATGTACGCGTTGAAGCCAAGACCATGCAGGCGGAATTTGGGCAGGCCGGTAAGCTGCTGCTGAACGGACAGCTGCATGTGGTGCCCCGGAACGCCTTCATGGTAAGCGATGGCTTCATCGTCGACCAAGGACCGTTCCGCGAAATTAGAGGTGGCGACCACCACGCGGCCAGGACGCTTCCCGTCTGGAGTGCCGGTTACATAGTGGGTCGCGGCCGCGGATTGGAATGCTGGAATAGCCTCCACTGTAACGGGCGAGCGGGGAAGAAGGTTGAATAACGCAGGAAGTTTGGGCTCCATCTGCGCGATGTAGCCGCGGAAGGAATCGAGAATCTGCTCCGCCGAAGTTGGAATGTACTTGGGATTGGTTTTTAGCGATTCGCGGAAAGAGGCCAAATCGGCAAAACCCTGCTTCTTCGCGATCTCGGTCATCTCGCCTTGGATGCGCTCGATTTCCCGTAGTCCAAGCTGATGGATCTCATCGGCGGTCATGTGGGTCGTGGTGCGGCCATAAATGTCGTTCTGATACCGCTTCTCGCCGTCGGGGAGAGACGTGATCGCCAGGGTTGTCCGTCCCTGCGGGGCATATTCTGTGCGGATGAACGCCGCGAAGGTCTTGTATGCGGGAAAGACCTCGTTGTTGATTGCGTCGGTAATCTGCTTAGTGAGGCGATTCTGGTCTTCGGCGGAAATGCTTGCCGGAAATTTTTTGGTTGGCAGTAGGAATGGATTGGCTGCGATGATGCCTTCGCATTGGGCGGGCAGCTTCTCCATCAGAAATCGGACAGGCATCAGCTTGTCCTTCATCCCGGCTCGCATGATCTCCGTGGTCTGGCTCAGCACGCGCGGAACCTGGTGAAGACGGGCGATGTAGTCTTCGTAATGCTTGACCGAGTCCAAAGGAGCCGAAAGCGGTAAATCAGCCAGGCCCGTATGGATGCCACTCTGCTGATTCACTGGCATCTCATATTCCTTGAGATCGAAGTCCGTGATTCGCTGCTGAAGCACACGCACCATGAGGTCATGCGAGAGTTGGTCCTGATCCGAGAAGCCGGTGGTCTGGATGGCCTGAAAGCGTGTCAGAAAATCCATGTCGGTCTTATGACGGCGGGCGATGGCATCGTGCGACAGATCTGTAAGCTTGTCGTTATAGCGATAATCGCCAAAGGCGGTGGCTCGCTCCGGGAAGTTCCGCTGATCGGATTCGTACTGTTCTTCAAAAAGAGCGTTTTGGACGGCTAGCCGGTCGGCCACAGGCTTAGGATTTTGGGCGAAGACAGCAAGCGGAGCGGCAGCAAGGAGAAGCACAATTGTAGAAAGACGCATATAGGCGCAAGTAGCCTATCAGAGCCCGGATCATTTAGGCTGGCGCGTTTGAAGAAGTTAAGCAAAGATGAGAGAGCGTGGTAGCGGATTGAGCCCTAGCGTTCCTCCACACCTGCCTTCTCCTAAAGTCCAGAAGGTCATGTTCGGAACCCTTTTTGGGGAATAGGGAAGATCGCCTGAAGGTAGGGCTCTGGACCGTCGAATCGGCATCTAAATACAAAAGGACAGGAAATGGGTTGAAAATTACCCCGATTTGGACAATATTTGTAAAGCTGCCGCCAGGAAAAAATCCATGTTACGCGAAGCAATCCGCTCTTCCGTTCTAGGGCTTACGGCCTGCACTTTCGCTCTGGGCCAGCTCGCACCACAAAACACTGCATCCCAGGGCGTTGCGCCTCAGGCCAACGGCGCTCAAACGGTCTCCAGCCCGGGTAAGCAGCAAGTCTTCGATCTTGACAATCGTCCCAGCGTCTCCGAAAAGACGCGCATGCAGCTGATCCAAAGCATCAATGCCGAATTTGTACGCGTGCGCAAAACCCTGCCGTTAGGCTACAGGGCGGTCACGTTGAATACGGAAGGGGAAGTCAAGCCGGGCGATGCCCGCTTGTATCAACTGGCGCAGTCACAGGGATCGGTGGCGAAAATTGGCGATCGAGTCCAGATCACAAATATCGCTTTCAAGCAGAAAGCCATTTATCTGGAAGTAAATGGTGGTCCTAAGAAGAAGGGCCACTGGTACGATCACGTGCAGGTAGGAGTTGGCGGCGCAGGTGGCGGCATCTCGAATCCCGAAGGCGACCAGGGAAAGTCTACGGGCTCCGGGGTTACGCTGGAGTTTAAGAAGCATGTTCCCGAGATGACCGGGCCGGAGCTCAGACAGCTTCTGGCGCCGGTGCTTGATTTCTCCATGCGGTCTGGTGCGGAGGTATATGTCGAGACCCTGCCTCCCAAAGTTCAGGAAGCGGTGAAGAAGCATGAAGTCCTGGTCGGCATGAACCGTGACATGGTAATAGCTGCCAAGGAACGGCCAGATCACAAGTCTCGTGAGAAAGATGGGAGCGGCAAAGAGTTCGAGGACTGGGTCTATGGTACCCCTCCGCACGATGTCACTTTTGTCCGGTTCGTAGGCGATGAAGTCACCATGGTCAAGATAGCCAAGGTGGGACAGGAGACCGTAACGAAGACCCAAAAAGAGATCGACGTCAACGACGGTGTTGTCTCCATGGCTGCGATTCATGCACAGGGCAAGGATCCGCAACTGCCTGCGGAGGCTGAGCCGCCTCGGGAGCAGCCTAAGCGCGCGCCCACTCTCCGCCGTGAAGGAGAGGAGCCTGATCCTGCGTTTAACCTTCCCATTGACACCCATCCGCAACACAAGGCGGAACCGGAGTGGGGCTCCGATGGGCAGGAAAAGCCTCCAAAAGGCCAGGACCAAAGCCAGGGGCAACAGCCCGATCAACAACAGCAGCAGCCTAAATCTCCGCCACAGTAAGCAAGTTGGGATAGGCCTGCAGCGTGTAAGGTATTCAACTGTTCCTCCGGCCTATGGCTCGTCCGGCGCCGCAGACGAGCCGTACGTTGATCCCTAATCTCCGCGTTTCGGGTTTAAACTGAATAGGTGAAGATTGCCCTTGGCCAGATAAACCCCACGATAGGTGATTTCAGCGGCAATTCAAAAAAGATCATCGAGTACGCGCAACGGGCCAAAGCCGGTGGCGCGGAGATGGTTCTGTTCCCCGAATTGGCCGTTTGCGGCTATCCCCCCCGCGACCTATTGGAGAAACCGGCATTTGTTGCCCGGAGCCAGCAGGTCACCAGAGAGATTGCCGGTGCGGTACCCGACATTTCAATCATTTGTGGATTTGTCTCCCCGGCAAAAATCGAGACCGGCAAGTCGGTAATGAACTCGGCTGCGGTGTTGCGCAGCGGGGAAATACAATTCATTCAATCGAAGATGCTACTGCCCACGTACGACGTCTTCGACGAGCTTCGCTATTTCGCTCCGGCCCTGTCTCAGGGTGTTTTTCCCTTCAATGGCAGCCGTATGGCGCTCACGATCTGCGAAGACGCATGGAACGACAAGCACTTTTGGCACAAGCGCCTCTACAGCGTCGATCCTGTGGAAGAGTTGCTGCACCACGGCGCCAATCTCGTGTTGAATATTTCCGCGTCGCCTTTTCATGTGGGTAAGCGTGAGCTTCGCCGCAAGATGTTGGAGACGATTGCCCGTAGAAACGGAGTCCCTGTCACTCTGGTCAACCAGGTGGGCGGAAACGATAGCTTGGTCTTTGATGGATCCAGCATCGTGCTCGCACCCGACGGGCGAGTGATCGCTCAGGCCAAGTCGTTTGAGGAAGACCTGATCTTTTTCGACTCCGAAAGCCTGCGTGGCGATGTGCATGAGCAGGTTGATGGAGACGAGGCCAGCGCCTATGCGGCTTTGGTCCTTGGCACCCGTGACTATGTCCGCAAATGCGGATTTCAAAAGGTCATGCTCGGCCTGAGCGGAGGCATCGATTCGGCGCTCACCGCCGCCATAGCCGTCGATGCTCTGGGACCGGAAAACGTCCTGGGAGTGGCCATGCCCAGCGAGTATTCATCGCAGCACAGTATCGATGACGCGCGCCAACTAGCCCTGAACCTCGGCATGCGCTTTGAGATCGTCTCCATTCAGGAGATTTTTGCTGCATATCGGCAAGCCCTCGCGCCGGTTTTTTGCGGGCTTGCGGAAGATGTCACCGAAGAAAACCTGCAATCGAGGGCTCGCGGCTCGGTCATGATGGCCTTGTCGAACAAATTTCGCGGCCTCGTGCTGAGTACGGGAAACAAATCGGAACTGGCTGTTGGTTACTGCACCTTATATGGAGACATGGTAGGTGGTCTCGCCGTGATTTCCGACGTCCCCAAGACCTTGGTCTACCGCCTCAGCCATTATGTAAACTCGCGTAAGCCGGTCATTCCCCAATCGACTTTGGAAAAGCCGCCCTCCGCCGAACTTCGTCCCGGCCAAAAAGACAGCGATTCATTGCCGCCCTACGAGGTGCTCGATAATATATTGGAGGACTATATTGAGGAGTGCCAGACCGTGGAGCAAATCGCCGCTATTCGTGGTTATGACGCTGGGCTTGTGCGGGATGTCATCCGCATGATCGAGCGCAACGAGTACAAGCGCCAGCAGGCGGCTCCCGGATTAAGGATCACCCCCAAAGCATTTGGGCTTGGCCGGCGTTTTCCCATAGCCCAGAAATCGGAAATCTGAACCGGATCGGAATTTGAACCATGAAAAAATCTGTCGCCCTTGCACTCCTCGTCCTTCTAGCCTTGACCTCGGCTTTCACCCAGACGCACAGCTCCATGTTGAACAACGCTCCTACGCCCAAGAAAGAGGGTGCGGCCCGGTCAACCGGCAGTGAAAGCAAATTGCCCGGAGCGGCGGAAATCGATGCTTCTTTAAAGCGCACGCTGGGGTACGATCCTGCGGTTACCTGGGAAATCCTGGATATCAAGCCTTCCGTCGTTCCTGGTCTTACTGAGGTGATCGTCTCCATCAATAAGCAGGGAGCCAACCGCCTTTTGGTTACTCCGGATGGAAAGAATGCGCTGGTCGTGGCCGATATCATTCCTTTTGGGGCCGATCCCTTTGCTCCGGCCCGGTCGTTGCTACAAGGTGCGGCAGGGCCAGCGCGCGGCGCGCAGAGTCCCGTGATCACCATCGTTGAGTTTAGCGATCTGCAGTGTCCGCATTGCAAAGCGGCCCAGCCGGTTTTGGAGAAGCTGGCCGGTGATTTCCCCCAGGTTCGCTACGTCTTTCAGCAGTTTCCTCTACCTGCCTCGCTTCACCCGTGGGCGGCCAAGGCTGCTGCCTATTCCGACTGCTCTGCTCAGGGCGGCGATAAAGAATCCTTCTGGAAATACACGGATAGCATCTTTGAGAACCAGGGCGGAATTGCTCTCGCCACAGCCGACGACAAACTCAAAGAACTGGCCACTGCCGCCGGACTGGACGCCGCAAAGATCGCCACGTGCGCCGCTGCTCCAGCAACTGAAGCCAGGGTCCGCAAGTCACTAGAACTCGGCCAGTCGCTGGAAGTCAATGAAACTCCTACGGTCTTTATCAACGGGCGCCGCGTAAAGTCCATCGGCAGCATTCCGTACGACCAGTTGAAGAGCCTCGTGCAGTTTGAGATCGATCACGCAGGCAAGTAGGAACGTTGCTCTCAATCTCGAGCATCATCCAGTGCAATCGATTGCGCCAAGATAGCGGGATATCGTTTGATGGATGAAGCAGACCTTGCTGGCGTTAGCTTATTCGAGAAAGAATGATCTGGATATTTAAGACGCCATCTTGCCAGTTTCGAGACCGAGATACTGGTGCTCGATTGCGTTTGGCCCCGTGCCATCAAACAGAGCGGGTATGGGCGCGGCGAGCTGACAACTGATCCAGGATTGTTTGATGTCATTGTCTTCAGCCAACGAAAATGCCTTTTTTCATGAGGACGGTCAGCTGTTTTCTGATCGAAAGGATTTTGGTTTTTAGCCAGTGATCCATCTACCTGCTGTGGAGTCTAGGCTAAAATCTTTTAGTAATCTTTTGTTCTCACGTTTGAGCGAAACGGGTGTCATTGCTATAATCACTAAGATTCATCGCGCTTTAAAGATCTTCATTGATCCCATCGCGGTTCGCGAGCAATCATCCCATTAGATTGGCCAGGTAGCTCAGTCGGTAGAGCGCAGCCCTGAAAAGGCTGGCGTCGGCGGTTCGATTCCGTCCCTGGCCACCATTAAAATCAACAACTTACAGATAGCCAGAAACGCACAATTTCAGTTGCGCGAACCATACGCGAACACAGGATTTTCCGGTTCGCATGGCACGCCGGGTAGGGGCTCCATTAGCTTCCAGATTTCCCGAGCGGTGCTGCTGGTCTTGGCAATATGCTGCCGCGCCAGCTTTGCGTAGCGTTCGGTCATCTTGATATTGCTGTGCCCAAGAATCTTCGCGAGCTCGTACAGATCGCCCCCGTTCATCATGTACCAGGACGCGAAGGTGTGACGCAGATCGTGAAACCGGAAGTCCTGTATGCCCGCCCGTTCTGAGCAGATCCTCAAAACTTCCCTCCAGCCGTTGCCGTCCGCTTGTCGCGCCCGGCTCCGGCGGGAAAATCCGGTCATCATTATTCACGGCAGCCGCGGCATAACGCCGCACCTCGCCGGCCAGTTCGGGAGGCATCGGAACATAACGCATCTTGCCGCCCTTCAGTTTTGCCCGCACCGCAATCAGCCCCTCGGCATACAGCACATCCGTCCAGCTAAGGCGGAAGACCTCCGATGAGCGCATGCCCGTGCTGAGTGCAATGAGCACGATCATCCGCAGCTTGATGGCGGACGATGTCATGTTCCTTGGTCCGGGCGAAACGCCGTCCGGCCCGGATGCATTTTCCCCCCGCTTCTCGGCCGCCCACGACCAGGCTCGAATCAATTGCATCAGCGAGTTGCAAGACGTCGTGGTGGTCGGCGAAGTCGCCTACACGCTAAGCCGGGACACGTTATCGGTGACGCCACGCGCCGGGGGAGAGGAGATGCGGTTCGCCGGATATCGCAGCACGGTCTACCGCAAACAGCCCGACAGCCGTTGGCTCCTTGCCCGCGATACCCACACTTTGTCACCAGTGGCGAAGCTGGGGGCGTGAGAGTCGGCATGAATCGCTCACTGGATTACGAATACTGATTATTCAAAAGCCCAGCGTTGGTTTTCCGCTTCTTCCCGCTTCGCCTTGGCGGTTGCCTTTGGCATATGATCCGTCAGCCGTTCCTTGTCTAGGCGGTCCATTCGTACCGTCGAAATCAAAAAGCTCATGGATGCTGAGAGGTGCCAGCACCGCTTCGTAAAACGAGATCGAGCGTTTCATATTGGATGAGTCCCACCCGACAGGTTAACGTCGTTGCTGCAACCAAAGCAGTGCCAGCCTTGAGCAGGCCTCGCAGAGCGTGCAGGTGGGCTCCGGCAAAGAACCCGCCCGCGCGGTTCGATCTGAGCATGCTGCTGTCCCTATTTTTTATCAAGGCACCGGGATCCAATTGTTCCAAGCTGGCCGCATGGGACATCGCGACGGCAATGCGATGCGCCAGCACATGAGGCTGAAGCGTTACCTTAGTGTTTGGAGAAGGGGCGGCCACGTTTGTCCCCGTGCTAAGCTCGCGGCTATTCCCCTTTTGAGGTATAGATAGAATGATGGTTCTGCGTCGCGCGATGGGAGCCATATTGGGCCTGCTCTTGGTGGTCGCCGGCTTGGTAGTCGCAGGCTACATAGAATTTGATTTCACCCGAGGCCACCTGCTCTCTGGTGCAGTAGGCTTACTCGTTCCCACCGTGCTGATGTTGAGTGCGTTTTATATGGCGTTCCGCATGCTGAAGTTTGCAGCCACAGGAAAGAATCAATAAATGGTCCTTGCAGCCGAAATGTTGTTGGATTTCATTGAGTTCCGTTAGTGAAGTAGGCATAAAGTTTGGCTGCGGGCAATCCGGTTCTTGTGGGGCCTCTACCATTGCAATCAGGAGATTACACAAAACGTGCCGAATAGCCGTATCCAAATCATGTTCCAGGCGCAAACACTCATCGAAAGACTCAGTCTGCTTCACACACATAGTTGATGCTAATCTACCGGTGAAGCATGCGCCGTCCAGGCTTTTTGGGTTTTAGCCGATCCCTGTTTTCTTTTGGATGAGGACTGTTGGACGTGCTTGGTGGCATGCTCTCGCTGTTGCGGATACGGCCGTCTCTTTTATCTTCTGTAAGCGTTGACTGTCAGCTGGGTCCGAAAAGCGGCATGATCGCCAGAGAAGGCCGTAGACCACTCAGCGCTTAATCTACCGGGAAACTTTAGCCAAGCAAGATGGGTAGCAGCACGCCTAGCCCAATCGCAAAGAACCATAATGCCGGGGCAGGCGTACCTACCGGACGGACACGGCGCAATTCACGAGATGCGATTCGTGGATCTAGAAGCAGCCAGCGTTTATAGTGCCGTTCCAAGACCTGGAATACAACAGCAGTGGAGCCGCCGTAAATCAGGTGTCCTATGAGCGAGGGGAGCAGTTCGGAGGCCGCGCTTGCCCTCCAGTCGAATGCGCCGGTCATCGTCAATGGCAACAAGGTCAATGGACCTACGTACCACCAAATTAGTCCAAACAGAAATCCCCACGGTATACCGAGTCCAAAGCTCGGCGCTTCGTTCCGGAATAACAGGCCATACGTCATACCGATCAGGGTGCTTACGATCAAGTGTAGGACGAGCCCTCGCAGTCCTAAAAGGTTAGTGTTGACACCTGCAATCTTCGGAAATGTGCCGGTAGCCAACATCACCGGACTTGAGACCAGGCCACCAATGAATCCGGCGAATGCTCCCCATTGGATGGAACGTAGAAAATGGAGGCCCAGGCCTTCCGGTTCCCGGTTCAGTGGATCGGATTGAATGAGCAGCCTTATCCAAATCCGATCCAAGAATGCATAAATTGTTCCCAAAATAAAGCCGTAAATAATGTGACCAACTAAGGAACCGAACAGTACAGCGCCTTGATCGGCCGACCAGTCGATCGGAACCCTGCCGATGAGAGGGAAAACCGTAAGCGGTCCGAAGAACCACCAGAAAATTCCGAAACCCACGCCCCAGCCCATGCTCGATCCGTAGCCGCGAACGTCACGCTGGAAGAGGATGCCGAAAATTGCTCCGATCAGCAATGCCACCAGGAAATGGAGAATCACTGCGCTGCGATCGGTGTGGAACTCAGGAAGGCCCTGGAGTAGCGGCAAGAATCCTCCAGCATATTCCCAACCGCTGAAAGCTAAGCCGCTGATCGTGCCAGCAAGGCCCCCAGCCACGATGGCGCGTCCCCAACGAAAGCGAGGGTAGTCTTCCTTCAATAGAAAGCCTCCTCGAATGCCAAGGACGATCCCTACGGGCATGCCTAGGCAAACCAAATAGGCAACAAGCTGCGGAAAATGTTCCTGGGCATCACTCAACATGTGCGCAGAAGCCATCGAGAGGGTCAAAAGCGGATGAACCCCGTCGGGCAAGAGAAACCAAAGAAGAAAAGCCGAACCTAAGCCCCAAATCAGCCCTGCACCTGGTGTGGCCGCTCGTTTGGCGAAGAAGAGCCCAAAAACCAGTCCGAAAACTCCGCCAAGCAAGATGCAGTTAGCAACTTGAGCCTGGAGGGCTCCGCTCTGCAACATGCCTCCCAACGCGCCGGTCAATAACCCAAGTAGCGGTTCGACCCAGGATTGGCGCCGGGGCACGATCGGCATAGCGAATGGGGTTGATGTTGTCGGTGTAGGCATTCAAGGCACTCCCTACTGCAAATCGATGGTTTGTACGACGTCTCGAGGAAAGAAGAGTTCCACAGTCCAGTCCATCAGCACTCGAATTTTGCGTTCCATTCCTGGCAACTTCGCGAGATAGATTCCACGCCACAGCAGCCAAGCGAGCAGTCCTGAGAAGCGCATGGATCTGGTTCGCAGAAAGGGCACACTCAGTTCGGCGCAGGCCGTCTGATGGCCAATGACGCACAGCGCTCCTAATGAATCAAAGTGGAAATTGGTTGCTGGACGCCCCTGCAAGCAAGTCGCGATATTCCTGGCTACAATTTTTGCTTCTCTGATTGCAAACTGTGCGGTCGGCGGACACGCTTTGCCGTTTTTTGCATCGGTGACTGAGGCGCAATCACCAAGGGCCCATACGCCGGACTGACCCGGGACAGCCAGAGCAGAGTCGACTTTGACCGCACCGCGCTTGTCCTTCTCAAAAGGCAGCTCTTTGACTAGAGGATTGGGAGCCGTACCCGCGGTCCATACCAGGGTGTGGGCACGGATTTCTCCATCAGAAAGAACGACAACACCGGGTTGAGCATCATTCAGGCGGGCATTCAAGCGGAAAGTTACACCTCGATCTTCCATCTTTTCCTGTGCATACCGTGCCAGAGATTCGCTAAGTTCCGGCAAAATCCGATCACGCGAATGAACCAACACGATGTTCAGCTCACCTGCGCTCAGGGTGGGATAGTCGGCCAGAATCCCGCGAGCAAAATCATTGAGAGCACCAGCCAATTCGACTCCCGCAAAGCCGCCACCCGCGACTACGAAGGTAAGGAGTGCCGCCCGCAGCGATGCATCGCGCTCGCGATCGGCCCGCTCGAACATTTCAATGACATGGTTGCGAATGCGAATGGCGTCAAGCAGGCTCTTGAAATTGAACGCCAGTCTCTGGACGTTGTCCATTCCCAGGTAGTTTGAGACAGATCCGAGGGCCAATACAAGATGGTCATAGGCCACCTCCAACTGCTCCGACGGGGATCCAGAAGTCTGTCCGGCTAAATGCACCCTGCGATTCTCAAGGTCGACCGCAGTGACGCGTCCACGAATAAATTCCGTTCGCCGAAGGCTGCTGCGTAAGGGCGTGCTGATGTGGCTTGGCTCCAGCGTGCTCCCAGCTACTTCAGCAAGCATGGGAGTAAAGAGCAAGGCGTTGGTCTCGCTAACAAGAATGATTTGAGCCGAGCCGCTCGTGCGAAGCTGTTGCTCAAGACATTCAGCCGTCTTCATACCGGCGAATCCGCCGCCCAAGATCACGATCCGGCTTTTCTCTGGTGAGTTCCGTGGAAGGTCTTCCGACTGGGGGCCAACGATCCATTCTACTAGGTCGCCCAACCCCTGGTTGAATATGCCAAGCAACGTGCCAAACATCACCCAGCTCACCAGCGAGGGAAGATGCGCTCGCATCTGTTCGGCCCCCCATTCCGGCTTTTGACCGGATAACAGCGGAAGAGCGACCACGCTGATGAGTCCCCAGAGCGGCACTCCCAGCGCACCAGCGGTCATAAGGTTGTCGACATAAGCTTGTGGCGTGCGTCGTACGCTAAACGCGTAGCCTGCACCGACCAACATCCCCAGAGCCATGCTCGAAAAAGAGTGGCCGAGCGCCAAGATGAGAGGCGTGCTGGCCGCGGCTCCCGCTATCACCCCGATCAATGCCGACCGTCTAAACCGTTTCATTGGGGCATCCTGCTATTCGAGAACCACACAAAGTCATTGAACTCCATCATGATTGCGCCTTTTGCGCTGTCTGATTCCTGTGCCGGTGGAAGTTGCACTGGGTGCTATCCGTTCATCATCCGATCCCCAGCTCTGGCGCTTCCATGCTCCTATGCTCCGAAGATTTGAATCTGTTGCACGGCTATGACGCTACTTGGATCAAAGATGCACCCGATGGAGAGTGCGTAGGGCAGTGAATGCATTTGCTTGAAGACCCTGTCCTTTGAAACGGTTGAGAAGCAGAGTGCCATTGTCCACTTGAGAACGCGACACGATCCCACCGAAAAATGATTATATTGTGCTGTCCATTGCCGGGGCGCACGATATTCAGTCTGCTTTGACCCGAATAAAAGTCGCATATCTCACCTGTAGACAAGAGGCAGTGGAATTTTGATAGGAGTCTTCAAGTCTACACCGCCTCCATATTGCAACGCGGCCCTATTGGCGCCTATCTCAGAAGTGTTCGAACAGTGGAACGCGAGCTGCTCACGCCGGTCGGAATTATGTATGACTCTTTAAGTCATACGTATGACTTTCATATCGAATCAACCAATAACGAGCACGGATGTAGCGCGCCGCGCCGGCGTGTGGCAGTCAGCCGTCTCTCTTGTCTTTTCCGGGAAGGCAGCCGGACGCGTGGGTAGACAAACCGAACAAGCCATCTGGGAGGCTGTACGGGCGCTGGGTTATCGCCCAAACTCCGCGGCACAATCCCTTCGCCTGGGTCATTCCAGACGGTTGATTCTGGCTGTTCCGGATATAGACAATCCATATTTCGCCGGCACCCTGAACGGAGCCGAGCGGGAGGCCCGCAGACACGGCTATTCCGCCGCATTGGCCCAGGTGCGGGAACCGGGCGATTGGCAAACAGTTATCGTGGATGCGCTTACTTCCGGTTCAGTAGATGGCTTTGCCCTGTTCTCCCTGCGCCCTCCTTCCAGGAAGGCGGCGCAGGCCTTACGTGGAAAGGCTATCCTCGTGGATGCTTCCAGCCGTGATTTTCCAACCATCAAGCTTGATATCGAAGCGGGTATGCGCATGGCTGTAGAGCACCTGCTCAAGTTAGGTCATACAAAGATTGCTCACCTAGGCGCGGATATCGACGCCGAGACGTTCGCACTACGAAAGCAGGCATACCTCGATTCGATGCGTGACGCTGGTTTGGCGTGCCGTACACAATGGCAGGCCAAAGCACCGTTCGATATTGCCGGTGCGGCGCTCGCTGCGGGGCAAATGCTCACCGGGTCTGAACTGCCATCAGCAGTCGTTTGTGACAGTGATATGCTCGCAGCCGGAGTTTATAAAGCGGCCCGGATGGCGCGGCTCAGGATTCCCGAGGACATTTCCGCAATAGGCATCGACGACAGTCTTATAGCACGTGTCCTCGACCCAGCCCTCACCACTGTTGCGATTCCCGCGACCCAGGTGGGAGAAGAAGGCGTTCGTCTTCTGGTGAATCTACTTCGAGGTGGAGAAGCATCGCGGCCTTGTCCTATTCAGCTCGGCCTTATCGTCCGTGAATCCACCGCGCCGTGTTGCTCAAAATAGTTCGCGCTTTCAAAGCGTAAAGGAGAAATTGAATGGCCCATCTGTGACCTGAACCGACCCTAAGAATGCTCCAAGACTATCTAACTGCGGTTTGCCAGGAACGGGATTGGACGAAAAATGCTCCTTCCGAGAAATTCTTATTGTTCGTGGAGGAAGTCGGCGAATTGGCCAAAGCGATCCGAAAGAGAACGGGGCAGTATGACGAGACCGCCGACCGCCAAAAAACAGGACTTTTGCGCTGGAGGAAGACTTTTTGCCGATGTGCTCGCTTATCTTCTGGACCTCGCAAACTGCTATGGCGTTGATCTCGAAACCGCCTTCCGGCGCCAAAGAGAAAATCAATGGAACAAGGACTTGGCACTAATATCGCGCGAGATTGGAGACCAAACGTCAGTGAATAAACTCCCAAAGGTCGAATTGCATCTGCACCTGGACTGCTCGCTCAGCTTTAACGTTGTATCGCGCCTTGATCCATCGGTGACTCGTAAAGAGTTCGAAGCGGAGTTCATCGCTCCTGCACAATGCGCCAGCCTGGCTGATTTTCTGACTCGTGCTGTGCGGGGATTTCAGCTCATGCAGACAGCGGATGCGCTGGGTCTTGTGGTGGAGGACGTCTTCGAGCAGCTCGCAGCGGATCATGTGATCTACGCGGAGATGCGGTTTGCTCCTTTGTTGCATCTAGAAAGAGGCCTCTCTGCGGAAGCCGTAGTCGGCACAGTGAATCGCGCGGTGGAAAACTGCATTCGGGCTACCGGCATCGAAGCTCGGCTGATTCTGTGCTCGCTACGTCACTTCAGCCCTGAGCAGAGCCTGCTTACAGCCGAACTTGCGGCGCACTTCAAGGGAAGCCATGTTGTGGCTTTCGACCTGGCCGGAGATGAAGCCGGATTTGCGCTGGACCCGCACATACCGTCTTTCCGGTTTGCAAAAGAGCATGGCATTCGGCGCACTGCGCACGCGGGCGAGGCGGCAGGAGTAGAAAGTGTGTGGCAGACACTTCGGGCGCTTGAACCTGAGCGAATCGGCCATGGCGTTCGCAGCATTGAGGATCCGGCGCTGATGGAATATCTCAAGTCTCACCAAATCCATCTGGAGGTTTGTCCAAGCAGTAACCTACAGACCTGCGTCGTTGAGCATTATCAGGATCACCCGGTGAACCGCATCTTGCGGGCTGGCCTGTCATTCGGGATCAATACCGACGCACGAACCACCACGAACATAACGTTGAACGGGGAGTATGAGCGCTTGCGACAACACTTCGGCTGGACTGACTCGGAGTTTGCCGCCCGCAATCGAACTGCTCTCGAAGCAGCTTTCTTGGATGAGCCTGCCAGGAAGCGATTGGCGGAAATGCTCACGATACCTTGAGTATCACAAGTCGATAGGCGGTGGGCCGCACCTTGGAGCCGACACTGCTCCCGAGACAAGGAGAAAGGTCTTAATGCCTTTAGGAGACCAATTTCGTTTGATCATTTTCGATTGCGATGGGGTGCTGGTTGACAGCGAACTGCTGGTAGTTCGTCTGATTGTCAGCATGGTCGGAGAGCTTGGGCTCAAATGGACGGAGGAAGAGGCCCTACCTTCGTTCCGAGGCGGTACCATGGCGGACTGCATCACTGAGATCGAGCGTCGTCTTGGCAAACCAGTCCGAGATTCTTTCGTGTCTGAGCTTCGCGCAAGAATGGCTGAGGTATTCAAGCGTGAGCTCCGAGCTGTGGAAGGCATCCAGGGCGTGGTCGAGGAACTGCGTATCCCGATCTGTGTCGCGTCCAACGGCCCACTCGAGAAGATCAGGTTATCGCTTGCAATCACTGGTTTGCTACCAAGGTTCGCGCAATCCATTTTCAGCGCTTATGAAATCGGTATCTGGAAGCCCGATCCAGGCCTCTTCCTCCACGCTGCCCGTACCATGGGCGTCCCTGCCCATGCATGCGCGGTAGTTGAAGACAGTGTTCCCGGAGTAAAGGCAGGTGTGGCGGCTGGTATGACTGTGTTCGGTTTCAGCGGCGGTACCCGCGATGAGGAACTCAGCGCGGCAGGAGCTATTACGTTCAGATCCATGGTGGAGTTGCCGCAGCTGCTTGAACTTACAGCGCCTGCGAAGAGAACACTCTCGCGCGCCTAGACGCATGCTCAACCGCAACCTGAGGAAAATAATGAATGCCCGGTGATGATCGCACCAGGATTCCATGGCTGAAATGGGGCGCCGCAACGGCTGCATCTTGCCCCGCGTGCAGAGCGAAATCCACAGTCATGGGCCCGCCAGGGTATCCTTCTTCCTTTCGGGCACTTTTTATCGTTTGGCTTGTTGGTGCAAGTCATACGATAGCTGGGTGCAGGAAACCTACGACGCTTACCTGTCTGTGCGCCGCCACTTTTATGGTGCTGTGCAGCACTGGCCCAATTCGCAATTCTGGAAGCGACGACAATCGCTTGATTCGCGCTTGCCTTGATGCGAAGAACGCGAGGATTTAGCTAAGCTTCCTGTCTGCAAGCAATTCTCCAACGACGATGCTTCCACCGGGAGTTTGCCGCGACCATGTTGAAATCCTGAAGGACGGTGCGGTCAGGAGCGTTTTCACCATACAGTGCAATGAGCGCTGTTACTTCTATGAGTGCCCAGGTGCCGCCGCCATCTAACGAAAGAATGCGATAACTCATGTTGCCTCGCTGCTCATTCAATGACTAGTACTGGCACTTTTGCTTCGCAATGCTTCAATCACGCCACCCTTGACAGGTCGAAACGGCCTAGTGTCTTCACCAAATTGTGGATCTTGGCAAGTCTTTTTCACCTGCAGCAACGCTTTATCACCAGAAATGTCGGAATAGTGTGGTGTCCACCGGATGTTCTCGGCTAACTCCTCTTGTGCCACTGCATCATCAAATCACCGCTTCCACTATGACAGCCACGCTCAGCTTCGCGAGCACTTGGCTGATTTCGTGGCAGCTTACAACTTCGCCGAAGACTCAAAACGCTTGCTGGCCTTACCCCTTATGAATTCATCTGCAAATCCTCGCAAAAAGACCACGACCGATTTACTCTTGATCCAATCCATCAAATGCCGGGACTAAACATCTACATATTTTCGCCCACCTGCTTGAATCAAATCGATTGATTATCGATCTCCGCGGCAACACGGGCGTGGGATTCCGCAGTTTCTGTTTTAACGAGCTATCTGACGCCCGTCACTACTCTGGTTCAGCTTTGAACTCAGGACAGATGTTGTCCGCTCGCTTGTCTTCGGCTATGTGTCTCTTGTCTTCGTTTTTATGATGTGGCTTGCAGACTTTGAGTACGGCAATCGATTCCACTAGGGTGCCAGGTACAAACTCTGAGACTTGGGTGAAGGCTCCCGTGTCCTGATCGACCTTGAAGACCGCACCTGGTATCACAACAAAGCGCCCATCAGGATCGAAAACGAGATCAAAGGCCGAGACAGTTCCAAAAGGGGACCCTGGAACCAGGAGAGACCTGCCTTGGTTATCTTCGCGGAAAGCGCTGATTCCCGTGCCCGTAAGGGCGGAGAACGCTCCGACCGTAGCAACGAGGCTTCCATCCGGAGAAATTCCCACGCCGTTTGCTAAGTCGTGCGGTAAACGAAATGGCGATCCCGAAACCGGTGTTAGATCGCCGTGCGTTTCGATGGCGAACTCGAACAACCCAGGTTGTCCAGTGCCGAATTCTACCTCGCCTAGCGCAAACAGGAAGCCGCCGGAAGGCTTAATTGCGATTGGATCAAAAGCTGATCCGGTTTCGACTCCGGTGCGGAACGTGAGAGTACCGGTGGAGCTGTCGCGATCAAAAATAAGGATTCCACGAGAATCGTTTGGATTAGAGGCGTACAGCACCTTGCCGTCTGGCGTTATAGCCATTTTCTGGATCGCTGGGTTCTGTCCGGAGCCGGCCTCGATGCCAGATGCAAAGGGCGTGTCAGGCAGCGGAATTAGATGTCCGTTGCTGGTTTGAAAGCCATCGATAATGCCTCCCTTCAGTCCTTCTAGCGGGAATGACGCAGCATAGACAAAGTTGCCATTGGGATCGATGGTGACGCCGGTAGAGCATACGCCCGAAAGAACGACGTCATCGATCATGCTGAGAGCGCCGTTACGCGGATTAACGCTGTAGCTGATGAGTTCTCCATTATTGAAGCCACAGGATTCGCCCAGAAACTGCGAACTCATCACGGCAAAGACAAAGCGGCCATCAGGGCTATGCGTGATGGAAATTGGACCGACACCAGAACCAAAAGGCGAACCAGGAACCTCCGAAGTCTTGCCGTCGCCCGGATTCAAGGAAAATCCAGAGATGTTATTGTCGCCAAAATTGGGGGTGTAGATGAATTCCCGCTGTGCTGATGCCGGTGTCGATGCGGCCAAGACCACCGCAAGGATCAAAAGGAGCAATGGAAAAGCAAAGTATCCTCTATCACGCAACTTCATAGCAAGACCTCCGGGTCGGAAAAAACTCAGTCTCTGCGATCTCCTAATCGAGGCCGGGGCACTTTGGCTGCCTGCGGCTGAGCAAGAAGGGATGTGTGCTGCGGGACGCAAGTTGCCCTTGCCCCCTTAATGATTGGCAGCGCAGTTATTTTGTTGCCGGCCGCTTGTCGTAGGAGAAAGCGTCTTCTTCAGCCCGGAGGGCGTTCGAGGCTTCGGCAAGAATTGTAGTCAGTGTTTATTATAGGTCTTGTTATAATAGGTGAATCTTCGCAAGAGCGCCATGCCCAAAAATTTGAATAGTAACGATATCCCTTCGCCACAGAAGCGGCTCCAAACAGTCCATTGGCCTGAGGATACGTGAACTTAGAACCGGCAAAGGATGGTCGCAAGAGCGACTCGGAAGCCTCTGCCAAATTCACCGCAGCCATATGTGGCAAATTGAGAGTGGTAATACGAATCTCAAACTTTCCACGTTGCGCAAGATTGCTGAAGCTCTGGAAGTTCCAATCGTGACGATCTTGAGATGTTCCGGTGAGCAAAGAGGTGAGGGAACATAAGGGCAGGATGACCGGTGATAAATAAATATAAGATCCAACACTTTTGGATCACTTCTCTGTACGAACACTGCCAGGAGCAACATCCTCTCTCAACGCCACAAAACTGAGTGTCGCAGGTGATGGTCAGGTGTCCACTCAGCGTACTCGAAAGTTCCCACCAGTTCTGGACGAATCCAGCGACAGTCATCGCAAAGAGAGCGACGCACCGATGCGTCAAGTTGTGCCGTTTTCGGCTTGGCTATTGAGCAGTGTCTTATCCCTTAGGTACTCTCAATGCAGGACAGGAGCACGTCTCCCACTCAGTTAAAACCCGGCCAACTGGGAAAGAGGGCCGGGGAATTTAATCTTTACGCTCCGAAGAACAACGGCTCTGGAGCCATCTTTCGAAGCTGCCACCGCTGCGCTAACCACACAAAAGCACCTGCAAGGAGGCGCGAGTATATGGCTGTTTTTTATCCTATCAATTTGGGGTTGGTTGGAGTTGGGATATTGCTTGCGGCGACGGTGGGAGGTGTTCAGGGTCATGGTCAAGATATTCCCGCAGCGCCACAACCGAAGCTTGTTACCAAGTCACCGATCGCTCATCCGTTTGTAAATCACCTTTCGTTCACATCACAGGATATAGTCCTATTTGGGACAATTGCTGCGTTGTTCGTAGCCGATGGGATCACCACCGCGAAGATCCAAAGTCAAGGGTTCCATGAAGACAACCCAATAGCGCGTTGGTTCGTGAGGAAACCCGGCGGAAACGCGGTCTATTTTGCCGGGGTATTTGTGGCGGTGATTGGGGCGGCAGAGGTTACTCGGCGGTTAGAACGAGATCGCCCTGAGCATCGGCGGCTGTGGAAGGTTATCGGTAAGGGCGTCGAGTGGGGAACCGTAGCAATCGAGATCAAAGCGGTGCAGAATAACGCGAGGTTGTTGGCACGATGAGAAGACGTGAGCGGGGCCACAGAACCTTGAGAGCCAAAACCAATACCCTTCGTATAGCCGGTAATTACCAACATGCTGCAGTCGAAGTAAAGGGTAACATCCTCATAGGGAGAATTAGCGTCAACTATCTGGGTAAAATCGGACCGAAAATCGCTACGAATGATTACGCGTAGAATGTGATTTAGAGGGCGATTCGACAAGTGCCGCGATCTTTGTTGGTCGTGCTAATAAGCGCCTTTTTTGAGAATATCCAGCATGAGTGAAGGCTGCTTAAGCAATGGTCAGGCAGCATGGCGTACCTGCTTACGCTGGTAATTGCATCAGTTCAACATTAGGATTC
>DATGIO010000151.1:0-17699 GCA_035295685.1 Candidatus Angelobacter sp.
AAGCCACCAAAGGGATGAGCACCTACCATCGCACCCGTGGATTTTCGGTTGAAATAGAGATTGCCGACATGAAATTCCTGCCGCGCACGCTCCAGTTTCTCCGGCGACGTTGAATAGACCGCGCCGGTCAAGCCAAAATCGGTATCGTTGGCGATTTGCAGCGCCTCATCAAAATTGCGGGCTTTGATGACCGCGAGCACCGGACCAAAAATTTCTTCCTGGGCGATGCGGGCGGAGGGAGCAACATCCGCAAATACAGTCGGCTCCACAAAGTAACCGCCCTCGGGAGTAGCGGACCCTCCTCCCATGAGAAGGCGGCCTTCTTTTTTGCCAATTTCAATGTAATTCGCGATCTTCTTCATCTGCTTTTCGTTGATGACCGGCCCCATGGTCTTGTTCTCGGAAGGGCTGCCGACCTGAATGCGGGCAACGCGATCTTTCAGACGGGCCAGGAAGACATCGTAGACTTTCTCGTCGACAATCGCACGGGAACACGCAGAGCACTTCTGGCCCGAGAATCCGAAAGCGGATTGGGCAACACCCTCGACCGCCGCATCGAGATTCGCGTCGGCATCCACAACGATCGCATCTTTGCCGCCCATTTCCAGGATTGCGCGTTTGATCCACTTCTGGCCGGGACGCGCCACAGCCGCACGCTGGTTAATCTCCAAGCCAACTTCCCTAGACCCCGTAAACGCGACGAAACGAACCTGCGGATGTTCCACCAATCCGCTCCCAAAGGCAGCCTTGGAACTTGGACAAAAGTTGACTACGCCATCCGGAACGCCGGCCTGCTGGAAAACCTCGAAGAGTTTTGCGGCCACAACCGGAGCGTCTTGCGAGGGCTTCATGACCACGGTATTCCCGCACACAATCGCCGCCATGGTCATGCCTCCGACCAGAGCGCATGGGAAATTCCATGGAGCGATGACCGCCCCTACGCCCAAAGGAATATAGGTGTAGGAATCGCGCTCTCCAGCAAGCTGAAGCGTGGAAACGCCCTTCCCCATATTCAACGCGGATGCGGCGTAGTACTCGGCGAAATCGATGGTCTCGGCGATGTCGGCGTCAGCCTCCGCCCAGTTCTTTCCCACTTCGTAAATCATCCATGCGCTGAAC
The DNA here is from genome assembly GCA_035295685.1 of Candidatus Angelobacter sp. GTDB lineage: Bacteria > Acidobacteriota > Terriglobia > Terriglobales > Acidobacteriaceae > Angelobacter. The sequence continues at coordinate 1,120 of DATGIO010000151.1, forward strand.
TCGAACTTACGCTCCCGCAAGATCGAGGCAATGCTACGAAGCAACGCCGCGCGCTCTTCAACCGTGGTCCGCTTCCAGCTCTCAAAGGCCGCAGCGGCGGCCTGCACCGCCTGATCGACGTGCTCCAACTCCGATTCCTGGCTGATACCCACCACCTGGGAAAACTGGGCCGGGTTCACCGACCTGATCTTGTCGCGGGTCTTGATCAAATGCTGACCGATCACGATGTCGTATTCGCGCCCCAACTCCGCCCCTACTTTGACGAGGGCCTCGTGCATACGGCGGGCATTTTCAGGTTGGGTGAAATCGGTAAACGGCTCGTTGCGAAACGAGTCTTGGGGAGTGTGCGTGATTGGTTCGGGAATCTCAACGGTGGCCATGGGATTTATTTTACTAAAATGCGGTACGGTCGGAAGTCCGAGTGGCCCGCTGGTGCGTTCCTACAATGGAAAGACAGAAATCCGGCAGGAGGGACGGCCCCTGCTTTTTCACCGTTTGTTTTTCCGCCGTTCCATGACGTTTGCCGTAGGATTACAGGAAGAACGCCTGGGAAGACAATGCACCTTACATGGAGCACGGCTAAACATGACGGATTTGGCTTTCAATGCGGGATTGAATTTCAGCCGGTACTATCAGAGAGTTGCCGGTCAAGTACACGATCTGGTGGCCCCGCTTTCCGACGACCACGTATGGAGCCGCCCCTATCCCTACGGAAATAGCATTGGCCATCTGCTGCTGCACATTACGGGAAACCTCAACTACTATGTGGGCGCGCAGATTGCCCAAAATGGATACGTTAGAAACCGCGACCTGGAGTTCACCGATTCCAGCCGCAAGCCAAAGCAAGAGTTGCTGAAAGCTTTTGACGACGCGTTCGTAATGGTACAGGCCACCATCGCCCAGCAATCGGACTCGGATTGGAGCTTGCCATATAGCGCCAAAGGAGAAGAGGATGCCGGGGATCGTTTCACGATTTTCCTGCGATGCGCGGCGCACGCCTATCATCACGTGGGGCAGGTGATTTATCTGCGCGAAGAATTGATGCGGCGGCAGGGCCAGGGAGCCTGATTCGTGGGCTCGAACGTACGTCGAGGCGCCGCGATATCCAAGGAGCTTTACTTTGATTCTTAGAATTTCTTGGCAACGAATTTTGATTTCAGGGCTCTTGCTCGCGCCCTCGGCTTGGCCGGCGCAAAACGCCGCTGTTACAAGCGACGACGCCGGACAGCAAAGCGCCGCCGAACAAAAATCGTCCATTACCGTTCACGTTTATAAAACAGGGCTATTTTCAGCTTTCGCGCACAATCACATTATTGTGGCGCCGATCGCTCAAAGCACAACCGATGCGAAGCGTTTGGCGGCGGAGATTCTGGTGCATTCGAAGGAAATGCGCGTCACTGATCCCGGCGACTCCGACTCTACGCGGTCGGAGATCCAGGCAACCATGCTTGGCCCCAAGGTGCTGGATGCGGAAAAGTTTCCGGAGATCCATTTCAAGTCTTCAAAGATTGAACCCCTAAGGATTGAACCCCTAAAGGCTGAGCCCCCCGATACTCAGCATTACCGGGTCACAGGTCTCTTGGAGCTTCATGGGACAAGCAAAGAGATCAGTTTTGAAGTAACACACAGTCCGGGTCGCTATCACGGCTCAACCAAACTCAAACAGACGGAGTTCGGCATTCAGCCTGTATCGATTGGCGGAGGAGCCGTGAAGGTCAAGGACCAAATCGACCTCGATTTCGACGTTTTCGAGAATTAAGCCCAGCAGCGGAAGGCCGGCTATGTATGGCCTGTGTTTGCTGAACGTTCCGCCAATGCTGTACGCGAAAAGAGTGGAGTATGAATCGTTCTTTGCAATGGCTTCCATATATGGTCGTGTTGGTCGTGGGATTGGTGTTCGCCGGATTTGCCCTTCAATCCTCCAAGCCACCCGAGATTCATCGGGGCGTAGTGCTGGTCGAATTATTCACCTCAGAGGGTTGCTCAAGCTGCCCGCCGGCGGATGCGTTGCTATCCCGGCTGCGCGAAAAGCAGTCTCTGAACGGCATTGAGGTTATCCCGCTGGGCTTTCACGTGGACTATTGGAACTCCCTTGGCTGGATGGATCGCTTCTCTTCCCGCTCCTACAGCGAGCGTCAAGAAAAATATGCGCGGCAGTTTGGGCTGGAAGGCCCATACACGCCTCAAATGGTGGTAGACGGTTCTCGCGAACTGGTAGGCAATAATTCTAGAGGAGCGGAAGATGCCATTCTAAAAGCCGCTGGCGAGCCACCTTCAGCCGAGGTTACCATTTCGTCTCCTTCCGCCAACGAAGTTCTCATCCGTGTGCAGGACAAGAATCCAAAGGAATCAGGGGATGTGATGCTGGCAATCTCAGAAGACAATTTGGAGACCAACGTAAAAGCCGGTGAAAACAACGGACACGTTCTGCGCCATGCGGCCGTCGTCCGTGATTTTGAGCGCCTCGGCCGCCTTTCCGGCGGCAGTTTCGAGCGCACCATCCAGCCCAAGGCGGCAGCGGATTGGAAAACCAAAGATGTTCGGCTGGTGGTGTTTGTGCAAGACCCCTCGAAAGGCTCGATTGCAGGAGCGGCTTCCATTCCTTGGACGTCACTGTCCAGATGAAGGATTGTCGCATTTAGCGATCTCCTCCAAGAACAACGGATTTCCAGGGAATTGCTGATGAAGCTCCGCTAGTTTTCTTTTGGCCTCTGCGCGGTTCTTGTGCCTCAAATCGTTAAACGCCAAAAAAATGCGCGCAAAGGGAGCGAGAAATCTGCCATGCTCCGCGGCAAGCGTGAGTTCCCTTACGCCTTCTTCCTGGTCGCCCCGAAAGCCCCCAATCCTAAGAAGCCAGCGCACTGGAGCCGCCCGCCCTCCGATGATGTACTTTCCCATTCCGGTTCCAACATAGGCATCGTAATAATCCGGCGAGAGCGCCAGGAGCCGGTCGGAATATCCGGTGGCCGTTTTTATGTAGGACAGCGCGGCCAGATTGTGCTTGGTAATCATGGCACTGTCGTCTCCGCGGAGTCCGTTCACGAGAGCGAGCACAAATAGGGCCTTGGCGTCGTTCTTGTCGCGTGCGAGCCGCATCTTGGCGATTTTTTCGGCCCCGTCAGTCGCATCATCGAACGCTTTTTTGTTGGATGGAGTCCAGCTATAGGCGGGCCGCGCTACAAAAGCATCGTCAGAAGCAAATAGATCGCTCCTCAAGATGTGAAGCCGGTCAAACTCGCGGAAAAGGACGGCACACGCCTGCGTCACCCACGGCAGCGGGTCGTCTTTGTCGATGCTCTTGGCGGCCTCCGCCCTTTGAAGGGCATCGTCAAATTGCAAGTTATACATGGAATGGAAGCTGCCGTCCAAGATCTGATCGATGTTTTGGGCCTCGGCGCGTCCACCGAGAAAAGCGGTAACAAGGACCATAGCCGCAAAAGTGAACGCGAGAGCCGATCGATCTTTTCCGTGCTGTCCGCGCAAGATGATTGCCTCCAACCGTTGAAAGTACTCGCCCTTTAAGAGAAACCCGCTCTGCTGAAATTCCACTCAAAGAACCGTTAGACAATAGGATGCAGCGCATTATTATGGAGTAGATTCATCGTTTGTGAAAGGGCGAATCTTGTGCCCCGTCCCTCCTCTCGCCCTATATTCGATCCGGAATGTCTTTACGGCAGTGAAGCATAGCTTTTGAATCGTCAGGTTCGGTACTTTGGCCGCTGGACTATCGATTTTTGGCCGACGAGAGGGTCTTGCGCGCCGATGGCCGCTGGATGACAAAGCGCCGGGAATCCCTCAGGCACGTGGATAGGCGCCTCATGGGGCAACATTGGGCTGCCGTTCGAGAGTCTTACATGAGACCAGCTCTTCCTTCCCGAATGAGCACCGCCGTTTGATTCGCATAGGCGCTGGTGGCCATCCAGCCGCATGGAATGGCCAGTACTATGAATATGAAGAACTTCAAACCTGGGGAAACCGTGCGCGCCAGCGGCGCTTATCGGGCAGAGCACGACGCCCACCAACTCATGCACACCGTTAGCCTTGTGCAAAAGAGCTATTTCCCCAGATGCCGCCAGTGCTTAACCGATGTGCGGTTTCAGCTGGTTCGGCCGGCAAGCGATCTACATATCCTCCCTTTTCGTTCCTCAGCGATTCTTGAAGAGTTCACAGAGCCCACTCCCCTAGCCTAAGTCCCCGCGGAGGGCATAAGCGGCACTTTCGGGGTTGCCTCTGTTGACTCAAAACTGAGGCAACTCCTTTACATTTTGACCTTCAGCGAGCTAAAACTGAACGGTGATTTCTTGATTTCCCAAAGCCGAAGGGAATGTCAGGATCGACGATCGGGACCTACAGGGAATAAATTCTACCTTTTGCGGTTGTATTCTGAGGAGATGTGAGCGGACCTCCGAACGATGAATTCGAAAAGCTGGCCCTTCCCCTATTGGACCCGCTCTATAACTTTGCCCGGTGGCTTTGCAGTGATGCAGATGAAGCTCGGGACTTGGTACAGGAGACTTTTGCCAAGGCGCTCAAAGGATTTGGCAGCTTTCAACCGGGAACGAATTTCCGCGCCTGGATCTTCAGGATTCTGCGCAATACGTTCCTTACGAGCAGAAGCGGGCTTGAACGCCAGAAGACGAGCCAGGAGGCAGAAGAAGGTTTTGAGTCGATGGCTGTCAATCACGAAACGCCGGAGTTGCTGATGATCCAGCGAGCCAACACGGAGCTGGTTCGTTCGGCGATTGCGGAACTGTCGTCGTCGTTTCGCGAAGTACTGCTTCTCGCCGATATTGAAGAGATGAAGTACCAGGAGATCGCAGATACCTTGGGTGTTCCGATAGGCACCGTCATGTCCAGACTGGCACGCGCCCGCAAGCAGATTCGGCAGTGCATTCTGGAGAAATCGGGGGGCGCATGAGTTGCAATTGGCAGCAAAAAGTGCATCTTTTTGCGGACAATGAGCTTGGTTCCGGGAACCTTGGCGTTTCGGGTTTTGATGCTTCCGAAAAAGACCGGCAGGAGGTCTCTGCCCACCTGCGCGATTGCTCGGAGTGTGCCAATTTCATGTTGCAATTGCAGGCCCTGAAACATAGTGTGCGATCCGCTGGTCTGCAGTTTACGGCCCCCGAAGAGCTTCGAGCCTCTATAAAAAAGCGTTTGCGGCCCCGCAGGTTTGGCTTACCGCCGGTTTGGAGATGGAGCCTGGCAGCGGCTTGTTTATTTTTAATTGGACTCTTTGGAATTTTCCTTTATTCAAACCGGAAAGACGACCTGATGTTGGCGGAGGTTATCGATCAGCACGTGACCGCTCTGGCCAGCCAAAACCCCGTGGACGTTGTTTCAGAAGACCGGCACACCGTAAAACCCTGGTTTGAAGGAAAACTGCCGTTCACCTTCAACTTGCCCGAATCGGCCAATCCCACATACCGCCTGGTTGGCGGCAAGGCTGTTTATTTATGGCAAAGTCCTGGGGCCGAACTGATCTACGACATTGGCAGGCATAAGGCTTCCGTCTTTGTGTGCCAGAGCCGCGATTCCTTGATGCGTCCGCGGCGCTCCTACCAGGAGCTTTCCTTCACTGTAGACAGTTGGAAGCAAGGCGATCTGGAATTCTATGTGGTAACCGACGCCACGAAAGAGGAAATGGAGCCATTGGTAGCAATGTTCAAGGAAGCCAACCGCGCCTAAACCGTGCTGGCAAGATTTTCAATCTTTGCCGGTTGGCCGGGGAGCCGCAACCACGGATCTCATTTTAGCCACATACCGGTCTGTTAACTTCCATATATCTCCCGCTTTGATCCAGACATCCACTACAAAATATTCGCCGCTGTCGTCTTTTCCCTGCCACTCGGCGTGCTGCCCGCGAACGTATTTCACCACCGCCGTGTCCCCGAAGTCGCGCACCGACATCTGCTTGATGAAGAAGTCTTTCAGGCTGAATTTCCCCATAACCGCCGGAATCCAATCTTCGCTGGCGATTGGATCTGAATCCGGCATCCAGAGTTGAAATTCGTCCGCAAGCAGTCTTTTGAGGGCTGGCCCTTCCTTCTTTTGGATCGCCTGCAGTAGCTGCTTTTCAAGGTTGGTGAAAACCACAACTTGCCGTGTGCCGGTGGAGAGCCTGGGATGAAGCTCGGGATTTACCGGTTCCTGTGGCGCAGCATAAGAACACAGCGATATCCATAGAACCAAAGCCCCAAGTGCCCGAGAAAACGTTTGAAACTGGCCTACTCCCATTCAAGATATCCCCTTGGTTCAGTGATTCGATGATTCGATAATTCGATTCTAAAGAAAGGGCCGCCCTTTCGACTGCGGACGGCCCATGAACGAGAATTTCAGCGATTTCTAGTGGAATGCTCCACCAAGGGTCTGGTCGCAACCGCCGCCACGGCTATTTTCCCAGTTCTGCTGGATCAGCCAGTTGTGGCCGCCCAGAGTCTGGTTGAAAGCCGAACCGTTCGAAGCGGTTTGGGTGGGACCAAAATTGAAATTGCATTTGTCCGCGTTTTCTTCACCGTTGGCATCGAACCACGCATTCAGGTCGGGATCGGAAATGGCTTCTTCGGTTTCGTGCGAAATGATGTCTGCCATTCCATCCGCGCCGCTATCGCCGTTGGGCGAGGTCGTCTGCGCCTCGCAGGCGTTGGGGCAACGGTCGGGGTTGCCAATAAAGGCCCACTTAATATCGGCTCCGCCGATTGATGCGGTTGTATGGAAGCCGCAGAACTGAGTGCAGAAGCCGCGCTCGCTCACGTTGGAAGAAGTCAACACAAGGTAGACTCCGTTCGGATCCTTCGGCAGCGTCCCGTTGTTGATGGCCCTGGTAACGATGCTAACCAACTTCGTATTGGTCAAGCTCGTGCCCTGGGAGCCCGTGTCGAATACCTGCCCCGAAAGTTGCAGGTTGCCACTCACGTTCGCGGCATTGTCGCCATAGGTCGAGTTGATCTTCTCATAGCCTGAATTGCCAAGCCCGCCGGCGCCGAGGAGCGCATCCAGCAGGTTTACGGTCGTCTGGCTGTCCGACGCGTGCGTTCCGTTGGTCCAATTGCCATAGAAGATGGCATAAATCGGTACCGGGTTTCCGTGCAGTACTGCACCACCGTGGTAATTGATGCCATTTCCTTGCACGACGGCGCGATTTGCGGGCTCGACCGGTGCCATGGTTTCAACGGAAGTGGTGTGGTCTCCGGTGGGGCGAAGGTCGTCGCCCTCTGGACGTTTTACTTTTTGAGCCATTAACAGATTTGCGGCCAGAAGCACAAATAACAGAACGAGGGAAACCCTGGCCGTTCTAAAGGGAGATGTCATAGCTATCTTTCCTCACTATAGGGATTTTGCTGCGACTGTCGGGGATTACGAACGAACAGAAGAAGCCAAGGTGAATCCGTTGTTTCTCGTCATGAATTTTGGTTATCAGTTTCCCCGTTACAGCCACCCTCGTCCAAAAGAGGCCACGAGTGTATACAACTGTCCCTCATTGCGAAACATCTCCGTCCAAATTTTCCGAAATTGGAAATATTGCACCAAACCCTATTCGGTGAAACGAAAGTTCCTGCTGAATGGATTCCGTCCATGGCAAGAGGAGTTGGTTGATTTTCCGTACCGGAAAAATGCGGATTCGACCCGATTAGCTGGGGGCGGATGTGGGTCCTCCCACGTTAGGAACCCATCATTTTCCGCTTGTATCTTTTGGCAATCGGGCCGTTTTGATTTTGGAGAAATTTTAGGAATTCAATGAGTTTTGCTTGAAGAATCAAACATTTTCCGAGTGATCACTAAGGTCTTCGACCTAGGCCAGAACCTTTGGCGCTTCAGCCCGGCTGCCAAAGGTTATCGTTGCTCCATTAAGGATCCGTTGCTCAACCGTTCGTTCAATCTGCCGATGAAGATTCCTTCACTTCAGGATCCTGCAATTCTTATCGAGTGGCTTATAGAAGGCGGGCGCCCAAATTTGATGTTTTGTTCACCCGCCCAAATCGAAATAATGAATGGTCGGTTTCGATTCGGCTTTTGTTCTAAAAACCGAACAATTTTAAAATTTTCAAAAGTAGAGTTAAGGAAGAGTCAGTACGCTTGCCTCCGCCGTTCGCTTGTTTCAAATGATACAAGCCGAAATGAAGGCAAACGCCGGATCGCTCGAGAGGGAGCTGTTTGCGCTCAACCTCCTCGTTCCTGCAGGCTCTCCGATTCGGTAATTATTCAGGCGCTTTAAGTCGATTGAGCAGCACGCTGATCGTTTGAACAGCGGTTTCAATGTCCGCGCATCCCTTTTGTGTTCTCGGGTCGGTCGACGTTGAAGCAAGCAATTCGGCCTTTCCCATCACAATCGTAAGCTGGTTCTGGATCGTATGGAACACTTCTCTTGTAGACATTCACTTCCCGTTCTCTCCGATAAGCCAATCGGAACGTATTTTTGACATCTCGTTCTGAAAACCAAAAAAGATTATTGTGACGCTCTTTTTTTTACTCTACCTTCAGCGCGTTATTCCAGCATCGCGATGAGCATTACCATGACAAAAGTAACTAATAGCTCTAAACATTAAAAAATAGAAATAATCTGCTTCTAGGAAATTCGGCGAAAGCTATAGCTGTCGCCAATTTTAGAAATCCTTGATTTACCGCTACCTCTTCTCATTCCAAGAGAAGACTCAGAGGGAACCGCAAAGCCCTCTCAACCCACCATTGCAAAAGGGCGCGCGAGAAAATTGAAAAATTTCAGGAAAGGCCAAAACCAGATTGTCCACAAGATTAACCATGATTTGGGGATAGTATCACTCCCTATTTCCCCGACGGCAGCGGACAGAAATCGGAATTTTCATGGAGATGAGCAACACTTTCAATAGATTCCTGGCCAACGGATTAGGTGATTTCCGCTAGGGATCGGAACCTAAATTAGTATTGGACTTTTCTTATCATTAACGTATTCTCATCCACACAAGCACGCCGTGTTGCTTTGCTGTGGAACTTGCGTTCTAATTAGGGACAAATTGTGCATAAGAGCAAGCCTTAATTGGATTTTGCGCCTCGGCATGGCTCCGGTTCGTCCAGGTATATCTAAACGTCTAAGGTGAATAATGGATTCCGTCTTAAAAAATGAGAGGCTAATGGACCAGATTGGCTGGAAATTGCTCCATGAGCTTCAGATTAACGGCCGACTTTCTTACGCGGAGCTGGGCCGTAGGGTAGGGTTAACGACCCCAGCTGTTGTAGAACGCGTAAAACGGATGGAAGAGGCGGGAATTATTGTTGGCTATCATGCCGATGTCGACCCTACGAAGGTTGGCATGCCGATTACAGCGTTCATTCGCATGTCGGTGGTGGGCGATGTCTTTACCAGAATTACCACAGTGGTAAAGAATTTGCCTGAAGTGGTTGAATGCCACCGCGGCACTGGCGCCGACTCGTTCATTATGAAGGTGCATATCCGGTCAGTGGAGCATCTTGAGTCGCTGATCGACCGGCTGACGCCCTTCGGAACAACCTCCACGTCCATCGTGCTTTCGTCGCCGGTAGAGCGGCGTGAGGTAAAACGGCCGGAGGAAATGGCACAGGCGATGGCCCAAGGACAACGCCGCAAATAACAGCGGGGCATTCAGTATCGATTTCCTGCGTTAACGGCGTCTGAACCTCGAGTAGAGGTGCGTGCAGGTGTGCCCAAAGACACGTCTGCCGATTTATCTGATTTTGGCGCGCTGATATTGCAGAGGCCATTTCATTTCCTGGCCAAGCGCCTGCGCGGCGTCTAACGGCCAGTATGGGTCGCGCAAGAACTCTCGAGCAAGAAAAACGGCATCCGCTTCTCCAGTCCTGATGATCTGGTCTGCCTGTACCGGAGCGGTAATCATCCCGACGGCCGCAGTGTGAATATCGGCTTCTTTTCGGATTTGGTGAGCGAACGGAACCTGATAACCGGGACCGACTGGAATCTTTACGTTCGGCGAAATCCCGCCTGAAGAGCAATCCATCAGATCAATGCCAAGGGGCTTCACCATCCGCGCCAACGCCACCGATTCGTCAATCGACCAGCCACCTTCCATCCAATCTGTTGCCGAAATTCTGAGAAAGAGCGGATATCGCTCCGGCCAAACTTTCTTAATGGCGGCAATCACCTCAAGCACGATCCGTGTTCGACTTTGAAAAGAACCACCGTACTCATCCGTTCTGTGGTTGCTCAGCGGCGAAAGGAACGAGTGGAGCAAGTAGCCGTGAGCCGCATGAATCTCAATCACCCTGGCTCCGGCGGCCGCCGACCGCGCCGCCGCTGACGCAAAAGCCTGCACGACAGACGCAATCTCGACCGCACTCAAGGCATGGGGGACCTGAAAACCCTCTGAAAAAGGAATCGCGCTTGGGGCATAGATCGGAGTCCACCCGCCATCTGCGACAGCCACCGGCTTACCCCCATTCCAGGGCTCACTCGTGCTGGCCTTCCTTCCAGCATGCCCGAGCTGAATTGCAGGCACAGCTCCCTGGTTCTCGATGAATGCGAATGCCCTTGCCAAAGGCTCAATATGCTCGTCCGACCAGATCCCAAGATCCTTGGAACTGATTCGCCCTTCAGGAGTCACAGCCGTGGCTTCTGCCATGACTAGCGCGGCCCCGCCTACAGCGCGGCTGCCCAAATGCACGAGGTGCCAGTCATTGGCAAAACCATCCTTGCAGGAATACTGGCACATCGGCGAAACCATGATTCGATGAGGAAAGTGGACGTCGCGCAGGCGAAGCGGTTCGAATAAGTGAGGCATAGGATGAAAACATTATTGTAAATTGGATTTCACCGGTAATCACCCCTAGCGCAAGCAGTGCGAGTGAAAGAGCGCTGGCAAGGCGAGCAACGGGTAACGTAATGAGCTCGGTTTTAAAGGCGGGGCCGCACTTATGGCCTTTTTCCCTATTGAATTTAACTGGGAAATGCGACAGAGTGTTAAATATGCCCGAGCAGCCTCGCAACTATCAGCCTTACAAAGACGAATGGGGAACCGCCTCACGAGAAGGATACGAGGATAGGACCGCCTACCGCCCGTTGAAGGGAGGAACCAAGCGCGCGGGCAGCCCTCTTTTACGTTCGTTGGGAGGATTAACCGTCGTAGGAGGCATCTTCTGGGCGACCTATCTGCTGACCTCTACCGGCGGCAGTGCGGATGTGCTGAAGCCCGGGCTTCCTGCAAGTCCCGTGTTGATCGTTGGAATTGGAGTCCTGACCTTGCTGCTGGAGCGCTTGTTTCGCTAGACCTTCTCATCTCTGCTCTACCCATGCGGCCTCGCCGTAGCCTGAAGCGGTAACCCTCAACGCGGTAGCTTTCAAAAAAACCTCCTCAGATTCAACAGGAACTCCGGTGTTCCGGACATCCACGAACGTGTCCGATGCCAAGGATGCCGTGCCAGCGACTCAAATTTGAACACATTCAAAATTATGTTGACACGCCCGGTGCATGCGGCTATGGTGTTTTTGAACAAGTTCAATTCGATTTCAGGGGGGAAAATGCAAATTATCGTAATCAGCTACTTCATTTACCTGGTCATCAGCCTGGGCCTTACGATCTGGGTGGCGCGCACGCTCCACAAACGTGGCGCCATCTTCCTGGTAAACGCCTTCCATGGCAACGAAGAGCTGGCCAATTCCGTAAACCATCTATTGGTGGTGGGCTTCTACCTTGTCAATATCGGCTTTGTCTCCCTGGCGCTCAAGACCGACCTGGCAATCCAGGATTGGCGGCGGGCCATCGAGATGCTGAGCGATAAGCTCGGCTGGGTGCTTCTCATCTTGGGCGGGATGCACTTCTTCAACCTGTTTGTATTCTCCCGCATTCGCAATGGCAACGGAACACGGCGGCCGCCGGTTGCTCCCAACGCCATTCTGAGGGTTGCGCCAGTGTCCCATCCCTAACCACTCGGCGGAGGCAACCATGAAAAGACTCTATTTGCTGTACGACGAAAGATGCGGGCTGTGCCGCCGGCTCAAAGAGTGGCTTCTGCAACACGAAGCCTGGCTGGAGCTTGTGGCCATGCCCGCGGGATCGCCGCAAGCGGCACAGATGTTCCCGGAACTCAAAGAAATCGCTTCATCGGAAGACCTAGTCGTAGTGAGCGACGAGGGCGAAGTCTATCTGAACAACCACGCCTGGATCATGTGCCTGTACGCACTGCGGGAATACAGGAGCTGGGCGTATCGCCTTTCGCACCCGCTGCTCATGCCCTTTGCCCGCCAGGCCTTTGAATCCCTTTCCCGGAACCGGCGGCTGATTTCGCGCTGGCTCGGCTCCGGCAATATTGAGACAATAGCCAACGAGCTGCGCCAGGTAACGCTAGAGCCCTGCTCTCCAACGGAAGGAACCATCTCGGACTACCTACAATGACGACCGCCCCCACGAAACTCCGTCCGGCCGCGCCCGCCACAGCCCGTGCCGAGGACACGCGCATCCGGATTTACGACGCCGCCCTGGAGCTGTTCCGGAAGAAAGGCTTCGAACAGACAACCATGCGGGATATTGCCCAGAAAGCCGGAGTCGCTCTGGGCGGCGCCTACTATTACTTCTCTTCTAAAGAATCCATCGTTCTGGCTTTCTATGAGGAAATGCAGCAAGGGAGCGATCAACCCATTTTGGAAGCCATGCAGAAGCATAAGAAGCTGAAGGATCGTATCCGCTGCGTCCTGGAAAAGCGGTTTGAAGACCTGGCCCCCAACCGGAAATTCTGCGCCGCGCTCTTTCGCCATGCGCCTGATGCGCAAGATCCCCTATCCCCTTTCAGCGAAGAGACAAAGAGCATACGGGAACGCGCCATGGATCACATGCGCATCGCCCTGGAGGGAGGAGACATCAAGATCCCACCCGATCTTCGTGAACCCCTCCCCGAACTGCTTTGGCTCTACCAAATGGGATTGATCCTGTTTTGGTTATACGACCGCTCTCCCGGCCAGGAGCGAGCCGCGCAGCTAACGGAAAAAAGCCTCGGCATGCTGGTCAACTTGCTCCGGGTATCCTCCCTGCCTCCCATGAAACCCCTTCGCAAAATGCTGCTGGAGATGGTTGCCACCATCCGGTCGTAAATCGAGCCAAATATCCAGCCAATTCGATGGATTGCTTCTTGAGGGTGGCCGCTTGGTTAGCCGACTCAATATTAACTAAATCCTCAATGAGGCATCACGCGAGGCAAATTGGTCCACTAATTCATTAACCCCTCTGCCAGGGCGGCGGGATTCATGCATTTGGGCCGAACCAGGAGCGTAGTTATTTTCTCAGCCATAGCGCTGGCTTGTTCTGTGGCGCACGCCCAGAATAGAGATTCATTCAGTCTCTTCAGCAAGAGCGGCAGCACCGGCCAAGGCACGATCACGGTCACAGCGACCATCGTTCCATCTGTAGGGATTGTCTTCAGCTCCGATGGAGAGCAGCAATTGATCGTTGCCAACGCTCCGGGCAACAACGACTTCACTTCTTTGCGTGCGGCGCTGACTCAAACTCCTGATAGGAAAAGCCCATCGGCACTCGCAACGGTCAAAGCGTGGCACTCCGGGAACCAAGCTTTCGTCGAAAAAGCGTATCGAACTTGCGCCGATGCAGCTCTCCATCGAAGCCAAAGTAGTGATTGGGAATGATATGGCGCGGCGATAGCTCCGCCACGCGCTGCAGGCTCGCCGCAATATACTCGGGACAGCTGTTGAGGATCGCCGGTGGAACGTGGGTCAACGCACCATACGAGGCAAACAGATCTCCGCTAAACAAAAGATCAAAGCGGGAGCTGTAAAACCCGCAATGGCCCGCCGTGTGTCCGGGTAGGTGGACAACACGAAGACCATTCCAGTACGGCAGCTCATCGCCATCGGAAACCGGCTCATCGATCGCCGCAGGACGGTACCGGAGGAGCACGCGGCCTATCGATTCAAGTGCCCCGCACACACGGCTGATGCCACGATAAGGATAGTTCCCATTGACGTGAGCTTGTTCCGCCGCATGAGCATAGATGGGAGCCCCTGTGAGCCCCTTGATCTCGGCAAGATGCCCAGTGTGATCGAGGTGGCCGTGTGTCAGCAGGATGGCGCGAATGTCCTGCCATCCAAGGCCGAGCTTTCGCAGCAACCGGCGCAGCAGCCACATCTCTCCGGTGAACCCAGTGTCGATCAGGACAGCTTCTCCCCGAGAAGCATCGTGTAGCAGATGAAAATAGCCTAAAATGCCGCGAACCGGATAAATCCTGTGCCGGTCATCCAAAAAGTAGTGGAGCTGGGCGGTCATCTCATGATTGGGCTTTTCGCCGCATGCTCAATGATAGGAGAATTCGAACACGGCACGCTGCTTGAAATCGTCGTAGAAAATCTCATAGCCGCCACGATTGTAACGGTTGATCGAGAATAATAGTTCCGACCGGCCATCATTGTCATAGTCGCCGGCATCCACGAGCCAGATTCCTCCATCCAGATACCGTGCCGATTTTTGAGGATTGATCACAAACCACGGATCATCCATCTCGAAGCCCGCTTCGGTATCCTGGCAATCTACAGCACCCTTCACACGCAGCCGTGCCACGACCCAACGCCGATTCGATGCGTACGCCTTGACCACTTGAATATCCTCATCATGATAAAAAAAACCGATCAAGCTTGGACTCATCATGCGGGCGATGTTTGCAGAGAGAAGGAAATTTATTTCGAAATGCCCGTCGAAGGAGTTTGACTAACTCCGAAGATGCAGAAGAAGGCTTCCACGATTCAGGGTCCTTGAAAAAAGGCTCTGAGATCGCAACCAGGGGGCGATAAACACTAGCGTCGGTAGCGCGCTGACCACACGCTTGCGGGCAATGAGAGATACCGATACGAGGGATGCCGAAAATATGCGAATGGCGTTGCGATGGATCAAGATATCGGGTCACAGTTTAGAGATTGACGGAAGGCCCGCCCCAAGTCCGTCTTTCAGCAATTTTTCTTCGTCGTTCCTGCACAACCAAGAGAGCATCTGTTACACTATTTTGGTGTTCACGAGGTATCCACCGAGACCCAAAATCGGTAGACACCAGAGAAGCGATGAGTTTCGTGGACATTTACGAGTGCTTCATAAGGGTTTCCGCTAACCCGACACCAAATAAGTGGGGACGTAGTTCAGTTGGTTAGAACGCTGCCCTGTCACGGCAGAGGCCGCGGGTTCGAGTCCCGTCGTCCCCGCCAATCTTTTCAGATACTTACAGATTGGCGTTTTTGGAGTCTGGGTGCAATTAGGGTGTAACCGATTTTTCTTTCTCCTCGGTTTTCCCTACGAGCAACAGATGCACCGGAACAATCGCCTCGACCAATCTCGCCTGGGCAATCCGCTTCGTATGTGACGCCGCTTGCAAATACTTATTGGTCACGTTGAGATTGCTGTGCCGCAAGTAGTCGCGGATCGTCAATTGATGCTCGCCCAACTCTGCAAGCAACGTTCCTACAGTGTGCCTGAACGTATGCCAGCCGACGCCAGTGATTCCTATCTTCTCGAATGCAGGACGAATCTTTCTTTTCAAGACCGCTGCAAGATCGAGAGCTTTCCGGCCTTTGTACAGACGAGACGGAAACACAAAATCCGTCGTCTGTATGCGATGACTTTGCGTCTTCCACTCCAGAAGGGCTTGCTTGAGTACCGGATGCATCGGTAACGGTTTGGCAGAGGCCTCGGTCTTTGTAGCCTTCAGAATGCCGCCGCGCCGCCAGTAGTAAGAATGCTGAATCTGAAAGTTATCATTTTCAAAATCGCAATCCTGCCACCGTAAAGCTGCAAGCTCACCCCGGCGAGTTCCCAATGCGCCATCCAGAAGCACCAGCAGTTGATCCCGGTACTCAAGCTGAGTAAGCCCCAGTTTCACCTGCTCCGATGACAAAACAATCGGCGCTTTCTGCCGCTTTGCGCTCACGCGAACTCCAGTGCTGGGTCCCCGCTTCCCGCCCCCGCCCACCGGTATTCCCGAGGAGATCGGATTCGTGGAAGCGAACTCCCATCGCACGGCATGTGAGAACAGAGCCGATAAGACGCATTTGATCTTGGCCCTAGTGCCGTTTGAAACCGTCGCTTCGCGCAGCCATCGCTCAACTTCGACTGTCTTCACTCGCTGAAGCACAACCGAGCCCCAACGTGGGAGAATCCAGTTCTTCGCATACGACAAATATCCGTCTTGCGTGGAGAAGTCTTTGAAAGGCAGTTCTTCCCTGTAGTAATGATCCCAGAGAAGTTGCACCGTCATCTGACTTGCGCCGTTGCGCTGCGACTGGTTATTAATTGTCAACCGAAGAGCGTCGCACGCGGCCTTGGCCGCCGTTTCGCTCGGGTGCTGGGTTAGGTCTCCGATTTGCTGCTTGCGGTATACGCGCTTGCCATTGGCATCAGTATCCCACCATCGGTAGACCCAGACATGCGGCCCTCGCTTGCGCTCTTCGAGCTTGAGACTGCCTTGTTGATACGTCGTCCGTTTAAACAAAAAACCTCCTTTGTCTAAACGGCGCTGATCGCCTGAAGGACATCATAATTCAAGCCGTTGCGATATTCGCTATTTTTTCGCTCCAGCCACATAAAAATCTAACTAGCTATTGTTTCTAACCAGCGATTCAGAGCCGA